>JBKBPM010000001.1:0-676114 GCA_046293175.1 Minisyncoccia bacterium | reverse complement strand
CCCAACCTCTTTAGCAAGCTTATTTCAAACTAACCACCAAAGCCTTCGTAGAAGGCATGACGTTCACCCGACTAGGGTGAACCAAAGCCACCGGACCTAAGTCCGGTGGTTGTTTACTGAGGGGAGGAGAAGTAAAGCGTGGGTCGCTTTACGTGAGGATTCGAAAACCTTTTAAGCATATTTTATAAGCTGTGCGAAATAAAATATCAAAAAGGTATACTGGTCATGTAACGACCGAAATTCTTCTCTCCTTAAAATATTACAATTCATATATGAAACGCCACTATACCTTCACCTCTAAAGTTTGGCTCTACCCAGGGATGGCTGGCTGGCACTTCGTGGGTGTCCCAAAAGCCGAATCAACTGCTATAAAAACTGGTGTCAAAATCAAAGCGGGTTTTGGTTCGGTGCCGGTTGAAGTGCAGGTAGGAGCGCAGGTGTGGACTACCTCCATCTTCCTAGACAAGAAGTCAGGCCAATATCTCTTGCCGCTCAAGGCAGTCATTCGTAAGAAAGAGGGCATTTATGCCGATGATTCTGTCTTTGTCCACATCAAATTGCTACTCTAAGAGTAATCTCCAGATACCACAGGTGGTGTGTCTACACTTTTTTCTTGTATACTACGTTTGTTATGAATACAAATTATAAATCATATTTCCACCTCGCACTCTTCGCGGTGCTCGCAGTTGGATTTTTTGCATTATCAGCCCCCATGGCCTTTGCCGTGACGAGTCCAAGTTGTACGTTTAGTCGTGATCTCCAGATGGGGGTGATTGGTGAAGATGTTCGTTGTCTCCAGCAGTACCTCAATGCAAACGGCTACGTTATTAGTACTACCGGTGCCGGTGCGCCGGGTAAAGAAACTGGAGAGTATAAGTCTCTTACCCAAGCTGCAGTTATTAAGTGGCAGATAGCCAATAACCTTAGCCCTGCCAGTGGTTACTTTGGTCCAAAATCACGTCAAGCCTACAATGCGCTTGTGAGTGGAGGTAGTGTGACTCCAACACCAAACACACCATCAAATACTGGCAATGCAGCTCAAGATGCACTTATGAAGCAGATTCTTGAACTCCAGCAAAAGATGAAAAATCAGACTACAACCACGGTTACAAAACCAGTAGCCAGTAGTGTGGCAGGTAAGCTCAAGAGCATCACTACTGCCCTTCGTGACGCTGAAGAAGAAGTGGCTGACAATGATGATGCTGATGAGTACGATGAGGCGGTTGATAGTCTTGTTGAAGCTCGTGATTACTTCTATCGTGCAGTGCTTGCGTATGTAGGCGGAGATGCTGATGAAGCTTCAGAATATCTTGATGATGTTGATAGTTACATCGAAGATGCTCTTGATGCAGTTGGCATTGCATCAGAAGAAGACGAAGCTGAAGAAGCTCTTGATGATGTCAAAGACCGACTTGATGACGCGGAAGCTGAAATTGAAGAAGCTGATGAAGATGGAGAAGACGTTGGTGAATCAGAAGATCTTCTTGATGAAGCGCGCGATGTGATTGATGATGCTGAGGATGCTCTGGATGACGAAGACTATGATGAAGTGATGGATCTCGTTGATGAGGCTGATAATCTGATTGATGATGCGCTTGATGCAATTGGCGAAGACAGTAGTGGTAGTGATGTCGAAGATATGCTTGATGATGCTCGTAAAGAACTCAAGAGTGTTCGAAAGCAAGTCAATGCTGCTGAAGATGATGGTGATGATATGGACGACGCTCAGGATTATCTTGATGAAGCCGAAGATCTCCTCGACGATGCTGAAGATGCTATCGATGATGGAGACGAGGACGAAGCCGAAGACCTTATCGACGAGGCCCTTGACCTCATCGCTGATGCTGAGGATGAGCTTTAGGAGGTAAAGAATGAGATACAAAAAGCGCCCTAGGGCGCTTTTTGTATGTGCGGAGGATGTGGAATTCAAAACTTATAGTTTCGGTATCAAGATTGGCTTAAGCAAAGAAAATCTCTTTAATAAGCATCTAGATTCCTAAGATTAGTACAAACCAACCAAAACCGGTTTGAGTTTCTCACCACTGATTTTTCGAGTAAGGACAAATCCTATAAAAATACCAGCAGATGAAAGAATTGTAACGGTAAAAAGAAACCGCCAATCAATCGGGTTGATGCTACTTTTTCCAAGAAATCCTACTAGTGATTTTGTTGCAATGATAGCGAGTGAAGTACCGATTGCTTCTTTCAATAGTAGATGACCGAGCAAAACTAAAGCGGGTACGATTAAGAATCCATCACCAGCACCTACTAAACCCGTAAGAATCCCAACAATAGCTCCCACAGCTAGAATAAGTGCATAATGCTGCTGTGTATGAACAGGTAATTTTATGACACTCTTTCATTAATGACATCAACATTGAACAGGTATACAAGGATAGGAACAGTTAAAATACTTCCGCCACTACCTATAAGTCCCAGTGCAATGCCAACACCGAGTGAGGCCAAAAAACCAGAAAATTCCATACAAAAGTATCAGATGAACGCTATAGCACCTTTTTGTTGTAGCTTAGTTTTATAAATTCGCCGGGCACTATTGAACCAGCATTTCCATTAATTTGAACTGCTGGAAAGATGTAAGTAGGCAAGTCTAAAGTTTTATCTCGCTCGCTTCGCATATGGATAAACTCTTCTTTTGAAACCCCGTCTTTAACATGGATATTTTGCTGCTTTTGCTCACCAACAGTTGTGTTATAAAGTAGTTCTCGGTTCTTCCCTTCAGGATAGTCGTGACAGATATACATTGGAGTTTCGGGAGGGAGCGTTTCAAGTAGGCGTCGAACTGAATCATACATTGTCTCAGCACTTCCTCCTGGGAAGTCGCAGCGCGCAGTCCCTATATCAGGAGCCAAGAGAGTGTCACCGGTGAACAAAATTCCATCAATGAGGTACGCCATGTCAGCTGGTGTGTGTCCGGGAGTATGGATGGCTTTTGCTTTGATGCTACCAATCATAAACTCTTCGCCATTTGTAAAGAGATGATCAAATTGCGAACCATCTGTTTTGAAATTATCATTTAAGTCGAAAACTTCCTTAAGATACGATTGGACAACGCTAATTTGATTTCCTATCGCTTTTTTACCACCAACTTTTTCTTGTAAATAACTAGAGGCCGAGATGTGGTCTGCGTGCATGTGCGTTTCTAGTAGCCATTCGTTCTCAAGACCTTGTTCTTGAATATATGCAATCACTTCGTCGGCTAGCACTGTATCCGTCGTTACATTTTTATGATTATAATCGAGTACGGAATCAATCACTGCCGATTTTTTAGTAACTGGATCTGATACCACATAGGTAATAGTGTGTGAATCGGCATCAAAGATTGGATGAATGGTTAATGTTTGGGACATAAATATTTTTTGTTGTATGTGTGATAATTAATGTTTAGTTTTAAATTATCTATCCTCACCCCAGCTACGACCATTATTTCCTCTACCTGATCCGGTTTCTTGCTCCGAGGCTATAATAGTGTCAAATTCTGATTGAGTGATGTATTTTGGTGTGTACGTTTCACCACGAGTAGTAAGCTGTGAAGTAAATGCCCGAAGATGGTTACGTGAGCCACGCATCAGGTTCTCATAGACGAGTTTTATATCATCATTATCTGTGAGAGCTATTTGTTTTTGCAGGTCAGAGATATCAAGATCTTCAATGTGTGCACCTACGGTCAAAGCTTCTTCTAATGATACTAATCCTCGAGTCGTTAAGTCCGCATAGAGTTTTTGTAAGTCACTATTTACAAAAATTCCTATAGTGTCGTCTGTAACTGGGTCAGAGATATTGTATTTAGTAAGAATTGTTCGTACGGCTTCAGTATGTGTTTGTTCGCTTTGGGCAATGTTTGAAAAAAACTGCAGTTCCCATTTGTCATAGAGAACGCTATATACATCCCGAGCAAGCTTTTCTTCCTCTCTCATGAAAATAAGACCGCTTCGCTCTTCGTCAGAAAGTGTTTGTTCAGGCAATGCTGCAACTGCCGGGCGAATAGAGACGAAGTCGGCAGCATTGGCCACCACAGCTACCTCTTGCTGCTCAGGCGGTGTTGTTTTTGTTTCAATTGATACCTCTTTAGTATCTTGGATTCCATTTAAAAACCATCCCATAGCTCCTCCTGTAATTAGGAGACTTAGTAAACTTATTATTTTAATATTCATAGTGTATTTATTTATTCCAGGGCATTTTACTAAGCAACAGAGCCATCCCACACCAACCAGTAAAGCCTGACATGAGTAATCCTAAAGAGACAAAAAAAGGAATGAGTATAAAAGTGTAGTCTACGAAGTGGGCAAGCAGTACACCTCCAAGTACTAGCCCTCCTGCACCAATAAACACCTGTCGCATGATAGGAAGACGATTGGTATGTGATTGTGTCTCATACCCAGCATCTTCCCAGGCCTGCATTCCACCTTCAACGTTAACCAGTTCAGCTGTCACACCAAGTGATTGAAGTTTTTCAATAGCTTGTCGTCCACGATTACCAGAGCGACAGTGAATGTACACGGTTTTCTTCTGGTTAAGCTCTGCAACTTGAGTATGAAGTGTATCAAGTGGTACACTTCGCACACCTTTAATATGCTTCTCTTTGTACTCGGCAGGGGTACATACATTGATAAAATCAACAGTGTTATTATTTGCCTCACTTTCAATTACTTCTTTAAAAGCTTGGATGGAAATATGTTTCATATACTTAGGAATTAATGACCTGAATAAGAGCTTGATATGTTGTGTCCGAATCTTGCTTTTTAGAGAGATATTTATGTTCTATAAAACATGAGACAAATGCCATGCGAAGGGTTGAGAACGAGCGAGAAGCAGCTTTTAAAGTGAGAGCTGCTTTTTTGCAATCAGGTTCTTCTGTGGCCAGTTCTCTTTTAATTGACTGTAATTGTCCTTCAAGTCGGCTGATGTGGTGAATTAATTTTTGTTTATCTAGTTTCATATGCACAAGTATAACATACCCCATGGGGTATGCAACAAAAGTTCTACTTCTACAATTTCTTACAAAAAATAACCCACACAAAAACAGCTTTAAGACTGTTTTTGTGTGGGTCTAGTTACGGGCACGATTATGTCAGAATATTAGTTACTCAAGACTATACTGGTTGACGCTTAGTCTTGAGTAGTGAAAGGCACCCCTTTCTTTGCACACCAATTCTGAGTTAGTATCAACTAACTAAACAAACTATGGCAAAGAAAGCACATCGTATTAAAAACGAAATCAAGGCGGAAATTATCAACAAAATCAAACGCGAAGGCTTGAGTGTTAATGACGCGAGTGAACACTATGGCGTGAGTACGAAGACTATCTATGGCTGGCTCGGTACTCGTGCTAGCAACACGTTGAGTGTATTAGAACACAATCGCTTAAAGCGTGAGAACGAGCAACTCAAGCACTCATTGATACGGTTGAATTAAGTGAGACGAGCGTCCTGAAGAAAGTGCGAGAAGAAGTATCAAGATACAAGAAATTTAGCAAGTCACTATTGGGTGAGAGTGCAAAGGTGACGGTGAAAGATATTGATGTGAAAGATTATGTTAAGTTCTTGCGCAAAGAAGTCTCATTTGAAGATAAGCGGGCTATTTTGTCTTGTGTCACTTCTCAGATAGTTTTGAGTAAGAAGAAGGTTATTTTGAAAAAATGACCGTTCTTGATTTTTTAAAAGATAGGAATAAAATTAGATAATGCCAAATACAGAAAGTCAATTAGTGAAAAACGCTCAGCATGACCAGTTGGCCTTTGAAGAAATCTACAAAGAGTATTATCAGAAAATATACAACTATTTTTGGTACCGCGTTGGCCATGATGAAGACGTCGCTGAAGATTTAGTACAGGATACGTTTGTACGGGCTTTTAAAGCCCTGCCACGGTATAAGGACACGGGCAAATCATATCTATTGTATCTTTTGACCATTGCCCACAACTTACTCGTTAATTACTACCGCACTCCTAAACCCATCTCGATTGAGGCAACGGGAGTAGACGTACCGGAAGAGATTTGGAGTGATCTTGATACTAAGGATAATATTCGTTCTCTGTGGCGGGCGGTCCAGCAGCTTTCAGAACCGGAAAAAAACATTTTGTACCTCAAGTACCAGGAGGGATACAAGGTGGCTGAAATCGCCAGAATTACTGGTAAGACTGAGAATGCGGTAAAGTTAATTTTGTCCCGAGCGCGCAAGAAACTGGCTGCTCATCCGTATCTGAAGTCAATTAGCGAATTTAGCGAACAAAAACGCGCTTACCGAACCGGACGTTATGAAAAATATCTGAAACCTGTACAATCTAAAAAAGCTAAGAAATAAATTATGAACCCCGAAAAACTCACCCAAAAATCACGACAAGTACTGGAGGAAGCCATTCAAGAAGCGTACGAGTATAAACATCAGTATGTTGATCCGTTACACCTCCTCAAGGCGCTCATCACTACACCCGAGACCATCGTCTCGCCGCTCCTCTCTGCCCTTGATGTAAACGCGGAAGCGGTGTTATTAGACACTGAAGATGCGCTCGATCGACTACCGATTTTGCAAACGGCCGCCAATCCGTCTCTCACTCCTGCCGTTGTGAGTGTCTTTAGGCGAGCTGAGAAAGAGGCGTCTTCCCTCAAGGACGAGTATATTAGTGTAGAGCATATCCTCTTGGCGTTAGGGACGAACGAAGGACCACCGCGAGATATTCTCGCCAAGCATGACCTATTACCAACCCACATTACCAGCACCATAAATAACCTACGCGGCAATATGAACGTCACCGACCAAAACCCAGAAAGCAAACAAAACGTCCTGGAGAAGTATGGCGAAGACTACACCGGCCTCGCCCAAGACGGCAAGCTCGACCCTGTCATTGGTCGTGATGAAGAGATTCGTCGAGTAATGCAGGTGCTATCTCGTCGGACAAAAAACAACCCTGTACTCCTTGGTGAACCTGGTGTCGGAAAGACGGCGATTGTTGAAGGTCTAGCGCAACGAATTGTGTCTGGTGATGTGCCTGAATCCCTCAAAGGAAAGCGGTTACTCGGTTTAGAGATCGGGTCGTTACTCGCGGGCGCTAAGTTTCGTGGTGAATTTGAAGAGCGTCTCAAAGAAGTGCTCAAGGCAGTGGAGAAAGAAGCGGGTAATATCATACTGTTTGTTGATGAGCTCCATACCCTCGTCGGTGCTGGTGGTGGTGAAGGAGCAGTTGATGCTGGGAATATGCTCAAACCACTCTTGGCGCGTGGAAAATTGCGGCTCATTGGTGCCACTACCCTCAACGAGTACAGACAACATGTTGAGAAAGACGCTGCGCTTGAAAGGCGATTCCAGCCAGTCTATGTTGAGGAGCCAGACGCCGAAGCCACTCTGGCTATTTTGCGAGGTCTTAAAGAAAAGTACGAAATTCATCATGGCGTAGAGATCACTGACCCAGCGCTTGTGGCGGCAGTGCGTCTCTCCAACCGATACATCAGTGGACGTAAAGCCCCAGACAAAGCAATCGACTTAATCGACGAAGCGACCTCGACCATCAAAATGCAGATGGAGAGTATGCCGACTAACCTTGATCGAATGAATCGGCAGATTACCCAATATGAAATTGAGCTCCAGGCGCTGAAGCGCGAGAAAGACAAACAAAGTAAAGAGCGCAAAAAAGAGATCGAAGAAAAACTAGCGTCCCTCAAGGAAGACTTTACCACTGTCAAAGCGCGCTGGGAGCAAGAGCGCAACCTGGTGCATAAACTGCGTGATCTGGCCAAGCAGATTGACAACCTGAAAATTGAAGAAGAGCGCGAAGAACGTCAAGGTAATTTAGAGCGAGTGGCGCAAATTAAGTATAAAGATATTCCTACCATCGAAACCAAAATTAAAGAAACGCGAGCAAAGCTAGAAGCGATTCCAGATAGTGAGCGCCTGATTAAAGAAGAAGTGACCGAGTCTGATGTAGCGGCAGTGGTGGCTCGCTGGACCGGTGTGCCAGTGGAACGTCTCTTGGAAACTGAAGCTGAACGCCTCCTACACCTTGAAGATGAACTTCACAAACGCGTCATCGGCCAAAATGAGGCAGTCAGCAGCGTTGCGCGTGCCATTCGTCGCTCTCGGGCTGGTCTTAAGGCTGATAACCGTCCGATTGGTTCGTTCCTTTTCCTTGGTCCAACTGGCGTTGGAAAGACAGAACTCGCGAAAGCGCTTGCGGTGGAGATGTTTGACGATGAGAAGTCAATGATCCGGATTGACATGAGTGAGTACATGGAGCGCTTTGCGGTCAGTCGCTTGGTCGGTGCGCCACCAGGATACGTTGGGTACGAAGAAGGTGGGCAGCTGACTGAGCCAGTGCGTCGCCGGCCATACGCAGTCATTCTCTTTGACGAAGTGGAGAAAGCTCACCCAGACTTCTTCAATATTCTCTTGCAGGTACTCGATGATGGTCGCCTCACTGATAGCCAAGGTCGTACCGTCGACTTCTCCAACACCATTCTCATTATGACCTCCAACCTTGGTAGTGAGTTCATGCTCGATATAAAGGACCAGAAGGAGCGCAAAGAAAAAGTAATGGAAGTGGTGCAAAAGCACTTCCGACCAGAATTCCTTAATCGACTCGATGACATGGTGCTGTTTGACGCGATTGACGAGAAGATGCTCACTGAGATAGTCGATGTGCAACTTGCTGCCATGTTGTCCTTCATTAAGGAAGAGAAAGATGTTGCCGTTGAACTAACCGATAAAGCTAAAGAGCAGCTTATCAAAGAAGGTTTTGATCCGGCCTACGGTGTTCGGCCGCTTAAGCGCGTGATTCAAAATCGCATTCTTGATCTTCTCGCCGAAGAAATTATTGCTGGCAAGGTAAAAGAGCATACGAGAGTGTCAGTTGACTTTGACGCTAAGAAAGATGCGTTTGTAGTTAACGTATAAGTATCATGTTGCCACTACAACCCCGACAACAAAAAATCTATGTAACGTGTTTGGTTGAACACAACGGTCAGATACTCTTGTTGCGTGGCAGTCAATATACTGACCGGGCGAGTTCTGACTCCATTGGCTACTTTGGTTTGCCTCGCTTCACCTTGCATTTTGGCGTCGACCCAGTTGAATTAATTACGCGCGAGCTTCTTGATCAATTCGGGCAACAGATCAAGTCTCCTACTATCATGGGTGTGTCTGAGCGGCTTATAGATAGTCATACACAAGCGGTTGAGTTGGTGTATAGGGTGCAGGTAGAACCGCCAACCACTCAAAAGCACGGTCGTTATTTGTTTGCTGACGCGGATGACCTTGAGCAATACGTCTTACCCACTGAGTTAGAGCGTTTGCGCGATTGGCTCAAGTCATTGTGACACCTTTTTCTTGCTCGCGCGTTATTAAAGGTGACGAAGCTCAATAAGAGGTCGACTTCGTCAGCTTATCAGGTTACTAATTTGATTTAGGCTTATGATGACGGAAACCTTTTTGCAAGCACGAAGTAGCTTAGCAGACAGGGCAAAGGCATTCATCAAGTCTGTATCGAATATGGTATAGCGCTTGGTAAGCCTTTCCCGGCTGCTAAGATACTCGTCGCACTGTGTATACTCACATTCACACAAAATTAGTGCGGATTGAGACAAGTTGAATGGGACTCGTGTTCCATTGGCTTGAGGGGATAACTTCGCAGTGTTGCGCAGTATCCTCAAGCAGCTCATAAAAAGCAAACGCCCCTGCGGGGGCGTTTTGCGTACAGGCTTGCTTTTTGTTTCTGAGGTTAAGTATATTTGTAAATTATAAAAGCCACCGAATTCGGTGGCTGATTAGATCAAGTGTGTCTCTTTTTTTAGACTTCAATTTACTGCGAGAGTTTTTGCTCCAGCCAGGTCGTGGTAGCTAGAAAGTGTTTGACCAAGTAGAGCGCACACGGCAGCGCAATAGCTCGCAAGGTGAAGCCACCAAACCGAGTCGCTTCATCAGGGACAATGTCAGACGCTAGCAGCGTCAGAAAATCTTTGGTAGTGATTTCGTACTTTTGTCCCAGTTTGTTGATTACTGGGTGGCCACTCCTGGTGGCCACCAATAGACAAGTATCAAACTCGTGTAGCTCAGCATCAATCGCTGCCTGTACTACGCGCTTTGCTGTTTTCAGTAGTTCCCAATCAGCTTGGCTGATTTGCATCTTCACCTCTCTCGTTTAGGCCTACAATAATAAACAACCCCATGGTCAAAAGGTGTCATCGTTTACGATGACACCTTTTGGTGGTCTGCGTGTTGTACTAAAAGTGTAGTAGAAGTTATCCCGTTCTCTACTACTTGTATGGTGCTGGTGCACCCGTGTTATTAGCATAAACGAATTAGTGACTATGTTACCTAGTAGTACCTTTGACTACGTACACGATACAAGTACCGCACTCTTTTAGATGTTTTTTTTGCAAGGAGTATCATTTTTGGTACTTGGTGTTATGATGAATAAATCAATTGAAACCAACCGACGCGACCCGTACACCCAGGGTGTATTTCCTAAGCATGAGTATACGCAGGCACACTCTGATGCTATCACGAGCCAGCACAACGAAAATTCAAAGTTTTATTTCATGTTTGCTGGGGTTATATTGCTTCTCACGACACCATTTTTCTTTGACTTCATTCCGGTGCCAGCTGAATTGGTAGTGGTGACATTACTATTTCTTGGATTGCTGGCAAGTATTGCTGACATGGAAAGTAAGACAACCAGCTTTATCGGCTTGGCAGTTTCAGTGATTGCTTTTTCTGTCTTTGAGTTTATGGCTATGTCAGCTTACCCGCACATGTCGACTGAAAATTGGCACGTAAACTTTTGGTTTTTAGTGAACCAGATTCTGGCACTCAACTTCTTCTTTGCCATCCAACAGACGGCGCGCTATCTGTTTGTTGATTACCTTAACCGCAAAAATTCTCGACACTTTCAGTGACACCTTTTTCACTTTCATGTGTTTATTAAGTAGATGCCAAGAGCAATCATGCTCGTGACATCAGTTACGTTAATCATATGTTCGTAAAACTTGGTGAAGTGTTGCGTCATATTAAGTCACGTTTGACTTCGTCTCTGATGCACACACCTCGTGTCTAAAACGACATACACAACTGAATAACATTTTGTGAGTGCTTAGTAGCACTTATACACCTAGCCATAGGGTGGCTCGTGAGGGATAACTGACAAGTATCTCCGAGCCAAAAAGAATATTAGATTCAGATATGAATCTCAACCATATTACTAGCAAACTAACCATAGTGATCCATGAAACTCATTAAACGAAACAACCACGAAACTGAACGACTTCCGGTGTCATATAATCCAGCTCAGTCATTGCGTAGCATGCATGACATGATGGACCAGCTCTTTAGTGATCACTTTCTGGCACCGTTTAGTCGTTTGGATTCTTCTCTGCTTGGTGATGTGGCTGCCTTTTCCCCTAAGGTAGATATCTCAGAAACAGATACTGACATTAAGGTTCGAGCTGAGATCCCAGGTATTGATCCAAAAGACGTCACCATTGAGGTAACCGATGACAGCCTTTTGATGTCAGGCAAGATTGAAAAATCTGCTGAAGAAAAAGAGGAAAACTACTATCGGATTGAGCGTAGTTACGGACAATTCTCACGCGAGTTTATGTTGCCATCAAAAATTGATACCGACTCAGTATCAGCAGACAGCAAAAACGGCGTCGTTACCATAACGCTCAAAAAGCAGCCATCTGAAAAAAAGAAGAAAGTGGAAATTAAGGCATAACACGTTATTAGTTCCTAACTAGAGAAACTATGTACCTTAGACAAGACTGCTGGCGCCAAGACGCGGCAGTCTTGTCGCGTATGTGGAGCCTCAGTATAATTTTGGTATGAATGTAAAAATCCTTTTTCAAACAGTTACTGTTTCAATCGTTACCGTCAGCCTTATCGCCATTGGTGTAGTTTGGTATGCCGAAAAAATAACTTGGTGCTATTAGCTAACCAAACAGCGAAGCAAGTTGCTGGTGATCACCCCACAATTACATCTACCGATACGCAGATTATCCCTGATGTCGTTGAACGTACCATTCCCGCCGTTGTTTCCATCAGCATTTCGGCCGATGTGCCGGTATTTGAGCAATACTACGATAACTTCTGGAGCCCATTTGGTGATTTCTTTGGCCGTGACTTTGGCTTCCAAATCCCGCGACAGCGACAAATTGGTACTGAGAAACAAGAGATTGGTGGAGGAACCGGGTTCTTTGTCTCCGCTGATGGATACATTGTCACTAATAAACACGTGGTTAATCAGGACGGCGTAGAGTATACCGTTGTAACACATGATGGTACTGAGTATAAGGTGGAAGTTGTCGCTAAAGATCCTTCACTTGACGTGGCTATTCTCAAAGTCGATGCGGAGGAGGGCTTTGCCTTCTGGAAGGTGCCCCAAATTTGGCACACTCCTTCTGAGTTAAGTTGATAATACTAGAGTCGATGTTTAGCAGCAAATTGGGCTGGACTCATACGATGTGCGGAGTGTATCCATCGTTGGTTATGGTAGCCAATGGTTTGGTAGATAGCAGCCACTAACTAACCAATGGTCTCAAACCGATTAGGGTCACCTAAGTCAAATTTGAAGCCTTTATAGAAGCTCTCCTGATACCCATTCTCCCACGGACAACCAGGTGCAGACATTGATTGTTGTATCTGCAGCTTTTGCGTGAGCGCCGTATAGTCCTTGCTCGTGTACTCTGAACCTTGGTCAGAGTGGATGATACGCGGCGGCGGTCGGTGCAGCACCGCTGCAGCCAGGGCGTTCAACACCAGTTGGGTGTTATGTGTCTCAAGACCGACACATCCACTATCTCACGGGTGTACACGTCGAGCACCGTGGCCACGTAGACCCACCTGCCTTTGTGCTTGAGATAGGTGAAATCACTGGCATAGATGTCTCCCAAACCATGTGGTTCCTCAGATAGCAGGAGGTTCGGAAACACGCTCTCTTTAGGCTTTTTATACACCTTAGGACAGGTACGACGATAGGGTTTGAGGCCAAACAGTTTCATCACCCTGAGCACCTACTTCTTGTTGATACCAAGATAGAGGGCGAGGCGTTTGTGGCCATAACCGGGATGCTCACGCAAGGCAGTTTCAATCAGTTGCTTAGTGTGCCAATCCTTCGTTGGTTGCCTGGGTGCATAATACAAGCTTCGTCTGCTCGTACCGGCTGACTCCGCCAGCATGGTTTTGTTTGGCATTCCTAACCCCTTTTTTGCTCAGTGCTGAGCTTGAGGGTTATCTCACCAATCAGGTGCTTGAGTTGCTCGTTCTCACGCTTTAAGCGATTGTGTTCTAATACACTCAACGTGTTACTAGCACGAGTACCGAGCCAGCCATAGATAGTCTTCGTACTCACGCCATAGTGTTCACTCGCGTCATTAACACTCAAGCCTTCGTGTTTGATTTTGTTGATAATTTCCGCCTTGATTTCGTTTTTAATACGATGTGCTTTCTTTGCCATAGTTTGTTTAGTTAGTTGATACTAACTCAGAATTGGTGTGCAAAGAAAGGGGTGCCTTTCACCCTTCGTATCGTACTCGCTATCGCTCCGTGCGATATACTCAGGGATTTTCGAATCCTACTTTAAAACTGCGTTTTAAACTCCTGCGGAGGATGTGGGATTCGAACATTACATGTTCGGTACACCCTTCGTATCGTACTCGCTATCGCTCCGTGCGATATACTCAGGGATTTTCGAATCCCACTTTAAAACTGCGTTTTAAACTCCTGCGGAGGATGTGGGATTCGAACCCACGAGAAGTTTTACCCTCTGGCGGTTTAGTAAACCGCTGCCTTCAGCCACTCGGCCAATCCTCCATATATTTCGCTGTGCTCAAATGGAGGCCGCTATCGCGGTTCATTGACCAAGTGGCTCGGCACTATCGTGCCGGTATTATCTGCAGCAGTGCAGATAATACCCATCTCGGCCAATCCTCCAGTATATTCGCTTCCCAATACAACATTTGTTGTGCACGTCAGTATAGACGAAAACAACAAAAAATCAAAATACTTAGGTCTGGTATACTTACCCGCATATGAAAGCAGTGATTGTAAAGAAATACGGTGGTCCTGAGGTGGCGATTGTCGCTGATGTACCAAAACCAACAATTACCAAACCCAACCAACTTCTTGTTAAGGTAGTAGCGAGTAGTGTGAATAGTGGAGACGCCCGCATCAGACGAGCTGATCCATGGTTCGTCCGGTTGGTCTTTGGTATAACGGGTCCGAAGAAGCGTATTCTCGGCGCTGTCTTTGCTGGTGTGGTTGAGGCGGTGGGGAGCAGTGTCACTGGGTATAAAGTAGGAGACCGGGTGTACGGTATGCCTGAATCATTTATGGGAGGACACGCTGAATACCTCATTGTGACAGACAAAACCCCGATGGGTCATGTACCAGATGTTATGAGTTTTACTGATGCGGCTGCGCTTCCATTTGGCGGGACTACCGCTCTTTATTTTCTCTCCGGGTTAGATCTTGCCAGTAAGACCGTTTTCATTAATGGGGCTTCAGGTGCTGTGGGAGTATGTTTTGTGCAACTAGCCAAGGCACGTGGAGCGAAGGTGACGGCGGTCACAAGTGCAGCCAATGAAGCAGTTCTCAAATCTCTCGGCGCCACTACAGTTATAGACTATGCTACTACTGATGTCTTGGCTCTTCGTGGAGAATACGATGTGGTTATCGACTGTGTAAACAAGATTCCGATACCAGTGATTGAACGGCTGGTGAAAAATGGTGGAATAATTATACCGTTGGCTGGTCTGATTAAAGAAATGTACCAAAGTCGTAAGATTAAAAAGGCCACAGTACGTATTGGTACGGCAAAAGTACTGCCCGAGCAATTTGTTGAAATAAATACGCTGTACACCAGCGGTGCTCTGCGACCAGTGATTGACTCAGTATTTCCGCTGCGTGATATCGCTACTGCCTACGCCCGGGTTGATAGTAACCGTAAGGTTGGTAGTGTCGTGCTGCAAATTACTCCCGAAGTCTGATTTAATGAGCAAAAGCAAGGAGTTGTATCTCGATGTGCTTCGGTATATTGGCCTTAAGTGTAGCCTTGCCGGCTTTAAGGGTGCTACCGGTGGTAGACACATCATCTACGAGCACCACTCGGCGTACCGTCGCCCAATCAATCTTTTGCGGTCGGTAGGCAAAAGCGCCTTTGAGGTGAGTAAGGCGATTGTCACGCGAGAGGTGGCTTTGGGGGGAGGTGTTCTTGATTCGTTCAAGTAGTTGGTAGATACGAAAGTCAGTGTCGGCTAATCCAGCTTTTAGTAATACCGTCACTTGGTTGTAACCCCGTTTGGCCTGCCGTTTTGGGTGGAGGGGGATGGGTACAAAAATGGTGTCGGTGGGTAGCCAATGAGTAACTGTTTCGGTTAGATGCTGCCGAAGCAAGCCACCTAGTCGCTTCAAGGCTATTTCATGGTGCTCAAATTTACCTGCGGTAATACTCGCTTTAATAAACGGTTCACTGTAATGTGACAATGTAGTGCCGTTATTACTGCGTATAGGTGCATAGTACAAACGTAGGTCAACATCACGAAATGCACGTAGCAAGAGCATTGACTCGCTTGGGGGAAACCAAAAATCAAGACAAGTGTGCCAGATGTGAATCATGTACCCAGTATACAACTGATCTTGTGGTACTATTAGCGGTGATATGGGTCTCATGGATCTTTTTGTAAAGGCGTCACCTCGACCACTTGCACGTGATCGTGTGGTGGGTATTGATATTGGCTCATCGTCGATAAAAGTCGTCGAGCTTGAAGATCGTGACGGCATCGTGACACTCACGACCTATGGAGAATTGCAGCTTGGTCCTTACAGTGATGGCGGCTCAATTGGTCAAGCGGTGACCCTCTCTGCTCAAGTAGAACGCCAAGCGCTTGTTGATATTCTCCGTGAATCAGCCGTCAAAGCCAAGCGGGCTGTCCTCGCCATCCCATTATCGTCGAGTTTTGTCACTACCATGAGTCTCGATGCTGGTCCAGAAGATGATATTTCTTCGCGTGTCCGGGTTGATGCCCGTAAATACATCCCGGTACCAATTGGTGACGTGACGCTTGACTGGGCAGAAATCGCCGTTAATAGCGAAGGTGCACCTGGCAATCGTGATGTGTTGTTGGCCGCTATTCAAAACGATGCCCTGAAGCGGTTTTTGAATCTGATGCAAACAGTCGAGCTACCAGGGCCGCCAACTGAAATTGAATGTTTTAGTGCCATCAGGTCGACTTTTGAAGCTGATAAACCAAACACAGCTATTATTGATATTGGTGCAAGTGTAAGCAAACTCTATATTACTGAGCAAGGTCTTTTGGCTCGTATGCACCGAGTACCAACTGGCGGTATCAAAGTTACCGAAAAGATGGTTGAAGAGCGACAGCTCTCGTTTGCTGACGCAGAAGCTCTCAAGCGGTCGGTGACACCAGTAGATGCTGACTATGGCTGGGTGCAAAAACTTTCACATGTGACCTTTGGACGTACTATCAAAGAATTTCATCAAGTGATAGATGAGTATCAGACACGAAGTGGTTTTGAGGTGACCGACGTTATTATTACTGGCGGCGGAGCAGTTGGTTTTGGCATTGATGCGCTCATTGGTCATGAACTCGGACGTAAAGTTACCATTGCCAACCCATTTAACAAGGTGGCGTATCCAGCATTTATGGAGGATACACTTACCGTTATTGGTCCGATTTTTGCTCCCGCGCTCGGAGCAGCGTTGCGACAGTTTGAATAGTAGTCCACAGTAAACTTTCGCGCCGTGAGCTGCAACAACATATAATGTGACTATGCCTGATCTTCCAAACTCAAGTTCTTTCATTCCGAAACGTACTACCGGAACCAAAATCCGCCAGAAGCGCACGCGGAATTTTTTCCTGTTATCAATCATCAGTTATGCTTGCTTGATTGCAGCGCCGACCGCTTCCGCAACGGTGTATGTATACCAGATGTATACTGAGCGCCAATTTGATCAGATTGTGACACGACTCGATGAAGCCATTAGTGGTTTTAGCGAAGCAGAGATGGCTCGGGTGCTCGAATTTGATCGCCGGCTAAAAATGGCAGAACGACTGGTTGAAACACACGTTTCAGTAGTGAAAGCTTTTACCGCGCTTGAACAAACTACGGTGCGCAATGCTGGCTTTCGATCATTGGCTATAAAGCGCCTTGATGATGGCACTTTAAACGTAGAAGGAGAACTTCTGGCTAGTAATTTTGATACAGCACTCTTTCAACGTGGTGCATACAAAGCTGAGTCAGCTACGATGGCTACTGCCAATCTTGAAGACATTGCCTTTTCTCCAGCCACCGAAGCTGGCGATGATGAGGTGGTGACCTTTACCGGAACATTCACCTTCTTATCGAGTGATATTGCGTTCACCCCAAATAGCGGTGTATCCGTTACACCAGCTGATACCGCGGTCACAAGCGAAACGAGTACCAGTGGGGAGACTGATGGGGATGATATTGACGCTGATGATAGCGATGCCACCGTAACTGACGAGACTATATGATAACTAATTCACCATTTGTTCAGTTGTTCATGGTTGTGCTAGCTGTAGCAATACTCCTTTTGTATATCCGACCAACCATCTCCGAGATCCGTGCCACCCAAGACAACATAAGTGTTTATGAGTACGAACTAGACCGAGTTACCAATGTCAATGAACTCCTTCGTTCTCATGCGAGTGCAATTGATGCCTTGCCACTCTCTAATATTCAGGCTCTCGAACGATATCTGCCATCACGAATTGATGAAATTGCGATTATGCGTGACCTAGAACTTATTGTTAATGAAGTTGGTGTTGAGCTCGTGACTCTCGAGTATGCAGGAAGTGAAGCGAGTAAAGCGGCTGCTGATCCATCGCTTGAAGTCACTTCATACGGTAACAAACCAATCGAGACGAAGTTTCGTCTGGGTGTGTCGGCGAGTTATGATGACCTAAAATCGTTACTGTCTGCGATTGAGATTAACAATTATCAGCTTTCGATTGAAAGTGCTGATCTTACTCCAACCGAAGCCGGACTTGTGAGTGCTGATATTGTCTTGGTAGCTTATTCGCTTGAACCGGGTTTGGCCGAATAATCAATTGTTCGTATGTTTCAAAAAATCATTTTAGGAGTTGGAGCAATTGGGCTATTGTATCTTGGATACACGCTATTTATGCAGGGTGACCAATTTGCTCTGGAAGAAGGAGCGACTAATCCGCTGGCTGATGCCGTGCTCATGAAAACGCAGGTATTTATAGAAAGACGTGCACAGCTTGATCAAGTTTCTATTGACGGCGGGTTGTTTGCAGATGAACGATTTACGTCACTCCGTTCGTATACTGCTGCGCTCGCTAATCAAGAGGTCGGTAAGACCTCACTCTTTGAGCTACCAGCTGGTTCAGCTAGAGGAAATGGCGGCGCCGAGTGATAACAAGCGATATGAATGTCCTTGATCAATTTGTCGCTGAAAAACTGCTTACCCAGGATCAGCTCGAGACAATTGCGTCTCGTCAAGCTGGAGGGGAAGCTGCTCCTCTCGAGTCTTTGCTCTTAGAGCTCGGTGTTCAAAGTGATGATGTTAAACGAATATTTTCACAGTATTACGAAATCCCTAGTTTTACGGTCCCGGAGGAATTTCATATTACCAATGATGTGCTGTCATACATCCCAGAAGATTCGGCGCTGCACTATGGTATTGCCCCACTTAATGTCGAAAATGGTGTTCTGTTAGTTGGTGTACATAATCCAGACGATTTACAGCTCCGTGAGGTTTTGAACTTCATTAGCACCAAGCACAACCTACCGTACAAGCTTGTCTACTTGATGCCTGAAGAAATCAAAAAGGCCCAGGCATTTTATGCGAATATTAAAGCTGATGTAAATGACGCTCTTGATTCACTTGAGGGTGAACTAGATGTCACTATTGATAAAAAATCTGTAGGCGGTGATGTTGATGAGCCAGCTGATGTGATGGAACACATGAAGGAGGATGCACCAGTCACTAAAATTGTAGCCACTATCCTGCGCTACGCAATTGATGGAAATGCCTCAGATATACATATCGAACCAACTGATAAAAAAGTAGTGGTGCGTTTTCGGGTGGACGGTGTGCTTCAAACGAGCCTTGAACTTCCGAAGAATGTACAGCTAGCAGTATCAGCCCGTATCAAGATTCTCTCATCGATGCGTCTCGATGAACGGCGTAAACCGCAAGACGGTCGCTTCTCAGCTACCTTTGATGGTCGCAAGATTGACTTTCGTGTGTCGATACTGCCAACGAGTCATGGTGAAAAGGTGGTAATGCGTATTCTCGATAACGAAAAAGGTATTCGTACCTTGGAGGATGTCGGGGTCGATGGACACCATCTTGATGTTATTAAGCGAATGCTCAAAGAACCATACGGTATCATCTTGATTTCTGGTCCAACTGGTTCGGGTAAATCGACCACGCTCTACGCGATGCTTGCTGAGCTTGATAAGGCGACGCAAAATGTTCTTTCGCTGGAAGATCCGGTTGAATACGACATCGAAGGGGTAAGTCAGTCACAAGTACGACCAGAAATCGGGTATACATTTGCTACCGGTCTACGTGCGGCTCTCCGTCAGGACCCAGACATTATCATGGTGGGGGAAATCCGCGATAAAGAGACAGCACAACTCGCCATTCAAGCAGCACTTACTGGTCACCTCGTACTATCAACCATTCACACGAATAACGCGATCGGTGTGGTACCACGTCTAATCGATATGGGTGTTGACCCTTACCTTATTGCACCAACCTTAAAGCTTGCCATTGCGCAGCGACTTGCCCGCCGCATCAAAGCAGGTACTGGTCGTGAAGAAGCACTCGATGAGAGTATGAAATATCGCATTGAGGACACTTTCAAAACATTGCCTGAAAAATACCGTAATCGTATCCCGCAAAACCGTACAATGCTCCATCCGGTTGCGAGTCCAGGGAGTACTTCAGGACTGAAGGGTCGAGTGGCGATTATGGAGGTACTGGAAGTTAATGAAGCTATTCAGAGAATGATATTGAAGGGGGCGTCTGAGGAACAGATATATAACGAAGCGCGCCAGCATGGCTTTATGTCTATGCAAGAAGATGCCATGATCAAAGCCCTTAATCACAAGATTCCGTTTGAAGAAATGAATAACTTCGGTACGAAAGTGGGGATTGAGGATATCAACGCGACTTCAATCGGAGATGTCGATAACCCAAGTCCTGCTGCCACCGGAGAGGCTATACTATAAGTAATGAAAATACTACTCGTCGATGATGACACGTTTTTGCGTGACATGTATGCCACCAAGTTTGTTGAGTGTGGACACGAGGTAACTACGGCTGTTCACGCAGCGGACGGACTTCGTATTATTGAACAAGGTGATTCGTTTGATTTGGTTATTGTCGATATGATTATGCCGGGTATGACGGGTATCGAGATGATGATAGAACTTGGCAAAATCCACCCTGACCGCAAGTACAAGTTTATTGTGCTCTCAAACCAAGGACAGGATCAAGATATTGAAGAAGCCAAGGCGGCTGGAGCAATTGGCTATATTATCAAAGCTCAGTCAATTCCAAGTGAGGTGGTAAAGCGGGTAGAAGAAATTGTTACTGGTGGCTAGTGTATATATGGCAGTAGATTATAAAAAAGAGCTCGAACTCCTAATCGCGTCGGTGGTCAATGAACACGGATCCGATTTACACCTGTCGGTAGGTAATCATCCAACTATTCGAGTGAGCGGTTCTTTGATTCCACTTTTGCGTAAACCCATTCTCACCGACGTCGATGTGTTCGCTTTTGCTAAAGTTTTGATGCGACCAGATTTTTTAGAACGGTTACAAAACCACCAAGAAGTTGACTTCTCATATGAAGCAGCTGGCAAAGTGCGTTTTCGTGGTAATGCTTTCCACCAAAAGGGTAGTCCATCAATTGTGCTTCGTCTCATTCCTAATGTCATCTTGAGTCTCGAAGAACTCAATCTACCGCCAATTCTTGATAGTTTTACCGAGCGAACCCAAGGCTTCTTCTTGTGTGTTGGTCCGGTTGGTCAAGGTAAGTCTACGACGCTTGCGGCGATGGTGAATCGTATCAACCAAAAGCGTGCTGATCACATTGTTACTATCGAAGACCCAATTGAATACATCTACACACCGCAGAAGGCGATAATCGATCAACGTGAAGTGGGGATTGATACTGATAGTTTTGAAACTGCCTTACACGCCGTCTTTCGACAGGACGTCGACGTGATTCTTATTGGTGAAATGCGTAGTCCTGATACGATTGCGACTGCGGTCACTGCTGCTGAAACTGGTCACTTAGTATATGCTACGCTTCACACGAACGATGCTGCGCAGACTATTAACCGTATCATTGACTCCTTCCCGGGGGCTCAGCAAGATCAGATTCGTACCCAGCTCGCTTCATCGCTTATTGGGGTGTTCTCACAACGACTCATCCCGCGCATTGCTGGTGGACTTGTGCCGGCCTACGAGCTGATGGTGAACAACACGGCCGTCTCGAACTTGATTCGTGAACGTCGCGTCCACGAAATCTACTCGGTGATTGAAACGGGCCTGGAGCACGGTATGATTGACATGAATCGAGTGCTTGCTCAGCTGGTACAAAAAGGGGAGATTACGGTCGAAAATGCTTTTCTCCACTCATCTAATCCAAAAGGCCTTGAGCGGCTTATCTAATTATGTTATTTGCATACAAAGCCATTGATAGTAGTAATACCCAGCGTGAGGGTAAGGTCGAAGCATCAAATATTGATGCGGCAATTACCGTTGTCCAAAAGCGAGGGTATACAATCATCACTATTGATCCGGTAGAGGACAAAAAGAGTCTCTTTGATATAGAACTCAGTCTCTTTAAGACCATCAAGGCCAAAGAAGTGGTGATTCTTTCCCGTCAGATTTCCACCCTATTTCAAGCGCATGTATCACCGCTACGAATCTTCCGTCTTCTTTCAGCCGAAGTTGAAAACCCAATGCTGCAGAATGTCCTCAACCGTATTGTGGATGACCTGCAGGGTGGTAGTTCGATCTCTCGAGCGCTAGCTGCCCATCCAGGCGTCTTCTCAAACTTTTACGTCAACCTCGTGCGCGCCGGGGAAGAGTCTGGGTCACTTGATAAGTCTTTTAGTTACCTAGCCGACTACCTTGACCGATCATACGAAATTGCCACAAAGGCTCGAAATGCGCTTATCTACCCAGCTTTTGTTATCACGGTCTTTTGTGTTGTGATGATTTTAATGCTTACTCTTGTCATTCCAAAAGTAGCTCAAATTTTGGTTGATTCCGGAAGTGAACTACCAATCTATACCAAAATTGTGATTGGCTTCTCTAACTTTTTGGTGGACTGGGTTGGAGTTATCTTCATTTTCATTAGTGTTGCTATCATTGGTATGTGGCAGTTTATTAAGTCGCCAGTCGGCGCTCGGGCAATTGATGAATTTGTTCTTAGTGTGCCGTATGTTGGTGATCTCAAACGTAAACTTATTTTGACCCGTCTTTGTGACAATATGTCGACTATGCTTAGTAATGGTATCTCAATTGTGCCAGCTCTTGAGGTAACCAGTGAAGTGGTTGAAAACGCTGTGTATCTTGAAATCCTTACAGCCACTCTTGCAGATGTAAAGGCCGGGCGTTCATTTGCCGACGCTATCTCAGAATATCCAGAAATTCCAACGGTACTTTCACAGATGATTCGTGTTGGTGAAGAAACTGGTAGCCTCTCCGAAATTCTTGGTACGCTGGCAGTCTTTTATCGTCGGGAAGTGAACAATGCAATTGATACTCTGATTGGTCTCATTGAGCCAGTGATGATTGTAATGCTTGGTCTTGGGGTGGGCTTGTTGCTTGCTTCGGTATTGATGCCAATCTATAACATCACCGCCGGGGTCTAAACTCAAGAAATTAACTTATCTGCGTTGTAGCGGTGCGTAAAATTTTACTCACCGTACAACCAGTACGACTTATAAAATTTTACTACCGCATCTAGCATCTAAGCCAATTTATTGCGTTTAGATGCGATCTGGCGCATACGCTCGCCGAGAAAATTTCTTCTAAACTTAGAGTGTTATTTACGAGAAGACAAATTGGTTTTGTCCACACTGAGTGGGACCGAATAGTAAACAATACTCGTATAATAGGGGTAGGTCACGTACAACGTGCCTAGTTGTGCGATATTAAGACATTCAGCTGATGTCTGAATACTCACGATTTTAATCACCTAATGTTTTAAACAACTATGTTTAAGAAAATGGCACACCGAGGCTTTACGCTCATCGAGCTCCTCGTTGTGATCGCAATTATCGGTATCCTCGCTGCTACCGTTCTTGCTTCACTTGGTAACGCTCGTTCATCAGGAAACGACGCTTCAATCAAGGGTAGTATGAACAGTATGAAGGCGCAGGGTGAAATCTACTACACTGCTACGTCAACGTACAGTGGCTTGTGTGCTAACGCAGACTTCGCTCGTTTACTTGCGGCGGTGGATGCTAACTCATCTCCTGCTACTTCTGTAGTAAGTGTACTTTCTACCGCCGGTACTGCTTCGACAGTTATCTGCCATGAAAACGGTACCGCTGGTTGGGCAGTGTCTGCACCGCTCAACACCGGTGGTCGTTACTTCTGTGCTGATAGTACAGGTTATAGTGGTGAACAAACCGCTGTGCTGGGGGCTAACGACATCACTTGTCTTCCATAGATGTTATATGGCAACAAAAGCGCTCCTTGGGAGCGCTTTTTGTGTAGAGGGGTACTCTCTGCCACGGCTACCTCCTGTATACTATACGAGTATGCTTGATGCACTTATGACACTACCACTTTGGTACACAGCACTAACGGCTTTTGGCTTTGGGGTTATCATCGGCAGTTTTCTTAATGTCGTTATTTATCGTTTCCACACAGGGAAGTCACTGAGTGGTTCATCGCACTGTTTGTCCTGCCAAACTGATTTATCGTGGTACGAATTATTTCCTTTGGTTTCGTATCTCACCTTACGAGGTCGCTGCCGGACCTGCAGTGCCAGTATTCCGAGTTGCTATTTTTGGGTAGAACTGGCCACGGGACTTTTGTTTGTGTTTGTGGCAACTTTGCTCTCCCCTTGGTATTGGCTCTTTGGCGCCATGATTGTATCAATCTTGGTGGTTGTCGCAGTGTATGACCTTTACCACATGGTGATACCAAACTTTTTTGTGTGGCTCCTCGCCTTGCTGGCATTTTTCATCACACTTCTCGACTATTGGTTACTACCCGACCTAATGCGTATTGTGTGGCAATTAGTGGCTGGAGCGCTCAGTTATGGTTTTTTTGCTTCACTCTGGTACCTTTCAAAAGGTCGGTGGATAGGCTATGGAGATGCGAAGCTCGCACTACCACTTGGCTATCTGCTTGGGTTAGTTGGTGCATTTTCAATGATTGTGCTTTCGTTTTGGATTGGGACAGTCATCAGCCTTTTACTTATTCTCGTCGGGAAGATACGCCAGAAACGGGGACAATCTAGCTTACGTTTTTTGGCTCCACCACTTACAATTAAAAGCGAAGTCCCATTTGCACCTTTTCTGATCATTGCCTTCCTCTTGGTATACCTCTTTGGTGTTGATGTGCTCCGTCTTATCTCATATGTATTACCAGTCTAAATGTTTGGCAGCGCAAAGTCGTGGTTTTGGACTGGTTGAGCTCATGGTCTCGATTAGTATTATGGCGCTTGTCTCGGCGGTCATCATTACTCGGCAATCATCATTTAACGGAGCGGTTTTGCTCCGTAACCAAGCCTACGAAGTGGCTTTTGCGTTACGTGAAGCGCAACTGCTTGCGGTGAGTGGTGGTGATGAGTCGGTGCGGCGCTACGGTATTTATTTTAATACCGGTGGAGCTACCCAACATCAGTATATTCTGTTTCGTGATAGTGACAATGACGGTCGTTATGACAATGGTGAGCAAATTGGTCTCACCGGGAAGCTCGATACTCGGTTTGAGATTCGTGAGACATTTGTTGATACGACCCCACACAGCGAGATGGTTATTTTGTTTGAGCGACCAAACTTTGATGCTAAGTACTATAACAGTAGTGGCGTGGAGCAAGTTGATAATGTAGCCTACGTCGACATTGCTCGTACTAATATTACTGGGACTGACGTTGGTACGGTACGCCGAGTCGAAGTGAGCAATACTGGCCAAATAAGTGTGGTAACCTATTAATCGTATGTACCTCTCTCGCACGACACACGGTTTTACACTCGTTGAGATGCTTGTATCGCTTGCGCTCTTTACGATTGTGGCAACAATGTCAGTAGGAACACTCTTGGTGCTCATTTCAGGTAACTCGCGAGTAGTTGGTGAGCAGACGTCGCTTACCACACTCTCCTTTGCGCTTGATAGTATCACCCGTGAAATTCGCACCGGTAGTGAGTACTACTGCGATACACCTACTCAGGTGAGTAGTAGTGCGGTATACAACAGCCTCACAGCTGTGCGCAACTGTATTACCGGAGATAGTGGTTTCTCCTTCCGTGAAGCGGGTGAGAGTATCACGGGAGGTGTGGGCGCAAAGCGTATTGCCTATTACTTTAGCGGCAACACGCTCTGGCGTAAAGTTGGCGCCAATCCCGCTGAACCAATCGTGACGAACGATGTCCGTATTACGAACGCTCGTTTTGTGGTCACTGGGGCAAGTCCACTTGGTACCAGTACTGATGTAGTTCAACCAACCGTCTCAATTCTACTTGAAGCCCAATCAAGTACCACCGATAGTGGCAAGACATTTACGCTCCAAAGTACGGTTACACAACGTTCTCTTGATCTATGAAATATCAACACGTACACAATCAAGGTTTTAGTTTAGTCGAAGTACTTGTTGCTATCACGATACTGCTTTTGGTGATGGCTGGTCCGATGCGTGTACTTACAAGTTCAACCAACAGTACAACCTACAGTAGCGAACAGATAGTGGCCTACTTCTTAGCTCAAGAAGGATTAGAGTTGGTACAGCTTGGTCGAGATAATTTGGTGCTTCGTGACTTCAAAGACATCATTAATGGTCAAGCTATTGAGCAACCACCATGGGCACAGTTCCAATCAGTTTTTGCTAACTGTATTTCAGGTACCTGCGGTTTAACGACGACTAATGCCGATCCAACGTATGCGGTAACAAACTGCGCCACACTCACAAACTGTCGATTGTATCTCAATACCAGCACGCCGACCAATCGGGCCCGCTACACCCATACAGCAGCCGGTAATACTGAGACGCCATACACGCGCACTATTAGAATCGGTATGATTACTGCCTCGAACGGGCGTATTCAAGGTGCAGTCGCCACCTCAACGGTGACGTGGCGTACCGGGAGCCTCATTGCTGGTCAAAAAGTCGAGTTAGTCACCTATCTCACAAACGTCTATGATACACCATAAACAACCACAAAGCGGCTTCGCTCTTTTGATGACACTCCTTGTGGTCGGGGCGGTAGTTTCTATTACGCTCGCAGTGATTGAACTTACTATTAAACAGCTTAATCTCACCGTTACCGCGCGCGATTCGGAAATTGCTTTTCATGCGGCGAACGCCGGGCTTGAGTGTGCCCGGTATGTGAGACGCATAGCCTCGACCACATTTGAAGTGGTAGGAACTCCACTAGATACAATTGATTTTGAATGTTTTAATCGTACCCAAGAACTCGAACTCGTCTCAAATGGTGGGCTGTCGGTGAGTGGTAATGGTGAATTACGCCGTTACCTTGGAGAGGTGACCTGGGGAACTGGCGACCGTTGTAGTGTTGTTGATATGCTCATCATGATTGTGCCAGATACCGAAACCAGTGATCTTGAAATTTCAAATCTTCATACGTTATACCAAGGCTTTCCGCAGGGTGACACAAAGACCTGTAGTCCAGGTGCCCGTTGTACGGTGGCGCAGGTTATCGGCTACAACCGGGGTTGTACTGATACTGGCCTCGCAGGTACCGTCCGGCGTGAAATTTTGCTAGAATTCTAGCCATGGCCAAATCAAAATCGCAAAAGCGACTAGAAGAACTCACCAAGTTGGTGGCGTACCATCATAAGCGCTACCACCAAGACGACGCACCGGAGATTGCGGACGAAGTCTACGACTCCCTAGTGACTGAACTACGAGCGCTTGAGCTTGAACTTAAGGGCACTACCAAGACAGTCGACAAGATTGGCGCTGCACCAGTAGCGGCTTTTACCAAAGTAACACACGCTGTCGCGCAGTGGTCGTTTGACAACGTTTTTGATTTTGCTGAGTTAACCGAGTGGGACGAGCGGGCGGCACGGGTTCTTGGCGAAGCTGATGCCAGAAGTACGTACACCTATGTCGCTGAACATAAAATTGATGGACTAAAGCTCGTGTTGACATATCAAGCAGGAGTGTTGGTGCGAGCTGTGACGAGAGGAAATGGGGTAGTCGGAGAAGATGTAACGCATACCGCTCGTACCATCAAAGGTCTTCCCGAAGTACTCACTTACCCCGTAGATCTTGTTTGTGTTGGTGAGGTGCTACTGGCAAACGATGCTTTTACACTGCTCAACGAACAGCAAGCCAAAGCTGGCGAACCACTATTTGCAAACGCTCGTAATGCGGCGGCGGGGACGCTTCGACAACTTGATCCTGAGATTGCACGCGCGCGCGGGTTGTCTCTGTTTTGCTACGACATTGACCTATTTATCCAGAATGGGACGAACCTCGCCGTGCCAGAAACTCAAATGGACGAACATGCCTTGTTAGCGACACTTGGTCTACCTATCAATTCTTATGTGACCCATTGCAAACAACTGACTGATGTCGAAACCTTCTACCAATATTGGTCTAAGAAACGTGATACGCTGCCGTACGGTATTGATGGAGTAGTAATCAAAATCAATGAATGTTCAGTGCAGCGTATGCTTGGCTATACCGCCAAAGCGCCGCGATTTGGTATTGCCTACAAATTCCCGGCTGAACAAGCAACTACCATTGTTGAAGCGATCGATTTACAGGTCGGCCGTACGGGTGTGATCACACCAGTGGCGCACCTTCGCCCGGTACGAATTGCTGGTTCAACAGTCGCACGGGCAACACTCCATAATGAAGATCAAATCAAACGCCTCGATGTTCGTGTTGGTGACACTGTCGTCCTGCAGAAAGCTGGTGATGTGATTCCTGAGGTGGTCAGTGTGGTCATGGAGCTGCGACCGAGCAAAACCAAAGCCTATACCTTCCCGAAAGTGGTAGCTGGTTGTGGTGGGGATGGCCGCATTGAGCGGATTCCGGGTGAGGCGGCCTATCGTTGTGTGGTGCTCGACTCACCAGATATTCTCCGTTTGAAAATTTCGTATTTTGTTTCAAAAGCCGCTCTCAATATTGAAGGGGTTGGGCCAAAGATCATTGACGCACTTCTTGAGGCTGAACTCATTAGTTCTCCTGTTGATTTGTTTCGCCTCAGACTGGCTGATGTCCTTTCGCTTCCTGGTTTTAAGGAAAAGTCAGCAGAGAATGTAATCAATGCGATTGCGGCAGCACGTCATCAGCCAATGTATCGGGTCCTGGTCGCCCTTGGCATTGATGGAGTGGGAGAAGGAACTGCTCGTCTGATTGCTGAACACTTTCCAGATTTCAAACAATTACGGGCAGCATCAGTTGCTCAACTTGAAGCGATTCACGGAATTGGAAGTATTGTCGCTAAAGCTCTTGTTAGTTGGTTCAAACAAAAGGAACATAAGGTCCTCCTCGATGAACTACTCAAGGAATTGGTGATAGAAAAGATGGAAGTGACAACTAGTCAGGCGCTACGGGGAAGTACGGTGGTGGTGACAGGGACACTCTCTGGGTACAGTCGCGACGAGGCTAAGGATCTTGTGCGTCGCCATGGGGGCACCGTTGCGAGCAGTGTCTCAAAAAAGACCACCTTTGTGGTCGTGGGTAGAGAGGCGGGGAGTAAAGCGGCAGAAGCGAAACGTCTGGGCGTCCCGACGCTCACTGAAGCCGAGTTTTTGGATCGTATAGCGAAGGGAGGCGGGAAGTGATATTATGACCCTATGACAGTTGAAGAAATCAAACATCTCGGGAATCTATCCCGTCTGGCGCTCACTGATGCTGAGGCAGCAGCGTTTAGTCAGGAAATCGACGCTATTTTGGCGTATGTGAGTACTGTGTCAGCGATTGCTGGCGATGGGGCACTCCCAAAGAAAATTGGCGTTGTACACAATGTCTTTAGACCAGATGAGGTGACAGTGACTCCAGGCAGCTATACCGAAACTCTGCTCGCTGCCGCACCAGATCGGGTTGGTGCCTTTGTCCGTGTGAAGAAGATTATTGATCAAGGCGAATAGCTTTTATGTTTACCATTGCTACACTGACTGACGCTTACCGTGCCAAGACAACAACCCCAACAACTGAAGTTGAGCGGGTGTTTGCGACTATCAAAGCCAAAGACGCCAGTATCCATGCCTTTCTTGAAACGTACGAAGCTGAGGCTCTTGTTGCCGCTGCTGCTGCTACCGATCGTTATGCGTCCGGTGAAACCGACCTACCACCACTCTTGGGTGTGCCTGTGGCGGTCAAGAATAATATTCTGGTAGCCGGCAAAAAAGCGACGGCCGCGTCAAAGATTCTTGAGAACTATGTCGCCTCGTATGATGCAACTATCATCACACGTCTCAAAGCAGCGGGAGCTATTATTGTTGGTGCCACGAACATGGACGAGTTTGCGATGGGTGGTTCAACCGAAAACTCTGCTTTTGGTATTACCCGTAACCCACACGATGAGAGTCGTGTGCCTGGAGGTTCATCAGGCGGATCTGCCGCGGCTGTCGCTATGGGAGCGGTGCCGGCGGCACTTGGTACTGACACTGGCGGATCAATTCGTCAGCCAGCGAGCTACTGTGGACTCGTGGGCTTAAAGCCTACTTACGGTGCAGTATCACGCTATGGAATCATTGCTATGGGTTCATCTCTTGATCAGGCTGGTCCGCTCACTACTAGTGTTAGAGACGCAGCGCTTATACATTCAATGATTGCAGGGCAGGATAGAATGGACGCAACTACTCTCCCTGTAGGTGCTTATGGCGACGTACCGGTCAAAAATACCTACCGCTTTGGTGTCCCGCGCACCTTTTTACAAAGTGGTATTGATGCTGATGTGCTTGCTGCGTTTGAAACCCATATAGAGGCACTGACAGCGGCAGGGCACGAGGTGGTTGATATCGACTTGCCACTATTTGAACAGGGACTCGCGGCGTACTATATCGTGATGCCAGCCGAAGTCTCGTCCAATACCGCTCGCTACGACGGTATTCGGTATGGGTTGTCGGTAGATGGCAAAGACTTATTGGCAGTCTACGAACAGACGCGCGGGGCAGGCTTTGGGGCAGAGGTAAAGCGACGCATCCTCCTTGGTACGTATGTACTATCGTCGGGTTACTACGATGCCTACTATGGAAAAGCCGAAGCGGTACGAGAAGCAATGCGAGAAGAACTCCGTACTCATTTTGAGTCTGTTGATTTCATCATTACCCCAACGGCACCAACCCCAGCCTTTACGATTGGCGCGCAAGAGGATCCGCTCTCAATGTATCGCCAGGATATCTTTACGGTTCCAGTCAATCTCACTGGTGTGCCAGCGCTTTCGTTTCCGATGGGAACTGTGGAGCGAGACGGCAAAGCGCTACCGGTTGGGGTACAATATATTGCACCACATGGTGGCGAAGCGAGACTCTTTGATATTGGCGAACGAGTCTACGATGCCAACCAGGTCAAATAATTCTATATGCCTGATGAAGAAATTATAGTTGCCGCCAGTAATACCCCGCTTCAGGTAGTGGGTTATGATGCACTCACTCCGCTACTCCGATTCATCTTTGGCTCCGATGGTCTTTTTGCTGGCTTGACGCTTGATGAAACACTGGGGGTACTGGGTGCGATTTGGACAGTTTTTGCCATCATCTCCTACATTGTTTCAGCTATCTTTCTGTTTTTGTACATCTATGCTTCGGTGAGTGTTGAAGAACTCTACGAAGAAGAAGATCATCACACCCGAGCGGAAGAAGAAGCCTACCGCCGCAAAATGGTGGGCGGTGCTACCCCAAATCGCTTTAATGATATAAAAAATCATATCAACTCCGAAAATCCAAACGATTGGAAGTTGGCAATTATCGAAGCCGATATCATCCTTGATGAAGCCTTAAAGCGACAAGGATATGCCGGTACCTCACTTGGTGAGCGACTCCGTAGTATTTCTCCCGCCTCGATGCAGACACTTGATGACGCCTGGGAAGCGCATAAGATCCGTAATGAAATCGCGCACAGTGGAGTTGACTTCGTGCTTACCCACAAACTGGCGCGTGAGACTATCGTCCGTTACGAACGAGTGTTTGGTGAACTTGGGTTGCTTGATAATGGTCATGGAGGGGGAGGCCATGGGCATCATTAGGAGATGGGAGGGTCAGTGACCATTCATGAAAATCTTCATCGCAACATTTTTATCAATTTTTACTGTCGCCGGCGTCTTGTCGCTTAATCAAAAAGAGATCTACAGCTCTGACATTATAGTTAAATATAATGATTGGATTATTTTAGCGTTACTGTTCTCAGGAGTTGCCTCAGGTATATTTTTGGTGATTAGTTATTTCTTAAATATCAACTTAAAACCATCTTTTGTTCAGTCATATTCAGTGCTTTGTATAGCTATGCTGTTCTGGTGACTCTCGTCTCAGTGCCGGTCTTCCCCGGTGTTTTTGGTGTCATATTACTAATGGCAATATACAGTCTTATAACTTTAATTTTATTAAAGTTAGTAAATAAAAGACTATCGTAAAATAAGAGGATACAAATTTTAACTTCTTTAAAAAACAGGTCCCTCCATCGAGTCACGAGTTACTAACTATAATTGTTCATTTCATTCCAATTCTAGTAAGTACTCGCGACCCCGCCTCGCTGGTTCGGCTCCTGCGGAGTCGCCTCACATCGCTGCGGCTGTTCGATTCCGGACGGAAGCAAAATAATTTGCTTCCTGACCCGCAACAATAACAAAAACCACCCATCTGGGTGGTTTTTGTTATTGTTGCGGGTCCCGGAATCGAACCGGGGTCTGGAGGTTATGAGCCTCCCGAGGTACCTCTCCTCTAACCCGCTATATCTCTATGAAGAGGTGCGGAGACTATACAATGTTTATAAAAATAATGCAAATTATTTTCACCCCATTTTGTTTGGTGATATACTAAAAACCTATGCAATGCGTCATTCTCGCCGCCGGAAAGGGGACTCGTCTACGCCCATTAACAGACAATACACCTAAGCCACTGGTGACAGTGGCGGGTAAGCCGCTTATCGACCACACTATTGATGCGCTCCCAAGTGCAATTGATGAGTTGATTTTAGTTGTTGGCTATCTTGGCGACCAATTACGTGCGCATTTTGGAAATGAGTATCATGGCCGCAAAGTGACGTACGTTGAACAAGTGGAGCAAAAGGGCACTGCCCATGCTCTCTGGCTCTGCAAAGATTTACTCAAAGGCCGCTTCTTGTTTATGTTTGCTGACGATATTCATGGCGCTAACGATTTGGCACGACTGACTTCTTACAGTCGCGGACTACTCGCTATGCCTACAAAGACCCCAGAGCGCTTTGGGATTGTGGTACGTCATCCAGACGGTACAGTCGCAGATTTTGTCGAAAAGCCGGCCCATCCGCCTTCCAATCTCGCTTCAACTGGTCCGATGGTGCTTGATACCCATATCTTTGAATTTGAGATGAAGAAGGAGACAAACGGGGAGTACTATCTCACCGATGTCGTTGTTGAGTATGCCGAAAAGTACCCGATGGCAGTGGTAGAGCAAGAGCTCTGGATCCCGGTCGGTTACCCTGAGGACATCACCCGGGCTGAGACCATCCTTGAAAGCCGGGAGAAAAACCTCATGCACGGCCTGGTATAAGCGGGGAAGTAAGGACTAGAATAATTTTAATCTTCTGGTATACTCCAAGCACTTCGCAAGGAGTCATGTCGATGTAGCTCAGTTGGTTAGAGCGTAGCACTCATAAAGCTAAGGTCGGAGGATCGTTCCCTCCCATCGACACAAAGAACATTGCCAGTGATGGCAGTGTTCGGCTGTTGATGGAAAGCAGTCCGGGGGACTGCTTGTGAGGGAACGATGACCTTTTCTAGACGTTTGTGAGCAACGCGAAACAAATGACAGAAAAGGTGTACTGAATCTGTAAGATTCGTTCCCTCCCATCGACACAAAGAACATTGCCAGTGATGGCAGTGTTCGGCTGTTGATAGAAAGCAGTCCGGGGGACTGCTTGTGAGGGAAGGATGACCTTTTCTAGACGTTTGTGAGCAACGCGAAATGAACGACAGAAAAGGTCTACAGATCCAGTCAGGATCGTTCTCTCTCATCGACATCACGCAAGATATTGCCCTTTTTACGAAAAGTGTATATACTCTTGCCACTGTTACTTTGTGGCAGTATAAGGCATATCTGCGGTCGTAGCTCAGCTGGTTAGAGCGCTTCCCTGTCACGGAAGAGGCCGAGGGTTCGAGTCCCTTCGACCGCGCAAAGAAAAAAGTCAGCCCAAAGCTGGCTTTTTTCGTGAGCGATCGATGCCCATATGTGTGGGACACATATGGGCGGGACTCGAAGCCCGATTGAGCTGGATTGAAAGCGAAGCGCATCAATCAAGCCAATTGGGGTACTGAACATGTAATGTTTAAGTCCTTTCTGGTGTTATAATTTTATATGACCAAATCACTCATCCCTGTCGTTTCATTTTCAGCCCTCTATCTTATTCTCGGTGGGATTTACTTCGCTCGTGACCTCAACCTTGAGTTCGTCATTTATGTCGCAGTCATTATAGCAATTTTTACTGGGGTGTTTGCCACCCTGCGCTTGACCCAATTTCCAATCTGGATGCTCTGGCTTCTATCTATCTGGGGACTGATGCATGTGGCGGGTGGGGCAGTGCAGACGGTTGATGGAGTGCTCTTTGCCTACAAGATTTATCCGTTCCTCGATCTTGGTGGTGATTTCTACATCCTTAAGTACGACCAGGTAGTTCATACCTATCTCTACGGGCTCGTTGCTATGATGGCGTACTACACACTACGAGCCCCACTTGGTATCAAAGGACATACGTTTCTTGTTGCGCTCGTTGCTACAATGATTTCACTTGGTATCAGTGGTCTTAATGAAATCATGGAGTTCTTGATTGCGGTCACTGTCGAGCGTAATGGGGTAGGTGGTTACGCCAACGCCATGCTCGACCTCATCTTTAATCTCAGTGGGGCAGTAGTGGGTGTACTCGTGATGGTGTTTTGGAAGCGGAAGTAAAAAGAGTAGTGGTGAAAGGATCGGTCACGAATCACTAAGTATATTAGTTCACTACGTTCCTAATCTACTAAGTGTTCTCGACCCCGCCTCGCAGTTTTTTGCTTTACCTAAGCAAAAAACATAGCTGCGGCTTTCAATCTTGGACACAAGCCAAGCAGTTGGCTTGCTACATTGGCTCATAAATCAAAAAACGCCCTGACGGACGTTTTTTGATTTATGAGCCAATGTCCAGGATTGAACTGGAGACCTCATCCTTACCATGGATGTGCTCTACCAACTGAGCTACATTGGCTTTGGGAGACTAAGGGCGACGTGTGACGTCGTCACCTTGGCCGGTTGCTTGTCTGTACACACAGCATGTGGTATTCGAAGCCCACGTATCATACCAAAAAACCATTTGAAATCAAATGTGAGGTGTACTACTATAGGGGACGCAGTATTCACTGCCAATGTAGCTCAGTTGGTAGAGCAGGCGCATCGTAAGCGTCAGGTCCCCAGTTCAAGCCTGGGCATTGGCTCAAGTTAGAATAATCGTGAAAAGAGCGCGGCTGGCCCGCACTCTTTTCCGTCTTGCGCGTTAATTTGCTATACTCTTCATATTATGACTGACCCGACTACCCGAATCGCTGAGATTGAAGCCGCGATGCTCCAACCAGACTTTTGGCAGGATAGCCAGAAAGCGCAAGCGATGATCAAAGAACTCCAAGACCTCAAAGCCGAAGCCTCGGGTGAGGGGAAGTATGACCGCAATCCAGCGATCATCACCATTGTGGCTGGAGCTGGTGGGGACGATGCCGAAGACTTCGCTCGGATGCTCCGTGAGATGTACTGGCGGTACGCCGAAAGTCGCGGCTGGCATGTTACTGAACTCGATAGTAACGAAAACGACCATGGCGGCTACCGTAATGTCGTAATTGAAGTCACGGGCAAAAATGCCTATGGCACGCTCGCAAACGAATCCGGCGTCCATCGTCTCGTCCGCATCTCACCGTTTAATAGTAATGGCAAGCGCCAGACCTCGTTTACGCTCGTGGAAGTGTCTCCGGCAATTGAAGATTTGTCTGCTGTTGCGATTCCGGAGGATGAACTCGAGATCACATTTGCCCGTTCGGGCGGGGCTGGTGGTCAAAATGTAAACAAGCGTGAGACCGCCGTCCGTATCACGCATATCCCGACGAACATCTCGGTACATGTCTCCACCGAGCGCAGTCAGCAGCAGAACCGCGAACGCGCCCTCTCGCTTATTGCTGGTAAGCTCTATGCCTTCCGCGAAGCCCAGCACAAACGCGAACTGCAGGGTCTTTCGGTCGAGAAGACCGTCAAGATTGAATGGGGGAGTCAGATTCGCTCCTATGTCCTCCACCCCTACCAACTAGTCAAAGACCACCGTACGGGTGTGGAAGTACGCCAAATTGACCAAGTATTAGCAGGCGATATACAGGTTTTCCTCGACGCGAAGGGCGAAGTAACGTAAAATAGAATTCGTTATATGATTTATTTTGATAAAGTCTCAAAGCTCTACAATGATGGACGGCAAGCAGCGCTTGAAGAAATCACCTTCCAGATAGATCCAAAAGAATTTGTCTCAATTGTCGGTCACTCGGGTGCCGGTAAGACTACCCTCCTCAAGATGATTATTGCTGAAGATAAGCCAACTCACGGCAACGTTTTTTTTGAATCACTTGATATCCATCGTATCCCGAGATCAAAGCTCCCTCACTACCGTCGCAAGATTGGTACCGTGTTCCAGGATTTTAAGCTTCTCCCTAACAAGACTGCCTACGAGAATATTGCGTTTGCAATGGAGGCCAATGGGCGCAGTGACGAAGAAATAGCCGAGAATGTCCCCCAGGCCCTCTCGCTTGTCGACCTCGCTGATAAGGCGTGGAATTTCCCAGGAGAACTCTCCGGCGGAGAGAAGCAGCGTGTCGCGATTGCTCGGGCGATTGTAAATCAGCCAGACATCATCATTGCGGATGAACCAACCGGGAATCTCGACCCGATTGCTACCTACGAAGTAGTCCAGATTCTCAAAAAGATTAACGACCTTGGAACAACGGTCGTGATGACCACCCACAACAAGGGAGTGATTGATGAACTCGGTCGCCGCGTTATCACTATGGATGGTGGTCGGATAATTCGGGACGACGAAAGTGGTAAGTACGTGCTATAAATTGGTGTATGATCACAAGTCTTCGACGAATCGTGCGGTCTGGGTTTATTGGTTTTTGGCGTAGTGCCTACGTGTCTCTGGCGTCTATTTTTGTGATTACCGTAGCGCTGTTTGTCATTGGTACAACCATGCTCCTCGATCAGCTCCTCACCGTTTCTTTGAACAATATCCAGTCCAAAGTTGATATCAATGTGTACTTTGTGACTACTGCCGATGAGACCGCGATTAATGCGCTCAAGACCAAAATCGAGGCCTTGCCTGACGTCGCCGAAGTTCGCTACACCTCCCGCGAAGATGCTCTGACGGAATATCGCCTCAAGAACCAAAACGATAGTGTTGCGATGCAGGCACTCGAAGAACTTGGTGATAACCCACTTGGTGCCACCATTGCCATCCGGGCGAAAAACACCTCCCAGTACGAAAGTATTGCGAGGTTCCTCGATGAGCAAAAAGCGATGGAGACCACCGAGACTGCCCTCATAGATGAGGTAAACTACGCCAACAACAAAGAATCAATCGAAACATTGACCAAGATTGTGAACGCGGTGGAGCGAGCAACTACTATCACGATGGTGGTCCTCATCATTGCCGCTATTCTTATTACCTTTAATACCATTCGCCTCGCCATTTATACTGCTCGTGAAGAAATTTCTGTGATGCGTCTCGTGGGTGCAAGCAACGCCTTCATTCGTGGCCCGTTTATGCTTCAAGGTGTTATGTACGGAGTTATCTCGGGTATCCTCGCGCTCGCCATCCTTTATCCAATTATGATTTGGATTGGTCCTGCTACCGCAGAATTCTTTGAATTCGATCTTTATGTCTACTTTGTCAACAACTTCGGCACCCTCTTTTTGACCATCGTCGGTATCGGTGTGGCGCTTGGACTTATTTCAAGTATCCTGGCCATCACCCGCTACTTGCGCGTTTAATCCACTAAATAAAATAATCACTATGACCACCCGCACGACCAAGAAGATGACAGGCACGACCAAAAAGCAGCAGAAACGTCCCAAGTACATCTTTATCGTCGGCGGGGTTATGAGTGGCGTCGGGAAGGGGATCTCTTCATCCTCAATCGCGCTCACACTCCAGGGTCGTGGTCTTAATGTAACCGCACTCAAAATCGATCCGTACATCAATGTTGACGCTGGTACCATGAACCCCACCGAGCACGGTGAGTGTTTTGTACTTAAGGACGGTCTGGAGACAGACCAAGACATGGGAAACTACGAACGATTCCTCAATATCGACCTACCGGCCATCAACTACATGACCACAGGTAGTGTTTATCTCTCGGTCATCAAAAAGGAGCGCAATCTCGAATACGGGGGGCGCAATGTCGAGGTGGTGCCAGATATTCCACTGGAGGTGATTGACCGAATCAAAAAAGCCGGAGTAGCCGCCAAGGCAGATGTAGTCATTACCGAAATTGGTGGCACGGTCGGCGAATACCAAAACGTCCTGTTCCTTGAAGCGGTCCGTATGATGAAGAGCGAAGCGCCTGAGGATGTGGCAGTGGTGATGGTGTCTTACCTCCCGGTACCCGGTAGTATTGGTGAAATGAAAACGAAGCCAACACAGACCGCTGTTCGAGCGCTGAACAGTGCTGGCGTCTTTGCCGATTTGATTGTCGCTCGTAGTACCGAACCAATTGATCAAAAGCGTAAGGAGAAGCTTTCTCGCTTTTGTAATGTGCGACCCGAACATGTCATATCAGCGCCTGATGTACGCAGTATCTACGATATTCCCCTCCACTTCGAAAAGGAGGGTGTATCGGGAGCCCTCTGCGATATCCTTGGCCTCAAACCAAAACCGAGTGACCTCAAAGCCTGGAAGCAATTCGTGAACCGCTCAAAGAGCACCAAGTCCGTAACCAAGATCGCGGTCGTAGGCAAGTACTTTAGTTCGGGGGATTTTGTCCTCTCAGACGTGTATATCTCAGTCCTTGAAGCGCTTAAGTACTCAGCGTACAAGCTTGGCACCAAAGCGGAAATCACCTACCTCTCGTCTCTTGATTTTGAAACGGGCAAGAAGTCACTTAAGGACCTCGACGCTTTTGATGGCATCCTTGTCCCGGGCGGCTTTGGCAAGACTGGTATCGAAGGCAAGCTCAAGGTTATCGAATATGCACGCACCAAGAAAATCCCGTACTTCGGTATCTGTTATGGTATGCAGCTGGCGGTGCTCGAATATGCCCGCAATGTGCTGAAGCTCGATAGTGTATCAACCGAAGAGATTGATCCTAAGGCCGAACATCTTGTCATTGGTATTATGCCAGAACAACGCGAAAAGCTCGCGAAGAGCGACATGGGTGGCACGATGCGCCTCGGCTCATATGATGCGGTGGTGAAGAAAGGGACACAGGCTTACACGGCATACAAGAGTGGTACCGTGACCGAACGGCACCGCCACCGCTATGAGGTGAATCCTGAGTATGTGGATGACCTCGAAGCGGCTGGACTCGTCTTTGGTGCCACTTCACCGGATGGTCGTCTGATGGAAATGGTTGAGTTGCCGAAGTCCGTCCACCCATTTTTCCTTGGAACTCAGTTCCATCCAGAACTTACAGCACGACCACTTGCTCCACATCCTGTTTTTACGGCTTTCATAAAGGCTGCAATGCTCAATAAATAGAGATTTTGCATGTAGTACGAGGCAGTCAAGGAAAATAAGTGAGGCGTACATCTGTACAATAAAAAATAATTTGAAAATCAAAGCTATAAACCTCCGTCGAGAAGGGAAAACATACAGCGACATTCTAGCTGTTGTTCCAATTGCTAAGTCGACTTTTTCCTTAACGGCTTTGAGAAACTAAACTTACCAGGGAGCAAACGCAAAAGCCATCTTCTAAAAAGCTGGCAGCCCAACAGCGCGGTGGTGATGCTCGTCGTGCTCATCGTATTGCTGTGACGAAGGACATATACGAAAAAGCAATCCAGCAAGTTGGGATATTGAGTAAACGAGAATTGTTTCTTGTAGGTGTCGCTCTATATTGGGGTGAAGGATCAAAGGAAAGAAGTCGACATGGTCAATCGGTCACTTTTGGAAACACTGACCCAAATATGATTAAATTTTCAAACGGTTTCTCCTAGAATCCTTAAACAGCAATCTTGATAGACTTGTCTATAGTTTATATATCCATGAAAACCATAAAAAAGATGTAGTTAAGGATATTAAATTCTGGAGCAACATCCTAGAAAAAAATGATTTTCAGCCCCAGTTTATTTACTACAAAAAGCATAATATTAAAACAAACCGCACAAAATATTGCAGATAATTACCACAGAACGCTTCGAATTACGGTGAGAAAATCTTCCTCAATATTAAGGATGATTTCTGGCACGATATATGGTATAAATGGAGCCACTTGCCCGATCGTCTAATGGTAGGACACTTGGTTTTGGTCCAAGGTATCGAGGTTCGAGTCCTTGTCGGGCAGCCAACTCGTGATAGGTTATCGCGCACGAGACGCGTCGATAGTCCGTCAGAGGTCTATTCTGAAAAGGCATACCTGCTGAGAGCAGTAGCCAGAACAAAAATCGCCCCTCATGGGGCGATTTTTGTTGACTATTTGATTCCGTGTTTTGCGCTCCAGTTATAACAATGAGCGAAACAGTAGCCTAAAATAAAGCCGACCACCACACTTGCTATTATTCCCTCTATCCAAGCAATTAAAGATCCCAAAGGTGCAGCTGTAAACAAAGAGAGCCACATATGGGAAAATTGTGCGCTTGGTAAGATTGCCTGTGCGATAGCGCACAGGACGAAGGCGACAATAAGTGTTCCTGATAGTGCGATCCCAGATCTTGCTGGCGAAAGAGTATTCATATTTATTTTTAAAAGCTAATAAACATCTGAGTATATTATAATGCCCCCTTGCTTGTAGGCTGATAATGTTGTGTGCAGGAGTTCAATTTTCTGTTAAAATGGACTTGTCATGAAGCTCGCCTTCCCACAAGCAAATCGACTCAAGACCGTCCTCGGCGGGTCTGTTCTGATCTCATTGATCGTCGGCTTTCTCTGTATCAGCTTTATCCATGCGACTCCTGTTCATGCGGGAAATGGGTCTGGTCATATTGCGCATACGTCACACGAGGTTTCGCTTAAGAACTGTTGCGATGCTGGGGTAAGTGACCATATGGAGCTTTGGAAGAGTACCCTTGTGGGTATTCCACAAGGTTTCCAAGACCTCGTTCTACTCATCGTACTTGCGGTTGCATCTTCTTTTGCTCTTGCAGGATTCCTGGCAGCACCTCGTCTCGACACAAATCTTCTTTCAATACGCTTCAGGCAATACGCCCGAGAACATCCAGACATACGCACATACGATCCGCTTCGTTTAGCGTTCGCACGAGGCATTCTCCACCCAAAGACGTTCTAACGTCTCATTCATGTGAGCGAGTGTTCTGCACTCTGCTTTTTTGCCGTTATGGCATTACCTACTAACTTCTATTCACATGAATGAAACTACACAAGAACCATCACAACCAATAGTAAAAAACCAAAAACAAGCACTTGGGATACCGTTAGCAATTGTTATAGCGGGAGGACTTATCGCCGGAGCAGTATTCTTCGGTCTCAAAGGCAATCCTACACCGTCACCAACTGCTGTGGCACCTCAAGCACAGCAAGTTGCCGAGCAAGATGCAGGTAAAGCGCTTGAGAATATGAAACCAGTTGCTTCAGATGATCATATTCGCGGTAATCCTGATGCACCTATTAAGATAGTCGAGTATTCGGATACTGAATGCCCGTTTTGTAAACGCTTCCACGAGACTATGAAGCAGGTCATAGACGAGTATGGAGATACCGGAAAAGTTGCCTGGGTCTATCGTCACTTTCCGCTTGATCAACTGCACCCAAAAGCCCGGAAAGAAGCCGAAGCACTCGAATGCGCCGGTGCACAGGGTGGTAATGATACGTTCTGGAAATATGCAGATCGCCTCTACGAAATCACCCCATCAAACGACCGCCTTGACCCAGCAGAACTTCCGAAAATTGCACAGTATATTGGCATTGATGTGTCGAAGTTCAATGAATGCTTGAGTAGTGGCACCTATGCTGAGCATGTGGCGAACGACCTTGAGAATGCGGTAGCAACCGGCGGTCGTGGTACACCGTGGAGCATCTTTGTTGCGCCGGACGGCACCAAGTTCCCAATCAATGGGGCTCAGCCATATGAAGCAGTCAAACAGCTCATCGAAAACGCCCTTAAAAGTTCTTAACTCATGACGTTCGTACGCAGAAACATTGGATACATCATTCTCGCGCTAGCCGTGAGTGCGCTCATGCTAGCTGTTGCAATCCTGTTACCAAACAGCACACTTCTCACGCTTCTGTGGGCAAGTGAGGGTGTATCGGTACTTGGGAAACTCTCGGTGACACTAAGCCTTCTTGGTTCACTTGTAACAAATTTCTCACTACTTTCAGCCCTGACCACGGTAACAATCTCGATCCTCGTTGGAATAAATATCGCACTGATGTTCTACCTCTATCGACGTCAAAAATACTTCCTGACACGTGGAAGCGTTGCTACCACATCCGTTGGTGCACTCTTTGGGATGTTCAGTGTTGGCTGTGCAGCCTGTGGATCGATCATCCTCACCTCATTCCTAGGAGTTGTGGGTGGCATTGGCGCGCTCACATATTTACCACTTCGAGGGCAAGAGATTGGCATCCTTGGCGTACTCATTCTCGGATACACCACGTTTCTTCTCGTACGCACTATTACCAAACCACTAACCTGTGACATATTATGAAAAAACATTCGTTCACTATTGTCATTATTGCCATCCTTGTGTTGGCAATAGGACTCATATGGTGGGCAAAAGCAAATCAGACAAAACAAGTAGCATCAGGAGACTCAAATATTCTTTCCATGCGTGGAATCCATACCCATCCTGAACTCAAGATATTCGTAAAAGGTGAACAGATTGAGATACCTCAAAACGTCGGCATTGGTGCCGTCCATCAGCCAATGCATACCCACGATGATGCTCCGATCATACATCTCGAATACCCAGCCAGAGTGACCCGCGAAGATACTCGTCTTGGAAAATTCTTTGCGGTATGGGGTAAGGACTTTCGAGAGTTCGGACAGAATGTGACTATGACGGTGAATGGCGAACCAAACACAGAGTATGAAAATTATGAGATGAAGGATGGAGATAAGATCGAATTACATTATGAATAAATACGTATTAGGCACAATTGCAGCAATTGTTCTTATTGGAGGTGCTTTTTGGACTCTGTCAGCTAGGGATATAAATACGCCTCAAGAAATAACTACTTCTGTCAGTAGTCAGAGTGAAAAAGTGTACGTTGCGCTCGAGGGCGAAGGAAAGGTCTCTGTAATTGATTCTAAGAGTACAAAAGTTATTGCAACCATCGACTTGTCTGAAAAGGTTGACGGAGAAACAGTCCGCTACATGGCACATAATGTGCAGGTAGCTCCGGACGGGAAGAAGGTGCTGGTGACGGCAAACGTCGAGGAAGGCATGGACATGGAAGATGATGCAATGCCGGATATGGGTCATGGACAGAATTCCGACAAGCTGTTTATCATCGACCCAGTAACTGACACAATTGTTTACTCAATTCCCGTCGCTACCGACAGCCACCTTGCACACGTCGTCACCTCTCCTGACGCAAAAACCGCATACGTGACCTCACAAGAAAAGGGCAAGGTCTACGTGATAGACGTTGAGGGTCGCAGAATTATACGCGAAATTGCGCTCGGTGAAGCAAGTGGGCCACACGGACTTCGAGTGACACCGGATGGCACGGAAGTATTCATCGCGCTTATTGATGGAAAAGGGATGGCTGTCCTCGATACAGAGACCAATATCGTACGAAACATCACATTGCCTGGAGCTGGTGTCCAAACAGCCGTCACCCAAGATGGTATATACGCATTTTCGTCAGTGTATGACACCAAACAAATCGTATGGCTCAACCGGAAAAATAATGAACAAGGGGTCATAACCCTTCCCGAAGGATCTCGTGGACCTGTGCAAATCTACCCGACCCCAGACTCACGATACCTGTACGTGGCTGACCAAGGCTACTACTTCGATCAACCGACAGGAAATCTTGTGTATCGGATAGATATCGGACGAAAAATAGTCGACAAAACTATTACTGCCGGTTCTGCGCCACACGGAATTGTCGTATCGGAAGACGGAGCTCGCGCGTATGTTACTAATTTGCTCGGCGATGACGTAACAATTATTGATACGGATACTAACAGAGAAATTTCTAGGATCCCTGTTGGCGATATGCCGAATGGTATCAGTATCTGGAGTGGGGGAAGTAAAATTATTAATTAGCGTTATCAACTATGTATGAATAAAACACTTATTGCGGTAGTGCTCGGCGTAGTTCTTGTCGTTGGTGGCATTCTGCTATCAAAAGGAGGAACTATACCTGGTGCGAGCACTGCCCTTACAAAAGCTGAACCTGCAAAAGCATCAGAGACTGTTGAACTTAAAAATGGTGACACCTATGACCTCACTGCCAGCTACGTCGAAAAAAACATCAATGGCGTGTCATACAAAATGCTCGCATACAACGGCTCAATACCCGGACCATTAATCAAAGTACCGCAAGGTGCAGAGGTGACCATCAACTTCAAGAATGGTACCGACATGAACACACTTCTCCACTCGCACGGCGTGCGCATGGACAATGAGTTTGATGGTTCACAGTCGACTCAAGAGGAGATGAAACCGGGTGAGACGTTCTCGTACAAACTGAAATTCCCTGACGCCGGAATGTACTGGTACCACCCGCATGTTCGTGAAGACTTGGAACAGGAGCTCGGCTTATACGGGAACTATCTTGTGGTAGCTACCGATGAGAAGTATTGGAATGAAGTAAACCGCGAGGTACCACTTATTCTGGACGACATTCTCATTGAGAACGGAAAGATAAATCTGAGCAAAAAGGAAGCAGATCGTACCCTCATGGGTCGTTACGGAAACGTGATGCTCGTAAATGGTGAGACTGATTACGAGCTCACAGCAACAGAGGGTGAAGTGATTCGCTTCTATCTCACAAACGCCGCAAACGCGCGACCATTCAACTTCAGTATTAAGGGTGCGAAGCTGAAATTAGTCGGCGGAGATGCTGGGGCGACGGAGCGAGAAGAATGGAAAGACTCAGTGATTCTCGGACCATCTGAGCGAGTAGTTGTGGAAGTGCTATTTGCTAACGAAGGAACGTATGCACTTCTCCATAGCACGCCTGAAAAAACGTATGAACTTGGCAAAGTTACTGTCTCGGGAGGGGTTGCGTCTCCATACTACGGAGATATCTTTGGCACGCTTCGCACCAACGAAGTTGCGAAAGCAAGCATTGACCCGTATCGGGAATACCTCGCCAAACCAGTCGATAAAGAACTCAATCTCACCATCGACATGATGGGCGGTATGAGTGGAGGCATGGGTGGACACAGGATGCCCGATGGATCAATGATGGGAGGAATGATGGCTAATACGGTGAGTAAAGATGGCATTGAATGGGAGGATACTGACATGGCCATGATGAACCAGATGGCGACCAAGGATATGACAAAGTGGAAGATCACCGACAAGGCAACCGGGCAGACGAATATGGATATTGCGTGGAGCTTCAAATCTGGTGACAAGGTGAAGGTCCGTATCACTAATGACGCAAATTCTGCTCATCCAATGCAACACCCAATTCACTTCCACGGTCAGCGATTCTTGGTAGTCAATGAAAATGGAACAACAAACGACAACTTGGTTTGGAAAGACACGGTGATGGTACCAGCTGGACAGTATGTCGATATCCTACTCGACACCACAAACCCCGGCGAATGGATGGCGCATTGTCACATTGCTGAACATCTCGAAGCAGGAATGATGTTTGAGTTTGCTGTAACAGAATAATTGATATGAGAGCGATTATTAGTGGAGTCGTGGTGGTAGTCGGTATAGGAATCGTCTTTTTCCTCACGACTAAGCAACCCCACAGCGAAGCACCAAAAATGGCAACTAATGCAGAGGGAGAACTAGTGGTTTCAGCGCAGAACGCTACCACTGTAGTAACTGTTGATTCGGTCACACTCCTAAAGCCAGGGTTCCTCGCGGTCCGCTCCATTGATAATGGTCGTCTCGGTCAAATCGTTGAGATTAGCCAATACCTTACGACAGGAACTCATAATGGTATTGCAATCCCCCTCGGTGACTTCTACGAGGGCGGTGAGGAACTAATAGTGATGGCGTACGAAGATGCGGGTGATGACAAGGTCTTTAATGACCTTGATCAACCTCTCGAGGTTGATGGAATGCCTCTATCCGTGTATGTCGCAACAGGTGCTCCCGTACCTACTTCAATCACCACAAATACGGGAAATGCCGACGCTATACACATGATGGGAAATTCCGCTATGGCAACTATTCGCTATACCGACAGTGGCTTTGAACCGAAAGAAGTTTCAGTACCACTCGGTACAATGGTGCACTTCGTGAATGAAAGTACAAAAGAAATGTGGGTGGCGTCAAATGAACATCCGGAACACAGCATTCTTCCTACATTTGATCAGTTCAAGACTGGAGATCAATACATGTATACGTTCGACAAACCAGGCACATGGAATTACCACGATCATCTTAATCCCGCTGCCGAAGGGGTTGTCATTGTGGAGTAATTACAAGTAAAAGTAAAAATATGAATTCAAAATATATTCGGTATACACTTATAGTACTGGTCATCGTGGCAGGTGTGTATGCAGTAACCAACCACCAAGAACACCTTGCGCCGTATCTGCCATTTGCGTTCCTCTTGGGGTGTCTCTTTATGCATCTGTTTATGCATCATGGACACCATGGCCACGACCATAACGAAAAAGAAAAACATGAATCATAATCACGGACATCACCACGATCACGGGGGTACTCATGATAAACATGCAGGTCATCATACGGAGGACTTCCTCAAGAAGTTTTGGGTAGTACTCGTGTTAACAATCCCCATCATTCTCTACTCGGATTTACCCGGAGCCTTCCTTGGTTGGTCCGCTCCGGCTTTTCCTGGCTCTCATTATGTACAAGCTGTACTCGGGAGTATCGTGTTCTTCTATGGTGGCTTTGTATTTCTCAAAGGAGCTTGGGACGAACTTAAGATGCGGATGCCGGGCATGATGACACTGATTGCAATCGCTATCAGTGCCGCCTACCTCTACAGTATTGGGGTTGTTTTGGTGGGCGAAGGCATGACACTTTTTTGGGAACTCTCTACCCTCGTGGGTGTCATGCTCATTGGCCACTGGATAGAAATGAAGGCAGTCAAAGGAGCACAAGGAGCACTTCGTGAGTTGGCAAAACTACTCCCTGATACTGCCGAAGTGATGCGGAATGGCACTCCCGTTACCGTCTCTCTTTCCGAACTACAAGAAGGTGATGTGGTGCTCGTACGCCCTGGCGGAAGAGTTCCAGCTGATGGAGTTGTTCTTAAGGGTGAATCGGAAGTGGACGAATCACTCATTACCGGAGAGTCACGCCCTGTACTAAAACAAGAGGGTGTGGAGATTATCGCGGGTTCCATTAATGGCGATGGAAGTCTGGAAATTCGTCTCGATAAACTAGGTGAACACACCTTTCTTGCGGGAATCATGCGGTTGGTGGCTGAGGCAGAATCTTCAAAGTCAAAGCTGCAGCTTCTTTCAGACCGTGCAGCGTTTTACCTTACACTCCTTGCAGTAATTGCTGGATTCATTACGTTTGCTTCGTGGATTGCTGTTGGACAACCGTTTGGATTTGCAGTTGAGCGGCTCGTGGCGGTCTTGGTGATTGCCTGTCCTCATGCGCTTGGTCTCGCGATTCCACTTGTTGCTTCTATTTCAACCACAATGGCTTCGAGAAACGGCTTCTTCGTAAAGAGACGATTGGCTCTTGAAGCGGCTCGGAATGTCACCACGGTGCTGTTTGATAAAACAGGTACCCTCACCAAAGGATCATTTGGTGTTATGGCAATCATGGGTGACGTAAACAAAACACTGTCACTTGCGGGGGGTGCAAACAAAACTTCTGAACATCCCATTGGCCGTGCGATTGTCGCTCATGCGTATGCGGAGGAAACAATCCTTCCTCAAACTTCAGCCTTCACGAACATTCGTGGAAAGGGTGTTCAAGCAGACATTAATGGCAAACGAGTCTTTGTAGGGTCATCTTCGTTTGTTGCGGAGAGTGGTATTGTCATCCCTCCTGATCAACAGAAGGTTATACAAAATCACGAACTTGAGGGAAAGACGGTTATCCACGTGGTCGAAGGCGGCAGCTGGGTTGGAAGCATTGCACTTGCTGACGTCATTCGTGAGGAATCACGAGAAGCAATTTCCAAACTCAAAGATATGGGTGTACGCATTGCTATGATTACGGGCGACGCTGAAGATGTGGCCGCATGGGTTTCTAAAGAACTTGGCATCGATGAATACTTTGCCCATGTACTTCCTGAAGAGAAAGCGGATACTGTGAAGAAACTACAAGCGCGTGGTGAACGTGTTGCTATGGTGGGTGATGGAGTCAATGATGCGCCAGCGCTCACACAAGCAGATCTCGGTATTGCTATCGGGGCAGGCACGAACGTGGCGATTGAATCAGCGGGCATTATTCTTGTAAAGAACGACCCGCGCGACATACCAAAGATTATCCACCTTTCTCGACTCACGTACCGCAAAATGATCGAGAATCTTTTCTGGGCCACTGGGTACAACATCATCGCCTTGCCGATTGCGGCAGGTGCGCTTGTGATGTACGGCATCATGCTCCAACCAGCGGTAGCTGCCGTTTTTATGTCACTCTCAACCGTTATTGTAGCAATTAACGCGTCTTTGCTTCGAAAAAACGTGCTTTAGCTTATTTAAGCGAAATCGTTTTGTGTTGGAGTAAAATTTGACCTTTAAGACAACCGAGTAGTTCGCGTTTCTCTATATCTTTACCCTCCCTCAACAAATATTTAGAGTAATTGCGTATATCTACATCTGCCACTGTTACCTGAATAGATTTTCCTAAAAATATTCTCTGGAATTTCTTGAATCGTTCAATCTCATTCTTCATCTTTTCTTTAATGCCGATTTCGTCGATATCAATGACATCCATTAAGTCCTCAAATTGCTTAATGAGATCTATTTCGTTGATATAGCCACATTTGCAGTTCGGATCTCTCCGTTTGGTGCAGCCGTAGTAAACGTGCCGGTGTATATTGCCGTTCTTCTGCTTCTTGAACTTTTCGTCGGCTGTAATGCCTGACCCGCATAAGCCACAGGTCATAAGTTTAGTAAAAGCAAACTCCTTACCTTCAGACCTGACGAATTGGCTTTTTACTTGCTCTTGAACCTGCTCAAATAGCTCTTTAGTGATTAGAGGCTCATGCTTTCCCTGATACCAATTTCCAGAGTTCTTGGGATATTCAAATACACCGTAGTAAAAGTGATTCTCTAGAATGCAGTAAATGTTGCTCACCGTTAGATTTTTATTTCCAGCAGCGGTCTTGAAGTTGAGATCAAACTTTAGCCAGTTGTATACCTTTCGTCCTGACCACTTTTCATAAGCGACCTTCTCAAATACTTTTCTGATGATTGGTCCTCGGTCTGGATCTATTAGGGTCTCGCACTTTCGATCTATTCGTTTTTCTTTGAGATAGCCTGTTGGGGCAGGGGCAGGCCATAGTCCCATTTCAACTCTAGTCTTGAGACCTCTCTTTACGTTAATACTTTTATTATCATTCTCTAGCTTTGCTTGAGAACAGAGAATCATCAAAAGAAACTTCTCGCTTGGTGTGTTTGTGAACGTTTGTCCGTAAGTGCGTATCTGTACTAAGAGCTTCTGATCCATTAGATCTACAACAGATCCAAGATCGCCAGCATTTCTACTTAGACGGTCTGGATGCCATACTAGAATTCCATTAAATCGTTCTCTTCGTACATCCTCAAGAATTTCTTTGAACACTGGTCGCTGTCCTGAATCTTTGGCCGAATGTGCTTCTCTGCGTATATCTACAATTTCAAGATTTTCTCGTTCCGCTATCGCCAACATTTCCTTTACTTGGGATTCGATAGATAGTGCCTGCTTCTCGTCCTGCTCGGTCGATTTTCGGGCATACAGGACGTATTTAACCTTTGTTGTAGGTATGACAGGTGCCTGCCCAATAAGGGCTGAAATTTGATCCGTTCGCATATGTATATTGATGCCAGACCAGTTGGTGGTGCATAGACTATGCAGAACTAAGAAAACGTCGCATGGTCGCTTTAAGTAGTTTGCACATATTCTCTTAAATAAAGAAAATACGAAACGTACTTGGCGGGTCGGCAAGTGCGTCCAAGACAAGGGCAGAGAAAGCATCCGCGAGGTCATCATGCTTCTCGACACCGAAGTGTACGATCTGCTGGATTAGCTGCTCCGCTCCTTGTCGCGGAAACTTCACGACACCAGTCTTAATCAAGTTCGCGGTAAGCATGAGGCGCGCACGCTTATCGGTATTTCCTGGCTTTACGGTGTGTATCTGCCTAAGCCCTTCCGCCTTGAGCTGTTGAGGTAGCGCACTCTGATACGCCACGTCCTCGATCACGAACACAGGACCATTCCAGTGCGGAACATCCTTATACGAGTTGTGTATGATCTTGCATGTCTCAACCGTCTCAGGGAAGGAAAGTCGCTTGTTGATGATCTTCGGAAGAATATAGATGTCGTATCCTTTTTTCGCCTCGTAAAGGAGAGCTGGGATCATCGCGGTATAGTCGGCGGTGTCCCTCTTTGAGATCGCAAGATCGACACCGATACGTACTTCCAGATTCGTCATGTAGGTGTCGTTTTTGAAGACCCTTACACGAGGCGGAATTTCGTCGTAGTACTGAATCCATGCGGGATCAATAACCTGGTCTTCGGCTGGAACAATATTGAGGAGATATTCTCGCTGCCACGCATAGTCGTTCGCCGCTTTTCTCTGTTCCTCTTCGATATCCTCCATGGTTGGGTACTTTCCCGGCCACAGGATGCTCTGCCCCTCCATAAGTGGGTACGCTCGGAACATTCCATCAATGCGCTTGTCAGTAATGTCTTCCTTGAGCCGCATGATGAGCGAGTCCTCATGCAGGAGGTTTCCAATCACAATGAGCCTCGTGTTTCGGTCTCCAGCAGGAATCACTTCTCCCGTGAGCCACTCATACGTCTTGTTGCGACCCTCGCGTGTTTTGGTCGAAGCGATGTCTTCTAGGTCGTCTCCGATGATCAGATCGGGGCGGTGCTGGTTATGGCGCAGACCGCGAACGCTCTGTTCGGTCGAAACAGCTGTGATGCGCGCACCATGTCTTCCGAACACAAGGGATGTCGCGCCCCATTCGTTTCGCTCTTCTTGGAACGATCCTAGGTCACTTTTGAGAAGCGTATTATTTTCAAGCTCGCGTCGCAGGTTCATCATGTGCTGCTTAGCCTGAGCCTGAGTCTGTGAGAGGATGACGATGAACTTCTTTTGTTGCTTTCCAAGGATTGCCCAGATCGGATAGGACATGGTGAAGATCGTGGACTTTGCCGATCCACGAAAGGCAACCACGACGAGATTCTTCACATCCTCACGTTCCGAAAGTCCCATAAGTTCCTTCTGGAACGGGGCTGTCGGATACTTCACATAGTGGGCAAAGTAGAAGTGGAAGAAGTACCAGTGGCTTTCCTTAGTGATTGCCGTTCGTACTTTCCGATCCTTCATCATCGTTTCCATCAGATGAGGCGGTAGCGGGCTGTGTTCCATGATTGGCTTCTTTTAGATTGGTAATGGGATCCATAGAGGCAAGGCGAAGAGCCTCGCGCACCGTCTCTTCCTGTTCGGGCGTAAGTTCTTCCTGTTTCGGCGCGACTTCCACCTCAATGCGGTCCTTAAACTTCGGATTACGCTTGCGGAGCCAGAAGCTGATCGCTGACCAATTCTTCTCCTTGATAAGCGTGAGGAGCTGTCCTTCGCTCATGTCGTTAACGAGCTCCTCGCCCTCGGCGATGGCCTCTTCCATTGCCTTGCGGAACTCAGCATCTTCGTTTCGCCAACGGTATACGCTGTTGCGGGAAAGTCCTGTCTTCTCGCACGCGACCTGTACAATCGGGACTTTCCGCAGTTCGTCTAAAAACTGCTTCTGGAATTTATTTTTCTTCATGGCGTTCGATGACCGGCTTAATTCCAGTAAGCGCCTCGAAGCGAGCCGCGATCAGGTCGCAGAACCTTGGCTCAAGCTCACAACCGTATACGCGTCGTCCGAGCTGTTCTCCGGCCAAGAGGGTGCTGCCCGAACCGAGGAAACTGTCGAGAATAATGTCATTCGGCTTCGTGCAACGCTTGATCGCTTTCTCGTGGAGCGTGATCGGCTTTGACGTAGCGTGCTTGTAGTCTTTCGCGGCAAGTCGCTTTGCCGTCCAGATTTCAAGGAAGTCATCGACCTGCGTCACCAGCTCGTTGCCGGTGGTGAACTCCTTATTCATCACTTCGTTGAGATCGCTTACAGCTTCGGCAAGGTATGGCTTTCCGCGCGTGCCGTATACGGCAGGTTCGTATGCCTTGTTGCAGTACACCTTCGGTACGGGATTCTGCGAGTTCTTGAGCCACAGGCATACGCGCTTGTTCGCGATGCCAAGCGAGCGGTAGATTTCTTGAATCAAGCCGATGTAGACCTGATCGCAGTAGTAGAAGACGTGAGTATTGGGAGAGGAAACCGCGAGTGCGGCTGTGAGACTATCTCTGATGAACCCCTTGTACTCCTCGTAGGTACGCGTGTCGTTCACGTTTCCTCCGTAGTCCTTCTTTCCGCCGATGCCTCCGTCGTAGTCGATAGAGATGTTGTAGACGGGATCTGAGTAAATCATGCTGGCTCGCTCCTCACCGAGGAGGCGCGCAAGGTTCTTTGGGTCAGTCGAGTCCCCGCAGAGGATCTTATGCTTGCCGAGATGGATGATGTCGCCGAGCTTTGTCTTGGGATCGGTTATCTTCTTCAGCTCCTTCTCGATATCGAACGAATCCTCTTTGGTCTCGTTATCGTTGTCCCAGAACTTCGCAAGCTCCATATCATCGAATCCAGCGAATGAGAGCGTGTCGAGTTCAAAGGACTTCAGGATGTCGAAGTCCCAGTCTCCGCCGAGCTTGTTAGAGCCGATCAGGTATTCCTTGGCTTCCTTTTCCGTAAGCTTGCGATTCGGCACACGGATGTCGATTGTCTCGTCTCCGCGCTCAAGAAGCTGGAGCGCCTTGATGCGCTGGTGTCCTGCGAGAATGGTGCCGTCATAATCCACGGCAGGGATCTCCACCAGATTGAACTTCTTAAGGCTCCGCTTGAGATCGGACATCTGCTTGTCGCTGATCTTGCGGGGATTGATCTCCTGGGGAATGAGATCGTTTACACGTTTTTGGACCGTCGTCCATGAGAGTTTTTTCATACTCCTTTAAAACCGTTACGATTTGTAAGGATGTATGGATATAGAAAAGGCCTATTCCACACACGAAACGAGGAAGAGGCTCGATAACCTCAACTCACTTCTTGCGCGGAATAGGCATGGCCAGAAGGCGATACGCTACTCTACTTTTTACTACGCTATGTCACTATTTTATTCCTCACGCTTTTCCTTGGCAAGCCCTCGAAGCACACGCTTGCCGTTCTTACTTTTCAGAAACTCAATCGTGTCTTTTCCGTACTCTGCCGGGACACCGTCCTTGGGAAAGGCAAGGACAACCTTTACCCCTTTTGCTGCCTCGTCCCGCACAAGCTTTTGGAAATCTGGGTCCTCCCCGAGCATTTTGAGGATATACGCTTTAGGATCAAGTACTACACCTAAATCCGTAGGCCTGTAGATTCGTCCAGGCGTTGCGTCAGGCGTTTTCTCTATTTTCTTGCCTACGGAAGGGGTAGGAGTTTTCTTTGCTGTGTGATGCGCGACATCAGTGATCTGAATTATTCGATACTTTTGCCCCTTCTCGAGGACCGTAGGTTTTGCTTCGAGTCGATACTCCATGCCCATATTATAGACTTTTTTCAGGACATTCGCTCCTCCTCGTCAAATGTAATAAAATAGAGGAATTACATTATGGATTCCGCCTTTCGCAAATTTTTAGAGAACATCAAGCTAACCGACCCACAAAAGGCGGACGCTGAGACGAAGATCAAGAACGTCTCTGAAACTTTGCATGGCAAGTACTACCCGACGACTACCTACGATGGAAGCACGAAGCTCCTCATCGGTTCGTATGGTAAGCACACGAATATTCGTCCCCCGAAAGACATTGATCTGCTCTTCAAGATGCCAGACTCTGAGTTTGCGCGGTTCGACGCTCTCAGCGGAAACAAGCAGTCCCAACTACTTCAGGAAGTGCGAGGTATTTTGAAAGACCGATTCAGTACGACAGAAGGCATAAAGGCGTGGGGCAAGGTGATCCTCATTAGCTTCGCGGAAAGCACGCATACTGTCGAGCTTCTTCCCGCATGGCGACTGCCCTCAGGCGAATATCGCATTCCAAATACCGAGAAGGGCGGATCGTGGGACATATGGAACCCGAGCGCAGAGATCAAGGCGATTCATGATTCAAGTACGCAGACGAAGCACACGAAGTCGCTCGTTCGTATGCTTAAGGCGTGGGTGAGGAATTGTGGCGTTCCGCTCAAGTCATACATTCTTGAGATTCTCGTCATTGATTACCTGCGCGACAGATACAACAACCAAGTGAACGAGCGGTACCCACAACTCGTGCTCGGATTCTTCGAGTATCTTCGGTCAAAGCGTCATGGTTTAGTCCACTCGCTCGGCTCTAGCCAGTCGATCAGCCTCGGAGACGCATGGGCTTCGCGGGTCGATTCGGCTGTTTCTCGTGCTGAGAAGGCAATCGAGTACGAAGCTGCGGATAAGTTGCGTGACGCATCTCTCGAGTGGCAGAAGATATTTGGTGCAGACTTCCCGACGGTGGCTGATCGTGCGATTGCGGTGGATCCGATTCCAGACAAGATCGCACAGCTAACGCGCGAGTATCCATCTGCGAAAGAAGAATTCCTTGAGAGCAAATATGGCATACCGACCAGGTTATTTTCTGGGTACGAAGTATCCATAGACGCAGAAGTTACCCAAAACGGCTTTCGGACGGGCTGGCTCACCGACTTCCTTCAGAAGCGTTTTCCTTTGCTGAAAGGAAAGAAGCTGAAGTTCCGCGTGCAGAAGATAAATGTGCCTGGTCCGTACCGCATTTTTTGGAAAGTCCGCAATTTCGGAGAAGAAGCCAAGAAAGCCGACGGCTTGCGTGGTGAGATTACTCCCGATGCGGGATCACAGGAGAAGACAGAGAGCACGCTCTACCATGGCGAACACTACGTCGAGTGTTACGTCGTGAAGGACAATGTATGCGTTGCTATCGGCAAAGTATTAGTACCAATTGGATCAACTTATGAATAATATTGATAACTTAAAAAAGGAATGTCAGACGATCGAGGACAATGCGCGACACACTGCTGAAGCGCACCACATACTCGCGTCGAGGAGCAAGACAATGGCTTTCTGGTTTGAGGTCGTTCCCGCGATCATCGCTTCACTCTCTGGCTTGCTCGTTGTAGGGCAGGCGATACCCGCATGGTGGGGCTGGCTCACCGTTGTCTCTGCCGTTGTTACGGCGACCAGCAGTATTGTAAGTCCGCATAAGTCGTACTACGAGAACTTGAACTCGGCCAAAAGCTTTACAGTTGTGAAGCATAGGGCGCGTGCGCTACATGAGTCATTCGCGTCCTTCCACTCGGAGCAGGAATTGTATAAGGAAGTGTGCAAGCTTTCTGAGGCATATAACCAGCTCATCCTACTTACTCCTCCAACAGAGGAATGGGCTTACCAAAAGGCAGTGAAGAAGCTCGCTAAGCGAGAAGAAACGATTGCATAGAAATGAACTCAACTTCCACACCGCTTGGTCCTGACTTCGTAAAGGAATCCTTGGAGACACTCATGAACGGTGTTGCGGAAGCGACTATCCATACCTACCGTGTTTTCTGGGAGATACTTCTTTCGTTCTTAGTGCAGCACTGGTTAGCAACACTAGGTGCCCTGATTGCTATTTTGATATACGCCATAGCAAGGTACTTAATCACAGGCAGGTGGCGAGTACTAGGAAGCGTTCTCTACAACTATTTCTATTTCGGGATCCTATTCGTCATTGGCCTGATCGGAGGGCCTGAACTATATGCAAACGATTACTTTCCAATCATTGCAACGATTGTTTATATAGTCTCTTTTTCGATCGTTGGGTTCATTTTGTTAACCACGGGAGTACGAACGCACTACAGGAGAAGGTGACAGTAGCGTGTAACTTTCAGGTGCCTCCCTGTGTCACTTTTGTCACTTTTTGAAGCACACGAGACGCGTCGTTCCAAGGACCTAAAACGAAGCCAAACGGAGTAAGCAGGGCTTGACCGGCCACGGTTCTAACACGAGACGGCCAGCAATCAAGTGAGAGCTATCGAGACTCTTAAAATCGTTATATTTTCCAAAGCATTTTAAGAACGAGTCATGGGCACGAACTCTCTAAAGGGGGTGTCCTAGACTCCTTAAGTTTCGGTAGAAATCATAGGTACTATTCCGAGAAATTGCATACCTGCTGAGAGCAGTAACCAGACAAAAAAGTCACCGATTACTCGGTCACTTTTTTGTCCTACTATATAGATGGCTTTATTTAAGTTAAAATTATGGAATACATGAGCAAGCCATTCAAGATTTTTTTAAGACGCTTCTGATACTTTTCGGTATCACTGTTTTATTGCTCGGCATGTATACGCTATGGGCATATATCTCTTGGTCTCATCAGTCCGAATTCAACGTAGGCTGATATGAACCTCGGTGCTGGCGTACAGTTGTAGACAGTAAAATCAGTGTGCACCACAGCCTATTGCCGGGCAGGTAGGGAGGTGTCATGATTATTGCATGACGAGCGGACCGACGGCTGTGCCGGAGTCAAAAAGAGCTCACTTAGAAACAGTCATGACGACCGAACCCTTTTCGGTCGTGTCGGTCCTCGATGCGATACTTGAGACGGCACTCACGGAACAGGTCTCAGATGTCCACCTCAGTACCCAGAGAGATGGGCTTGTGGTGCGATTCCGGGTCGATGGTGTGATGGAGACAGTGACTACAGTCAACCGCATGTATCAAGATGAGCTCATCGCTCGTATCAAAGTATTGGCCGAGCTCCGCACCGATGAACATTTTATCGCCCAAGATGGGCGTTTTTCATTTCAATCAAAAAATAAAGAAACTGTTGAGGTGCGAGTTTCGATTGTGCCAATCCGCCTTGGTCCAAACTGTGTCCTTCGTATCTTGCGTAGTGATGCTGCAATTGAACTGGCATCACTTGGTTTACCCAAAACCGATCTCCTGCAGGTAGAGCGAGCGATTCAAAATCCGTATGGATTAATCATTGCTACTGGCCCAACAGGTAGCGGAAAGACAACAACACTCTATGGACTCCTAAAAGAGATCAATACTCCTACTCGCACAGTCATCACCATTGAAGATCCTATCGAGTATGTGCTTTATGGGGCCAACCAAATTGCTGTTAATAATCAAGTTGGGCTCAATTTTGCTAATGGATTACGCAGCATTGTACGGCAAGATCCTGACGTTATTATGGTGGGTGAGGTGCGTGACGGTGAAACTGCAAAACTCGCTACGACCGCAGCGCTTACGGGACATGTTGTACTGACGACACTCCATACTAATGACGCTCCTAGTGCCTTAACGCGATTGGTAGAAATGGGAGTTGAACCGTATTTGGTTGCATCAACGGTGAGCGTGATTATTGCACAACGGTTGGTGCGCCGGCTGTGTCCTGCTTGCAAAGTTATGGCAACGCTAAGCGAAGCTGAATGCAATCGCTTGCACATATTGTCTTCCAATCTGGCGTTACCAACCAATGTGTTTATAGCTAGCGGTTGTCCTTTGTGTCGGGGTATTGGCTATAGAGGAAGAGTCGCAATTTATGAAGTCTGCTCGGTTACAAGTGAACTACGAGATATGCTCCTTAGTCGGCAGTCGGCATTTACACTCCGCCAATCTGCAGAAAAAAGTGGGATGGGTAGTCTTCTTGCTTCGGGCATGAAGCTAGTGACAGAAGGAGAGACGAGTGTCGGTGAAGTACTTGCTGCAGTCTATGAATAATCTTTTCTACCAATTTGATCGGTTAATTGGACTAATGCTTTATGGAGTGAGGTCGATATCCGGCATACTTCATATAATTTCAAGGTGTACGATAATACAATCAAATAAAAGGTCTGTATGGAATATCAGCCAGAGAGATTTTCTGCATATCTTTCAACGGCTTTCCATGCTACTTACGGCAGGAGTGCCACAGAGTACTGCCATATCGATACTCTACGACCAAACAACTAACGGACAACAAAAACTCTATCTCAAGCACCTCTACACAGAAATCACTAATGGTCGCTTACTGTCAAAGGTGTTAGCTGATCAGTCTGCAGTCCCATTAGCCTTTAAAACACTCATCTCACTCGGTGAACAAACTGGAACACTACCCAAGCAAATGACTACTGCCGTAGGAGAGTTACAAGCATTAAGACAATCAAAACAGCAGATTATTACCTCACTTTTATATCCCGCGATCCTGCTTCTTCTAACAATAAGCATCACGCTGTTTCTTTTGGTTGGTGTCTTCCCAAAAATTACCCCAGTATTTAGTACCTTGCGTGCCGAGCTACCACTTTCAACCCAAATACTTATGAGCACTAGTAATTGGTTGGAGAACTATGGTCTGTGGTTACTTCTTTTGGTAGTAGTAGCAAGTGTTTTGTTTTGGATATATGTACACCGGTCGCGCTGGCTTGCTTGTCGTGTTGCAGCGACTTTAATGTCTCTGCCAGTTGTGCGGTATATCATCTGCACTTGGAACATTATTCAAATCGCTCGTATGCTAGCTGTACTCCTAGAGAGTGGTATTCGTAGCAGTGATGCCGTTGCATTGGTGTCGCATCATATCCATAATCCTTTGTATAAAAGTGCTTTAGAGGAAATAAGTAGTGAGTTAGTCTTAGGTCGAAAGATGTCCGATTTATTTGTTCATCACAAAAAAATATTTCCACCTGATATGGTCGGGTTGGTACAGGTTGCGGAACAGTCCGGATCACTCCCTAAAACCTGTGCAATGGTTGCAGAGTTATATACCCATGATCTTGATGCCTATCACAAAAAACTCACGACGCTCGTCGAGCCAATCCTCATGATTATTATGGGACTCACGATTGGGTTTATTGCTGTCTCTATAATCACGCCACTCTATGGCCTCACCAATGTACTCTCACAATAGACATGGATTTACGTTGATTGAAGTGTTGCTTGTTTTGGCACTTCTGACAATTATTTTAGGCCTATCGGCAGGGCTACTATTTCAAACACAGTCTCGGGTAATCCGCGAGGCTCGGTCTGAGATAAAAAGTCTTCTTGCAGTCGCTCGAGGAGAAGCAATGTATGGTCGAGAAGGGCGTATGGTTGGGGTGTCAATTGAGACTGGGAATATCTCATTGGTATCAGCGCTGCCGACCGCTACGACCTCATCCGTACAGGTTCTAGAGACTGATCCGAAAACACTAACTCATATCACAACTAATCCAAACAAAATTGAGGTCTGGTTTTATCCATATAGCGGGCGGGTGAGTAGTCCGGGTGAAATTACATTCCATGATGTTTGGTCGCAGGCATCGACAAGTATAACTATTGGTTATGAAGGCACTATCGAATAAAGAGTCAGGCCTATCATTGGTTGAAATAATCTTGGCGCTAGCCATTGGTACTATGCTCCTTGCTTCTATGTATGAGTCTGTGCGACAGATTGATGATGGACTCCTTTGGACTACGTGGCGGCTGGAAGCCTATCAGTTTCTTGTTCAGGAATTAAAGTTGTTGCACCGTGAGCATCCTTTTTCGACAGCTGTTAACGTCACTCAATACATCCAACATGGAGAGGTTGTTGACCCAACTATTTGTTCGACACAAAGTTGCCTCACATATACGGAACAAATTGTCAGTGATACTTCTTGTGGACAGAAACGAACATTGTCTACCGCTTTTAAGCAACAGCCAAATGACACCGTACGTTTCTTTCGCGTCCCCAACTTTGAGCTTAATAGCGACGATTTAATAAAGCGGGGTGGTGATTGTCCATGGGTATACCAAAGTTCTTTTGGTATACCTGTAACGGATGTGTCGTCCCTCGGCGCTAGTATCGATAGTCTAGGTATTGATGTCTTTGATAAAAAAGTGGTGGTAGTGGGATCTTCGAGTCCGCAGCTTCGTGTGTATGAAGCAGCGGAATCGATTTCGTACACTTACGAACTAAAAACGTCGGCAGTAGGTGATGGGCGGCGAATTAATGCTGTTGACGTGATACGACATGAATCATCCGGGAGGCTATTTGCTTACGTTGTATTTCACGACCGCACTAATCAGCTAGGGGTGTTTGAACTATTTATTGATAATCGTGAACCAATACTTTTGACTACAAGGACGCTCGGCGGAGCCATAGCTGGTGGTTCGTTCCCGCAAGGCTGGCGGGTAGTGGTGTATGGTGAACGATTGTTTGTCCTTACACGTGAGACGGCTGGTAGCGAACTCCATATATTTTCGCTTGTTGACCCAACAGCTCCAATTGAACTGATTTCAAGTCGGACAGAATTGTCGAGAACGGTTAATGATATGGATGTGCTTGGCATTACCGAAGACGGAGAATACAAAGAGTACCTATTCTTAGGTGCCAGTGCAGCACTTAAAGAGTTTGCCATTTTTGATGTTACATCTGGGGTGCCGACGGAGATTCTTGCCATCAATTTGCCAGGTACCAGTAATGTTGAGGCTCTCTATCTCACGACTGGTACGGTCTACCTCGGTCGACAATCAGTATCAGGCGGCCCAGAGTTATACCAATTTGCACTGACGGATTTGTTGGCAGGCAGTACTACGCCACGTGCTACGTATGAAGTGGGGGCAGGAGTAAGCAATATAGCTGGTGTTGGTGGTGAGCTGGTGGTTACTACGAGTCGTTCCCCAAGTGATATTGACCGCTATAGCACTGACGCACTCTTGTGGCAGACGAACAATGCGAGACTCAATCGGACTTCGTATCCAGGACTTCTATCGTATGCTAGTGACCGAACTGATACTGGAGTAGTTTTGTTACAACGCACTGCCGGCGAAGAATCAATCATTAATTTGCATACACCATGAAGCACTTCGGTTTTACATTGATTGAATGTTTGATATACCTGGCTATTTTTGGTGTGTTTATGTCTGGACTTATTGTGGTGCTGGGTAATCTCAACTATCGACTAGTCGAGAGAGAAAGAGATTTTATAGCACTTCGAGATCAACAGTTTATTTTTGATAAAATTGAGTGGCTACTTAATACCGCCAATACTGTTAGTGTTGTTGACTCATCTACTCTTGAACTAGATTATGGGTCTGAGACATTACGATTAGTACTTACGGACGGACAGCTGTTTATTCTATCTTTACATCGAGGACCAGAGCTAATATCTCCTGCTTATATGGCAATTGAAGATTTTACTGCTACTGAAGAAACGGTAGATAGTGATAAACAGGTGGGGGTCTCGTATATCATTGATAATAAAACCATCTCACATCATGTATATGTACCACTATAATCAAACTCGAAATAAGACTGGTGGCTACACAACGCTGCTACTTGTGACTATCATTGGGTTTTCTTTTTTAGTAAGTATTGGGGTGATTTCACGTGAGGTACGCCGGGCTCAAGACCGGAGTCTCGCTAGTCAGCAGCATCTCGAATCGATTAGTCTAGCGGAAACCTGCCGACTGGAGGTATTGGCGCGACTATTTCGTGATGCCACCTACCGTGGCAATGAGGATATCAATCTCGACGGTCACCCCTGTACGGTGGGGCAGTTGGTGGTAGACACTGCTACAGACGAAGTTTCATTTCCGGTCAGTGCAACCGTGGGTGGTTATGTTCACCAGACAGAATTTGAGAATCAGCCGCTTTTTAGTTTGAATGATTAGTAACATCAGACTCTTTCCCTAATAAAGAAGGGAGCCCAGTGATGGGCTCCCGAAGGTGTTTGTGGTCACATGACCATGTCATGGGTTGATCCGGCAATTTATGCAGAAATGGAGATGAAATTTGTGGCCATCCCGCCCACACCATTGTTTTTATACAATAAACTGCCATACTTATGGGCATGGAGAACGAAGCGGATATTCTAGAGCGAGCGCAAGCTGGAGACAGTGAGGCTTTTGGTCTCATCTACGACCACTACCTTGATGCTATCTACCGGTTCATATACTACAAGGTGTTTAGTCGTGAGGTGGCCGAGGACCTCGTGAGCGATACCTTCTTTAAGGCGCTCAAGCAACTCCAGTCATACAACAGTAGTCGTGGTCGTTTTAACTCTTGGCTCTATCAGATTGCGCGCAATACTGTCATCGACCACTACCGGACCAAAAAGGAGAGTGTCCCGATTGATGACATTTTTGACCTTGGTCACGATGAGCGCACCCCGGACCAGCTTGATGCGGTGGCCGGTCTCGCCAAAGTCGAGGAGTACCTGAAGTCGTTACCAGCCCGGCAGCGGGAAATCATTACGCTACGGATCTGGGAAGGGAAGAGTTTTGAGGAGATTGCTACTATTCTCGGAGGGACGGAGGGTAGTGTAAAAATGGCCTTTTCACGCAGTATCAGACAGCTGCGGGAGGTGTGTGGGGACTCGGCCCCGCTCCTATTACTCCTTGCTGCGACGTTACCTTTTTCGGTCTATTCGTACTATACACATATATGAAGCCTGATATCGACATCATCGTCAAAGATCTGTTGGCTCAAAATCCGGATTTGGAGATTGAGGCGGGTGTTTTGCGTGTGCTCGTTGCCGATATGCTGGCGGGTCAGCCAACGGTCAGTGTGGATCCAGCCTTCCGCGCTCGCCTGCGGGCGGAGCTCACCCGCCGTGCTCCAGTAGTTAAAGAAAAGCGTCTTGCGCTCCCGTGGTGGCTTATCTATACCTTGCCGGTGGGGGTGACGGCGATATTACTCTTGGTTGTACAGCCGCCACAGAAGGTGCTGCCGCCATCTGCTCCTATTCCTACAAGCACCAACACTGAGATTTACTCTGCTCCTACTGACGTAGCGCCAGCGATGATACCTACAGATATGGATATGGGTGCGAGTAAGCGCGGCGGAGAGACTGTGGATGATGCGGCGACATCAGCTAGTTTTGCCGAAGATGCGCGAATGTATCAAGCTCCAGCTGGTACTAATGACTCCTTTACCGCAGTCTTTACCCCTGACCGCAAGGCTATCCGATTTTCTTCTATCTCTGTGAGTGCACCAGCGTTTGTGCAGATTACGGGTGCGCGCGGCGGAGAGTTGGTCACGGGCCTCATTCCACCTGGCGAACGTACCAATTTTGTGTTGCCAATCGGACGGACTGCCAGCCGCGGTGAAACCTATACGGCCACCCTCTATTATGACAATGGTGATGGCATGTTCCTTCCTCAAGAAGATGCGCTAGCGTACGATACAACAGGGATGCCAATTACACTGACTCTAATAGCAAAGTAGAGTACTCTTTTGTGCTTTTGCGATAGTTTCAAAAGGAGTGCAATAGCAGAAATGACTATTAATCCATGGATCAACTTCAACGGCAATGCTGAAGAGGCATTTAACTGTTATAAGTCAGCGTTTGGTGGAGAGTTTACAAAAATCATTCGCTTGAAGAATTTGGCCTCAGACCACTTCCAGCCTGATCCAAATGAGGCAGAGAAAATTATGCAGATTGTGCTTCCGATTGGGGGCAACATGCTCATTAGTAATGATGTGCCAGAATTCATGGGTAAGGTAAACGAAAACGAGAACCGGAGCAAAATTATGGTAGCGGCTGACAGCAAAGAAGAAGCCGAAAGAATTTTTACTGCTTTGTCTTCAGGCGGAGAAGTAGAGGGCGCAATTGGTGATAGTCCATGGGGCACCTCCTTTGGTATATCTTAGGGTTTATTGGAGTGTTGCTCGTATTTCGATTTGTACTAAAGCTGCTTGGTGCTAATGTTGAAATTGGCTTCACCTCATTTATTTACACCGTAACTTATATCTTTGCATCGCCGTTTTTGAACGTATTTAGTAAGACGTATGTAGCTGGCAGTGTCTTTGAATGGACAACTCTTCTCGCGATGTTTGTCTACTGGATTATTGCACTTGGCGTTATCAAAATTTTCCTCATGAGTAAAACTGTTTCAACGACTGAAGCAGCGATAAAACCTGACGAACAAGAGACTAAATAATCCTCGTCTCACTATCAAAAACACCACGGTCGGGTTGATCGTGGTGTTTTTATCTCTAAAAACCTCCGGCTTTAGCCGGAGTGTCCGTTTGAAGGCAACGCATATACTAAAGCCGGGCGGCAGCCCGGCTTTAGTAATAAATTCAAATACGTATGCGCAAACGTACCATCCAAACACTATCACACTGTTACTACGAAATGAAATACCACCTGGTCTGGACTCCAAAATATCGAGGCAAGGTCTTGGGGGCACAAAAGGTTACAGACGAGTTAAGACGTACTTTCGAATTAATAACTAAATACAAATACTGGGAAATTATTGAACTCAATATACAAGAAGATCATATCCACTTAATTCTATCTGTTTCACCACGAGACTCGGTCTCATACATAATGCAAAAAATTAAAGGGAAGAGCTCGGCTTGGATGAAGAAGAGAATAAAACGAGCCCATGGTCTATACGAGAAAGAATCTCTCTGGGCCAGGGTTTATTTTGTATCAACGATCGGTCTAGATGAAATGATTATACGTCGATACGTTAAGTATCAACATCACCATAATCAGATTGACCAACCATCACTATTTAACAAATTAATATCTTAATCATCACCCATACGCCGGCTTAAGCCGGGAAATCGTTCATCCCGATAGGGTGAACTAAGTCCGATGGTTGTTTACTGCCTTGCTTTACAAGGAGTACTTTGGCATACTTGGCGATTAGAAGCCCATCTACAAACATCGTTGCAAGGAGGCACGATCATGAATGAATCAGCTAATGTCTCCTTTTCGCAAGGGGCAAAAGTCACGTACGGTAGCCATGGCATCTGCACGGTCGGAGAGACTAAGACCGAGAAGGTGTTTGGTGAAAATATCCGCATGGTTACCCTTCATCTTGGTACTGGCAACATTATCAAGGTACCTGAGGCGAAGGCGAAGTCACTTCTGGTGCCCGTTTCGGCAGTCTCACATCTTGCAGAAGTGTTGGCGATTCTCAGTCGTCCTGCCAAGGCAAAGCCGCCGAATTGGCTTCATACTGAGAAGAAGTACGCTTCGTCCCTCGGGACAAGTGATCCATCTTTGCTTGCCACCCTAGTGCGGGATCTTCATCCAGGAGACAAGCCGCTTGGCACCGAATTGGTCCAACTCTATCGGACTGGCTTGTACCAGTTGGTGCAGCTCCTTGAAACAACTGAAGCGAGCGATGCCTCTATTATTCTCAAGCAGATGTCTGAGGCGAGTGGATTGTTGTTTCGTGAAGAAGATGCTAGACCGTCAATCTATGTGGCTAAGAGTCGAGGTAAGCAAGTAAAGCCGCCCACACCACTCGAAGATGCTATGATGATGGTCAAACTGCCGAAACCGCGTGCGGTAAGAGCTCTGCCGCAACCGGCACCAGCGGCCAAATCGGTGGTCAAAATGCCGGTGGCGCCAAAAGCGCCACCTGCACCAAAGCCACCAGTGACGCCGGTGGTTAAAGAAGTGGTCAAGCCGCCACTAATACCTCCGGCCAAACCGACGGTACCACCGCCGGCCCAGCCGAAGGCCATGACTCCGCAAGCACCGACGCCGGCTCCATCACCGCCACCAGTGGTGGTGGCGCCACCACCAAAGGTGGAACCAGTGCGACGCGCTGTGGTATCGCCACCAGTAAAGCGAGTAGAACCTCCGGTCGCACAGCAACCGGTGGTCGTTGATGAGAGTGGTTTGCGGCTCGAAAATCAACTGCTACGACATAAGCTGTCGACGCTCGAAAGAGAAAAGAAGGCGTTGGTGGTGGTAGCAGCTCGGGTTGAGAATCTCGAGACTCGACTGCAACACGTTGAAGCTACAAACCAGGTTCTCCGTAACCAGTTGTCGACAAAGGACCATGAAGTTGCTGCTGCGAATCGCCGTCGCCAGCAAATTGATCGCGAACAGTACGAGCGGGAAACTTACCAGATCGAACGTATCAAGCAGCTTGGTGAGTTGGTTGGTGTGCTTTTTGCGACAGGGCAACTGTTGGCCGCAGCGCTTCATGAAAAAATGATTGCCCCGCCGGTAGTGCAAACTGTGGTGGGACCATCAAATAGCGGCGGGCCTGTGGCTGAGGACATGAAAGGGGAGCTCAGACAAGCTCGTCGTATTGGTACGTTGCGCAAGCGACGGATTGATACCCTCGAACGCAAGCTCGCGACTACCTTGAAAGACCTTAAGGCGGCGAATCGCACCATCGTCTCGCAAGCAGCGATGCTCGCAGACAATGTTGTTGCCGGACTTTTGGAAGCTCTCGACGATAAGAAAAAAGAAATCGACGCGCTGTCTGTGCTGGTAGAGGAAAAAACCAAGGAGGTGAACCGTCTCAATACACTCGTGCAAAAGCGCGACGAAACTATCGCAGCACTACGGGAGCAGGTGCTCACCGATAAACAGCTTCAGGACGAAATCGAAGCGGTGCGCGTTGATTTGTTTCAGTACATCTTCGAACGGACAGAAGCCGTGGAGCGGCTGCAAGCCTATATCCGCGAGCTCCAAGAACGAAGCATGCAGTGAAGTGGTCTGGCCCTGGGTGCATGTGTGCCCAGGGTCTTTTTCTATATTGATGATTTGTAGGATAGAATAGTGCCATGACAACTACCCTCGCCACTGGGGTGAATCACCGGTTACCGGCTGATATGCGGAAGGTACTTCTCGGTGTCAAAGGCATGCCAGAAATCTGGAATGGCCTTACACCGCTCGCACGTAACGAGTGGATTTGCTGGGTAACCTATGTCAAAAAAGCTGAGACCCGGGCCGACCACCTGCGCCGTTTGACCGAGGACCTCGGACGCGGGAAGCGTCGTCCGTGCTGTTGGCCGGGGTGTCCGCACCGTCGGCCAAGTGCTGCCAAGTGGTTCAAACCTGTGAAGAAGAAATAATTATGACCACCCAACTAAATAATTCGCTCCACGGCATTACGCTCAAACGACAGGTAGAAGAATTGGTTAGTCATTATGGCTTTGAAGCTCTTGGGCAAAAGATCAAGATTAAGTGTTTTACCGACAAGCCGAGTATCAACTCAAGTCTCACCTTTTTGCGCAAGACTCCCTGGGCGCGAGAGAAGGTTGAGCAGTATTACGTGTGGACATTTTTTAAGCGAGACGGCACACGCAAACCCGGTTTGTAGACATCGTGCAGAAGTGAAATGAGAGGTATATAATGAGTACATTATTTACCCTATTTCATACCTATGCATTTCAATAAATTATTTGATTACAGTGAACCACGAGTGGCGGCGGTTACCATTTTTGTGGTCGCCCTTGGACTGATGGTTTGGTATGGGGGACAGGTACTCTACGATATTAAACTGGCGAGTGACACGATTGAAGTTACTGGTTCCGCCAAAGAGTCGGTGGTGGCTGACACCGGACGACTTACCATCATGCTTGAAGCGAAGACTGGCCTCAATGACCAACAGTCTGGGATTGAACGACTCGGTCAAGCTGTCGATAAGGTAACTGCCTATTTAACGTCAGAAGGCCATACTGATTTTGAAACACCGGCTGGAAGTATTAGTGCCACCTACTACTACCCACAAAATGCCGAGGCTGTTCAGACTGGGTACTCCATCTACCGGAGTGTGATTGTGCGCAGTAGTGATGTAGGCAAGCTCACCACACTTGCCAATGATCTCAGTCCACTTAATGGAGATGGGTATGTGGTAACCACAGGCGGCTTTGAGCTAACGTACAGTAAGCTGGATGAGATGCGCGTCAAACTCTTGTCTCTCGCTATTAAAGATGCCACTGCTCGCGCTGAAGCAATTGCCTCTGAATCTGGACGAAATGTTGGTACGCTTCGCAATGCTGTAGGTGGCGTGGTTCAGGTGTTACCGCAAGGCGGGGTAGACATTAGTGACTATGGTTCATACGACACTGGATCACTTAATAAAGAGGTGATGGTAACCACTCGTGCTACGTTTAGTCTAGAATAATTTATACCAAGCAGTATTTGAAAATCCTCGCGGTTTGTGAAAAACGTGCTAGCATACCTGCTATATGGAGACGGTACACAACCGAGTCAACGAATATCGCACTAAGTCTGCTATGACCCAAGAAGAATTAGCAGTGGCTCTTGGTGTGACAAGACAGACCATCATATCAATCGAAAAAGGGAACTATACTCCATCAGTCTTACTCGCACTTAAGATAGCTCGCGTCTTTAACGTGACTGTTGAGGACATGTTCACCATAAAATAATATGCATAAATCATTTTTGTTTACCACGCTCGCATTAGTCATTACATTCTTTCTTTTAGCATTGGCAGATTTCATACCATTTTGGATGCCGATGATGGGTGAGATGGTGGCGCTTGTGATGGTGACAGTTCTCTTGCTTATTTGGGCAGGATTAATTGTTTCTGAGACAGCGAGTGATGAGCGGGAAGTGAATATCAAATCCCAATCAGGGCGGGTCGCCTATGTGGCTGGTATGTTGGTATTGATGTTGGCACTTGTATTGCAAGGTCTTGCTCACGAAATAGATCCGTGGATACCAGTCGTATTGGCCGTGATGGTCTCAACAAAGCTCCTCGCTCGACTCTACCTAGATCGGCAGTAATCCCCAAAGCGAATGTATAGTCGACTTTACATAAATGTAAAGTCGACTATACTATACCCATAACCGTTTATTTTGGTAATTTTATGCAAAAAGCAATAGTGGGATTTGTTGTTGCGGGAGTGGTACTTACTGGTGGCTGGTATGTCCTGTCGATGGGTAAAACTGATGATGCTGCCATGATGGCCGAAAAAGCGGCCATGGAAAAGGCTACGATGGAGGAGAAAGCGATGATGGAGCAAAAGGCTATGGATGAAAAGATGATGATGGAGAAAGACGGCGAGATGATGAATGATGATATGAATAAAGCCGAAGCAATGTCCAGAGAAGAAGTCATGATGAAAAAAGAAGATCAAGCTATGTCAGGCGACGAAGCTATGAAGAAGGTGGGTGAATATGCACCCTACGAAGTGAGTAAACTAGCGATGGCAAACACTGGCGACGTCGTCCTATTCTTTAAAGCATCATGGTGTCCAAGTTGTCGTGCCCTTGATGGGAATATCAAAGCCAATCTTGAAGCGATTCCAGCCGGACTAACGATTCTTGAAGTAGATTATGACAATTCGGCAGCTATGAAGCAGCAGTATGGTGTCACGACGCAGCATACACTCGTGCAAGTGGATGCGAGTGGTAAACTTATCAAGAAGTGGAGTGGTGGTTCAACCCTTGCGAGTATTGTTGCCCAGGTTCAATAACTCATGTCATTACTTTTAATTTCATTCTTAGCTGGAGTGCTTACAGTATTAGCACCGTGCATCTTACCACTCTTGCCAGTGGTAATTGGTGCAAGTGAGCCTGGTGCGCGAGGGCTTTCACGACGGTCAATCATCGTGATTGGGACCTTAGGAATTTCGGTTATAGTCTTTACCTTACTACTCAAGGTGTCGACGCTACTTATCACCATTCCAGCGAGTTTTTGGACAGGTTTCTCAGGCGGGGTGTTAGTGCTTCTTGGGTTAACATTAGTATTCCCAACAGCATGGGGTCGTATTCCATTAGTGGCAACACTTTCGCGAACGAGTAACCGAGCAGTTGGCCAGGGGTATCAGAAGAATAACGTCTCTGGTGATGTCATGATGGGCTTGGCGCTTGGTCCCGTTTTTTCGACTTGTAGTCCAACTTATCTTTACATCATTGCCACCGTGCTGCCGGCTACTCTGGCTATAGGATTACTATACCTAGGAGCCTTTGTACTAGGATTGGTTTTGGTATTGCTTCTTATAGCGTACTTCGGACAACAGCTCATCAATCGAATACTCGGTCACTTTGCAACCGCGTCGATGATTAAGCAAGGGTTGGGTATCCTCTTAATTCTTGTTGGTTTAGCGATTATCTCAGGTGTTGACAAAATGATTGAATCCAAGATTCTTGATGGCGGCTATGGAGCCACCATTCAATTCGAAGAGGGATTGCTTGAGCAGTTTGCACCGTCGGTACCCGCTGATTCAGCGTTTCAGGAATCAGCTGATACACAGCCAGTGTCTACCAATACAAAAGTAATTGATGTTACTCCAGCAACGGCGTTATTGGCCAACGGCTGTTTTTGGTGTGTTGAACACGATCTCGAAAAAGTTCCTGGAGTCATCGCTGTTGTCTCTGGTTTTGCGGGAGGGAACACGATTGATCCGACATATGATGATTATTATCAAGGTGGTCATCGTGAGGTGGTGGAGGTGACGTATGATCCGACGGTAGTGTCGTATGGAAACCTGGTTGAGCATATTCTCAAACATGGTGACCCAACCGATGGCGAAGGCTCGTTTTATGATCGGGGTGCGGCCTATGCTCCAGCAGTCTATTACGGTACAGAAGAAGAAAAGGAGATAGCCACTGCTGTTATACAAGCCGTAGCTAAGTCGGGGAAATTAGCAAAACCAATAACTGTACCTATCCTGCCACGACCAATGTTTTATGTCGCCGAGGAATATCATCAAGATTACGCCAAGAAGAATCCGGTTCGGTATAATTACTACCGAGCTGCATCAGGACGGACAAAGTTTTATGAAGGAGTCTGGGGGAGTAGTGCAAACACGTTTGAGTATTCTACCGTCCCTGAAGTAACCGTAACTACAAATACTATGCCAACACCATTTACTGCCGATAGCTGGAACAATTATGTAAAGCCAAGTGACGATATCTTACGTCAGCAATTGTCTGATATTGAGTATCGGGTGACACAGGAGGATAGTACTGAGCGTGCAGGTACCAGTGAACTAGATAAAAATTATGAACCGGGGATTTATGTCGATGTGGTTTCTGGTGAACCATTATTCTTATCGCGTGACAAGTATAATTCAGGCACGGGGTGGCCGTCATTTGTTCGTCCTATCAATGACACTGCCGTGACCCTACATGAAGATAAAAAGCTCTTTTCAACTCGGACAGAAGTTCGGTCACGATTTGCGGATTCACATCTCGGACACGTCTTTCCGGACGGTCCGACTGATCGTGGAGGAATGCGCTACTGTATGAATGGTGCTGCTCTCCGGTTTATTCCACTAGCTGACATGGAAGCGGCTGGCTACGGTTTGTGGCTGTCTGCCGTATAATAACTATATATGAAAGATATTTTTAAGATCTCAAGTGTCCCGGTACTACTAGCCTCATTATGTTGTTTATCGCCGGTTATTTTGGTGCTCCTTGGTATTGCGAGCGCTAGTTTTGCCTCATCACTCGCTGATACTCTCTATGGAGATTACAAGTGGGCATTTCGTGGAGTTGGTCTACTGGCGCTACTTGGTTCTCTTTATTATTACCTAACCCGCAAAAAAGGTATCTGTACCATTGATGAAGCCAAACGTCGGCGTAATGAAATTATTAATTACCTTGCGCTCACACTCATTGTTGGTGTGCTTGGTTACCTCTTCTTCCTGTATGTGGTGGTGCATTACATTGGGGTGTGGTTGGCGTTATGGCAATAGGGTATCATCAAACACATGGACAAGACATTTGAAATTCGTTGTCGGGGCATCATTATAGATAGAGGTGAGCTATTGGTAGTTGAGCATGTAGGGAAAGAAGGGTTTTTGGCATTGCCAGGTGGGCATCTCGAATGGGGTGAGGATATCAAGGCTGGTCTAGTCCGTGAACTGGAAGAAGAACTAGGTATAACACCTATTGTTGGCGCACTACTCTATATTCATAATTTTACGCAGGACAATAGCAAACACGTGGTAGAGTTTTTGTTTTGGATTGATAATGCAGCTGATTTCCGAAATCGAGGACAGTCGCCAACACATGCACACGAACTCGCCACAGTGAATTGGGTAAATATGCATGATACGCGGATCATGAGGCCGGTTGGTGTCTGGTCTGATTTTACGGCTGGCAAACTTGGTCAAATAGATCTGCAGTATTTAGTTAATGATGCCACAAAATAAGATAGTCAAAGTTATTTTTTGAAGTTTATTTCAAATGCGCTTTGATACCAGCTACGTGTGCTTCGTAGGTGGCGTTGCAGTAGAAGGTGCCATCATCAGTGTGATAGTAGAAAAGACAATCGGTGTCACGGGGATTGAGGGCGGCGATAATAGCGTCTATAGACGGGTTTGCAATCGGTGCTGGGGGCAAGCCAACATTTTGGTAGGTGTTGTACGGTGATTTAATAAATTTATCTTGCGCCCTCGGGACAGGCCACCAGCGACCACCAGCGGCCGCACTTTGCTCGCCGCGGACGTACTGGAGCGTGGCATCAATCTGCAGCTTCATATCAATAAACAAACGATTCCAAATCACGCCGGAGATGTAGCGCATGTCATTAAAGTCGTAGGCTTCTCGTTCAATCAAAGAAGCAATAATAAGTGCCTCTTTAAGCGGCAGGATTTTGGCTACCTCATCAGTGTAACGGGTCCGAACTTCTGCATTAAAACGATCAGCCACTGCTACTGCTACTTCTTCTGGTCCAGCATCACTCGAAACAACGTATCGGCCAGGATAGAGCTTGCCGTCTTTTACTGGCGGTACTTCATCCATCAGTCGTTCAGTAAAAATACTTTTTTCTTCGGGGGTCCACCGGAGAATACGTGCAAAGTTTTTGGCAATTTCTTCATGTCGCTCACCTGATTGAATAATGAGAATGCGTGTCGCTGGGGTAGCGAGGTTTTGGTACCAGTCATGTTCAGTGAGTTTGGCTAAGACACGATCAAACCAACTATCCCCAATAGTAGGTTTTGTGTGGTTGCTCGCCACAAACGCAGACATGTACGCATCGACGGCAGGGTTTTCTTCAATTACTTTGGCTACAGGGTCAACACCAACCGGCAGCGGTGGCAGGGCGGTGTCGCTTATAGGGACGTTTGTTTGGATGTTCGTTAGAGTGGCAGTCTTTTGCGTCAAAACCGCAATCAAAGCCACGCCTGCGAGGGTGCAAAGAAAGGTGCTCGTCCAAATAAACAGACGAAGATAATTACGAGGACGGCGTTTTGTGGTAGACGGTACAAATACAGGCATACGGCAGCAATTACATACATATAATACCAGATGCGTTATTCTTATTTCTGGTATACTAGGGATTACATGCCATCAAAAAAACATTCTGTACTAGCAGGAGTTATTTTGTTTCTAGGAGTAGGGGCAATTGTGCTTGTTATTGTGAACATGATTCGGGTATACATGGCCATGCCGTCACGGTCTGAAGTAATTAATTTTGCTGGTGAGATAACTGACTCTGCTACAGAAGCGGGTATTGATGTAGTGGGCTCGCTCGTGCCTGATGGAGGTGAATCAATAGTAACAAATGAGTTGCCGGCCGCAGCGCCAGCCTCTAGTAGGCAAGATTGGTTGTCGCCTGAACAGCGTCGCACTCTTTCGATGCTTGGTATCGATGAGGCAAAACTACCGGAAGCGCTCACACCCGAACTAGAAGCTTGTTTTGTGACGGCAATCGGCGAGACGCGAGTGGCTGCCATCAAAGCTGGTGACTCGCCAACAGTGGTCGAAGGCATGAAAGCGATGACTTGCCTATAGTCCCGACTGTGATAGGCTAGCCGATACTGTCACGATCAATCATTCCACATATCATCCAAGCCTTTGGCTGCAAAACATCGCTTCGTTCTCGTCATATTACGATATGACTCGAACTCCAGAAATGTTTTTCGCTCAAAATCTTGGAAGATGTTAATATGAAAGCATTAATCGTGACGGTATCTCATGCAAAAAGAACTCGTTTATATCTACGGAAAACACGCCATTGATGAGGCCCTCAGTTTCCGTCCTGATTTAGTTTCTGAACTCTATGTGGCGGCAGATTTTCGTGATGCCAAATTGCTCGCCAAATTTGATCGGGCAAAAGTGGCGCCAAAGCTTCTTAATGAAAAACGTTTGCCAGGAGGCTTGCGCAATGATGCGGTACACCAAGGGGTGATTGCCGGTGTGTACGTAGCGGGACTTTTGACGGAGTACAAGCGTTTTATGGACTCGATTACTTTAACTCCAGATACCGCTATTCTCGTGCTTGGTGAAGTGCAGGATCCTCATAATGTGGGTGCGGTCATCCGCTCCGCTGCCGCGTGTGGTTTTGCTGCGGTCATGATTCCTCCACACAATCAAGCGCCGCTCACAGGTACTGTCGTGAAGGTTTCGGCGGGTATGGCTTTTCGTATCCCAATTGTTGAAATCCGTAATGTAAATGCGACACTGACTGACCTCAAAAAACGGGGCGCTTGGGTCTATGGACTAGCTGGAGAAGCCGGGTCAGTACCACTTCCAACTGAACGTTTTACGAAGCCGTCGGTATTTGTGCTTGGCAATGAAGGGTACGGTCTTCGCCAAAAGACACGTGAGGCCTGTGATACGCTTTTGTCTATTCCAATGCATCCCCGTTGCGAATCCCTCAATGCGGCTGCCTCAGCAGCGATTGTGATGTATGCATGGAGTTCAGAACATGGGAGAGCACTACAACCTTCATAAAAACCTGTGGTATACTAACGGCGTTATTACAAAGGCGAAGCGCCTTCCGTGATCACGCTTATTTGTTTGTTACATTAGACTATGCAAGAACCTACGAACACGTCTACGCCACAGCCAACATCGGCTGATTCTACAAAGACTATTTCTACTACAGAAACCACTGTTGCGACAACTGAGACTGTTTCTTCACCTGAAGCGACTCCAGTTACTGTGTCTACTGATACCAGTGTGTCCACCAATCCACCAGTAATGTCTGCTGCCGGAGCTGCTCCAACCGCTGCTGTAGCAGTCACCCGCAGTCTTGTGTTAAAGCAGTACGGTATTGCCTTTTTTATCGTTGCGATTATGGGTGGTGTCTTGTGGTACCTGCTCGAAAAGCAAGGACGAGTGGAGACTGGCGTATTTGATAAAATCACTTCATTGGTGAGACTAGAACCAGCTGCGGTAAAGGTAAATGGAGAAAAAATCCCACAGTCTTTGTATCAAAAAAACTACGAACAACTCTCGTTGCAAGCAGCCTCACAAGGGGCCAATGTTACCGATCCAGCTACCACTGAACAAATCAAAAAGCAGACCATTGATGTGCTCGTAAACAGTGCGCTTTTGAAGCAGGCGGCGCGCAATGCCGGTATTGTCGTCACTGATGAACAAATCACTTCACGGTACCAAGGTATTGTTGACGCACAGGGTGGGGAAGAAGCTCTCGCGAGCCGTATGGCAGAACTCAACATCACCAAAGATGGTCTGATGCAAGATATCGAAGATGAAATACTCATCCAGACACATCTTGATGCTACGATTGACCTGTCTAAAATTGAGGTAACCAAAGAAGAGGTTGATGCCTTTTACAAGAGTGTTACCAGTAATCCAGAGGTCCAAGTACCACCACTTGAAGAAGTGCGAGCACAAGTAGAACAAGAAATTCGTTACGGTAAGCAACAAGAGCTTATTAGTGAGTACATTGATACACTCAAGAAAGATGCGGAAGTTGAGGTGCTTATCTAACCACACACATGACTGAGGTAGCGACATACGCCAAACAGGTAACCTACCGTCCAGAAGAGCGTGTAGCGCTTTTGCGAAGTCTCTCAATCGGTGAGCAAAGTGTTATTTTGCAATCGGTTTCGGCGTATGTGCAGCAGCAGGTACTTCGAGAATTAACTGATCGTGAGGTGGTTGATATTCTCGACCATATGGACTTACAAGCGGCACAGCGTCTTGTCATGCGTATCAAAGATCAGAAACGTCGTGAGAAAATTGTCGGAGCACTCAAGGCTGATATCAAAGACAAAGTCGAATTCTTTTTGCGCTTTCATCCTAAGGCTTCGTTTTCGTTAGTGCATTTCAACTACGTCTTTGTTCCAGAGTCGACCACCATTGCTGAAGCGGGGGATATCATGGAAATGCATTATGAAGAAACGGGTAAATTCCCCGAAATTCTCGTTCATGATGCCGGCATATTAAAAGGTGAAGTACCACTCGGAGTTTTGGTGAAAGAGCGAAGTAATTTGACCTTAAGTAAATTTATCCTGCCGGTTACCACTATTTCCTACCAGGCTGAAGTTGGCGACATCATTAGTGCACTCACTGGATCGGGCAAGCGAAAGGTGGTCGTGCTTGATAATGATGAGAGTGTGCTCGGAATTATCTATGCCGATGATGCTCTTGATCTCTTTGGGCATATGCCGGCTGAATCCCTCTATTCCTTTACGGGAGTCGTCAGTAGTGAGCGGCCATTTGATACTGCTGTCATGAAGTTCAAAAACCGTATTCCATGGCTGGTTGTGAACCTCATGACAGCCTTCATGGCTGGCGGTGTCGTGTTAGCCTTTAATGACACGATAGATAAGTTAGCATTACTCGCTGTGTATATGCCGATTGTCGCTGGGATGGGTGGCAATGCTTCAAGTCAAACCTTCGCTGTGACCATGCGTGGTATTACACTTGGTATCATATCGCTCGAAAATGCCTGGCCAGCTGTTAAACGCGAATTAATTGGTAGTTTCTATAGTGGCGCGGTCATTGGGCTTATTGTTGCTGCGGTGTCACTTTTGTGGAATGGTTCGTGGCTGCTTGGTCTCGTGGTTGGTCTCTCTATGGTAATGGTTCATCTCGTTGCCGGATTTTTTGGTGCTTTGGTACCACTTGTCATCAAGCACTTCGGCTATGACCCCGCTACTCCTTCAATGGTGTTTATATCGACAGCTACTGATGTACTAGGATTTGCCTGCCTCCTGGGGTTGGGGACATTGATTCTGACCTGAAATGAGCCACCGATGCGCGTAGTGCGACATGGCGAATTTGGTTAGTATCTTTTGAAGCTACTTATTTGATGGAAAAATCTTATCAAGCAAGGAGCGGATTTTGTTTTTTAAGTACGCTCGACTGAGTATTATATACACCCACAAAAAACTCAGTACACCAGACATGAGAAGACTCGTGAGACTGACTGTCTGCCAGAAACTAATATGGGTAGTTGGAAGACCGCACGCGTAACACATACTTATTTTTTGGCGAGCTTATGGTTACAAATACCATGTACCGTTAACTCAAGATTGCTAATCGTGAAATCTTGCAGGCCGAGCAATTGTTTGATTTTTTCATCGGGGGCAGTGAAGTGAATGACGCTATGACACTCGTCACAAACCGCGTGATGGTGCGGGTGCGGTTGGTATTCATAAAGCGCTTCACCCCCGAGAGTGATTTTTTTGACGTCACCTTCGGCAACAAATAGATCAAGGTTACGGTATATCGTCGTAAGATTGATATGGGGAAGGGCGTGGTGAATCGCGGCTGCCGAAACCGCACCGGGGGTATCATTAAGGTATTGACGAATGTCTTCACGCTTTTGACTAAATCGCTTTTGCATACGTAAAGTATAGCGCATCTCATGTCATTAATGCAAATATATTGCATTATGAGCGATGTTTTGTTATTCTAGTTAATACAAGTAATTTGCATTAATATGGAATTTATATCAATTATCGTCGCAGGAGGAATGGTGATGCTCGCGTCACTAACTGGGGTTTTATTTACTCATAAAGTTGCTGCCAAGTTTTTGGAGGAAAAACTGTCGTATCTTGTATCATTTTCGGCTGGGGTATTTTTGGTTACATCGGGTGCACTCGCGCTTGAGGTATTTGAACTCGCTGATACCGCCCTCATGGCGGTAGTCCTCATTGCGGTTGGGTATCTTTTGGCGTGGGGACTTGAGTACCTCATCCCCGAGACCCATCAACACCACGATCCAGACTGTGATCATGATCATCGTCACGGCAATAAACAGAGTGCTCGAAAATTGATTGTCGGTGACGCAGTACACAATGTGGCTGATGGGATTATTATGGTTCCGGCTTTTATTGTGTCACCGGCGCTTGGTATGTCGGTGACCGTATCAATCCTCATTCATGAGGCACTGCAAGAAGTTTCAGAATTCTTTGTGCTTCGGCAGGCAGGGTATAGCACAAAACGAGCCCTTGTCATAAACTTCCTTGTTTCGAGCACCATCTTCATTGGTATTGGACTCAGCTACCTCGCTGTCGTAAATCATGATCTTGAAGTGCTCTTACTCGCTCTGGCGGCTGGTTTTTTCCTTCATGTGGTATTCCATGACCTGATTCCAAAACCACACCACCATGCCGACAGTGCTGGATTTGCGAAACATCTCCTCGTCCTTGTTGTGGGCCTTGCGGTGATGTCGCTGGTAGCTTTTGCCATCAAAGGGGAGCATGTCCATGGTGAGGGTGAGCATGATGAGCTTGGGGAAGAGCATCACGATGCTGTATTGATACATTAGCTATGAAAGCTACTCTGGTCACCAGGGTAGTTTTCCGCTATGCTAGACAGTATTAGCAGTAGTCATAAACTATATGTTCTGGATTTTGCTCATTGTTCTCTTGCTCCTTTTACCGTCGATTCTCTTCATCGTTCGTGGAAAAACCGCTGCCATTCTTGAAACCTTTGGCCGACCACACAAGGCGGCGGTATTTCCAGGACTCCACGCGAAACTGCCATGGCCGATTACGGTTGTGGTGGCGCGGGTTAACTTGCAGATTCAGGAAATTCACGCCGACGTATCAGTGAAGACAAGTGACAATGCGTTTATGACCTTACCCGTTAAAGTGCAGTACCGGGCGAGTGATGACGCAGTTGGTGCAGTGAAGGCACACTACGAACTCGAGGCGCCAGAAAAGCAGATTGCTTCTTACGTCCTTAACAATGTACGGCAGACTGCCTCAGGTATGGAGATGACCGACCTCTATGCCAATCGTGATGCGGTTGAGCAAGAGGTGCAGTCAGCTCTGTCGGCGCAGTTTGCTCGTTTTGGGTACATTATCGAAAACGTCCTCGTTGATGAACCACAACCGAGTACCGAAGTTCGAGATGCCTTTAATCAAGTGATTGCAAGTAAGCGCCTCATGGAAGCAGCTCGTAACGAAGCTGAAGCGCAGCGTATCAAGCTCGTCGGTGCCGCCCAAGCTGAAGCGGAGAGTAAGAAGCTCCAAGGTGAGGGGATGGCCCAGATGCGTGAAGCAATTGCCCGCGGCCTTGAGGAAGCAATGCGTACCATGCAAAACGCTGGACTTACCACTGAACAATCGATTCAGTTACTCTCTGATACCAACCGCCTTGATACGATTACGAGTGCAGCCGCTCATGGCAACACCATTATTCTTGATGCTGGTGCCAACAAAGATTTGGCAGGTATGGCAGCACTCCTTGAATCAGTACAACATCGCGGTAAATAAAAATAATCAACAACTGACCGGCGAACATAGTTCGCCGGTCAGTTGTGATATGATAGAGGTATATGAATATCAGCCAATTTTTGACGTTATACCTTATATCGGTCCCAATCTTTTTTACGATTGATATGGTCTGGCTTGGGTTGGTGGCGAGTAATTTTTACAAAGAAAAACTCGGCTACATCATGGGGGATATTAATTGGACAGCAGCAATTATTTTTTATCTCGTGTTCCTTGTTGGTCTGGTTATGTTTGCAATTTACCCAGCGGTAGTAAAAGGTGAGTGGCAATACGCACTTATCTACGGCGCCCTCTTCGGATTCTTTACCTATGCAACGTATGATCTCACGAATCTCGCTACCTTACGTGATTGGCCACTGTCAATAACGCTCGTCGATATGGCCTGGGGTACGGTACTTGGCATGTCAGTATCGGTGGTCACATACCTACTGTATGCCCGTTTCATTTAGACTTCTACTGGTCATTTTGATTGCCGGAGGTCTCGCTGTTTTGTTGTGGCAATACCAGTCAGCAGCTACTCCCGTTGCAGAGCCGGTTGTACAATCAATCACGACCACGCCACGCAGCTACTATGAACCACTCCTGCCCTGGACCCTTGGTGGGCAGACTGTTTATGCCTCTATGGCTACAACTGATGAAACGCGTGCGCTGGGACTTTCGTATACATCGGCTTTACCCAAAGACATTGTCAAAATATTTGTGTTTGCAACTGATGAACGATGGCCATTTTGGATGAAGGGGATGGAGTATCCTATTGATATAATATGGGTTACCGCCACTGGCACCATCGCTCATATCGAAACTAATGTTTCCCCAGACACTTACCCGAATTCATTTACACCACCGACTCCAAGCCGTTATGTGATAGAGACGGTGCCAGGTTTATTCGCAGAACTCGGTCTTGAGGGAGGTGATAACCTCGATATGATGGCAATTATTGAAAAAAATAATTAATGTGTTATAATATGAAAGCACGATGGTCGCTGTCTCATTGAGGCAGAGGAAAGTCCGAACACACCCAAAACCTTCATAGGTTTGGAGACGCGTAGCGGGTAATACCCGTCCGTAGCAATACGAGAGGTGCGAGCAGAGACGCTTTTGCGCGAAAGTGCAAAAGATCCCCCCGGGGATAGTTTGTAGTGAAAGCTATGAGGTGAAACGGTTAAATCCTTACGTGTGTGCAAGGCCGTGTCCCGTAATCGTTTACGAATACAGGAAGAGCCGCAAGAGGTGATTGGTAACAATCATCCCAGGTATATGACCATCCCGAGCTTTGGCTCGGACAGAATTCGGCTTATGTGCAAAAAAATGCCCAACTTGGAAACAAGCCCGGGCATTTTTTTGTGGTATCATATTTCCATTAAAGTGAGGTAATAAAACCGGAGTTTTGTGTTATGAATTTTACTCAATTTGCGCCCCAAACCGTTGCTGTTGATCGGATGTATACGTTTTTTAGTCGTCTAACGCAAGGACTCTTGATAGTAGGTGTTGCTTTGTTACCTCTCTTCTTTATTCCTGGGTTTCCTATGCTCACCCAGTCCGTCAAAAGTCATCTCGCCATCGCGGTAGTAGTAGCAGCACTGGTGACCTACAGTCTTGCGGTCTTGCGTCGGGGTTCAATTGCTCTTCGGGTACCAACCCTCGTGCTTGCCTGGGCCGGTGTAGCACTTACCGGCGTGGTCGCTGGTCTTTTGGCACCACAGGCAAATGTGGCGTTTATGGGCAGTCAAATTGAAATACACACCGTTGGCTTTTTGCTCGGCAGCCTCCTTCTCATGGCGATGATGGGTGTATTTAAGGATGCAAAATCCGGTGTCATTCTTTTCTACGGCAGTCTCTGTGTAACCGCCGTTGTTCTGGCAATCATTCACCTCATTCGACTGATCTTTGGTGCCGATGTGTTCTCATTTGGTCTCGTTGATTCACCGGTGGCAACACTCCTGGGGAGCTTTAATGACCTCGCACTCTTCTTTACCATCGTGATTCTCGTTGGACTTATTGCGTTGTTGCAACTGGCGTTGCCACGATTTATTGAGGTGTTTGTTTTGATGGCGATTGTGTGTTCGCTGGTGATGTTGGGCGTGATTAATTTTTCAATGACTTGGTATGTGGTTGGCTTCTTCAGTCTCCTCCTCTTTATGTTCACCCTCACCAAAGGTCGCATCGATACTACCTCTGGTACAAGCCAGCCAACTTCACTGTTGATTGTGTCAGCGCTTGGGATTACCTGTTTGACGGCGATTGTGTTTGTGGTTGGCGGTACGGCGCTGGGTGGCTACGTAAGTAGCAAGACCGGTGTTTCGTATCTTGAAGTTCGTCCTTCTATCTCCGCGACGCTAGACATTATGAAAGGGGTATACAGTGACCGGATGTTGACTGGTGTTGGTCCGAATCATTTCCATGAGGCGTGGTTGCAGCACAAAGATCAAAGTCTCAATGCAACATTATTCTGGAACACGCCGTTTTATGCTGGTAGTGGCTACATTCCAACCTGGTTTGTCACCAGTGGTGTACTGGGGGGTGTTGCTTGGTTGGTATTTGTTGGACTCTTGTTTTGGCAAGGGGTACGAGCGCTCATACGGCCAGTGGTAACCAATCATTTTTGGTACTTTATTGCCACTGTGAGCTTTACGGTAGCCGCCTTTGTTTGGACAACAGCACTTATTTATGTACCTGGAGTTGTTATCTTGGTATTGGGTGTGGCGGCCACCGGCCTCTTCGCTGTGGCGTATGAAGTTCTTCAAGACAAGTCAGCTGCGACGTTTAACTTACTACGTGATTCACGAACTGGCTTTGTGCTTATTGCTGGTGTGATGATGGTGATAGTACTCGGAGTAGCAATTGAGTACTACGTCATACGTCAGGTCATCAGTATCAAAACATTTGCTTCTGCACTTGAAATGCCAGCTGACGATAACCAGGTCGCAGCGGTGACCAGTACTGTGGTTGCTGCCTACAATCTGTATCCTAATGATGCGTATGTTCGCGATCTTTCCCAGTACCATCTCCAGGCTCTGGTGGCTTTGTCCGCTAAGGGCAGTCCGTCACCAGCTGATATCGAGCAGTTTAATGCGCTTACCACTGCCGCACTTGAAGCCGCTAGTGCCGCAATCAATAATCGTGGTAGTGATGCTCGTAACTGGTCAGCCCGGGGTGATATCTATGCATTCCTCGCCCGACTTCAGGTAGAAGGTGCTTATGACCGAGCCAAAGCAGACTATATTGAAGCGTCAAAGCGTGATCCACAAAATCCCTATTATGACTTCCAAAATGCTCTACTTGAAGCGGGTAAAAATAACACCGATGGTGCACGTGCGGCACTGGGTCAGGCAATTCAGAAAAAACCAAATTATACCGAAGCTCTCAGTGCGCTCGCTGAGCTTGATGTAGCTGCCGGGAACCTTGATGAGGCAATTAAGACGACCAAATCACTACTCTCAATTGAAGCAACCAATCCAGGTCGTTATTACCAACTTGGCGTACTCGCACGTGCCAAGGGTGATAAGGCCGCTGCGGTTGCTGCATTTCAAGATGCCATCACCCTAGATCCTCAGTTTGCTAATGCTCGGTACCTCTTGGCTTTGATGTTGCTTGAAGAGAACAATGTAGAGGCAGCGCTCACACAACTGCGGACGGTTCGTGACCTCAACAGTGCTAATTCGTCACTTGATGATGTTATTCGTCGACTTGAAGGGGGTGAATCACCTGCATCGGTCCTCGGACAAAACACTGCTACCGTGAACGAACCTGCTCCTGACGCTACTGGTAGCACGGTTGATAGTCCGGCTGAAGTGCCAAAAACAGATCTCCTCGTACCGGTTAATACCGTACCCGATACTAATGCTGTCACCGAGGATCAGTAATCTATGGTGACACGAGTCCTCAACCTCTTGTACCGTGAGGTGCGCGGTCTGCACCAAGCAGCGTATGTCCTCGCGCTCTTTACACTCGCGTCACAAATTTTGGCTATTGTTCGAGATAGAATTTTGGCACACCAATTTGGAGCTGGGTATGAACTCGATCTCTATTATACCGCCTTTCGAATACCAGATCTCATGTTTGTACTTTTTGCCTCTGTTCTCTCGGTGTACGTGCTTTTGCCGTTTGTTACGAAAGCCGAGACCGATGACGAAGGGCGGGGCGGGCGGATGGTTTTGGCCCAGATGTTCTCCCTCTTTTTGTTTTGTTATACCACGGTGTCGGTCCTCGCGTTTGTGTTTGCTCCGTACGTGATACCAAAGCTATTTCCAGGTTTTTCGCCAGAAGCGTATACCGAGATTGTTGCCATGATGCGGATTCTTTTGATTCAGCCGTGCCTCTTGGGTATCTCCAGTCTTTTTGGGGTGGTGACGCAGATTCATCATCGCTTCGTGATTTATGCGCTTTCACCACTTTTGTACAACGTCGGTATTATTATAGGCGCTCTTTTACTCTATCCAATCTTTGGACTAACTGGATTGGCGTGGGGAGTGGTGATTGGAGCAGTGGGGCACCTGCTTGTACAATGGCCGCTTGTGGTACGTACAAAACTATCGTTTGGATTGGTCTTTAAGATAGATTGGTCACTTATTTGGTCGGTGGCTCAAGTGGCGTTGCCTCGAGCACTTACGCTCTCATTTGGACAATTACAAATGATTGGTTTTGTGATGATTGCAAGTACGCTTGCGGTTGGTTCAGTGGCGGTGATGCAGTTTGCGTATAATCTCCAATCAGTACCTCTCGCGATTGTGGGTATGAGTTACTCGGTGGCTGCGTTTCCGGTGCTGGCTGATCTCCTTGCTAAAAAAGAAGAAAAGAAGTTTGTCTCGTATGTGTCGACTGCCCTCCGGCATATCATTTTTTGGTCAGTACCAATTGCCGCTTTGGTGATTGTGCTTCGCGCTCAAATTGTTCGTGTTCTGTTGGGGAGTGGCTCATTTAATTGGGAAGACACCCGTTTGGTAGCAGCTGCTTTGGCACTCTTTGTGCTGGCGCTTTTGGCGCAGGCGGTACTTCTCCTTTTGGTACGAGCCTTTTATGCTGGGGGACATACTCGTGCACCGCTTATAGTGACCGCTCTTGGTACGTTACTTGGTACTGGTAGTGCGTTTCTTCTTTCTCAGTTATTTACCAAGGCACCTGCGTTTGCTGCTTTGGTGGTGGAGCTCCTTCGTCTTGAAGGGGTGGTTGGGGTGGCTGTCCTCATGATCCCGCTTGGCTTTTTGGTTGGTGTCTTGTTTGAACTCTTCTGCATGTTGTGGTTTTTTGCGTGGCGTTTTTCTTTACCATTACGCGAACTTCTTGTGTCGTTCGTTCGGGCACTCCTCGCGGGAATCATGGGTAGTCTCGTAGCCTATCTGGCGCTCGCGTTTGTGGTTGAAGGGGTAAATCAAGAGAAATTCCTTGGTATCTTTATCCAAGGTGTAGCTGGCGGACTGTTTGGGGTGGCTGGGGTGATTGCGACGTACTACATTCTTCGGTCGCCTGAGCTGACAGAAATCGCCAAGTCGTTTAAGACGAGGATTTGGAAGACTGATGTAGTAGCGCCCCAGCCCGACATCCTCTAAGAGCATGTCCAAAATCTCCTTATGCTTTGTTGCACATCGCTCAAAAACATTCATCGTACTAACTAGTACGCCTCATATTTTTTCGTTCGCGCGCCTCGCCTAAGAAGAATTTTGACTATGCTCTCAAACTATGAATGTAATGTAAGAGGCTGGCATTTCTTCTGATTTTGCGGTACTGTAGGGCTGTTATATGACGTCTCATATTAGAAATTTTAGTATCATTGCGCACATCGACCACGGCAAGTCGACCTTGGCTGACCGCATGCTTGAGGTGACTCGCACCGTTGAAGCCCGCAAGATGAAAGAACAGGTACTTGACTCGATGGAACTCGAGCGTGAACGGGGTATCACCATCAAGATGCAGCCGGTCCGCATGAAATATGTTCATGGTGGGCATGAGTACCAGCTCAATCTCATTGACACTCCGGGTCATATCGACTTCTCTTACGAAGTATCACGAGCGCTCAAGGCGGTTGAAGGAGTACTCCTCCTTGTCGATAGTACTCAGGGTATTCAGGCTCAGACCCTCACCACGCTCTCAATGGCACGCGAGCAAGGTCTTACCATCATTCCGGTGCTCACCAAGACCGACATGAGCCACTCTCGTCCAGATGAGATTGCAGAGTCAGTGATGGAGCTCCTGGGGTGCGAGCGTTCGGATATTTTACTCGTCTCGGGTAAGACCGGCGCTGGTGTGCCAGAACTCCTCACGGCTATTTGTGAACGTATTCCGGCCCCGCGCGGGAGTGAGATGGCCGCGTACCGAGGACTCATTTTTGATTTCCAATACTCGAATCACCGGGGGGTGATTGTGTTCATGCGTGTGTTTGACGGCAGTGTGAAAAAGGGTGATCAACTCCGTTTTGTAGCGAGTGGTAAAAGTTTCATTGCGCAGGAGGTTGGTATGGTGACACCGAGCGAGGTCGCTGTGCCCGAACTCAAAGAAGGGGAGATTGGCTACATTGTGACTGGTATCAAAGAACCGGGGATTGCTTCAGTTGGTGACACACTCGTGCTCGAGAAGAATCCCGCGCCAGCACTCGCTGGCTACCAAGAAGCGCGACCGGTGGTGTGGGCGTCGATTTTTCCTGATAGTCAGGATGATTTCACTATGCTTCGACAGGCTCTTGATAGACTCAAGCTCTCTGACTCTTCGCTTTCCTACGAAGAAGAATCCTCAGGGGTGCTTGGTCGTGGGTTCCGCTGTGGTTTCTTGGGGATGCTCCACCTCGAAATCGTGACCGAACGCCTTCGGCGCGAGTTTGATATCGAAATTATCATTACCGCCCCATCAATTGCCTATGAGGTCACCTACGATGATGGACATATTGAATCAATTTATGCCGCATCACGGTTCCCAGACCACGGGGAGAAGGTCTCGGTGCGCGAACCGTGGCTCTTAGGACAAATCATCACACCAGTAGACCATCTCGGAAATATCATGACGCTCCTTTTTGATCATGAAGGCGGGATTCTAGAAACAGAGGTGCTTAAAGACGGTCGAAACCTCCTCACCATTGAAATGCCACTGCGTGAACTGATGCGTAACTTCTTCGATAAACTCAAAAATGCGAGTAGTGGCTACGCCTCTCTTTCGTACGAAATTGCTGAAATGCGTCCAGCTACTGTCGTCCGTATGGATGTGCTCGTCGCTGAAGAACCCATCACTGCCTTCTCTCGAGTAGTTGGTGAACGGCGGGCAGAGTTTGATGCGCGGGCGGTGGTAGACAAGCTCTATGATAATATGCCACGCCAGCAGTTCGTGACCAAGCTCCAGGCCAAAGTCCGTGGCAAGATTATTGCCTCACGGTCACTCTCAGCCTTCCGCAAAGACGTGACCGGCTACCTTTATGGTGGCGATATCACCCGCAAGATGAAGCTTCTTGAGAAGCAGAAGAAAGGGAAGAAGAAGGCGCTTGAGTTGGGGAAAAACCGAGTCAATATACCCCAGGACGTCTTCATGAAAATGGTGAAGAGTGATTGATATCAGCCCATCTGCTTTGTCGTCGCTGTTCACAAAATGTTAGTCATCGTACAAAAGTACGCCTCCTTCCATTTTTCTTCAGCTTCGCGCATCTGGACTAATCTGAATCACTCTTAACGTGTGCTCAATAAAACAAAAAGACCGCCAGAGTGGCGGTCTTTTTGTTACATGTAGCCAGCAAAAAGACTGGCAATCATGCTGGCGATGATAAATACAGCAATAAAAATCCAGACCCACTTGATAATTTTTTTGGTATTTTTGTGATAGAGGAAACTCATGATTCGTATCTTAAATAGTGCTAGAATAGTACCACATGTTGCAGTTTTACGAAAAGCGCAGTTGGCGTGGTGTCCTCAAATCCTGGTGGGTTGTGGGAATTTTGGCCTTCGTCTGTCTTTTCTTGTTGTGGGTAGTCTATGATCGCTACACCATTGAGCGCGATATGGCAAAACGTCGAGCTGAGGCCGAAGCACATGTTGCGGAGCTCAAAGCTCGTAAGGAACATATCAAAGACAAAGTAGAGTACCTCAGCAGTGAGCGGGGGATGGAGGCTGAAATGCGTCGCAACTTCGACGTTGCCCAACCCGGCGAGCAGGTGGTAATTATCGTCGATGAGGAAAAGAAAGATAGTGAGGTGACGCCGCTCCAGCCAATTGCGGATACCCCTCCCTGGTATATTTTTTGGCGGTAAGGTATACTATTTGGCATAAACATAAGAAATTGTATATGAGTAAAACTGTCACCATTTATAGTACTCCGGTTTGCCACTACTGCCACATGGCCAAGGATTTTTTTGCTGAGCATAACATCGCCTTTACGGAATACGATGTGGCGAGCGATCTTGAGAAGCGCAAGGAGATGGTTGATATGACCGGCCAGATGGGTGTGCCTGTCATTCGTATCGAAGATGATGTAATTGTTGGATTTGATGAAGCCAAGGTGAAGGAACTCCTTGGGGTGTAAATCAAAACAAAAAATATAAAACAAAACCTTTCGAGTCGACTCGAAGGGTTTTGTTTTATTTGAGTCGATAATTTTTACCCCAGGCATACCAGGGGAGAGCCAGATTGGCTTCGGGAACGAGCCTAAGCAACCACTGTGTAAACGTATTACAGTTTGGTCCCCATACCATACTGAATGTGTGAGCGTAAGGGTAGTTAAGGACTTGTTCACTGATGGCGGTATAGAGTTGGGGTGCGACAGTATTTTCTTCGCCTGAGACAGAGAGAAGAACCTTACCAGTCTGTCGTTTTTTGAGTGAATGAATTGAAACAAAAGGTGAAAAGGTGGTGCCGAGCTGGTCAGGTAACAGGTTTTTAAAGATATACCTATGAATTGGAGTAGCAGCTGGTCGAGGGTAGCCCCAAAGATCATAGCGGTCGGTTGTCCGGCCATTACTGATTTCTACTCATGTATGGACGGTAAAGTTAAGAGGAAAGCACATCGGTGTCGCGTAGATCGTTATTGAATACATGGTGCCTTCGGCAGGAATCGAACCTACATCTCTTCCTTAGGACGGAATAGCACTATCCATTGTGCTACGAAGGCTTGTAGGGGGTATCCTACCACAAAATCCTGCTATACTAGTAGTATATGGACCCCATGCCAACCGATCAACACGAACTTATTATCAAGCTTTTGCGGGAGAATCAAGAACTCGTCCGGCAGAACAATGAGCTCTTAATTCGTCAAGAACGGCGTGAGCGCCGTCGCTTCATCTTTAAGGTGATTTGGTACACCATACTCCTCGGTATCCCATTATTGGCGTACTACTATCTTTACAGTCTTTTTGTGGGGTTTGTTGGTGGTGATGCTTCAGATGTACAAATCAATGGTATCAATGTACCGCCTGGAGTCATTCAAGGCCTCTTGGAGACCTATGTTGGGCAGTAGGTCGGGTAGCTAGATAGTACGCCCGTTTCGAACCAGGGCTCGGTCACGCTCATGGATATTTTATTTCGTACCTCATAAAATATCTCATTCGCCCGACCCGGACTGTTCCAGCCCTAAAGGGGACCCTGGAACAGTCTTTCGAGCCCGCCTCCAAGCAACAAATAGCAACAGCCCAAACACTTTCGTGTTTGGGCTGGCTATTTGTGCTTGGGGGCGGGCTCGAACCGCCGACCCCTTCCTCTTCAGGGAAATGCTCTACCAACTGAGCTACCCAAGCAGTGAGGCACATTGTACCTGTTTATAGATATTTTTCAACCTCAAAGATTGTATGGCTCTAGACAGGGCAATCATACAGGAGTATCATATAACCACCATGAAGCTGACCCACTACATCGCCACCTGGAGTAGTTTCTCCTCATCCTGTGTATCTAGTATCCGCACTGGAAGGTAGTTTTTGAGCACCTATTGAATGACATCGAAATCCGCCTTCCGAGGCGGATTTTCGTTTATGAAAAAACGAGGCTCGGAATCGATCTTGGCGGACAGATGTCCAACGACGGAGGAAGTAATGGATGGTTCTTACAATCAAACTGCAGGGAAGCTGGCTGGTGTGCTGGCTCTCGCCGAAAGGAGTGGACATGGACTTACTCATCAAGTCTTCGAATCCCTGGTTCGTACAGTCTGGGAAATGACAAAGAACAACCACGATGCAGAGGAGTTCCAGGCGGAGCTGCAAGACAACCTCGGCACCTTGGGTGGACTACAGTTCTCGGTGAAGACATCGCGTCTTCTTTCGGGAGCGCTCGATGTCACGGGGCAGTTCTGCTACTCAGGGGCAAAAGTCACACACACTGTGCATCTCTGGTGATGTATTCACAACATCGAAAAAGGCGGTCCCACAGGACCGCCTTTTCTCTTTACTGTTTATGCACTTGAGATTTCACTCTTAGTTGCGTACTGCGATTCTTATCAAGCTTCGGTAGGCGGATTTCAAGGAGCCCGTGTTTTTCTTGGGCATCAGCTTCGTCAATCACAACCTCTTCAGGGAGGAGGAGGGTGCGAGAGAATGAACCCCAAAAGAGTTCGCGGTGGAAATAGTTGTCGTCTGATGATTCCTGGTATTCTTCACGGATGCCCTTGATGGTCACCATATCACGGGTGATGGCGATATCGAGATCATTTGGACTTACACCGGCTACCAAAGCACGAATCACAATCGCGTCGGCTGTCTGGTACATGTCCACCGGCAGTTCACCCTCCTGTGGAGTATGGTCATGAGTGTTGCCGTCCTGCCAGGTATCTTCCTCTTCGCCATATTCATCAACTTCCTCAGCGTCCTCATCACCAAAGTGGTGGTCATCAGACAAGACACGATCATAATCATCGTGTTGTACATTGCCGGTGAGTCGGTCGAGGAATGATGGTTTTTTCATAAAGAGGGAACTAAGGTACTAGTTGTTTTCGTTCGGTAGCTTTGACTTTTTCGAATAAGAAGAACAGGATAATAATTCCTATCCAGACGAAGAGAAACACACCGAGGATAGTTTCTCCACTTGCTCCAATTATAAAAAAGTTAAAGAGAGCATGCAATACGATGGCAAGGCATAACCCGAGCATTCCAAAGCTGATTTGAGCTAGTTTACTCTTATAAAAAGCGAAGGCGAGGAATACTCCCACGGTCCCTGAGGCGAGGATATGGAGGAGGGTAGCGCCAAGAAAACGAAACGAGCCAGTGAGGGTAGAGCTTATATAATCGCCGCCAGAAATTGGCGAGAGGAGGAAGAGGGTATTCTCTAAAGCGGCAAACCCAAGGGCGATAGTGATCATGTAGATAATCATATCAATCGGTTCATCAACGGCCTTGTTCCAGAGTATGATGAGTACCGCCAAGGTATATTTGAGTGTTTCTTCGATAATTACCCAGGCCACGACGAGATTGGTACCGATATAGAGCTCGATGGCGAGTTTCTGGAGCGGGAGGGCAAGCGGTACCACAGCCATACCACCAATAAAGGTAACGGCGATAAGAAGAAGTGGTTCAGGTTTCTTTTGGTCTTCACGAAGCCAAAACCAGAGCCAAAAAAGGGCTGGCACAAGTCCAGAGACTGCGGCTATAGCAAATGCTTCGGGAGTGATGGGCATGATGGCTTAATTGTATCAGGCTCCCAGGGACGGATAATGCGAATACCGGTTGGTATGGGGAAAAGGAAAGCCGCCCCGAAGGGGCGGCCGGCAGCTTTCACTGGGTGACGAAATGCGAGAAGTCGCGGTTGGCGATCGGCTTGATGTAGACTCGATCATCTTCTCGTCCGTCACCAAACAGCATGATTGCCTCATCGCCACCACCAACGATTGCATAGCAATCGTCGTAGATATGCTGAAGGTGGAGATGTGACTCGATTTCTTCACTGTTTCGTCTGATCATCACCTTTACGTAGGTGTCCCCAGGCTCTCCGTTTGTTGCTTTGCGTTTTTCTGACACTAATGCCATGATAGCCCCTTTTTACTGCTCCGTGACATACGCTACCAAATTGCCGTACCAAAAACAAGCATCGCGAGCCAAAGGCTCGCGATGCTTGTTTTTAACTTTTTGGCCAGTTTGCCACCATGAGCAGATCAGCGTCTTTCATATGAGCCGGGAGTTCCTGCCAGATAGTTTCTGTCACAAACGGCATAAATGGATGGAGGAGCTTTAGTGATATCACGAGGTAGTGAGTGAGCATCCGCTGGCGGGATGCACGTTCAGCTGGTGTACCAGCAAGAAGTACCTTACTCTCTTCAATTACCTGGCTTGCAAAGTGATCCCACACGAAGTGATAGATCTTTTCGGCAGCAAGGTCAAAGCGGTCTTTTGCCATCTCGGCATTGATCTCGGCGACCATTGGGTGGAGGAATTCGTTTTCGAACTTGGTATCAGCCTCAGTGTGCTCTACAGGCGGCATGTAGTCGATGGTGTTATCAAGCACAAAACGGGTGATGTTCCAGATCTTGTTCGCAAACTTCTTGTGTGCGTTGACCTTATCGGGGTCGAGGTTCATATCAGTGCCAGGCACGTTGTTCATCATAAGTCCCATGCGTAAAGCGTCGGTGCCGTACTTTTCTTGAATCTCACTCGGGGCAATTACATTACCTTTACTTTTACTCATCTTCTTCCCCTGCTTATCACGCACCATGCCGTGGAGGTAGATTTTCTTGAATGGTACTTCACCGGTACGGTAGAGACCAAGCATCACCATCCGGGCTACCCAGAAGAACAGGATATCTTTACCGGTTTCCATTACTGCTGTTGGGTAGAAAGTTGTAAAGTCATTACTTGCGCCGGTATAGTCGGTGACACAGAGCGGCCATTGCCCAGAGGAGAACCACGTATCAAACGTATCTTGTTCTTGTTCAACTTTACCACCACACTTGGAACAGGCGGTGATGGTGTTTTCAAGGTCAACCATACCGTGATGACAGTCCACACAGACTTTGGCGGGAATCGGGATACCCCAAGCGATTTGGCGCGCAATTGGCCAATCTTCGATATTGGTAAGCCAGTGGCGGTATACTCGCTCATCGCGCTCGGTAACGAAGGTGTAGCGACCAGCATCGAGTGCCTCAAGCGCCTTAGCAGCGAGTGGCTTCATATTGACGAACCACTGCTCTTTGATTTGCGGTTCGATTTCACGACCACATTTGTAGCAACAGGGAACGGCGTGGTGGTACTGCTCATCGATTTTCACGAGGAGCCCTTTTTCTTTGAGTTTTTCAACGATAAGCTTGCGGGCATCACGAATATCTTGGCCAGCAAATTCACCAGCAATCGGGAGAAGCTTGCCGCGCCAATCAATAATCTGTTCGTAGTCGAGGTTGTGGCGCTTCGCGATTTCAAAGTCAATACTCGAGTGCCATGGTGTGATGGTCATCATACCGGTACCCATCTCTGGGTCACCGGCTTCATCTTTAATCACAGTGGCGGTAATTGGGCCGTTGATCCACTCCAGTTCAATCTTCTGACCATGCTGGTACTCGGCATAGCGCGCATCGTCTGGGTGCATGACCACGTACTTGTCGCCGAACTTGGTCTCTGGTCGAGCCGTACCAATCACAAATGGCCCATATTGAAAGTAGTAAAACGGTTCGGTGCGTTCCTCGTGTTCTACTTCGAGGTTGGAGAACGAAGTCTGGTGTTTTGGACACCAGTTAGAGGAACGGGCACCGCGGTAGAGGAGTCCATCGGTTTCAAGTTGCTTAAAGGTGTCGTAGACGATTTTCTTCACGCGATCATCAAGCGTGAAGAGAGCGCGCGACCAGTCACACGAGGCACCCAAGGAACGGATTTGCCCTTCCATAAATGACTTATTCGAGAGCGTAAAGTCGAGGATTTCGGCGTAGAGTTCTTCGCGGGTCATCTGAAAGCGAGAGCGACCTTCTTTTTCGAGTTTCTTTTCGTACACCACCTGCGTCTCAAAACCAGCGTGGTCCGCACCCGGGAACCAAACCGCTTTTTTGCCCTTCATACGTTCGTAGCGGAGCATGATGTCTTGGACGGTCACAAAGAGCGCGTGGCCGGCATGGAGTGAACCATTGGCATTTGGTGGCGGCATCACAATCGCAAACGGCTCGGTACGGTCGCCGGGGAGATTGTCCGGATTGAAGTAGCCTGAAGCCTCCCACAGCTGGTAGATGCGGTCTTCGTGATCGCCTGGATTATACGGACTCATAAAGAGGGCTGGGGTGGTACTTTGACCTTGATTTTGCTCGCTCATAGTAGTCGCATCGTAGCATGAAAATAGGGAATAGAGAATATAGAAAAAGAAAAAGCCCGCGCAGAAGCGCGGGCTTCGATCTGGTGGTGTGGAGATTACCAGCCTCGTCTAGCCAACCCACTCCCCTCATTCTCAGCAGTGAGATCATCTGACCCACCTGGTGGGTCAGCCCAAGGCGGGGTAGATGGTGCGGAAACAGAGGTTGCGGGTGGATCTGCGGTGAGTACAGGCGGTGTTTTCAATGCCGGAGTGGCGTTACCGCTGCAAACGAAAGATATATGGTTTTCCTCATGGACAGAGTTGTTGCGCTTCTCGCCTAATTGCGAGCCGCACCCTATCCCTAGGCAAGGCCTAGGGATAGGGTGCGGCCAACAAAAACAGTGCGGGGTTCCTGTTGGGAACCCCGCACTGTTTTGTGACATCTTTATATTTCTATTTCATCACAAAAGCACTACGGTGTTCCCGCGCGTGTAAACTAAAAATAGAAATAGGCTACGAATGTGTACTTCATAGGTTGTTATCTTTGCTGTGGCCTAGTAGTTCGATGTTGTCCATATAATTAAAGCGAACGGTTGCCGTCAGCGCGGATATACGCAATCGCGCCTGCACTGCGAGCGGTCGCGAGCTCTGCATGGCCAGCAAGCGCAATCATGACACTATTATCAGTTGAGAGGTGGCGATGAGGGAGGTAGACCTCGATGTGTGGGTGGGTAGCGAGGAGCTTTTCAGTAAAGGTCTGGCGGAGGAAGCTGTTCGCAGAGACACCACCACCGATAATAAGCGTGGCGATACCAAAGTGATCTATCGCTTTTACCGTTTTGGTGTACAGTGATTCGATGGCTGCATCTTCAAAGTCACGTGCGAGCGCATTCTTCTCGTCCTCGGTCATGGTCTTGTCAGCTATGGCGTAGCGGACAGCGGTCTTGAGTCCGGCGTAGGAGAAATCAAAATCATCACTGTGGGTCATCGGTCGTGGGAGGGGTTTGTCGCCATAGGGCGGGAGCTTGGCCTCGCGCGCAATGGCGGCACGCCGGCCAATCTCGGGTCCACCGGGGTACGGGAGTCCCATCAGTCGCGCCACTTTATCAAATGCTTCACCGACAGCATCATCGCGCGTCTGACCAACTTTCTCATACTGACCCCAATTCTTCATGAGAATCAACTCGGTATGACCACCAGAGACAAGGAGAGCCAGGGCAGGGAACTGTATAGGTGCAAGTGCATCATCAACTTCGACATCATAGAGCGAGGCAAGGATATGCCCCTCCATGTGATTGACTGGTATAACGGTGCATTTGAGTACTTGGGCGAGGGCTTTGGCGAAACTCACTCCTACCCATAGGGCGGGTTCAAGACCGGGTCCGTTCGTGACCGCAATCATTTGTATTTCAGGAAGACTGTATGACTGCAAAAAGGCGACGAGGTCCGGGCCAAGATTATCTTCGCGACTAAGGATTTCAAGGAGGGTCGCTTCATCATCAATATCGGTGGCACCTTCTTCCAGGAGTTCAGCCTCACGGAGGGCTTTCTCAAGCATCGGGACGAGTGTCCTTGCATGCTCGCGTTTGGCTACCGTCGGAAAGACGCCCCCGTATTCTTTGTGGAGGTCAACTTGGGAGAAGATGGCATTGCCAAGAAGCGTATAGGTCGCGGTCGGGAACTCACCGTCGACCTTGACTAGACTGACCGCCGTTTCGTCACAACTGGTTTCAATAGATAGAATACGCATAAAAATGATGAGAAGGTAGGGATTTGCACCCTACAATAGCATATTACGAACTGGGGCTGGTTACCCGGGTATTTCGGGGCTACTCGATTATGCTCCTACTGTTAACCCTTATTCGGACGGCTATCTATTTCGTCACTTCTCGGCGCTAGTTATACCACGATTTTGCCATAAAAAAAGCCCGCCGGAGGTGGCGGGTGCTCAAGAGACAACAGGTTTGTGGCGTGGGAGGGTTAGCCCTGTGGCAAGACAGCCTGCTGCACCTTTCCTATCCGTCGACTCTCATACACTTTTGGTCCTCTGGGCTCCGCTGTTGGTATAGAACCGTAACATCACTCCAGCCCTGCAAGTTTGTCTCTTGAGCGGCAATAATTTACTCTTTTATCATCTCTTGTCATTATAGCTAATAACATGACGAGAGTTTGTAGGTTAGCAAAAGAGCTACGCTTACCAAAACTGTCATGGCCAAAAAGAGCGTATCAAAACCAAACTGACTGACAATTAGTCCACCCATCGCGGTACCGGTGATGCCGGTGAAAGAAAGAATAATTTCCCAATCAGCGGCCTGAGGTAATTCTTTGTGACTATCGAAATTTGTCGCCATAAGCGCACGAAAAGCGGGAGCGTGGAGACCCTCACTGAAGCCAAGTAGTAGCTGGATGATAAATAGTTGTGGTAGGGCAGTGGCAAAGAAAAAACCAAGGCAGCCCAATATTTTTAGACCATACCCAAATTGGAGGCTATTTTTTGGCGTGAGAAAGTGTCTACCAACGAGTCGGGTAAACACTGTTCCTGCTCCTTTGGCAGTAAAGTAGATGGTGCCAAGTAAGGCAACGGTTTCGATAGTGGCATTAAAATTGGTAGCAAAGAGTGCAAATAGCGGCGCGAGCATCACACTTGCAAACATAAAAAGACCGTGAGCGAGATAGAGGAAGTACAGCGTCGGGTTGGTTTTCATAGCTTACTCAATAAAAGTAAATGGTAAGTCACAGAAGTTTTTTGCCTCGATGCCCGCGGCGTGCGTGTGGCCACCACCGCCATATTTTTGCGCAATACTTGCCACATCAACCTCGTCTTTGCTTCGCAATGAAATGTTGACTTTGCCGTTACTACGGTAGTAGACAATACCCAGTGGTGGTCGTCCTTCGCTCTGGTTTAATTCAGCAAGCATATTTCCAAGAATGCTGCGGTAATAGCGACTGGCATTAATGGCATAACATTCGATACCTTCGAACATGACTTTTTCGCGGTACGAAAAAATCTTCTGTACAATTTTGTCTTCGAATTTGGCAAGGAGAGACCCTTTGGTAATAAAGTTAATGAGGTTGTTTTTGTCTTTTAATTGTTCGATAAGGTTGTCCCAGGCGATAAAATCAAATGATACTTCGTCATGGAGTGCGACATTAAACTCGCGGTGTTCGATGAGTGCAAAGCGCCAAAGGTCATGATCTTCAACATAGACAAGGACATTTGGAACTGATGTGTCGGGGTGAAAGTACTTCCACGCGAGGACACAACCCGAGTGGTTGGTATCAAAAATATTTTGTGGATACGCCCGGACATCGGACTCGGCACTGGCGTGGTGATCAATGACGACAACACTTTTGTTCGTGCCATTGAGTTGCTCAAGCAGTGGGGCAGAAAATGAAAAGTCGACAATGTAGATTTCTTTGTCTACTAATCCTTCCGGCAAGACTCCGTGGTCCTTCCATGGAATATAGGTAGCGCTATCACCAAACTTCTTCCAGGCCGCATAGGCAGCCCCAAAGCCATCCGGGCAGTCGCCGTGGTAGATAATGACAATATCTTTGAGTTCATTTTGCATATCGCCTAGTATAGCCGAAAAAACAAAAAGCCCGAAGGCTTTTGTTGGTGCGGGGTACAGGACTTGAAACTTACAGTTTCAGTACAGGTTGTCACGATTTTATTTCCTATCGTCATAAAATCCCAGGCAACCTTTTCAAGTCCTGACGCAAAAATAAAAGAATCCTAGCAAAAACTAGGATTTTTCATTTTGTGCGGGGTACAGGACTTGAACCTGTGACCTCTACAATGTCAATGTAGCGCTCTACCAGCTGAGCTAACCTCGCAAAAGTGCTACAATAGTAGCACAAAAACTTCTTTAGTAAACTAGATATGAAAATCGAAGGCCCATCAGTACCACCAGAAATCGACAAAGAGAAAAAAGCGGCAGAAGAACTAGATGAGATTCTTTCTAATCCTGAGTATAGTTTTTTAACTTCGATTCCTCAAAACAAACATGTCATTGAAGAAGCTGCAACTTCAGTTGAAGCTCTCAATTATGCGCTACAAAAAATCGAAGAGCGAGAGCAACGAACGTTCGTGATAAAAACGGCTGAGACCATATCTGGTGTAGAAGAAGGTGAAATTTCTTATCGAGGCTTTAAGCGAATGTTTCACCAACTTCTGACCAAAAATCGTCAGATTGGTGAAGGAGGCGATGCTCATGTGTATGTCGCTGAAGCCGAAATTAAAAACGGCCGAGTGGCAATTTGTTATAAATTTGCTAAGGCAGTGGGGAAAAATTTAGGCAGAAACACCCTTGAAAGAGAACTAGATTTGCATACCGCTTTTTATAATCACTTGGAACCGCTTAGTTTATCGGTCAAGGTGCCATCACCATACTATTACTGTGAATTTGGGAGTCATAAAATGATTGCGATGGAAAAACTGCCCGCCAAAAGTATCGATGACCTGCAGCGGGGGTATGGCAGTGTTCCAAAATGGATTGATGAGTCAATGATCCACAAATTTTGTGATGATCTAAAACAAGCTTTGGATGCATGTCATGCGGCTGGACTTTATCATCGAGATCTCCACATAGGTAATATTATGTTTACCCAATCCCCCGAATCTACTGATATTTTGGGTTATATTATTGATTTTGGCGTGTCTTGCTTTGGGGTAGAGGGGTTAGATCCCTATAAATCAGCGGATAGTCGAGGGGTATTTACATATCACGATGATTATGGTAGAATAGAAGAAGTGAGACAGTCCCTTCTGCGACTTAAAGCAAAGGATATATGATGAAACTGACCCAGTCTGCTATTCAAGAAATCCGTGCCTCGTTGGTGAAACCGCTCCAGGTGGGCGAGTTGAGGCAGATTGAAGCCATGGGTAACCTGTTTGTCTCGATCAAACGGTTTCCTGAAGATGATCATGGAGTCGCTATCACCAACGATTTCTCGATGGATTACTGGTTCCAGTACTCCCTCAAGATTGACGACACCATGTATTACTTTTACGGCGGTACGCCAGTAGCCTAGATCGACTCCTCCCCAGGGGTCGGTTTTTCTTTGCGTCCTTCGTTTCTTGCTTCATGAATAACTTATTGCCGATTGTGTACGTTATATAGCATATACGCTATAAGTTATTTCATTTGGTATGTGTGGCATCATTGGATATACGGGGACAAAAAACGTAACGCCGATATTACTCGCTGGCCTCGAGGCGCTCGAGTACCGCGGCTATGACTCAGCTGGACTATCAGTTGGTGGAGTGGGTATCGTCAAAGCGGTGGGGAAAGTAGCGGTACTACGCGAGAAGGTAGTTGCGACTTTATCTACTGATACCACTTCTGGTATCGCGCATACGCGCTGGGCTACTCATGGGGAGCCTAGTGAAGTAAATGCTCATCCACATACCGACAGCAGCGGACAGCTACATCTCGTTCATAACGGCATCATCGAAAACTACCGTGACCTCAAAAATGAATTACAAGAAGCCGGTCATACCTTTTATTCAGCTACCGATACTGAAGTGTTGGCGAAGCTCATCGGGACGCTCTATGCCGGCAATCTTGAAGAAGCAGTGGGGAAGGCACTCGTGCGGGTGCGGGGTGCGTATGGACTGGTGGTCACCCACGAAGCCGAACCTGGGGTGATAGTGATCGCTCGGCTCGGGAGTCCAATAGTGCTCGGGGTAGCGGCAGATGGTCACTATGTGGCGTCTGATGCGGTGGCACTTTTGTCGTACACCAATCGGTTCGTGTACCTCGATGATGGTGATATGGCCATCCTTACTCCCACAACCTACCGAGTGAAAAATATGAGCGGTACTGAACGGCATATTGTGCCCGAAATAGCGGCAGCGGATATCGAAGCCGTTAAAAAAGATGGCTACCGCCACTTTATGGAAAAAGAAATTAATGAAGCGGCCGAAGTAATTCGCAGTACGATTCGCGGACGCGTGCTTGCAAGTGAGGGTAGGGTGAAACTTGGTGGTCTGGAGTCCGTGTTACCTGAACTGCGGGATATACAGCGTCTAACTATTGTTGGGTGCGGCTCGGCGTGTTTTGCCGGTCGTATCGGACAGTGGATGCTTGAGACCTACGCTGGTCTCCCCACTGAGGTTGAAATCGGTAGTGAGTATCGGTACCGAGCGATGCTCGGTGGGGCGGGTACCGCAGTGCTCGCTGTTACACAATCGGGAGAGACAGCTGATACCCTGGCTTCGATCAAGCGGGCGAAGGCGGAAGGACTTCTCACCTTGGGAATTGTTAACGTAGTCGGATCAAGTATCGCGCGCGAGACAGCCGCTGGAGTATACAACCACGCCGGACCGGAGGTGGCGGTCGCGTCGACCAAGGCCTTTGTATCACAACTCACCGTCTTTGCTCTCCTTGCTGTCCTCCTGGGGCGTGAGCGCGGTACGCTGAACGAAGCTGCGGCGAAGGAGATACTGGCGGCGGTTGAAGTGCTCCCGGCGGTACTTGATACGGTACTCAAGCGACAAACCAACATCGAAGCAATTGCTAGTCGCTACAAAGACGCGACGAGTATGATGTATATTGGTCGTGGATCACATGCGCCACTGGCCTACGAAGGAGCCCTTAAGATGAAGGAAGTGACCTATATCCATGCTGAGGGCTTTCCGGCAGGGGAACTGAAACATGGCTCAATTGCACTCCTTGATGCACGAGTACCGGTGGTGGCTCTGCTCCCGTCACAAGATGTTTACGAAAAGATGGTCTCAAATATCGAGGAAGTCAAAGCTCGTAAAGCGCCTGTAATCATCATTGCTGAGGATGACGATAAACACGCAGCGGCTCTCGGCGACTCAGTCATCTATGTACCAAAGACTCATCCAATACTCCAACCGATTGTGTCGACGATACCACTCCAGTTACTCTCATATTATGTCGGTATAGAAAAAGGACTTGATGTTGATAAACCGCGGAATCTTGCCAAGTCGGTCACCGTGGAGTAAAGTCACGTTATAAGCTCCTTGAGGCACATTGTAGTGGGGAATGTTATGACTGATCATACCTTTGGTCCGTTTGATGCTGCTTACGATGCGGTAGTGCTAATTGTTGCGTCGATACCGCTGGACAAGCTAAAGCATGAGCTCCAAAAATGGAATCGGCGTAACGACGGTAGCGATCACTCCTGGGCAATGCGGCAACTCTTTCGGTGGCGGCTGTCTGAGACAAATGTTTCAAATGGCACTGCCTGAACTACATCACCGGCCCGTCTTTCAACACGGGCCGTTTGTGTTTTAAGGCTCACGAAGTGATTGAATTTTGATATTTGGTATACTAGTATCATATGTTAAAAATTGGTAAAAAAGCCCCGACGTTTTCGCTCGTTGATCAAGACGGTGTCACTCATACGCACAAGGAGTTGGCCGGACAATGGACCCTTATCTATTTTTACCCAAAAGATGACACTCCGGGTTGTACCAAAGAAGCCTGCATGATTGCCGATGTTTACAAAGACTTTAAGCGGATGAAGGTGCAGGTGTTTGGCGTCAGTAAAGATACCGTGAAGTCTCATAAGAAGTTTGCCGAAAAGTACTCACTTCCGTTTACCCTCCTCTCTGATCCAACTATGGAGATGATGGACAAGTACGGTGCCTTTGTTGTGAAAAAGATGTATGGCAAAGAAGTGCGTGGTACCAACCGTATCTCGTACCTCATCGGGCGAGATGGCAAAGTAGCGAAGGTCTATCCTGAGGTCGACCCAGCGAGTCATGCACTTGAGTTGCTTACGGATCTTAAACAATTACTAAAAGCAGAAAAGATCGCTTCAATATAAATACTTCTTTTATGATACTAACTACCACTTCAATCCTCGAAGGGAAGACTATTGCCGACTACAAAGGTCTTGTGACTGGTGAAACCATTTTTGGTGCCAATGTATTTAAAGATATTATGGCGAGTGTGCGCGATATTGTTGGCGGTCGTTCGGCTACGTACGAAAAGACGATTGCAGATGCGCGTGAGACCTCACTGCGTGAGATGATAGCGCGGGCGGAAGCACTTGGCGCCAATGCGATTGTTGGTATCGATTATGACTACGAAACCATCGGTAATATGCTCATGGTGAGTGTGACCGGTACGGCCGTGGTCGCTCATTAGGCTGTAGATAAAGCCAAAAGGCTAGTAACCGTACTATATACTTATTCTATAAGTATAATATGTATGCTACGTCTTTTAGTTTTGTTGGCTGGGAGTCTCACGGCAGCGACGGGGTTTGCGATTGGAAGTTTTATAAACATTCTTAGTCCGGTTGCGACCACCACTGCTGGCACCACGCCGACCACCACGGCCCCAGTTGCTCCAGTTGCCACAACCACTCCCGCACCAATACCGGTTCAAAAAGTAACCACCACCCTTAATTACACCAGTCCATATACCTCGGCTCACTCCGGCCCGGCTTTTGTGAAAAAAGAAGCATTTGGTACGGTCTACACTACTTTTAATATATTTGGTAACTACAAAACCGCTGTCGCTCAGGTGCCAAATAATGCAATTCGTTGGCCTGGTGGGTCGTTGGCCGAAGATAAAAGTGCCACCCGCAAATACGACCTCACCTTTGCTGATATATATAAAGAACCCGCTCCGGGAGAGGCAGACTACCGCGCTAGTCTCCAGCGTGGTCTCACTGAAGTGATGGCCTATGCCGTAGAGAAGAATATTCCTTTCACCATGGTGATTCCAACTGAGCCCTATTTCAACAATGTAACGGTAGGACAGACTCACGTGCGTGATTTTGTTACCAAGTTAGTGCGGGGGGACTATGGTCCATTACCGGCTAGTATTACGCTCGAAATAGGTAACGAAACCGCTTCTCGTGGTTGGAGTAATAACAAATTTACCCCTGGCCCAGGTTCCTACGGGTATGTAGCAAATGCTTTCCTTGGGACTATCAATAGCGTCTTGACGAGCACTACACTCAACCCGCAAAAGAAAAAAGTGGATGTCGCTATCTGGATTGGTTCAACCGAAGGTGGTATGCCGAATATCTACAATCAGATATCAGCCACAAACATGAAGACAGTAGATGGCTTTGTGCATCATATTGGTTTGGTAGGTAACATCAATGAGTATGATTTTGCTACCACAACGCGCAAGTTTGGTGTAGCAAAAAGTTGGTGGAGTAAAGCCTGGGCTGGTAGAAATGTCCCAGAGATGAAACTGATCGCAACAGAATGGAATGTTGGCGGTTGTGATAAGCCTACTACACCAGCTGGATATCTTAAATATGATGTAGGTGCTCGACAGGCACCAACGGTGGTGAATACCTTTAGTCAAATGATTGGTGGAGGGCTTGATATGGGAATGTTGTGGGGTAACCAAAGTTGCATATCACAAATGCTTTGGCACGAAGGAGAAACACTCAGTCACGGCGGGCAGGCCTTCCGCCTTATGGCCGAGAGTCTTGTTGGTACACAGCTACTTGCCGGTAAGGTAGATTCGCGTGGCTTTTGGACCCGTACGGGCTCTAACTACGATGTGATAGGGTATCGTGACAACACTAAGATGGTGGTTTTCATTTCCGCTGGTGATATCCCAACTACCGGTCTTGATGTGACAGTGAACCTCACGAATTTCGGCACGATCAAATCAATTACAACTGAGACGATCAAAACGACGTTGACAGAATCAGGTGATCCAAGTCCTGATGACGACCGTATCTACGAAGCGCCAGTGGTATCGAGTGGCACCTTAACCCCAACCGGTAGTAGCTTCACGTATCGTTTAACTGAAGACTACGAGCTAGCTCGGGTGATAGTGAACCGGTAATTATGCAAACAAAAACCGCTCGGTACCCGGGCGGTTTTTGTTTGTGTGGTTAGGTTACATTTGAGTCATCAATTTCTTTGACTTGTCCATCCTCGGCGTCGAGGACAACACGCAGCGAACGGTTTTGGTCATCGACAAAAATGACTTCAAACTCATTATTACTAGTATCGGTATCTTTCTCCTTCTCACCTTTCCTGGGTTGCTCATTAAGACTACTCGTTGATTCGTTGAGGTAGGTGATAACACCAGTCTCTTCTGGTGTACCCAGCATCACCATCGCGGTGAACACCAGCGCAGTCAAGGTAATTTTAGTCACTTCGGTCACTCGAACTACAGTACTGGTTTTTGCCATAATCTCAGTATGACGAGTCGAGTCGTATCCGTCAACTGTAGCATTCAACATGTGGTCAATAGAGCTATAAAATAAACAATCCCGTCCATGTAGTAAGGACGGGTGGGTGGGGTGGCGGGGGACCTTTGGTCCCCCGCCTGCCTGCTCTGGTTCAGCCGGTCTTTTGGCGAATGAAGGCCGGCTGGGACATGAGCGAGGTGACGAGCTTCCGGACGACTTTCTTCTGGTCGTCATCGAGACCATCATAGTCCCGGGCCAGGGCGGCGGTATCCTTGCTGAACTGATCGTTCATGACCCCGACGTCATGTTCCAGTCCTTCGAAGAAGAATGAGATCGAGACGCCCAAGGCATCGGCCACGTCCCAGAGGCGTGAGGCCGAGATCCGGTTTATGCCGGTTTCGTACTTCTGGATCTGCTGGAACTTGACGCCTACCTTGTCGGCCAATTGGGCCTGGGTCATGCCCACCATCCAGCGCCGATGGCGAATGCGCTTGCCGACATGAGCGTCTACGGGATGCTTCATTTACCTCTACTCCATTTATATCGACTGCCTCACACGAAGCTGGTCGGGTTGCAACGGTCAATATTAAATCATACTTTTGCTAAAATTGCAAGTATATGGTCAAACAAATAACCGCCGGTCATAACCAGCGGTTATTTGTTGTTTTCAGTGCGGTTTACTTCAATCCAGTGCGGAGCTGGCGCATGAGTTGAATTTCTTTTGATTGCGATTCAATAATGTTTTTACTCAACGTCTCAACTTCCTTGTGTTCGGTCACGCCCTGTACACTATGGGCCATCATGATGGCACCCATATGGTGCATGATCATGTCCTCGAGGAAGATTTTATCCAGTTCGACGCCACTCTGCTTCGAGAGGTCACGCATCATCGGTTGATATTTGCCTGATGGGGTGTATGGGGTCCCGTACCAAGCCTGGTACCAACTCTTCATATCAGCAATTTCTTTTTCCTGGGCAGTGATAATACCTTCGACGAGTGTCTTTATCTCTGGCGTGGTCGCGCCACGGGCAAGGACTTCTTTGGCGGTTACAACTGCTTCCTCGTGGTGGGGAATCATCTCAGTGAGAAACTCTTTTTCGGTGGCGACCATCATCATACCGTGACCCATGCCACCACTCATCATTCCCATACCCATTCCATTGGTGTTGTTGGCAGTATTGCCATTACCCATGAGTGATCCATCAGGCATGCGGTGCATACCCATAGGGATGGCTTCATCTTGGTAGTTGCGGTCTGTGCCACTGCGGTATTCGTGAGCGATATAGTAGCCGCTAGCACCACCAAGTATTAAGGCGATAGCAGCAATCATAATTGAATTGTTCATAGTAGTGAGATTAACTGGATAATAAATGTATCACTCAACCGTATACTTTTTTATGCAAGATACCTCGAGCAAATAGTTCTTGGAATTGTCTATGGACAAACTGTGTGAGAAGGTATTTTCTTTGCCGGAAAAAGGTGTAGGCATGTAGAAAGAGAAGTGTTCGTAGCTGTGGTGAGACTAATTGCCAAAATACTTGAGCTCCTGCAATAAGCACGAGCACTATGACTGCAGGCAGTATGCTTTCAAAAAGGCTCCGGAAGGCTGCGAGATGATCGAGAACCGTCATAGGACAAAGTGTCTCACTGTGGTTCATAAACGGACAGTCACTCATGTGGTGTACAGCATCCATGGAGTGACTATGGTTACTAGTCTGGTAACCAACAGCTACTACCACAAATATATGCATCGCTAGTAGTGCAAGGAGGATGGTGAGAGATGTGACGATACGCAGTTGAGGCATAGGTATATTGTACTCCTAACTCAAAAGGATGTCACAAAGCGATTTTTGGCCTATAGCTTTCCTTTGGAGTTGCTGTTTTAATCGTAGCCTTTGAAGTCTTGCTCAAGCCGGTCTTCTTCTTTTAGACATTTATGTACCAGTGTATTAAGTTCGTGCACTTTTTTCAAGCGACTGGGTTTTGGCAATAATCAACCGTTGACCAGCAGTAGTTTCAAAATCATGTGGGGAGAGTAGTGTCATAACTATGTTCTTATATTAATGTACAAAGTATACGTATGATACTCCGCTTAAGGATGGGTGTCACTACTCTTTGTTTTGTACAAGATGCTCGAACCAGCTCTCTCTTTGGTGACCCTACGGGGAATCGGTCAGGAGTCGATTATTTTCATTAATGAAAATATATCGCTCACGACCCTGGCTCATTTCGCTTCGCTTTATTGCGCCTTTCGATTCTGCCTCCAAGGCATCACAAGGAGTCTAAGAAAAAAGCCCGAGATAAACTCGGACTTTTTTCTTAAACTCGTGACCCTACGGGGAATCGAACCCCGGTTACAGGAATGAGAATCCTGTGTCCTAGCCGCTAGACGATAGGGCCATTTTTTAAAATGGTTTTTTCAGTATTGTTACAGGAATGAGAATCCTGTCCCTATCGCCTCGTAAACATCGACGATTCGCTCATGTCTTCGCGATCGGATGAAAAGCCACCCGCTTTTCATTCCCTAGCCGCTAGACGATAGGGCCATATAAAATGGTGGCGTTATAATAGCAAAAAACAGTAAAAATGCTAGCGCTAAATCTTTTGACAGTGGTATACTTTCGGTCGCTTGGAAGTGTGGCTGAGTTGGTTGAAGGCGCATGACTCGAAATCATGTATCGGGGAAACCTGATCGAGGGTTCGAATCCCTCCATTTCCGCAGGAATTTGAAACATTAGTTTCAAAGAGGGATTCGAAAACCCTGAATATATCGCTCGGAGCGATAGCGAGTACGATATGAAGGGTGTACCGAACATGTAATGTTCGAATCCCTCCATTTCCGCAAAATGAAATTTTCTTTGCTATAATCACCTCATTATGGATAAACTTAAAAGCACTATCTTGGAAGAGATAGCCGCTGAGCGAAAGGAATTACGAATACAGATAGTATTAACTACTCTGACGGCAGTTGGACTCATTGGAGCCGTGATAGCGAGTCTCATAGGTGAATCACTGTGGGTCGTCTACGGACTCTACGCACTGGCGTACCTCGCTGGTGGTGCACCGGCGGCCAAGGAAGCGATACTGTCGCTTCTACAAAAGGATCTTAATATCGATCTGCTTATGGTGCTCGCGGCACTCGCAGCCGCGGGAGTAGGAGAGGTGCGCGACGGCGCGATCCTCCTCTTCCTCTTTAGTCTCGCTGGTACGCTCGAACACTACGCAATGGGTAACACAAAGCGCTCGGTCGCAGCCCTTATGAACATGCGGCCTGATGAGGCGAATCGCCTTTTGTCAGATGGACAAACAACCGAGCGTGTAGCGGTGGAACTCCTCATGATTGATGACCGAGTGATTGTGCGTCCGGGTGAACGTATCCCGATAGATGGTGTGGTAGAAAAGGGTGTTGGGGCGGTCAATCAAGCACCTATCACTGGTGAGTCGGTCCCGGTTGATAAGGCACCGGGGGACAAGGTCTTCGCTGGGTCAGTCAATCAAAATGCCGTATTGACCATCCTTGTGACCGCACCAGCCGCTCGCTCGACATTATCTCGCATGATCCAACTCGTGATGGAGGCTGAAGACAAGAAGTCACCAAGTGAACGTTTTAGTGACTGGTTTGGGCAACGGTATACCTTTGTCGTGTTGTTCGGCAGTATTGCGGCCTTGGGTATCTTTTTGCTGATTGGGCTCCCAACTGCTGAAGCTCTGTATAAAGCGGCGACTCTGCTGGTGGTCGCCAGTCCGTGCGCAATTGTAATCAGTGTGCCGGCGGCGGTACTGTCCGCGATTGCGGCAGCCGCGCGCAACGGCGTGCTCTTTAAGGGCGGAGCCGCGCTTGAGGACTTTGGTAATGTGTCTACTATTGCGTTTGATAAGACGGGAACTCTCACTGAAGGAAAGATGGCAGTCTCTCAAGTGACGGTGCTTGAAGGTGAAGAAACGGAATTTTTCTCGATTGTAGCGACCCTCGAAGCGGAATCAGACCATCCTTTAGCTCGTAGTATTACCGAGTATCTCGTCGAGCGTGGGGTGCGCCGGCTTGAAGCCCATGATGCCTCAGCGATTCCGGGACAGGGGGTGGTCGCTACTATGGGAGGATTACGCTACTGGGCTGGTAATAAAACGCTACTTTTGAGTGAACAGGTAAGTATGACGGCAGAAGTGGAAGCACTCCTTGAATCACTTGAGGTCCGTGGCGAGACACCAGTGATTGTGGGACAGGGACAGACAATTCTCGGTGTAGTAGCACTCTCTGATGTGGTGCGACGTGAATCGGCTGGCATGATCAAATCGCTCTACGCTGCTGGGGTGAAGCAGGTGGTGATGCTCACAGGGGATACGAAGCGCGTGGCGCTCGCGGTGGGCGAAGGTCTCGGGCTTAAAGAAGCGCAGGTCTTTGGGAATCTTTTGCCAGAAGATAAGGTGACACAAATTGAAGTGCTCGCAAAGACCGGTCCGGTTGCCTTTGTGGGTGATGGGGTGAATGACGCTGCTGCGCTTGCCACTGCTCGGGTCGGGATTGCGATGGGAGTGGCAGGGACTGATGCGGCTCTTGAGGCGGCTGATGTGGCACTCCTCTCAAATGACCTACGGAAGCTCGTATACACGTACACCCTCTCACGTCGGGCCAATCGTATTATTCGTCAGAACCTCTACTTTGCTTGCGGCATTATGGTAATCATGGTGGTGGCTACTATCTTCACGACCTTCCCATTGCCGCTTGGTGTCATTGGGCACGAAGGAGGAACACTTCTCGTGGTGGCAAACGGCTTACGACTCCTTTTTATGAAAGAGGAGAAACTGGGGTAGTACACGCCTATCCCTTGACAACATAATCAGTAGGAGTATACTACTGGTATATGGCAATGACCGACAAATACTCTATTAAAGATTTACAAAAACAATTCCCTGACGACGAGGCATGTCTTCAATTTATCTTCGAAAACCGTCACTCTAAGGACTGTTCTTGTGGTGGTACCTACCGCAAGATTTCAGGCCGTAAGCAGTACCAGTGCTCTAGGTGTCGCTTTCAGATTGCCCCTACCGCTGGTACTATCTTCCACAAGTCAGATACCCCACTTACGGACTGGTTCTTTGCTCTGTTTGTTGTATCAAACGCCAAGAGTGGTATCTCAGCAAAACAGCTCGAACGTGAGCTTGGTTGTACCTACAAGACCGCATGGCGCATCCTCTCAAAGATTCGTGAAGCCCTAGCGCAAGATAATGACCGTCTAGACGGCACCGTAGAGATGGACGTTGCGTACCTCGGCGGACGCTTCCGATCCGGTAAAGACAACAAGCGTCAAAAGGAGGCCATGAAAGCAAAGACTGTGGTGATGGGTGCGGTTGCCCGTGGCGGTGAGTTACGTCTCAAGGTGGTGGGTGATGCAACAGCTCAGTCTATCAACGCTTTCCTCGAAGCCAACGTAGCCCCTACTGCTCGTCTTATCACCGACGACGCCAGTATCTACACTCACTCAGCCTCAGACTACTACCGTGACGTGGTGAAGCACAAAGAGACGTACTCAGACAACGGTGTGCACATCAACAATATCGAGACGGTATGGGGACACATCAAGCGTTCACTCAAGGGTATACAAAAGGGCGTGTCTAAGCAGGAGATGCAGTCTTATCTTGACCTTTTTGCTTTCCACTACAACAATCGACACAGCGACAAGATGCGCTTTGGGGTTCTGCTCGGTACTGTACTGCGCGCTTCAAAGTAGCTAAAAAATTGATTTCAGTCATTATCCACATAGATTACCATCCAATTCAATTTTTGGATATGCTATACTATAGATACTTCTGCGGAAACAATGAAGTGCACGACAATCAACAGTATGACCTTAATCGAAGCAGGTGAATAAAATCAAAGGCTCAAGAGCAAGGCATTCTGTGGGGAGTAAAATCCCCGCGGAAGTGGGGAATCTAAAAGTTTCAGCTTCTAGGCTCTCACAGATTGTCGTGCTGTTGAGCTTTTTGTTTCTAACGAAGTGACAATGTTTATAGCAGTCTAACTGTTATTGTCGGTCGATATTACCAGGCTATAAAAATGTTTTCTTACCTTGATTACATATAAGCCTCGAAGTGCTATCACTGGTCGCTTTGTCAAGGAGTACGTTTTGGATCGATATCCTAATACAACGTACCTTGATAAAGTTGAAATCCCAGGGATACGCACAAAGTAAAAGCCGTCGCCTGAAAAGGTGACGACTTCTACAAGATTTTGAAAGCAAAAACCGTTCGATATAAACTCGGGCGGTTTTTGTATGTAATACACTACCATTTGCTCTGGACTGTACGCAAGCGAGTTATTAGTGTATTACTCATTTAACTAACAAAAAACCCGCCAAATGACGGATTCTTTGTTAGAGGTTCAATTTTTATATTGAGTCTCTCTGGCTTGTGGCCACACATGACTTGCGTCATGACCTGCTTAGGGTATAAGCATTATATACCTTAGCTAAGGTTTTTTCAACATTATCCACAAATGCGGTACCGGTGGGGTTTGAACCCACGAGACCCTAAGCAAGTCTGTTGAGGTATAAGCTCAATGCAATAAACCACTCTGCCACGGTACCAAAACCTTTAGAAAAAACTCAGGCGACACGCTAGCAAGTTTCACTTACTAGCTGTCGCCTGAGTTCCTTACGGTCCTTTTCAATCAGCTATTAAATGTACTTCAAGCGTGTCGACCCGTTCTTTCGTTCAGGTAAAATTATTATAGCATAGTCTTTTCCTGACCATTATCCACGTCAATACGCCGAACCAGCCTTATAATGTGTGTTATGTTATAACGGGATAGGCGTGGGGTAGTACACCCACTTACACAGGGGTTTTTGTACAGAGTTATACGGAAGTTTCCCACGGGCTTATCCACGGGTTATACACAGAACGTTGCAATATATGGCTCGTATGACGGTTGACGTCGTGTATTGACCTATTGTGGTGGTGTGAGACCATATATATAGGTCGACATGGTGGTGATTCTCCATACTATGATCCCCTTTGAGGGATCGGAGCATGCCGACCAAACTCTACGTTGTACAAAGCGAAATGCGCCCGGCTGGGGCGCATTTTGCGTGTCAGTATCGTGGTATACTTTTCCGCAATGATTGATTTGCCAGACGTAACACTGATTGGGATTGATGGGGTGGATATTGAGCGGGCACTGCGGGCTGCTGATATTTCGACTGCAGGTATCAGCTTTGGTGCGGTAAGGCTCCTCTCGTCTTTACCAAGCACCGACTCGCGGGTTATTGCGATACCGCCTATCACTTCAATTGAAGCGTACTCAAAATTCTGTCTCACGGAACTCTATGAATATGTTGATACGTCACATGCACTTATTTTTCAGTATGATGGTTTTGTACTTAATCCGGATGCGTGGCAGGATGAGTGGCTCTTGTACGACTACATCGGTGCGCCGATTGAGATTGGACAGTGGACGGTCGAGCGGCATGAGGTACCAGTTTCATCAATTGGTGACTTGGTCGTAGGGAACGGCGGGTTTTCGCTTCGCAGTCGACGACTCCTGGAACTCACCGCCAAGCTTGCAGCGGCCGGTGATTTTACCCTCACCGAGCCGGAAGATTGGGCGCAGTGTTATACCGAGCGCGCGAAGCTCGAAGCGACAGGGATACGCTTTGCCCCAGTACCGGTAGCTGAAGCATTCTCTTTTGAAGGACGGTCGCTCGAGTACTACCAGTACGTGGACTCATTTGGCTTTCATGGGCTCCGGTGGACTGATATTAGTCGGTGGCTCGCGTGCCATCCTGAGTATCAGGAACATTTTCCACGAGTGGTGACACCTGTGGTATTTCAGAACTATACTACTTAAAAACAAAAGCCACATTAAGCGGCTTTTGTTTTATAGATAGAACTCGATTATTTTGCCTTTAAAGTGACATAGATATCTTCTAGCGCTCGGACAGCATCTCCGGCTGCGATGTTGTTCTGATGATACTTCACATTCGTACAGTCGCCGGCGGCCCAGATACCAGGGGTGGTCGTTTGCTGGGTCCACGGGTCAATTTCGACGCGACCAAAGGCATCAAGCGTGACAGCATCTTTGGCATAGGTGGTGTTCGGGAGCATGCCTGCTTCAACAAAGATACCACCAACCGAAATGGCTTTTTCTTCGCCCTCGGAAGTTTTGTATGTAAGACCTGTGACGAACTGTTCGCCCAATACTGAGGTCGGTTCGGCGTGCGCGATAGCGGTCATGTTTGGGTGAGCGACTACCTTTTCGACCGTGATGGCGTCAGCTTTAAACTCACTACGAGAGAGGAGAGTGACACTCTTGGCGTAGGCAAGCAGCTGCGCCGCAGTTTCAAAGCCAGCATTACCGCCACCAATGACCACGACATCTTGTCCGGCAAAGAGCGGGCCGTCGCAAGACGCACAATAGGTGAGTCCTTTGTGTTCATAGGTGTCTGCCCCTGGGATAGAGAGACGACGACGAGCGGAACCTGAGGTCATGAGGATGGCCTTCGCCTCGATGGTTTCACCAGAGTCGAGGGTGACCGTGTGACTGCCATCGCCACGAGTGAGGAGGGTAACGATGTTGTTCTTCACGGTTACGTACTCACCAGCGTAGGACATAAGGTGGGCTTTGAGGTCGGCAGCGAGTTTGTCACCACTAATTGATGGTGTACCAATCCAGTTTTGGATATCGGTTGAGACAATACTCTGTCCACCCCAATCCTTGGTGATGAAGCAAGTGGTGAGGCGCTTGCGAGCAGCGTAGACACCAGCTGATACTCCAGCTGGTCCTCCTCCGATAATAACGAGATCGTACATACAAAGAAACTACTCAATAATTGTGGATTGTAGTGTACCATAGCCGCGTTGACGAGTATACCCACAGGGGGTATACTCGTCCACATATGAAACCAATCGTCAACCGACTCAAGCGGGTGGAAGGACAATTGCAAAAGATTCGTACGGATCTCGAGACTTGCCAGCCGACATGTAGTAGCGCGGTACCACAGTTTTTGGCGGCGAAGGGAGCTCTTGATGCTTGTGTGAAGGAATACCTTTTATTGTCACTCAAGGAGTGTAGTCGAAAGCGATCAAATGAGGAGACGACGATGTTGCTCGAAACGATTGTGAAGAAGTTGTAGACAAACAAAAATCACCCCTAAGGGTGATTTTTGTTTTAAGTTTGAAATGAAGGCCGGAACAGTCACGAATCACTAAGTATATTTCAGGAAAAACGCAGGGACAGGTCAGAAGTTACTAAGCTTTTTATTGAACTCGGTTCATAAAAATCTAAGTACTTGCGAACCTTACAGATTCAGTACACCTTGTCGCTACTTTCTCGTTATCACTCAAAAGGTAGCTGGCAAGGTCTTGCGAAATGGGTCCCATCCCATTTCTCACCCGCCTCGCTGGTTCATCGCCCTAGGAAGGGGCGACTCACATGGGTCCGCCGCGCTGCGCCAGCCCTTGCTCGTCAAAACTTTATTTAAGTTTTGAACGACGCAAGAAGGCTGGCACAGGTCACCAGTCACTAACTATAATTGCTCGCTATGCTCCAATTCTAGTAAGTGCTGTCGACCCCGGCTCGCTGGTTCGGCTCCTTCGGAGTCGCCTCAAATCGCTGTGCCCGGCTGTGCTGCTATTTCAGCTTGCTTCGCCGCAGAAATGCAGGCACAGCCCCCCAATCATCTTCATCATCTTCATCTACTGGGTCGACGGGTTTTGGTTCGCGGCGGGGGAGCTCAGGTTTTGATTCTGGCGTATTGTCCACTTTTGGGGCCGGAGCTTCTTCGACTTCCATGCGACGTGGGTTTGTTAGCGAATTGAAGATACGACCACGTACTGGTTCGGTCACTGGCTCTTCGGTTTCGATAACCATTGGTGAAGGTTCAGCTACTGGAGCTCGGCGTGCAATTGGTGAGCTGTGGTGAATGCCATTTTCTTCGGGAAAGCCGGTGGCGATCACCGTTACTTTCACTTCGTTCTTCTTGAGCTTATCATCCTTAATCGCACCAAAGATAACCTTGGCATGTGGGTCAATTGATTCCGTGATAACCCGAGCAGCATCCTGGATTTCGAGCATACCGAGGTCGTCGCCGCCAGCAATAGCAAAGAGGACACCCTTCGCTCCCGTAATAGAGACTTCAAGGAGTGGTGAGTTGATAGCACCGCGAGCAGCTTCTTCAGCACGTTTTTCACCAGCTGAGACACCAACACCCATGAGTGCTGATCCGGCGTTCTCCATGACACTCCGGATGTCCGCAAAGTCGACGTTGATGATACCAGGAAGGGTGATAAGGTCTGAGATACCTTCTACGGCTTGCTTAAGGACGTTGTCACACTGTTCAAAGGCACCACGAACAGTAGTCTCTTTGTCGACAATAGCGAGGAGGCGGTCGTTTGGAATGGTGATGAGTGCGTCTACTTCTTTCTTCAGTTCTTCGATACCCTGGAGCGCAAGTCGCATGCGTTCTTGTCCTTCGAAGAGGAAGGGCTTCGTGACCACACCAACAGTGAGCGCGCCACTCTCGCGAGCAATCTTCGCAACCACCGGAGCAGCACCAGTGCCGGTACCACCTCCCATACCACAGGTCACAAAGATCATGTCTGAACCTTTGATGGCGTTGGCGATCTCTTCACGCGTTTCTTCGGCAGCACGGCGTCCCATGTCTGGGTTACCACCAGCACCAAGACCGCGGGTGAGATTCTTCCCGACGTGAATCTTGCGCTTGGCGAGTGAGTGATGCAAATCTTGTGCGTCACTATTGATAGCAATAAATTCGACGCCCTTTACTTTTGCACCAACCATGTAGTTCACCGCGTTGCCACCTGAACCGCCAACACCAACTACCCGAATGCGGGCGAATGACTCTACGTCTGTTTTAATTTGTTCCATAAATAATAAGTTGCGACTAACTTCCTAATAAAAATAACCAAACGATACCGCAGAAGGATTGGTGTCTAACGCACGTTTTCCTCTAGGTGTCACCATCATACAGGGAATAAAACTACCTGTCACTATATTGACTATTCTGACTTTCGTGTTTTTGACTAAAACAAAATTTTGTTATTTTAAAACGATTATTTCAGTTTGTTTATAAAAGTAAATCTAGAGAAATAAAAAATCACTAAAAATTTTCATGTTGTAACTTGAATTAATGAGTGGTCTCAGATTCGAGGCGTCGAGACATAGAGGTGTGAGTCGTACTTTTTTGTATGGTGAACAGTTCTTTGTTAAAGACAACAAAGAAAATGAGGTCAATTCATTGGTTCTAGGGCAGGAATTGAGAGAGCCAGTCGAGAATAGTGCGTTTGGTCTGCTTCACTACACCAATCGCTGTCGTCTCTTCACCATCACTGGCGCCGAGCATACAAAGGCCATAGGCAACCGCCCAGGAGGCATCACGGACTTTAGTGTTCTTACCGAACTCGAGGGTGGCAATACGGGCAGGGAGGTTGAGGGTATTACGGGCGAGATCTTGGATACCGACAGTTGTTGCACCACCACCGGTGAGGATGATACCAGCAGGAAGAAGTCCATCCTTTTTGATTTTCTTGAGGTGAAGGCTAATCAGTTCAAAGATGTCACCAAGGCGAGCGTTGATGATTTCCTCAAGCTTCTTCTTCGGGATGGTAGTTGCCGTCATGCCACCACGCTTAATCTTTTCTGCTTCTTCAAGAGGGATACGAAGACCGAGCGCGATATCGTTGGTGATATCGTTTGCACCAATTGGAAAGACCTTGAGGGAGACTGGGGTCATATCTTCGAAAACGACGGTTGAGACGGTCTCGGCACCGATATTTGCGAGGATACAACCAGCACGACGCTGGGCCTTTGAAAGGATTACAAATGAGGCGGCCAGTGGTGAGGCCATCACATCTTCGACGTAGATACCGGTGCGCTCAACCGCACCGATGAGGTCGTTCAAGTGTTGTTCAAAAGTCGTGATAAAGAGCGTGTCTACTTCAAGCTTGGTGCCGCGCATGCCTTGTGGTTTGCCGAGGACGAGCTCACCATCAATGCGGTAGCGTAAGGGAATGGCGTGGATAATTTTGCGATTGGGGATATGGTCGATAATCCGGTCCTCACTGTCTTGTTGGGCTTTCTCGATATCGATGCTCGTAATCTCGGAGTCAGCTCGTGAGGTAATGACTTCACCGGTTGAGACCACTTCATCAAGACCAATCGAACCAATAGAGACGTAGGCACGTTTTACCTCGACACCAGCGACCTTCTCAGCCTCTGCGACTGCACTGCGGATACTACGGACGACATCAGTCTCGCTGATTATGTAGCCGTTACGAAGTCCGCGACTCTCGGCAAAGCCGGTCCCAATAATCTGCGGGAGGCCGCGGCCACCTTTAATTTTTGGTACACGCACAATCGCCACCTTCACCTGGAAGGTTCCTACATCAATACCGGTGATAATATACTCAGACATAATTTAGGCGATGTCGTACTTACGGAGGTAACGCTTTTCTTGTTTGTCCATCTCGTCACCATGATCCAATCCTTTGAGATGAAGGAGACCATGGATAAAGAGGTAGGCAACGTAACCACTCTTTGAGAGGTTGTACTTGGCTGCCTCTTTGACAGCTACCTGGGGGCAGATGAAGATCTCACCCGTATCATCGGTGAGCGGGAAGGAGAGGACGTTTGGGGTGTAGGACTTCTGGCGATAGGTCTGATTTAATTTCGTAGCGCGTGTGGGTCCGACGAACTGGAGCGAGAGGTCGTAACGCTTTCCTAAGATATCGTTTTTCATCGTTTCGTACTGAAACGTCGGGTACGACTTTACTGTGCTCGCAATCGCAAACGTAGACATAGATATGTGTAGTATGCCATTTTTTTGTGGCTTTTATAAGGCCAGTCCTGTGAGTCATAAAAAAGCACCACATCCTTTAGGAAGTGGTGCTTTTTTGTTAGCTGCGGCGACCGCGTGTGCGTTCCTGGACCTTGCCAAGCTTCAAGAGCTCTTCGTAGGTTTCTTTTTTCACCAGCTTCTTGAGACGTGCGATTTTTTGAACGTTGCGACTCTTAATACGAGTATGATACCGACCACCGCGAACTTTCTGGATAATACCGGCCCCCTGAACACGCTTTTGGAAGCGTCGGATGACGTTTGCGCTACTTTCGTTGTTATTCTTAGTGACTGCTACGTTTGTTGCCATATGTGGGCGATAGAATACCATAGTACGCTTTATACTGCAAGGTTTTATCGTTATATATACAAACCCGACACGTACATGTCGACCCCCCAACACTTCCAATCTCTTAGACATTAACTGGCTGGACGCGCTTCAGGCGCTTCGCGAGGGCATCAAGTGGAATAGCCTCTTGCTTGCGAGCGTCCATATCGCGGAGAATGACCGTACCATCCACGAACTCCTTTTGCCCGATAATGATGACATGCTTCACCCCTCGGGCTTCAGCGTCACGGAGCTGGGCGGAGAGGGAATCATTCGCGAGGTCCTGCATAATAGAGATACCAGCGCGACGTAGCTCGTTGATGATCATGAGACTACGTACCTTTGGTCCAAAACCGAGCTGGATGATGTAGGTACTTGGAGTTTCGATTTTTGCACGGGGGATACGGCTTGGCGCTGGTCGTTCACGGAGGATAGCAACGGCCCCTACGCCACCAGTCTTACGCTTCGTCTTTCGTTCGAGGAAGGTATCAAACCGTCCACCACGGATGATAAACGGAGCCCCTTCAATTTCATTGCTACTATCAATTGAGAAGAGAGCGTCACTGTAGTACTCGTGGTGACCGAGCATCTTCGGATCGATTTCGTAGGCGGTTTCAGACATATCGAGGTACTCGATGATGTCACGGAAGTGTTTGCGACTTTGGTCACTAAGATATTCAAGTGGATTTGGTGTCTTGTATGCCAAATCATGGTTTTCTTCGATGAGGCTCTGCAGCGCAAGCATGGCATGGGTCTTCATATGCTCACGAGCAGCGACGGGCATGAGATCAACCCGCTTACGAAGGAAGTTGGTCAGTTCACGACTATAACGGGTGATTGATTCGGTGTCGCCAAGAGTATTTATACGCACCACCTGGTCGGTGTGACCGAGTTCACTCGCAAGGGCCTTGGTAGTCTCGATAAGGATAGCTTCGGCAATACTCTTGTCGACATTAAAGATATGGAAAGAGACAGCGGTTTCGTTCGGATCGGTCGTGACATCAACGCTATAGAGAAATACTGGCTTACCAAACGCATGTAGCCCAGCCTCACAGTAGGTGAGGACAGCACGTGAGAGATGACCGTTTACCGCGTCGAGTCCATGGTCAGCATCACTCATGGTATGCGAAAGCGGCACGGTGCAGTTGATACAGGCTGGATCTTGGCGCAGCGCTTCAATCGTTTTAAATCCAAAATGTTCAGCGGTCTCAGCAGCGATTTTCAAAAACTCGGTTGGACTATGAGTGATGCGCATACGTGTCTATGTTATGGTGTGCTAGTAACGGCTTCATACCGGGCTTCGCCAGGCAGATAATCAAAGGTATTTGGTGGGAAGAGGCGAACATAAGCCCGACCAATAATGCGTTCTTCCTGAAGGACACCCCAAACGCGGGAATCTGAGCTCTGATCGCGATTGTCGCCCATGACGAAGTACTCGCGTTCACCAAGCTCTTCGGTCATATCACTGACATTGCGCATACTCTTGATGTAGGGCTCATCGAGTACAAAACCATCTGGATTGGCTTCATTTTTGATGGTAACGGTACTGCCGGTAATTTTGACCGTATCACCGGGCAGACCAATTACCCGTTTAATAAAGAACTTTGATGGGTCCTTCGGGTAGCGGAACACAATGACGTCACCTCGATTTGGTTGGTGGAATTTGTAGCTGACCTGATCAACGATGAGATACTGACCACTTTGGAAGGTGTCTTCCATCGATGCACCGGAGACGATAAATGGTTGAGCAACAAAAAGTCGGATTGGAATGACGATAATCAGTGCAATGAGAGTAAAGCGAAAGATTTCAATCAGTGGATGTTCGCTCTGAGGCGGAATCACAACCGCATCTTCAGGAGTAGTGATAACGTGAGGGGCTGGTGTACGAGAGAACAATGACATGGTGGTGAATGATGTGCATCATTATACTCGATACAAAAATGAAAAACAAATTTTTTAAAAATGGAATGAGTCAATAAAAATTTTATAAGATGACATGATACAATTTCTTGTATGTTCTACATCGTTGGACTCGGGAATCCAGGAGCAAAGTACCAGCACACTCGCCACAATATCGGGTGGCTCGTCTGTGACGTACTTCTCACTGCGTTTGATATGCCTGAGGCGACGCCGAGTAAAAAGTATCTTGGTCGGATTAGTGAAGGAACTATCGGCGAGACAGCTGTCACGGTACTCTATCCCGAGACCTTTATGAATAAATCGGGGGATGCGGTCAAAAAGCTCGTCAAAAAAGGTGAGCACAACCAACTCATTGTCATTTATGACGATGTGGATTTGCCGGCAGGGGATTTTAAGATTTCGTTTGGCAATGGTGCGGGTGGTCACAATGGGGTGACGTCAATTATTGAAACACTTGGCACAAAGGACTTTATACGAGTCCGGATTGGGGTGGCTGCCCGTGGCAGTGAGACCGGGCAGGCGATACGGCCAACGAGTGAGGAACTCGCGCAATACGTCCTTGGCAAAATCAGTCTTGAAGAAAACGAAATCTATACCGCACTCTACCCAGTAGTAGTCGAGGCGATTGTCTCCTTGGTGACCGAAGGGAAGGAGCGCGCGATGAATAAGTACAACTAAAACAATTTGCCGCCACCCAGGTATGTTAGGGTGCTTTTGAGTATTGTTGGCAAGTGGATGTACTCTTACCTGCAACATGAGTCCATCCCGTTCTACCTCGCATAACAATTGACACATCTACATCGCCAGGGGCATATTTTGTGCAGAAATGATGCCCAATATTATTGTAAATACGTGTTTCTGGATAGGGAGGAACTTTTAATTCATGATATGACCAATCAGATATAGAGAGTGTCGCTTTATCTTCTGGTGACAAAACAATAAGCATTTGGATATCTGCAGGTAGACGACCAACCATTTCATCAGGCAGTACTATTTTCGCTAGATTAGTGGTTCCAGAATAGAGAGACCAAGAAGGGTATGAGTCCCAAATGTGGAAAAAGTATGTCATGGGCATAATGCCAAATATAATAATGGTAGTGATGCCGAGCGGCTGTTTTATAATGCTTAGTAAGTTAAGCAATGATAATTGTTGGGTGCGGTAAAATAGCACAAAAACCATGATGAGAAGAGCTATATTCCAAGGCCAGACGACAGTATTCCAATGATGTCCAGTTGGCCCAAGTGTAGTAAGGACAAATAGACACATCATAGTAGCTAAGAAAATTCCGTAATTTCTAAATCGGCAAGTTAGTAAAGCGAGTCCAATAAGCATTTCAATAATAGGGACAGTAATTCCCATCAGTATGACATCGCTCGAAGTTAGTGAAAGTTGGTGAGTTATAGGCTGCATCATCCAGGGAAAGGTCAAAACGATAAATTCAGGATTTAGTTTCTGTAGACCACTGTAAAAATAAATAGTAGCGACAACGAAGCGACTAATATTGAGTAAATACGGTACGCTTCTGCGGTCGTTAACCTGCCAAGAAAAGACACTTAACACAAGTAGCATCGTTGTGTACTGATAGACCCAGGGTTGCAACCGCGACTGATCAAGGAAAAGAAGGAAAGCCACCAAAACGATTGATCCAATCAAGAATCGTTTGAAATTTCTATGAAAAATTGTAAAAAATAAACATACAATTAGACTGCCATACAAAATATAATCAAATGGGAAAATGGGTTGTGGCAGGTTAGAAAGTACAGGTGTCAGTGGGTAGGTTCTGTCGGTTAACCAAAGTTTTGTCGATAAGAGGAGACCGGCAATAAAACCTACCGCCAGAACAGCCTTGAGCCAAAATAGGCGACCCATACCACCAAAAAGGTAATAGCGATTTTGTGATACTAGCTTGTAACCAATATGCAAACCTCCATTGATGATTGGTAAGCGACCTAGTTTTTCGACCCACCGCCATTTCGGAAACGTGCCAATAACTTTTAAAATAGCATCAGCACTTTTGTACAATGTGCCATCGGTATCTTTTACATACATTTCTTTAGATAGGTCTTCAAGTGTAACGCCGGCTAGAGAATTTTCGTGGATATTATTGAGGTCAAATGTATCAGATTTTGATGATGAATTGAGATTGTCTGCAAAAGCCGTACACATCGGACAGTCGCCGTCATAATAGACCTCGATTTTCTTCATGAGACTATTTTACTTCATTTTAGGTAGTTTGAGATAGATTTTCCGAAGTGTAACAAAACCCCGCGCCAGAGGCGCGGGGTTTTGTTGCGCGAGAGTAATTGCTTAACTCTGAGCTACATCCTTAAATGTAAGCGTCATACGCTGTTCAGATGGCTCAAAGAGCGCAATCTTGAACTTGTAGACTCCACCAAGTGAGAGCGTAGCCTTCATCTTTTCTTCTGATTCGAATTCAGAGATGTGGACGAGACCCGCTACACCTTCCTGGATAGAAGCAAGCGCTCCATGCTTGTTGTACTTGATGACAACACCTGGTACGACCTGATCCTTGGCAAACTTGTTTGCGGCATCAGTCCATGGGTTTTCACGGAGCTGCTTGATTGAGAGAGAAATCTTGTCGTCCTTCACTTCAATCACCTTGACCTTGACCTTGTCACCTACCTTGTAGAGTGAGCGGGTGTTCTCAACGAGACCCCAATCAAGTTCAGAGATGTGAACGAGTCCTTCAAGACCCTGTTCAATCTTCACAAAGACTCCGAAGTCTACCGCACCGGTAACTTCTCCAGAGAGAACATCACCGACTTCGTACTTGCCAACCTTCTCGCCCTTCTCTTCACGTTCCTGGTGACCCTTTTCTGAGAAGATGAGCTTGTGCTCCTTCTGATCTGCAGTAATCATCACCACTGAGAGATGCTTACCAATGAGTGAGTTAAGCGCCATGAGGATCTTGTCCTTGTCGCCGTTATCAACGCGTGGGTAATTGTCTGGTCCAAGCTGTGACGCTGGGAGGAAGCCCTGGATACCCTGCCATTCCATGATAAGACCACCCTTGTTGGCCTCCTTCACTTCGAGACTCATAACCGTACCCTTCTTCACCGCTTCTTCCGCATCAGCCCAGATGAGCGCCTGACGAGCTTCCTTGAGTGAGAGCTCGATGTAGCCGTCCTTGTTGTTGACGTCAACCACTTTTGCCGCGATGGTGTCTCCAACCGAGACTTTGCGGAGAATGTCGCGAGCGTTCATGTACTCACGGCCAAAGATAAGACCAGTACCAAATGGTGCGAGCTCGACATAAACGCGAGCACGACCGATGGCTGATACGGTACCTTCTACCAACGCACCTTCTTGTGGTGACGGAGGAATGTTGGCAGCGAGATTGTTCATCACGCTGTTTACTTCAATAACTTCTGACATATAACTGTAGCGACTTCCACAATCGGCCAGCTTCTTTGTCGTGTCATCAATTTCGGCACTCGCCGTACCGCAAAGTACGGCTCATTTGAAATTTCGTCACTTCGCGAATCTGTCTCGATTCTGTAAGTCTTATGCTTACTTATTTATTCCGACGACACGCGTCTGAGCTACCATTTCGCAAAGTGAAAAATTCGTAGAATTATTCACCGGCCATACCCATAAGCTCAGGGTTAACGTGTGTCGCTAGGAAACTATTAATACCTTTCGGTGCGGGGAATATACCAGAAAACAATATATATGTAAAGTGAGCCACAGAGGCCTTTCTGGCCGACAATGGCGAACTTTCGCGAGCAATCCTCCTACAGAGGCTGTCTACTCATTGGTTATTTTATTTCGTTCGCACTCATAAAATCACTCAATGAGTCTTGCAAAAAGCGTCCCACGCTTTTCTCACTATCCCTAATGGCACTGTCCGCGCACCACCACTTTGTTTCTTGAATTAACTTCAAAATTGAATCAATGAAAAACCCACGGCTGGCGGCCGCAGGCGGATTGGCGGTCGGGTAGGATAGCGTGATGCATACCCATACCCTCCCTGTCATGTGATCTCTTCTGAGATCTTGTGCAGTCAAGCTGCTTGGTAGAACAGTGCAGAGTTACCCAGAGCACTTCTCGTGGATTCTGCGATGAAGAACTTACTTCGGCGGTTTCATGTCTTTCACCTCACTTTGGTCAGATCGTTGTTCAGATCACGACACCTCCCGTCGGGGTGGCGAATTCGGCCTGGTCCATCGTCGAAGGCGACGCGAAGGAACCGATGTGGCCGTGGTTGCTGACGTGTCCGCCAGCGGGGGAACCGCGGATATGGCCGCGGTCAATCGAATCGGGCATGGATGTCTCCTTATTCCCGTTTCGCAAACACCGCCAGAAACTAGGCACCAGTCGGACGATAGGTTCGTCCACGAACGTCGGTCTTGAGGACCCGGGTTCGCGCTTGGTGCAAAAAATCGGCGGTACGGATTACGATATTTCTTGATTTTAATTTTAGCAAGCACTGCTGTGAGCAGGACATTGCCTTGCGAGGCAGCAATAACTTTTCATTTTCATTCGTTCTCTTGTATACTAGTGCCACTATGGTTATCACATATCAGGGAGGGCAGTGCTTTAAGGTGTCCTTTGGGGACACCACACTGGCGTTTGATCCAATTGCAAAATCATCAAAATTAAATGCGGTGAAGTTTGGGGCTGATGTCGCCTTTGTCTCACTTAATCATCCAAACTTCAATGGGGTAGAAAATGCCTCACATGGCAGCAAAGAACCGTTTGTCGTGCAGGGTCCAGGTGAATACGAGATTGGTACCGTGACTGCCCGTGGCTATGGGGTGAAGACCAAGTATGATGGCGGTGAATACTACAACACCATCTACCAGGTCCGCCTTGAGGAAATGAATATGGTATTCCTGGGTGCGCTCGGAGACCCAGAGATTGACCCAAAGATCCTCGCTGAGTTTGGTGACATTGATATTCTCTTTATCCCAATTGGGGGCGGGGACGTGCTTGAAGTACCGCAGGCTGCGAAGCTGGCCCTCAAGCTTGAAGCCCGTTTGATTATCCCGATGCACTATGATGCAGCAGCGCTTAAGGCTTTTCTTAAAGAAGCTGGTGCCGAAGGAGTATCGCCGGTTGATAAGCTGACTTTGAAGAAGAAGGATGTGAATGAGATGGAGGGGGATATCGCCGTGCTCACCGTTTAATCTCTGAGCGGCGGGCCGTAGGCCCGCCGCCAACCTACTCGTATTTATGTTATTTCGTACTTTGGATAATTTGCGCCAAAAACCAAAAGCCGTACGGCAGCGGGTAGCTTTTTTGACGGCACTCTCTTTTACCTTGCTTGTTGGTGGGGTTTGGACACTTACCCTTCCGGCACGGTTTAGTAGTACCGAAGCACTGGCCCAAAGCGAAGGTACTAAACCCTTCGCTGGTCTGTGGACGGGCTTTCGAGATCAATTTTCAAACCTCCGCCAACAAGCTGGCGCAATTGTGAGCACGATGCCGACCACTACACCTGCTACCACATCACCAGAGATGATTGATATTCGTACCTTGATTTCGACCAGTACCGAACCAACTCCAGTTCCGACCCCTATCCTTATTGGTACCACCTCAGCGTCTACAACAACACAATAGTTGCTTAGAACGCTACAAATGACTCTGTATCCTAGTTGAGAAAAGTATGGGGTACTTTTCGCAAGACTCATTGTGTATATTTGGGAGCTTTGCGAAGCAAATAGACCAATGATTGGACAGCTACTCTAAGAAGGCAATGAACGATAATACGAGGCGTACTTGATTGTACGGTGAACGTATTACGACGCAGGTAATCACGGAGATAGGGTTAGTTGATGTGTTCTAATTTATGTTATACTAATGCCGTTATTTATCGTTAAAAGACCCGCTGTTCTGTTATGCCAAAAAAGACTGAAGTTGCTGACACCATGCCATTCCCGGAACGAGGGATTGTGACGCAGGGAATCACGGGCGAAATGGAGCGAGCATACCTCGACTATGCGATGTCCGTGATCACGTCACGAGCCTTGCCAGATATTCGTGATGGTCTGAAGCCTGTCCACCGCCGTATTCTCTACTCAATGCGTCTCAATGGTCTTACGGCGAGTGCCAAGTTCAAGAAATCAGCGACGGTAGTGGGAGACGTACTCGGTAGCTTCCACCCCCATGGAGACGCCTCGGTATACGAGGCGATGGTAAAGCTTGCGCAACCATTTGCGACGCGTTATCCACTGGTGCTTGGCCAAGGAAACTTTGGCTCCATCGACGGTGATGGTGCGGCTGCGTATCGATACACTGAGGCGAAGATGTCTCGTTTGGCTGAAGAGATGTTGCGTGACCTCGAAAAGGACACCGTTGATTGGCGACCAAACTACGATGGTACAAAGAAAGAACCGGTCGTATTACCAGCAGCTGTACCAAACCTACTCCTTCTCGGGTCTCTTGGTATTGCGGTGGGTATGGCGACGAATATTCCGCCCCACAACCTCCGAGAAATTGCCGCTGCGGTTGAACATCTTGTCGATAACCCAGACGCGACTACCGACGACCTCCTTAAGTTCATTAAAGGACCAGACTTTCCGATGGGAGCGGTCGTCTTTAATCAAAAGGATATTTCTCATGCTTACACTCACGGTAAAGGTGGGGTTGTTGTACGCGGTGAAGCGGAAATCGTAGAAGATAAAAAAGGTAACTTCAGTATCATCATTACTTCAATTCCATTCCGTGTGAACAAGGCCGACTTGCAAGAAAAGATTGCGGATCTCGTTCGCGAAAAGAAAATTGAAGGTATCCGCGAAATGCGTGATGAATCAACCAACGACATTCGAGTCGTGATTGAACTCAAGAGTGGGGCTCAGCCGCAGACGATCCTCAATAAGCTCTACAAACACACCCAACTCGAGGAAACCTTCCACTACAATATGGTGGCGCTCGTTGATGGTATTCCACAGACGGTGTCCCTAAAGCTTATTCTTGAAGAATACGTGAAGCATCGCGTTGAGGTGATTCGCCGCCGTACCCAATACGACCTCACGAAGGCGCAAGACCGTGAACATATCCTCCTTGGTCTCAAGAAGGCACTTGATCATATTGATGCAATTATCAAACTCATCCGAGCTGCCAAAGATGTGCCAACGGCGCATGCTGGCCTCATGAAGCAGTTCAAATTCTCGGCCATCCAGGCGCAGGCGATTCTCGATATGCGTCTCCAGAAGCTCGCTGGCCTCGAACGCAAGAAGATTGAAGACGAGCTCAAGGAAGTGCAGAAGCTCATTAAGGAACTTGAAGCAATTCTCAAGAGTAAGGCTAAGATGCTCGGTCTCGTGAAGACAGAGCTCCTTGAGGTGGCCGAAAAGTACGGTGACGATCGTCGCACCAAGATTGTGAAGGGTGGGGTCAAGATGATGAGTCAGGAGGATCTTATTGCGGACAATGAGAGTGTGCTGGTGCTCACCCAAGGTGGTTACGTCAAGCGTACCAACCCCGAGGAATACCGCACCCAAAAACGTGGTGGCGTAGGGGTGATTGACCTCAGTACCAAAGAAGAAGACGTGGTAACAAACCTCATCACTACCTCTGCTCATAGCGACCTCCTTTTCTTCACTGATAAGGGCAAAGTCTATCAGAGTAAGATGTACGAAATCCCAGAAGGTCGCCGCGCGACGAAGGGCAAGTCAATCATGAATTTCCTTGCGATGACGCAAGACGAGCGCGTGACCTCAGTGCTCGCGGTCCGCAAAGAAGAATGGGCAGGCGATTGGAGTCTCATGATGATTACCAAAAATGGTGTCGCAAAGAAGTCTGACGCCGCTGCCTTCAAGGATGTGCGTCGTAGTGGCCTGATCGCTATTAACCTCAAGGAAGATGATTCACTTATTGCAGCCAAGTTTGTGGGTAAAGGTGATGATATTTCGCTGGTGACCAAGAAAGGGCAATCCATTCGCTTTAAGGAGAGTGATGTTCGCGAAATGGGTCGTATTGCTGCCGGTGTCGCTGGTATGAAGCTTGGAAAGGGTGATGTTGTTGTTTCCGCCGATGTGGTAAAGAAGGGTGACAACAAGGCCGAGATCCTTGTCGTGACCGAAGATGGTTACGGTAAGACGACACCAATTAAGGAATACAAGGTCCAAAACCGTGGTGGATCGGGTATCAAGACTGCCAAAGTGACCGATAAGACCGGCGTGGTAGTTGGTGCAATTGTGCTTAATCCAGAAGAGCGTGCCGAAGGTGAGCTTGTTATCATGAGCAAGAAAGGCCAGGTAATCAAGCTGCCGCTGAAGGACGTGCCGACCCTAGGGCGTGATACGCAAGGAGTGCGGGTGATGAAGATGAGGGCTGGCGATTCAATAGCCTCAATCGTCTTCGTTTAGAAAGTCATAAATTGTCCAATAGCAGCGTTGACTGCACAAAAAAGCGACTCAAAGTACAAACCAGTACACCTCGTCGCTTTTTTTGTTTGTCGCCTTGCTCTTGAAGCAATTTCTGACTTCCTCTGACACCTCCTCATAATTTTTTCTCACGCCTCGCTATCCATCTGTTTTGAAAAGAATGTACAAAAAGCGCCCGACGGGCGCTTTTTGTTTACGTCGTTGGTGTTTTGCACATCCCCAGAGGTAGGAAAAGTCGGTGCAGCCAGGCTGTATACTAGAAGTATGGAATCAGTGACACTGCCGCGCTTTTTGGAGCCACGTCTCGTGTCCTCACACTTTCACATCGAGCCAGGTTCGGTGGTGGTTGATTATGGCGCTGGCCAAGGTGTGTACATCCCGCACCTCGCCCGTAAGGTTGGTTCGGCTGGCAAGGTAATTGCGGTGGAGGTACAGCGACCGCTGGTTAATTCACTCTATAAGCGTGCTCGTGAGCTTGGTTACGATAATGTTGAGGTGGTGTGGGCAGACGCTACCAGTCGTGGCGGCACAAATTTGCCCGATGCGGCAGCTGACTTTGTGGTGATTATTAACACCCTCTACCAGATCGAAGACCTCGCTGCTGCCATAGCTGAAGTGTATCGAACCTTACGTCCACATGGTATTGTATACGTCGTTGACTGGATAGATAGTTTTGATGGCCTTGGTCCAACACCAGAGATGGTGCGACCGCGTGATATCACCATTGATCTCTTTGAAGCCAACTACTTTATTTACGAACGCGAGTACCCAGCTGGTAGTTACCACTATGGTGTCTCATTTCGAAAACTATGAAACTTAGACCTTTTGAATTATTTCTTGTCCTCGGCTTTGGTCTCTTAGGCCTGTTAGCGCTTGGTCTTTTAGCGACCTATACACCACCGGCTGATACAACCAAAGTAGCGCTTGGTACCGTAGAAATCTGGGGGACTCTTCCTGATGATGCTTTTAATACGGTGATGGCACCAATTATAAAAGTCAACCCGGCGTATCGTTCAATCCAATACAAAGAGATGAGTAGAGATACATTTGATAGTGAGGTGCTCAATGCTTTGGCTGAAGGACGTGGCCCCGACCTCCTCTTATTGCCACACGAGGAATTGGTGTCGTACCGGAGTAAAATCCAACCAATTCCGTACGACAATTTTCCTGCCCGCGATTTTAAAAACCTCTACATTGACGGGGCCGAGATTTGGGCAATGACAGATGGTGTGTATGGTTACCCAATTGCGATTGACCCTCTGGTGATGTACTGGAATCGGGATATTCTCTCAAGTAAAAATGTCCTCGCAGCTCCGCGTACATGGGAATCAATTGTGAACGATATCGTTCCGACCTTTGTTGAGCGTGATTTTAATCGCAATATTACCTTAAGTCCCATTGCTTTTGGTGAGTACCGTAATGTGACCAATGCCGGACTCATTCTTTCGATGCTTACGATCCAAGGTGGCAGTAGTCTTGTCAGTGAAGGTTCAGACGACCGCTATATTATGAGTCTGAATCAGACGCCAGACCGGAGCCGAATGCCACTCGAAGCCGCGGTGACCTTCTACACCAATTTTGCGAGTCCAAGTAACCCTCTCTACAGTTGGAACCGTGCCAAACCTACTGATCGGGATGCCTTTCTGTCTGAAGATCTCATTCTCTATTTTGGGAAGGGTAGTGAAGCCCGTGATCTCGCTGCTCAAAATCCAAACCTCAACTTCGATATCGCCGAAGTACCACAGGGTGCCGCTGCTACGGTTCGCCGCACGTATGGAACATTTTATGGTCTCTCGCTGTTGAAGTCTTCCAATAACAAATCAGGAGCGTATCTTGCAATGCAACTCATTGGCGGATCTGATTTTTCTAAGTCGATGGCGGATTATCTTGGGATGGCACCAGCGCATCGATCTTCACTCGCGGCCGGTTCGGGTGATACCTATGGTAGAATTATTTACGCCTCAGCGGTGGTTGCTCGCGGCTGGTTATCGCCAACACCCCGCGTGGTTGACAGTATCTTCACGCAGATGGTAGAAGATATCCTCGCGAATCGCAGCCGGCCAGGTGAAGCAGCCCAGGATGCGGTCGGACGGATGAGTCAGGAGTATTAGTAATGCATTTAGTACCGTAGATATGAGTATACTTCAAAAAATTGGTTTCTTGGTTATGTGTCTTCCCACTCTCTTTTTTGGTTTTTTAACTACCTATGTGCAGGCTCAGCAAACTACAGGTGGTACTCCTTCGATTGAACCAGTCACTCTCGATAACCCACTCCGCGTAAACTCTATCGAGGAACTGCTTATCGCCATCCTCAACATCTTTATGGTGCTCATGATTCCGATTATTGTTCTCTTTATCATCTTGGCTGGCTTTAAGTACGTAACCGCGCAGGGTAATCCGAGACAGATCGAAGAAGCCACCACCACCTTCACCTACGCAATCATCGGCGGAGTACTCATTCTTGCAGCGGTTGCTATTGCAGAAATTATCAGGAATACCGTTGACAGTTTCGCCGCCTAAGGTGGAGCCTGTGTAATTATTATGGACTCCACCCCGACAGACTTCGCTGGACTAGTAAGCTTCTTTTTGGAGTTTGTTAATCTGGCTATCACCTTCATCTTTGCCATTGCCTTCCTCGTTGTACTGTGGAAGATGATAGACGCCTGGGTCATTCATGCTGATGATCCAAGTAAGCGTGAGGAGGGTACGACAATAGCTATCACGGCCGTGGTGGTGATGATTATCATGGTATCGATTTGGGGGATACTCGCTCTTCTTACCGGCAATTAAAAGTCTCCATAAAAAGTCATTAGCTTGGTTGCGGTTCGCATCAGAAACGTTCATCATACAAAAGTTTCTTACAGAAACTGTCCACTCATTGGCCTTTTGCATCATTTCATTCGCAAAATGCTCAATGAGTCTTGCAGAAACGCCCCGTGTTTCTTCACATCTCACATTTCTTCGCTTTCGCGCCTCGCTACTGTTCTTTTTTTGAAGACTTGTGATTAATTACTGTTGTTCATGTAACTTTTGCACACCCGGGATTGAAACCCTTTAAAAATCTTACTTTTCGTGTATAATAATATATGAAGCATACATATCCGCTTCTTTTATCGTATTTAGAATCATATGAAATCATTCCTTTCTCTTGTTGTATTGGCTAGCCTCGCGGTGGCTTTTCCAGCCTCTGCAGCTGTACTCAATGGCGGCGATGGTGGAGATATTGGTGGCGCAATGACAGCCATCCTTGCTTTCATTAGTGGCTATGTTATTCCATTTATTCTGGCCATCGGTTTCCTCATGTTTGTGTGGGGAATGTTTAACTACTTCATTCGTGGTGGTGCAAACGAAGAAGCCAAGGAAAATGGCCGCAGTCTCATCATGTACGCCATTGCTGGATATGTAGTTATTCTCGCCTTTTGGGGTATTGTGAACATTCTCTCAAATGGTCTTGGTCTTGAAGATTCACTGGACACTACTCCAGAGGTGCCAACTCTTGGTAACTAGTACCAAACACAGTCTACACAAAAGCCCCTCGCGGGGCTTTTGTGTTATACTGTTGTTGTTTATGTTTGGATTTTTTGTATCAATTGCGTACGCTCAAGGACCAACACCCGGTATGCGTGAAGCTTATAACTTTGTTGAGCGACTCAATGAAGTAATTTTATACCCGCTGATAATGCTTTTGATGGGGCTTGCGCTCCTCATCTTCCTCTACGGCTGCTACGAGTACATCAGCCACAGTGCCGAAAGTAGTGCCCGTGAGACTGGCCAGATGCATATTCTCTGGGGGATAGTGGGGATGTTTATTATGCTCGTGGCTTACAGTATCCTTGGTATTGCCGCTGGGACTTTTGGTCTACAAGATACGTTAGATTGTGCGAGTGACCCACTTAACGCTAATTGTATTGATGCTTCCCTCTACGTACCGCCTCCTTGTACCGGTTCTGGTCCCTGCTAATACCGACATATAAAAAAAGAACCCCACCGTCGATAGACTGACGGAGGGGTTCGCTGCGTGGTGCGCCTTCGAGGCGCAAAAGAACAGGTGATGTCGGGCCGATCGTTTCATTCGACGGCTCGCATCACTGAGGGTTACAGACACCACCGGTCCTCATGAGGATGATGGTGTAGGTAACCCGCTCGATGCCTTCGGCCTTGAGCCCCGGCTTCATGGCTTCTGCCACTGTGAGGCGGTTGGCCATGTTCCGGTTGTAGCTGGTGATATCGACCACATGGGTCGGGTCAAACCAGCCGCGATCCTCGTAACGGCGTTTGAAGCTTGCGCTTGCGTCGATACAGAGGGCATAGCCGTCTTCGGGCACAAAGACAGTCAAGTCATCGTGCATCCCGAGCGAAATCGTGCTGGCTCGCCCGAGATCATCTTTATAGAGCCGAAGGCTCAGACTTTCGCCCAGGGTCGGGTTGAACTTTTCGTTAGCGGCGCCAAGGGCGCCGCTCACGTCTTCAATGACCTCTCGTGCCGGTTCGTATTCGATCAGTATCTTGTAGATGCTGCCGAACAGAATCATCATTGCCACGATGGCGACCGGCACCACCACCAGCTTGTTCTTTGAGATGTATTGGTGGAACACCACCACCGGCGCCAATGTGAGGATGGCGATGATGGCGATGTTTGTCCAGGTCTCAGGGTCGAAGAGTGCCTCCCATTTGATAGAGCTGGTCTCTTCGGTCGTTTCGACGATGCTCGCAGCGGCGCTTTGTGCATCGTTCTTGACGGCCTCGATGATGAGAGTAGTCGCATCAGGGGCAAGGAAGATACCAATCAGGTAGAGGATGGCGAAAAACACGAGGAGAACCCACCCCACCATGAAGAAGTAGGCAGAAGCATTGCCGGCAATCCCCATGTATTTGACAGCACCGACGACGAGCGTGATGGCGATCGCGCCGACGGCGATGATGTCAAAGAGTCCGAGTTCACCGAAGATTTCGGAGATTTCGTTGTTTTCGCCGAAGAAGGCAGGGTAGATTCCCCACAATCCGACGACGACCATGAGCACGCCGGCGATGAGCCAGACAAAGCTTGCCTTGAAGCGAGGTACTGGGTTGGTGTTCTTATTTTCCACCCAGGTTTTGCTGGCCTTGTCGAAGACTTTTGCCGGTGGTTCTTTCATGAGCTTGCTAGCCCAGTTGGCGGTCATGAGAATCGCCAAAATGATGGTCATTGCAAGCCAGAAGTTTCCTTCACCGATGGAGGCGAAGAAACCTTCCGTATTCACCTCGAGGTCGATCGCTGGAGCAGCAGGTGCTTCAACCGCATCAACGGCCGGCGCTTCCACTGTCGTCGGATTCACGGGGGCGGAATCGCCCCCGACAAAAAGATTGAGGATGAGCAGGATGATGCCGAGGCCAAGCAGGCCCAAGACCATCCACTTCGATTGCACCAGACCTTGCAGTTTGGTGTTTGTGCTTGCGAGTACCGCTTTCATGGTCAGTCCTTTGCTGCTTCCGACGCAGGTTTCTGCGACGGTTGTTGGTTGACCACGGCCGCAGCGACGCCGACCGTGGCAAGCTTGTTGTCGGTCGACGCCCGAATGAATTGCGACTTGCCTCCCGGATCGGATGCCGCAGCAATACCGATTTTGTCGAGGTAGGCGGGGTCATTCATCTGTTCGGGAGAACTCTTCAGTTTTTCGAGTGCCGCCGCAGTCGCTTGGGCACTCCTTACCTGGACGGTGTTTTCATATGTCTGCATTTCAGCAGCCACCGCCAAGCGAGACAGGTTCTCGCTGATTTCCACATGACCGACCGAGGCCGACGTCAGGTAGAAACCGTTCTTCTCGAGGATTTCGTTGAGGCCAATCTCAACCGACCGGGTTTCGATGACATACTCTTTTTCTTTGGTCGTTGAGCCATCTTTCTGGTCCCTTTCCACTTCGATGGTGACAGCGTCACGCATCGTTTTGGTCAGGTGCGCATCGAGATGTTTCTTGTACTCCCGAATGGTCCTGGCGGTCGCCTTCTTCAGATCCTTAGGATTCTTGAGGTCTTCGCCTGCCTTCGCTTCGACAATGAAGTAGGTGGGTTCGCCTCCCGTGTCCCGGACGATTGAACCTTCCGCCAGCTGATCGGCCGATTTCAGGAGGAAAGCCACGACGATAGTCTTGCCTTCGATGAGGTGTGCCATGGCGTCTTTAGCCACTGCATTGTCGACCGAAGTGAAATAGCTGATGCAGGTCCGAAACATCGAACGAGCACGTTCAGCAATTTCAAGACCCGGATCATCGTTGCGGAGAGCGCGATGGGGGTCAAAGCTGACAAATGTCGTCAGGAGCTCGGCTTTCACCGGGCTCCCGCCTTTGGCCACCCCCTCGATGAGCGAACTTCCGATGATGGTTTTCCCATCCTTTTCTTTCGGTCGTTCGTTGTAGAGGTTGAAGGGAATGGGCGTGCGCTTGAAGAAGCCGTCAGCAACATCACCGTCTTTTACCCGTGTTGTAAAGTCGCGGAGTGCGACTTTCGACCGGCTGAAGAACAGCTTCCGTCCCCACCAGGCATAGTCACCCTCGAGCAGATAAATCCGGTAGAGGGTGCCAAAGAAGGTGAGCGGCGCCACCGTGTTTGTTGGTACAACCAGCGGTTTCCCGTCATCATCAGTTTCTGGCCAAATGAGCACAGCGGTGATGATACCGCCACCGATCATAGCCACAAGGCCGATGAGGAGGAGTTGGCTGGCGCTGAAAAGCGTCATTGTCGTCGAAGCAACGATGACAAAGCTCACCAGCAATCCAACAAGTGCCGAAATGATGAAAGCGATAATGGGCACACCGAGGAAACGGATAAGGACCATTTGTACCGGTCCAATGACGATTCCTTTGATGCCAATGGCGCTTTCACGCTCTGAGGTGACTTTTGCAAGTACACCATTGAGCTGCGGTCGCTGTTGGTAGAAGTAGAGGGTGACTCCCATGACGAGGAGGATCGCTGCAATATACATCAGCATGTTGTGTTCCTTTGCTATATTGTTGTCAACCGGCGCTGTTGCCGTGACCAAGGTGAGCGGGTGCACCTACCGGATGCCGCTCTTGGACATTCAGACCAAGAAGGGGACGCCGGTAGGCACATTGCCCCCATTCCACTTAGTATAATAGCATATTTAGTGCAAAAAGTCAAGTTATGAGGCGGTGCAAGTAGGGCTCTAAATATGGATATTTTACACATTTTGACCACTATAACCGCTTTTGACTGTCCTATTTTTGATTGTGTGGTACGATAAGGCGCATAAAGATTTGTGTATGACTGTGTCTACTACCCCAATGATTAAGGCAGATATGCGGCCTCGTGCGGAGAAAAAGGCCGCTGTAGCGAGTGAAGCTCGTCCCCGCACGACCCTCTCGTTTTACCGGTATGTGCGGCTTGCTGACCCGACTGCTTTCCGGAACCAGCTCTTTCTCAAGCTCGCGGAGCTTGAGTGTCTTGGTCGTATCTATGTGGCTAGTGAGGGAATTAATGCTCAAATGAATGTCCCCACTGATAACTTCGACGCACTCGATACTTTCCTCCAATCGCTACCGGAACTCACTGGTACACCATACAAGATTGCTGTTGAAGAAAAAGACTTTTCATCATTTTATAAACTCACCATAAAAGTTCGTAAGAAGATAGTGGCTGATGGACTTGATGATACAACCTTTGATGTGACTAATACCGGTGCCTACCTCACAGCTGCAGAGATGAATGCGTACATTGATGATCCAGATGCGGTAGTAGTTGATATGCGCAATGCATATGAGAGTGAGGTGGGTCATTTTGAAAATGCTGTCTTACCACAGGTTGATACCTTTCGAGAAGAACTGGCGATTGTTCCAGAGCTTCTTCGGATGCACAAGAACAAAAAGATTGCCCTCTACTGTACCGGTGGTATCCGTTGCGAGAAGGCGAGTGCGTGGCTTAAACACAACGGTTTTACTGATGTTCGGCACCTTAAGGGAGGTATTATCGACTACGCGCACCAGGTAAAAGAGCAAGGACTCCCGAATAAATTCCACGGTACCAATTTCGTCTTTGATGAGCGATTGTCTGAACGCATTAGTGACGAGATTATTTCGCACTGTCATCTTTGTCGGGTGAATAAAAGTGATACCCACTACCACTGTAAGAACCAAATTTGCCATGTTTTGTTCCTTGGTTGTGACACTTGTATGGCGAAGTACCACGGCTACTGCTCGCGCAAGTGTGAGCTGATTGATAAGCTTCCAACTCGCACCAAAAAGGTGATAGCACGCTACTACAACCGTTTCTTTCGCCCGGCGCAATTTAAGAAAGCACCACTACGACCAGCGTAGTAACAAAATACAAAACACTCCATCTAGATGGAGTGTTTTGTTATGACTGCATGTGGTTGATAGCGATGATGGTGGCGTCTTGGATATGTTTAAACCGGTCACCCATCAGCTTGATGCCACCGAACCAGCGGGTTACACAGACGACCCCGCATCTGACATCGTGTTTTTGGAGCATGCGGAGAATCACCATCCCGGCGCCAGTCTCACCATCATCGTTTTTGGTTTCATAGATCACTCCTTCGTGTTCGATACGAGCAGCGAAGCTGTTGTGATCGGCGCGCATATAGGCCTTGTCTTTTTTGAGGGTTTTGAGAAAGGTTTTGATATCCTCGCGACTCTGTACGTGGCCGTAGCTCACGCTATAGCGACTGCCGCGATCTTCAATAATCTGTTCGAGGAGGACAAAAGGGGTAGGAGGAGTGATCCCGTCACCGAAGGCGAATGCTGGGGTGGTCATAGGGGAATTATAACAAAAGCACATAACAATGTTGTCATGTGCTTTTGTTATATCTTAGTGCCTCCTCAAGGGCTCGAACCTTGGACCGTCTCCTTAAGAGGGAGCTGCTCTACCAACTGAGCTAAGAAGGCATTTCTGGTGGCGAGAGTATACAAGATTAATAAAAAGAAGGCAAGTGCTAAAAAGGCTGTTTGGAATCGCTTTCTGACTGTGCTACACTCTTGCACACACGTATAACGTGAAGCAGAGCTAAAGTAATCAGTGTGCCCAGGTGGCGAAATTGGTAGACGCACTTGCCTTAGGAGCAAGCGAGGTGACTCATGGAGGTTCAAGTCCTCTCCTGGGCACAATGATTGGTTTAGAAAATAACAAAACACTCCATATCCATGGAGTGTTTTGTTATGGTGCCGGGAATGGGACTTGAACCCATAAGAGCTTTCGCTCACAACATTTTAAGTGTTGCGCGTCTACCGATTTCGCCACCCCGGCGGTTTCTTTTGATTTCGACCCCGATGTGTTGGTTGAAGACTGTGACAATTGGGGCATAGAATTCTCAGATTCTCTAGCCGATTATCACGGTGATCTCCATTGATGTGGTCGAGCTCGACTGGAATCCTACCATCATTTGATATTTCTGCCCAGCCGCACATTTCGCACTTTGGTTGTTTTAAACCTTCGCGAAATAACCGTTTTTTTAATTTGAAACTTTGAAAATCGGAGTTTTTTTGAAGAATAGATTCAAGTGTTCGCTGAGGGACAAAATCAAAAGTTCGTCCACTTCGCCAACCCATACCTGTAAAATGTGAGTCATCTATCCCAAGCTTTTTTATAGTTTGTCCAACGTGTTGGTAGTTGCCTCCAGCAGGGATAAGTCCCAAAATAATGAGAACTTGGCGAATACTCTTTGAATCATGTACTGCTTGTCTTAATTGGGCTTCTGTCCAGGTACGTTTTTTTGCCATATGGTAAACTTATAGTGATATTATACTATCCACGTTTACCAATTTATCTTAGTTTGTAAACAGTCTATATAATGCTATAGTAGCGGGCATACAGACCGAGTGGTGAAGCGGTTAACACTGCGGTTTGCAAAACCGCCACGCGCGGGTTCGAATCCCGCCTCGGTCTCAATAATAAAGTACCCGATTGAGGGTGTTTTATTTTGACAAGGGATTCGAAAAGGTTGCCAGCTCTTTTCTGTAAAAGAGCGACAACATGTACTGAACTTGTAAAGTTCGAATCCCGCCTTTGGTTTCAAAAAACAAAACCACCAGCCTAATGGCTGGTGGTTTTGTTTTAGTTGTCTGTTTCTTCTGCCTCTGGCTTCTTGCTTCCAGCATCGAGGAGGCGTTCGATTACTTCTTCCTGTGTCACCCCTTCTTGTACATCAATATCAGCGGCAATCTCGTCGATGTGTTGGCGATGACGTTCGCCGTAATCAACGGCGAACTCAAGATGGGGGATGATCTTGAGTTTTGTGTGTTTCTTCACGTAGCTCCGGATGTCGCTCGCTGACCGCTTAAGGAAGACGAGGGCATCATCTTCGCGGCCGTCTGGGATAGTGGTAAAAAAGACAGTGTACTTGCGGTAATCAGGGGAGACAGAGACGTTTGTGACCGTGATGAGGGGATTGGAGTTCGCCTCATTGCGGATATACGTTGCTACTACCTCACGGATGAGTGAGGTGGCGCGATCGTGTTTGTCGTAATTGAGTTGTTTGGTCATAATAGGTTTTCGATTGCTTTAAGTTTGATAGTTACAGAGTCTGTAGAAAATGAGATGATGGCGAGGCCGACAAGTGAAAATTCATGAGGTGTACGTAATGTACATTGAATGGATTTTCACGAAGGAGAACAAAGCCAGCGCTTATTTTATACTGACGCTTAGCTGATTATCATTTCGAAGCCTTCAAGTATATCTCCCGGCGCAATTTCAAACTTCGCATCTACTTGCATACCGAATTCTCCTTCGTTGACCTGCTTCACATCAGATTTCATCTGTTGGAGGTTTTTGATGGTACCGCGACCAACTTCGATGTCACGACGAAGAACACGCACGCTGGTGTTCTGCTTTAAAAATCCGTCTTCAATACGAGCACCAAGGACGTGAGTGTACTTTTGGGTACTGAAATGTTTGAGGATTTTGGCGTGACCAGTTACCACTTTTTCTTCCATCTTGGGTGTACGGTTCTTCAGTGCGGTGTTAAGCCAGTCAGAGAGTTCGTAAATGATTGAGAAGGTATCGATTTCAACACCAAGACGTTCGGCAAGGTCTTTGGCTTCGCGATCTACCTTGACATTAAAACCGACAATAATCGCGTCTTTGGTGGCACTCACCGCCTGGACGTCGTTGGCAGTAATTGGACCAACAGCCGAGTCAATCACCCGCACAGTGATACGTTCTGAAGTGAACTGTGAGAGTTCGTGCTCAATCGCTTCGACAGTACCAAGTACATCCGCTTTGATAAGAACAGGAATGGTAGGGAGGTTTGTTTTCTTGTGAGCAGTCGTAATCGGGGTGGTAATTTCATTGATGGCGACCTCTGCCTCTTTCTTTGAGGCAACCGTATAAAATTCAGATCCGGCTTTTGGAATGGTATTCCATCCCACAATACCAACTGGTTCTGAGAGACCGGCTTCCTTGATGGCCTTACCGGTAGCATCTTCCATGATGCGGACTGGTGCAAAGGAATTGCCTGAGACGACAAACTGGCCGGTCTTGAGGGTGCCGTTCTTGATGATCAAGGTGGCGGTGTTACCGCGCTTTGAATCAAGTTTACCCTCAACAACCGTACCAGTAGCAGTGGCACCAGTGTCCCCCTGGAGTTCGAGAATATCGGCCGCAAGAATGACGAGGTCAAGGAGGTCAGATACACCCGTGCCTTGCTTCGCTGAAATTGGTGCCCATGGAATATCTCCACCCATTCCTTCGATATAAATTTCATGTTCGATGAGACTGCTCTGGGTACGCATGATGTCTGCCCCTGGCTTGTCGATTTTGTTGATCGCAACAATCATGGGAATATCGGCTTTTTTGATGGCATTAAGCGCTTCAAGGGTCTGAGGCTTCACACCGTCTTCGGCTGAAACGACAAGAATCGCGACATCAGCTACGTCTGCACCACGCAGGCGCATCTTTTGGAAGGCGGCGTGTCCTGGAGTATCAAGAAAGGTGATTTTTTCCTCAGCGCCTTCTTTGGTCTTGTGCTTCACGACGTAGGCAGAGAGGTGCTGGGTGATACCACCGGCTTCACCATCAACCACGTTGGTCTTGCGGATGTAATCGAGGAGGGTCGACTTACCGTGGTCGATATGACCCATTACCACAACCACTGGTGGTCGCTTTTCGATACTGCCCGTTGTTTTTACTGCTTTTGCCATACGTGATAATTGCTACGGTTTTGAGAAACATGCCGGAAGTTCGGCGGCTACTAAAATAAGTGGTCGCAGTATAGCAGATATTTACAGAAATAACAGCCCGTGTCATGATTTCCGCATGAAATTACCGAACTGGTTAAAACCTCAGTTCGAGGTAAGACCTCGTACTCCAAGACGTATCTATCTCGATTTCGCTGCTGCCACCCCAATGACGGCCGCCGCTGTAGCCGCTATGACTCACTTTTTACGTGCGGATTTTGGTAATCCGGGTGGTATTCACAAAGAGGGGGTGACCGCCAAGCGTGCCCTTGAGGAATTTCGAACTGAAGTCGCCCGGACGCTTGAGGTGCAGGAAAGTGGAGTGGTGTTCACGAGCGGTGGTACCGAAAGTAACAATCTCGCTATTCGTGGCGTGATCGAATCACAAAGGACCTCTGGACGTGATTACGAATCGATGACGATTATCTCGACGAAGCTCGAGCATCCAGCGACGCTTCGTACGCTTGAGGGTCTCGCGGCTCTCGGCGTCAAGGTGGTGTATGCACCAGTCAAAATTGATGGACAGCTTGATATGGCAATACTCCGTACGCTGATCGACAAAAGTGTAGTCCTTTTGACCCTTGCTTACGTGAATAGTGAAGTTGGAGTGATTACCGATACACGCGCCGTGCGACGCCTTCTTAATGAAGTCGAAAAGAAAGTAGGAACAGAGATTTTGCTCCATGTGGATGGTGCACAAGCGCCACTATGGCTCCCATGTCAGCTCGTGCGCATTGGGGCGGACCTGCTCTCGCTTGATGGCGGAAAGTGCGGTGGTGGCAAAGGCATTGGTGCACTGGTGATGAAGAAAGGGGTGGCCGTGGCACCACTCTTGCGTGGTGGTGGGCAGGAGATGGGACTGCGTCCCGGTACTGAACCAGTGCACCTTGTCGCAGCTTTTGCGACCGCGCTCCGAGAAGCCCAGAGTGATTGGCAGTCCCGCAGCGAGGCGGTGACTCGTGTGCGCGACTACGCACTGACGGAAATCGCGAAGCAACTGCCACAAGCAATTGTTAATGGTCCGGTGGGTCCCGACCGTGTCGCCAACAATATTCATATTTCTATCCCGGGCCTCGATGCCGAGTTTGCGGTGATTACGCTTGATACGCACGGTATCGCCGCGAGCACGAAGAGTGCGTGTAGCTCAAAGGGTGGGGGAGCGAGTCAGGTCGTGCTCGCGATGACGAATGACGAAGTCAGGGCAACTTCAACGCTACGCTTCACCCTTGGTCCTGATACCACCACTGCTGACATTGATCGATTACTCGTGGTACTCACAAAGCATTTAGCAAAAACCACATAAAAAAAGAAAAACCAAACCGGTTGCTCAAGTTGGACAAAAGGTGTTTTTTATAGCATTATGTGAGTACTTCCACTCCCGATTGACTGCTCTCTGTAACACCCTCACGGTGCGCCCGTCTCCCTCAAGGAAGTACTGTATAATTCTATTGTCATGCCTAGTTTTCACAATTTTACATCAAAAGCGAAGGAGGCTATCAGAAAGGCTCACGAACTCGCCATTGAACGCGGGCAAAACCATGTAAGTCCAGTTCACCTCATGACCGCACTTGCTCTCCAAGAAGAGAGTATGGTTATTTCGGTGCTCGACCGAATGGATATTGATATTATTGCGCTCACCGATCTCCTCCTTGAAGCACTTGAAGGACCGGAATCAGCGACGACGGTCTCACAATCGTATCAGCTCTACCTCACGGCCGATCTCGCGAAGGCACTTGAATACTCCGGACAGCTTGCTGAACAGCTTGGTGATTCGTACGTGGGTGTTGAACACCTCTTTATGGCAGTCCTCGAAAATCCTGGACCAGCGATAGAAATCATGCAGCGTGCTGGTATCGACAAGACCCGTGTTATGAACACTATCAAAGAGATTCGTGAGAACCGTGTCTCTGATGCCGAGACCCCAAAAAAGTTTCGTTCACTTGCGAAGTACACCCGTAACCTCACGAAGCTCGCGCAAGAAAACAAACTCGACCCAGTCATTGGACGAGATGTGGAAGTACAGCGGGTGGTGCAGATCCTCTCTCGTCGCACCAAGAACAATCCAGTCCTCATTGGTGAGGCAGGTGTTGGAAAGACCGCGATTGCTGAAGGTCTCGCCCAGCAGATTGCACAGAATCAGGTACCAGAGTCTATCAAGGGTAAAGAGATTCTCTCGCTTGACTTGGGTCTCCTCGTTGCCGGGACAAAGTTTCGTGGCGAATTTGAAGAGCGCCTTAAGGCAGTAATGAAAGAAGTTGAATCTGCTCAAGGCCAAATCATTTTGTTTATTGACGAGCTCCATACGATTGTGGGGGCTGGTCAGGCGGAAGGTTCGATGGATGCGTCAAATATGCTTAAACCCGCCCTGGCACGCGGTGAGATGCGGGTCATTGGCGCGACAACACTCAAAGAATACCAAAAGCATATCGAACGTGATCCAGCGCTGACTCGTCGCTTCCAGCCAGTGTATGTAAACGAACCATCGCACGAAGACGCAATTGCGATTTTGCGTGGTATCGCAGAGAAGTATGAACTCTTCCATGGTGTCCGTATTACTGACGATGCAATCGTGAGTGCGGTCAATCTTTCGTCCCGGTACATCACCGACCGCTTCTTGCCTGACAAGGCAGTGGACCTTATTGACGAAGCCGCGTCGGCGCTGCGTATCTCACTTGAGAATAAGCCTGAAGAACTCGTCGTATCAGATCGCCAGATTCGTCGTCTCGAAATTGAGAAGGAAGCACTTAAGAAAGAATCAGGCGTTTCTGACCTCTCGACCGAACAAAAGAAGCGTATCAAAGATCGCCTGAAAGAAATTGATAGCGAGATCGGCGAACTTCGTGAGACTACCTCCGCGCTTGAAACAAAGTGGAATAATGAAAAGGAAGCCCTTGATGCTATGAGTAAACGGAAGAAAGAGCTCGAAGAGCTCCGTCTTGAAGCGGAAAGTGCTGAGGCGATGGCCGACCTCGCCCGGGCTGCCGAAATCCGCTACGACAGTATCCCAAGTATCGAACGTGAACTCGAAGTGCATCAGAAGCGTCTCAAGAAACTCCAGCGCAGTCGCCGCCTCCTTAAAGAAGAGGTGACCGAAGAAGATATCGCGTCCGTGGTCTCACGGTGGACGGGTATCCCGGTCTCACGCATGCTTGAAGCCGAAGCTGAGAAGCTCGCCCGTATCGAAGAAGACCTCAAGAAGAAGGTGGTTGGGCAAGATCATGCCATTAAGCTCGTCGCCGATGCTATTAAGCGCTCACGCGCTGGTATCGCAGATCCAAATCGTCCAATTGGTTCGTTCCTCTTCCTTGGTCCAACTGGTGTTGGTAAGACGGAGCTCTCACGGGCGCTCGCCGAATTTATGTTTAATGACCCAGATGCGATGGTGCGCATCGATATGTCTGAGTTCATGGAGAAACACTCGGTCTCAAAGATTATTGGTTCGCCACCAGGGTACGTTGGTCACGAAGAAGGCGGCAACATTGCTGAGCGTGTTCGCCACCGACCATACTCCGTGATTCTCCTCGATGAAGTCGAGAAGGCCCATCCTGAAGTATTTAACGTGCTCTTGCAGGTACTTGATTCTGGACACCTCACTGACGCCAAGGGACGCAAGATCAACTTCCGGAACACGGTCATCATCATGACTTCCAACATTGGTGCCGAACACATCGACCGGATGTCTAATTGGGGCTTCACGCATGATCGTGGTGAGCAGGCGCAGTACACTCAAGCCAAGGACAAGGTGATGGAAAGTCTCAAACACTTCTTCCGTCCAGAGTTCCTCAACCGACTGGATGAAATTATCATCTTTGATATTCTCTCACCTGAGACCGTGCGTAGTATTGTGTCTCTTCAGGTTGAAGATGTCACGAAGCGTTTGCGTAGCAAGGAGATAGCGCTTTCGGTTAGTGATGCTGTCCTCGATTACCTTGCTAAAGAAGGCTATGATCCAAAGTTTGGTGCTCGCCCACTAAAGCGTGTCATCCAGAGTAAGATCCTTACTCCTGTTGCCAATATGATGATCCAAGAAGGTATGTTGCGTGGCGGTACTGTTCGCGTAGACCTGAAAAAAGACGAACTTGTCTTTGACGTGAAGAAAAAAGCGCTCTCACGTAGTGCTCAAAGCAAAAAGGTGCCAGCGCCTGCCCCTGCAGTCCTCGCAACGAAATAAGAAAAATAAACAAAAGCCCTTCCACTAGTAGAAGGGCTTTTGTTTATTGCTCACCGTGTAATCTGAACTGTTTGGCGAGCAGTGGCTCCATCCCCGGACGATTATCAGTGAACACCACTTCGTCTTCAAGTGTGTCGGCTGGGATGCTGGTGAGATGGTCTCGTACGGGATAGTCATAGCTATAGAGACGATTTTGTATTCGGGTGTCAGGACTAAACAAAATTGGTGCATTATCGTGTCGTACCACAATCATAATGTTTTGTAATTTTTTTTCGGTTGTACTCGTCATGGGGACAAGGGCGTAGTTTGGAAACACAGAGCTCAAAGTTTTGATAAGCGAGCCGGTCATGCTCGTTCCGTAGGTATCGAGACTGCCGATGTAGTTGAGGTAGGCGACTCCACCTGGCGCGAGACTCCGTTTAAGACTTTGAAAAAACTCTTTAGTGAGGAGATGAGGTGGAATAAAGAGACCACTATTCATGACATCAGAAAAAATCACATCATAAGTAGTAGTTGCTTGTTCTAAGAAAACTCGCGCATCAATCGTATGATTGCGCAGCAGTGTAGAAGTGGGCAGTTCAAAATATTGTGCTGCAATAGGGAGGAGATAGGGCTCGAGTTCAACCGTATCAATTGTGATACTGGGATTATCGAGGTGGACATGGCGAGGAATGGTGAATGCTCCACCACCGAGGACGAGATACGATGAAGCATTGGTAACCATATCTCTATAGGTGAGCGCAAGTGCAGCGTACGGAAAGGCCATTTCACTGCTGCCAGGAATAATCGCTGACGAGTAGTTACTATCGTTTTTTAAAAAGCGGTACGTGGTACCGCGAAATTCTTCTTCAAACACTGTCAGTTGTGAATAGAGACCGTCTTGCTGATAGATGAGCTTACCGCGACTGTGTGGTGGGGTTTTGATACTCACTACAGCAATGAGAATGGCGATACAAATCATCGCGCCAGCGAGTACCAAGGTCTGAAGTGTAAGGTTGTTATTTTTGTAACCAACGAGGCAAAGGACACCCATGCTCCAGAGCACAAGCACCAGTCCGGTCAGTGCCAGTGTGGTGGAGAGACCAAAGCTAGGGATGAGATAGAAACCAGCAGCAAGGCTCCCGATGATACTCCCGATGGTACTGAGGAAGAAGACTGTCCCAACCACCGCTCCTTCACTGTCAGTGCCGCTCGCAAGGAGTTTTGAAACAAATGGCGAGTCAGCGCCAAGGAGACAAGCTGGTAAAAAGAAAATCACGGCTGAGATAATAAGTGGCCCAGTGCTTTGTCCAAGTGCTGGAGCCACACTTGGGAGAAGGAATAGTGCAGTGTAAAGGAGGCCAAGCATGAGAACCCCTGCACTTCCGATGATGTGCATAAGCAGCGAGAGATGCGGAGCGCGGTCAGCCAGTCGTCCACCAAAGTAGTAGCCGAGACTCAGGGCGAGGAGAATAATCGAGAGGACGCTTGAGACAACGGTGAGGGATGATCCGTAGTACGGAGTGAGGAGACGCATGGCGCCGACTTCAAAAATAAGCACAGCAGCACCAGTAATAAAAACAGTCAACAGAAGGAGGCGGCGGGATAGGGTGGTCATGAAAGACAGTATACCTTATGAATAATAGAAAGAAAAAGTGAAAGACCGCCCGAGTGTACTCCCGGGCGGCCTTAGGTCTTAGAGCTGCGCATCAACCAGGGCGGCAGGGATCTGTCTACCAACCCAGGTACCATGAATGAACTCGACTGCTTTGCATTGATCAGTGACCAGGGCGCCGGCGCTTACGATGCGTCCGTCAGACAGGTGGGCACTGAAGGCGATTTGCCAGAGTCCGTTGCCGTTGTTGGCACCCCGTTCTGCGTGGTCAGCCAAGCGACTGTCCACCCGAATGACCGTAGCGCCCGCCTTGGCATCTTTAGCCACGAGCATGAGCGTGTCGATGTAGAGTTCGATGGCTTTGGCTCGCCACTTTTTCGTGCCATTAGCCCAAGCACGTTTCCATACGCGATACCCGAGCCCGTTTCGGTCGACGTGTTTGTTGAAGAGTTTCTCGATCGTGTCGCGTTTCCCATCAGAGAGAGCCAAATCACGGATAGCTGCGTCGACACAATCTTGCAGATGGGCGGGCAGCGGCTTGGGAGTATACGTTCCCTCAGCCAGGGAAGCGTTTGATAGGGTGGTAGACAGGAGTAGTACTTTAAGGATCAGGCGCACAGTGTTTCTCCCTTGTGCTGAGGTTTCAGTTTGGGGAGATTATACGCTGATTTTGCGAAATTGGTAGTGGCGAACATGGTAGTATTGTTAGAATGGAACCGCAACAGCATGAAGAGGAGAGTCTTATAGCGCCGTTGAAAAAAGTCACTCCACTATCAAAATATTTAGTACTCACATTGTTCGTACTCCTACCACTTTTGGGTGGGTATGTGGGTTATGAATTCGTTCAAAATAAAGTGATGATTCAAAATGTGGAGACAGTTATTGCAACATCAAGTCAAGTGTCATCAATGGCAACAAATACGTCTTTACCAACAAATACAGAGCTTCAAACTATATTTGAAAATCAATTTTCTGTACAACCAACATATGGTCCGGTGATTGAACCTATCTATAGGTCACAACTCACGGGAATAATTTTTGTGAAAACATTAACATATAGTTCCAGAGAAAGTTTAGTGTATGGATTTGATATAAAAGGAAAAAGTTTTTTCAAGACAGATTTTGCTATTAGTTATGCTGATGGTGAAGATTTGTCTCCAGAGGGTAGATATCTCACAAATATAATTGATTACTACAATCCCACAACGACAATTTCAATTATTGACTTAGAAACAATGTCAACCATCAAAAAAGTTTCTATAGCAGATCATGAAAGTTTCTGGTCAGGCGGCTGTGGGTACGGTGGTCCGGTATTCGATACCAAATGGGTGAGTAGCTCCACTTTTCAATATGGCGTATATGCTCCAGAACCAAAGATTCTAAACGTTGCGATTATAGTTTAATCGAGTATCGAACAGTGTCGATGGAATAGGTAATGATCCAAATACATTGCATTCTAATCAGTTGTTGTGCGCCGGGAGGGATTCGAAGCTTACAGCTTCAGTACACCTTGTCACTATTTTGTTTCGTACCTCACAAAATAGCAGGCAAGGTCTTCGAATCCCGCGTAAAGTGTGTCCCACACACTTTACTTCCCGGCACACAATAAAAATCGCCCAGGCATTTGCCTGAGCTGTTTTTTTGGTGTGCGCCGGGAGGGATTCGAACCTTCGTAGGCAGATGCCAGGGGATTTACAGTCCCCCCTCGTTGACCACTTGAGTACCGACGCAATTGATACTTGGTCTGTAGCACATTGGCTACGTGGGTTGTACGTTACCACAGTTTGTGGCTATTTTCAAAGGGGGGAATGTGGTACGCTAAATGGACTAGTATATGAAGCGATTTTGGGGCAGTGTATTGTTTTTGGTGCTCGTAGCAGTGCCACTGCTTTCCTATGCAGCGGGTCTTGTTCCTTGTGGGGGTGAGGGTGAACCGGCTTGTCAGATGTGTTATGTGGTAGAACTCGTCAATCGGGTGATTTCTTGGCTCGTGCTCATTCTTGGTACGGTCGCTGCCATTATTATCGTCTACGCTGGCTTTAAGCTTGTGACCTCTGGTGGCAATCGCCATGCCAAAGAAGATGCCAAATCAATGATTAGTAACATGATTATTGGCTATGTGATTGTCCTCGCCGGCTGGCTTCTCATTGACACCGGTATGCGCATGTTACTCCTTGATGGTGAGACACGACTTGGGATGTGGAATGAACTGAGTTGTGTGGCACAACCAAACCCGGACCCAGGGACTTTTACTCCACAAACTTTTGATCCAAATACTGAGATTCCTGGTAATCGTGTGGTGGTTATACCAGGTAGCTACACCTATATTACCGGTGCTACTGGCGGCAGTTTATCTGGCGGTGGCTCTGGCGGTGGACCAGGTGGCGGTGTGCAGTGTAGTCCTTCAAATAGTGCTTGTAGTGTAGCGGCACTACAAGCAGCGGGCTTAACACCAGTACAGGCAAATGTAATGTCTTGCATTGCGATGACTGAGAGTTCTGGTAATCCAAATACTCCACCGTATAATGAAACACACCCAGGTTCTAATTCAACTGCCTGTGGTACGTTTCAGATAACACGAACCACGTGGAGAAGCAATCCGCCGCCCGGAGCTTGTAATGATTGGCGATCAAATTGTATGCGTGCGCAGTGTAATATACAAATGATGGTGCGGTTAGTTCGTACACGTGGTTATCGCGACTGGACTTGTCCTGGTTGCAATAATCGGGCAGCGTCTTGTGTCCGTGCCTATGGTGGTAGGATGTAATACATTAGTATGAAATTTTCTTTAGTCATTACAATTATATTTGTTGTTTTCATCCCAATCAGTGTATATATCCTTTATAATAGTTTAATAAAGGATGCTTCTATCACGAGGCCAGATAATTCGGTAGCGAAGCCAAGTGATAGCGGTGTGACCCTTCCATTAGCAAACGGTAAAAGTATTGATGTTGAAAACTTTCTAGCCTTACCTGAAGTCACTCCAGCTGCATATAATACAAATGACTATTTTCTAGGTAACACTTTTGAAGATGTCCAAACAGCCGAGTACATTGTTACTTTTGATGCTGAGACAAAATATTTTAATATCATACTTCTCAAAAAGCCGTTCGCAGCAAGTCGGCTATCGGTCGAAGCCTATCTAAAAAAGACTCTTAACCTGAGTGAGGCCCAGATGTGTGGACTCGATTACACCGTGAGTGTGCCTGGGTATGTTGATGAAGCTGCTTCTGGTGCTGATTACCGATTTAGCTTCTGTCCCGGTAGTGTAAAATTGTAAGCATCATGATGCGGTTCGGACTATTTTTAGCTATCTTCAGTTTTACTCTCATTCTACCAATGGTGGTGCCGGACGTGGCCATTGCTCAAACCTCACTGGCGGAATACGCCGGCTGTTCTGGTCCAGACTGTTCAGCCTGTAACTTAGTGCATCTTGCCAACGGCCTCATCACCTGGCTCATTGGATTTCTTTTTATTATCTTCGCGGTTATCCTCGCCTACGCTGGTTTTGGCCTCGTCACCTCCGGCGGCAATCATCATGCACTCGATGAAGCGAAGAACCGATTTGTAAATGCATTTATTGGGCTTATTATTGTGCTGGCAGCGTGGCTGATTGTTGACACCATTATGCGCGGTTTGGTTGGACGCGAAGGCTCAGAGGGGCAAATACCAAATGGGCAGGTGACTGGTTGGCTTTATTGGAGTACGGTGGAGTGTTATTCTCAGCCGACACCAACCCCGGGCTCGTTTACCCCAGTGACGTTTGAACCAAATGAATCTATTCCAGGAGGTGAGGATGTAACAATTATTCCAGCCACCATTCCTGGTCCGGCGGGGATGCCTATACCAAATCCTGCCGTCGGAAGTAATTGTAGTTTTAATGAGAGTTCTTTGGTAAGTATACCTGGACAAGGCAATCACCGGGCGACAGCTTACGTCGCCGGTCGCTTTACAGCCATGCAAAGATCTCTGCCTAGTCTTAGCGTTACCAGTTCATACCGATCTGATGCCAGACAAACGGAACTTTGGGATCAGTGCCCTCGATGCCAGCAGCAAGGAACAGTTGCTCGGCCGTGCAGCCGTGGGGGTAACGGTTCTCGTCATTCTTCTGGCGTAGCGCTTGATCTTACTTCTGCTGGTGGACGAGCTGGTCGATGTGATATTGTCAGAGTATGTCGGGCGGTTGGAGCTAGTTTTATAATGATGTATTCGGGGTCAGGGCACGTGCATTGTGATTGGGGTGGTCGAAGAGGAGAGGTAAATGTCTCGTGTTAAGTTAGCTTCAAAAACGCATACAGAAAAACCGCCTTATGGCGGTTTTTCTGTATGCGGGTCCACGAGGAATCGAACCTCGGCCATCAGTTTTGGAGACTGATGTTCTACCCCTAAACTATAGACCCGTGTGCGCACCATAGTACGCAAAAAACAGCCGAAAGGCAAATTAGTTGGCTGGAATAGGAGCGGCTAAAAAGTCTGTCATGAGGGGATTAATGCCTTCAGTGTCCTTGGGATCAATCCAGATGATAGAGGTATCGCGCTTCAGCCAGGTGTATTGGCGCTTGGCGAATTGTCTGATTTTGGTCTCAAGTTCTAGGACCATGGTGTCGTAGTCGATGAGTCCCCGCAGGTAACGTGAGACATAACGGTACTCGAGACCAAGCGATTCGAGACGTTCGTGTGATATGCCGGTAGCGACAAGACCCTCTACCTCAGCTATCATACCGGCATCTAATCGTTCATGCAGGCGGACATGAATGTTGTGGTGGAGCGTTTCTTTATCAATCGTGATACCAAGGGTGAGTGGGCGGTAAGGGGAGTCACTGATTGTAGTTGGTGGCACATGTCCCAGGGCAGTGGCTATCTCAATAGCGCGCACGAGGCGGCGGGGATTATTTTTATCAACTGTTTCTGATCTTACTGGGTCAAGGGCAGTGAGTCGTGCATAAAGTTCATCTACACTGAGATATTCAAGTTCGGTGCGGAGGGTATCATTTGGTGGTACCGATGGGAGTGAAAGACGGCCAAGGAGACTGTCTATGTAAAAGAAGGTGCCACCGGCTATGATGGGGAGGTGTTGTCGAGCAGCAATGTCGGCGATAGCGGACTTGGCATCACGGACAAAATCACTGGCATTGTAGACGGTCATGGGGTCAGCGATATCAAGGAGGTGGTGGGGTATACCTCGCATCTCATCCGTAGTCACCTTGCCACTGCCGAGATCAAGTCCGCGGTAGACCTGTCGACTATCAGCCGAAATCACCTCACCGGCAAAAGCCTCCGCTAATTTGATAGATAGGGAAGTTTTGCCGGAGGCAGTCGGTCCCACGATGATAATGAGTGGTTGTTTGGTCATGACTGGTAGCGGCAGTGTAGCAAAAATGAGCAAAAAAGAAACGCCACGCTACGGGAGCGTGGCATCAAGGTTGCGAAGTGACCGCAGTGGCGTAAACGCGGTGAGTGTAGCCCGGGGCTTCACAATGCGTAGCATAAAGCGCGAGTGGCGGGACATGTGTGTACAGTCACCATCTTGCCGTAGCAGTGGCCAATACGACTCGACTGTGCCCTTGTGTACTCCTCCGTCGTGAGGTGAAGAATATACGGTGTACCGCGCTTCGGATGAGTTGGCCATAATTCGTAGCCGAAGAGCGGGTTTAGTTCTTGGTTTGGTGCATAGGCGATAACCGGCACATACGTATCTAAGACTCCCTCGTTTTTATAAAAAACAAACCTGGCTTGGCGCCTGGTTCTTGTTTACAACGGAATTTGGGGAATAATCAGTTACACACAAAGCCAAACGCGAAGCCACGAAGTGGTATCCAGGTAGTCATACGCTTAGTTGTTGTGTGACAGAAGGTCATAAGTTGATTGTAGCAGGGTGCAAATATTACGCAAAGTAAAAGTAAAAAGAATACGCCGCCCCAAGGTGAGCCAGGGCGGCGGAGTGAGGTCAAGCGACGCTCTTGATATGCGCGCTCGTATCCAGAACACTGTGAATGTTCATTTGAATACGAATTGCTGCATCCTGCTGGGCTTGGCTTCCCACTACCTTGGTCGCCTCTGCGACTTCCGTGATTTGCTTGGCGGTCATGCCGTCAAGGGCAAGCACGATGTGTCTATCACGCTGTTTGGTATTGTTACCCCTTGATTAATCTTCTCTGCTTGTTTGTTTTTGCCGCTGTGAAGGTGCGCTCTGAAAGCAGCTTATAGGAAAATCGAGGAATGTCTAGGGTGGTATTTTGTTATTGATTTACGTAGTATATGACGATGCAATACGGGGTGGATGTCGCAAGTGTACGACTTGATGATCTTGATAAACGGGTACTAGCGGCGGTCGAGCAGATGGTGGGTGCGGGAGTGTCTCCTTGTGTGCTTGATGTGGGCTGTGGGCAAGGTGGACTGTCTGGCGCTCTCGCGGCGGCGGGAGCGACGGTGACGGCGATTGATATTGATGATTATGGAGATGTGCTACATGGACAGTCTATGTCGCACGGTGACGCTATTGATTTTATACATGCGGATATCCGTGACTGGGTGACTACGAATACCGAACGGTTTAATCTGGTGGTGTTACAGCGCGTGCTTCATTATTTGCCGTATGAAGACGCGCGAATAGCTTTAGAGAAGTTACACGTTGTGAGCGATAGGTTCTATCTCTCGGTGACTGGAGCCGAGACTGCGATTGCAAATCATTATGAAGTACTCAAAGAGCCGATAACAGAAAGGTGGGGGAAGCTCGATAAGGTAGGACAGGAATTATTTTCGATCTCTGCACCACTGTGTCTCTATACAGAAGGTGAGGTGCGGGAACTGCTCGAGAAGACTGGTTGGAAGACTGATTGGCTGCGAGTGTCTGATTTTGGGAATATTAAGGTGGAAGCTAAACGAAATTAACAGTGTTTACAAAATCCCCTAAACGGGGATTTTGTATTTGCTATGGTGCCGGAGGGGGGACTTGATTCTTACAGAATCGGTACAGGTTGTCGTTATTTTTTCGCTAAACTCAAAAATAGCTGGCAACCTCTTCGACCCACTCATGAACATGAGATCTAGTCATGTTCTCCGAGACACAAAACCCCTAAACAGGGATTCATTGTGCCTCGGGAGGGGGTCGAACCCTCACACCTTGCGATACACGATTTTGAGTCGTGCGCGTATACCAATTCCGCCACCGAGGCATTACGTTCTGTAACGGTCGCTAGAGCATACCAGAAAACCAGAAACTTATAAACACCCATGGTGGGGTGGGGTGGGGTGTGGTAGAATGGAAGGACGAGCAACCGCGTTAGAACGGTTTTGGAGGTCATTCTTGCTCGGCTTTTTCCGTGTTTTAACTATCATTCCATCATGGCATTTCAAGGTGATTCAATCTTTTGGGTAGAAGTTGAAAAAATTGTCCCAAACCCATTTCAGCCACGTCGTGAATTTGATGAGGCAAAACTCAAAGAACTGGCCGAGTCAGTGCGGATGTACGGTATTTTGCAGCCGCTCACCGTCACCCGCAAAGAAATCCAGGGAGAAGATGGATCATTCCGCAGTGAGTATGAACTCATCGCCGGAGAGCGGCGCTTACGCGCGAGTAAACTTGCGGGGTTACAAATTGTGCCGGTGATTATTCGTGATGGTGAGCAGACTGAGCAAGAGAAACTTGAACTTGCCATTATCGAAAACCTTCAGCGTGAGGATCTTAATGCGGTTGACCGCGCGCTCGCGTTTCGCCAGCTGGCGGATGTATTTGGACTCTCACACACCCAGGTGGGAGTGAAGGTGGGGCGCAGTCGTGAGTATGTCTCAAACTCAATTCGCCTTTTGGCCTTACCTGACTACATGCTTGATGCGCTCCGCAGCAACGACATCACCGAAGGGCATGCTCGTACGCTCCTCATGCTCAATGATCGTCCTGAAGAGCAAGATGTGGTGTTCCGCGAGATTCTCCTTAAGAAACTATCGGTACGTGAAGTAGAAAAAATTGCGCGTGGGATTGCTACCGAAAAAGTCCGCAAGAAGGAATTGGTGGATGATGGACTGCTTGAGATGGAAAAAGAATTTAGTAGCACGCTTGGTACCCGGGTGAGCATCACGAAGACCGAGTTTGGTGGTCGTCTCACTATTGATTACTTCTCACTCGAAGATCTTGAGTCGATGCTCGAACGGATGCGTCAGGAGAAGTTTAGCGATGCGCGTACAGCGGTACCAGCAGACTACCAAGATGAATCAAAAGACACCGTCGTGAGTGATGAAGTAGACGAAGAAATGGCGACCCTGGCTGAGCTCGCGCGTGCGACTGGTCTCGAACCAGTGGTACCGAGCCAGGCGACAGCTGCACCTGTAGTTGCGCCTGAGGTACTTAAAGTACCAAAAGAGCTGGAGGTGCCGGTCATAGAACCTGAAGTAGTACCAGCAGCACCAATGGTCAAAGTATCAGAACAGCCTATCGAGCCTGTTGTATCAACCTCGACACCAGTACCAACTGCACCAGCCGAAAGTGGAGCGAAGCCAAGCCTGCGCGACCAGCTCGCTTCACTCCTAGGTAATCGGGCGCCTGAACCAACATCTGCTCCTGTGGTAGCGGCTCCTGTTACACCGGTAGTAGAGCCAGCGCCGACCTCTGAAGTGGTCACCACGAAACCTGCTTCAGATGAAGATCTCTATTCGGTGACAAAATTTACAATCTAGGCAGCACTCAACAAAAGTGACACCTATAGGTAGGGTGCCGCTTCTGCATGATCTGTAATTATTTTCCAACCGCCGGTAGGCCAAGCTCGCTGCGGATATGACGACGGGCGAGTGAGGTCTTGGCAATATCAAGCCACTTCTTTGATGGCTTGGCTGATTCTTTGGTTTCAATTTCGACAATGTCACCGTTTTTGAGTTCGGTTTCGAGTTGTACAAACTTGCGGTTTACTCGGGCGCCTGAAATATGGTTACCGATTTCGGAGTGGATAGCGTAGGCAAAATCAATTGGGGTGGCACCAAGGGGGAGGTCAACCACGTCTCCATTTGGGGTAAAGACAAAGATGCGGTTCATGAAGAAGTCTTGACGCATGTCAGTCATAAACTGGCTACTCATTTCGTCTTTGGTGTACATGTCGCCAATCTGACTAATCCACTGCGGAATTTTTTCTTTGTGGTCTGGGATTTTGACATCCACTACTTCTTCAGGGATGGAACGTCGTGAAAATGGCCGGAAGAGTGATGGGATAAGGTTTGCAAAGCGGCCACCGGTGGCGGTACTGCTCGCTTTCGGTGCCACCTGCTCTTTATAGATAAGGTGCGACGCCACACCGAACTCGGCTTCTTGGTGCATCTGGCGGGTCCGAATCTGGATTTCCATAATCGTGCCATGATTTGAGGTGACGGTCGTATGAATTGATTGGTAACCGTTTGGCTTTGGAAAGGCGATATAGTCCTTCATACGACCAGGGAGTGGTCGCCAGAGGTCGTGAATGATACCAAGTGTACGATAGCAGTCCTCGAGTGTTGGGACAACAACTCGCATCGCCATGAGGTCATACACGGCATTAATGTCCCAGTCTTTGCGCATCAATTTGTGATACAGGCTATAAAGTCCTTTCACGCGGTATGACGTATTAAAATCAAGCAGTTTTGCCTCAGCGAGGCGCTTTTGGAGCGACTTACGTTCGCGTTCGAGAATTTCACTACTCTTACCGGCGCGTTGCTCAAGGAGTTGCTTCACGCGCTTATAGTCCTCTGGGTACACATAGAAGAAAGCGAGGTCCTCGAGCTCCTTGCGAAGCTTACCCATTCCCAGACGGTGAGCGACTGGTACATAGATCTCAAGGGTCTCGCGGGCGATACGAAGTTGCTTTTCGGCGGGTACATGGCCAAGTGTCTCCATATTGTGGAGGCGGTCATTGAGCTTAATGATGAGTACTCGAATATCCTGACTTGTTGCCACAAAAAGCTTCCGGAGTGACTCATTGTGGCGATCTTTCCCATAGTAACGGACAGAAGAGAGCTTTGTTACTCCTTCAACGAGATAGAGGATTTCTTCACCAAAGATTTCTTTGATCTCTTCAGGTGTGGCTTCGGTGTCTTCGATACTGTCGTGGAGGAGGGCAGCAGCGACCGTGCGGGGTCCAAGTCCCATATCAGCGATTTTGTACGCCACTTCAGCGAGGTGGGTCATGTATGGTTCGCCCGAGTAGCGGGTCTGGGTGGCGTGCATTTTGGCAGCATACTCATACGCTTTGGTGATGAGCTCTTCGTTTGCTCTCGTTAGTTTCGGCATTTTGCCGATGATGTCGCTTGCAGTACGCATAAAGTCATTGTAGGGAAGAGTGGTAGGAATAGCAAGTTCACCCCGTTAGAAATCTCCTACAGTGATACGCTAACATCTGCGCATTTTATTACTTCGCTTCGCTGGTTGTAACCAACTGAGCAAATGAGAGATTTCTTACGGTGTAAACCCTTGGGACTGTAGATATGGATTTCTTGCATTGTGCTCGTCTTTGTGGTTCAATTTTACTTACACGTTTGGGACAACGTGTAAACCGAAGCTTGCTGGTCTGCAAGTAAAAACATCACCCGCGTGAAATACGGAAATAAGGACAGATGATGAAAACCAAAAAGTATACGATGGTCACCCAAGGACCCCTTCCGACGGCCAAGCTTTCGGATGCTGAAAAGTGGCACGGCATTTCCCCGGCCACCATCTCGCCGAGCGGGTACCCCATTGCAAAGATGCCGGCCGGTGTCCAGGTGGTTGGACGGATCGGAACTTGCGGAACTGTCTACCAAGAACCGCTGAGGAGCTGAGCCTAGACCAGGTCGCGAAGGTGGGCGGACTCGCTCACCTTCAACTAGCTCTTTAATTATTGCAAAATAACAGCGCAATAAGCGCAATAATCTCAGGTGCTTCAAATAGCACCTTTTTATATTAGAAATTCAAGTTCAAAGCAAGATTTCGAACAGCGATTTTTGTAAGAATGTTGAAATGTATCGGTAATATCAAAGCACGAGGCGAGACCTCGTGCTTGATGATTTAGTTCGAGGTCTTGCCTTGAACTATTGCTTTAGTAACTCAAGAGCCACCTCAAGGGTGATATCCTCCGTCTTCATGTTGTCTGGAATACTGATACGTTTGAAACCCTTGCGAAAGTAGCGTCCTGATTTTGATTCGTAGAGGTTGATGAGTTTGCGAGTGCGAGGATGGATGCCAATTTGTTTGAGGATGGTTTCGCCCTTGCGGCCCGGCTTTGGTTCTTTCAATATCTCAAGTGCGCGCTTGAAGGTAATGGTGTACGGATCATCGTTACCCTTAAGGGAACGGAAATCACCTGCGTGGGCAATGTACGGACCATACTGTCCAGTGTTGGCTATCACAGGTTCCCCGGTGTCAGGATGGGTGCCGAGTTCGCGGGGTAAGATGAGATACTTGGTTGCCATCTCGAGCGTCACATCTTCCATCTTCACACCAGCCGGGAGACTCGCGCGCTTTGGTGTCACCGTTTTTTTGCCCTTTACCTTTTCTGGGGTGGCACCAAGCTGGACATACGGTCCGTATTTACCATTAAGTACATAGATATCCTCTCCAGTCTCGGGGTGCTTGCCAATTGGCGCTTCGGCCTTCAGTTCATTGCCATCTATGAGGCGAGCGCCTTCACAGTCTGGGTAGCGTTCGCACGAGAGGAAGGTTCCCGAACGGCCGAGCTTTATTACCATGCCAGCACCGCAGGTAGGGCAAGGGAATTGTTTTGGACCAGCGCCGAGATTCGTGAGCTTTGGGATATCTTCTTTAGCGGCCACGTCTTTGCTAAACTGGGTATAGAAATCCTTAAGCGTCTTTTCGTAAGTGCGCTTGCCTTCGGCGATTTCATCAAGTTCGTCCTCCATCTCACTCGTGAAGGTATCACTAATATACTCACCAAAGTACTGCTCAAGAAACGTTGAAACCACATCTCCCGTATCGGTCGGAATAAGCGTACGACCTTCTTTGGTGACATACCCACGTTCGGTGATAGTGTTCATGATACTGGCATAGGTTGATGGCCGGCCAATACCACGCTTTTCAAGTTCCTTAATGAGACCAGCTTCCGTGTAGCGGTTGGGCGGTTGGGTTTGTTTGGCTTCAACAGCGATTTCTTTTACCGTTAGCTCGGTGCCGATACCTAGTTTTGGGACTTCGACATCTTCACCACGTGAGGCGGTGTCCACCTTAAGCCAACCATCAAAGGTGATGCGAGCACCGGTGACAGCGAAGTCTGGAATCGTCTCTTTACCGGCAATGTTTGCGACAACCTTTGTGCGGGCAAATAGCGCATCACTCATTTGTGAACTCACGGTCCGCCGCCAGATGAGTTCGTAGAGTGCCTTTTGGTCTTGAGTAAGACCAGCGCTCTTCACGGCAATATTTGTCGGACGAATTGCTTCGTGGGCTTCTTGGGCTGACTTACTCTTGGTCTTGTACTGACGTGGTGCGAGGTAGTCTTTGCCGTACTCGGCACTAATGTGGGCGATGATTTGCTTTTGCGCTACCACACTCAAGGTTGTACTGTCCGTACGCATGTAAGTAATGTGTCCCGCTTCGTAGAGTTTTTGTGCCGCTCCCATAGTGCGAGATGGCGAAAATCCAAGTCGGGTTGAAGCGGCTTGCTGGATGGTTGAGGTGGTAAACGGTGCACGAGGTGCGCGACGCGCCTCGGTTTCTTTGAGGTCGGTTACGACCCAGGTACCTTTTTCACCGACTTTTTTGATACGATCGGCTTCAGCTTTTTCGCTTGGCTCGATAGTACAGGTGAGTGGCAACACCGTATTGCCCGCTTTGGCTGTGGTTGTGAGTACAAAGAAATCTTCAGGTACAAAGGCTCTGATTTCGCGCTCACGCTCCATGATGATACGCAAGGCCGGTGATTGCACACGACCAGCCGAAAGACCGTAACGCACTTTTTTCCAAATAAGCCCTGAGAGGTCGTAACCAACGAGACGATCAAGTACACGACGGGCTTCTTGCGCTTCCTTGAGATTTTCATCAATGGCGCGAGGATGCGTGATAGCTTCTTTCACGGCGTCTTCGGTAATTTCGTGAAAGACGACACGTTTAAGATTTTTGTTTGCTCCTTTAATGAGTTCGGCTATGTGCCAAGCAATAGCTTCTCCTTCGCGGTCCGGGTCGGACGCGAGGAGAACGAGATCGGCACTTTTGGCCGCTTTTTGGAGGTCGGCAATAACCTTTTCTTTACCGGGCGAAATGATGTAGCGCGGCACAAAACCCGCCTCAATATCAACGGCGTCTTTGTTTGTCTTTGGCAAATCCCGCACGTGCCCAATGGAGGACATGACGGTATAGCCTTTGCCAAGGTACTTTTCAATGGTTTTGGCTTTGGCTGGTGACTCTACGATGACGAGGGTACTCATATATGTGTGTGCCGTAACAAATACTAGGTTTACTACTTTCTGTCAAACAATAGAACACAGCCAAAATGTCCGGATACAGCGTCACTGCTCGCTCCTCAATACTCACCGTATTATCAATACGGCTCGCATTGCCTTACTCGCGTTCCTTGTCTGCGAACATTTTTACAGCACTCTATGCGGATAAACCTACTTGGGGATAGTAAGTTTTCACTACTATCGTACAAAATGCGTGATTGCTGTATAGACACCACCTTCTGTCACGATGTGTCCCTCGAGCTCAACCTGCATGAGGACAATATTGGCGGCAGCAGTCGGGAGACCGAGACGGGAGATGAGGGTATCGCGGTCGGTTGGTTCAGGGAGATGGCTGAGGACGAGTATGGCTTCGGGTGAGAGATTGCTCTCGTTCGCAATTTTCGATTCCGCCTCAATTTGTGCAATGTTGAGTGCTTCGAGGATGTCTGCGGCCGAGGTTACGGGTGTGGCCCCGAGCTTGAGGAATTGGTGGCAGCCACGTGAGGTCGGGGAGAAGATACTCCCGGGTACTACGAGAAGTTCGCGATTGTAGTCCACGGCCATGCGTGCGGTGATGAGGGTACCTGACTTCTCACCGGCTTCGATGAGGAGTGTCACCCGACACATCCCGGCCATGATGCGGTTCCGCTGCGGAAAGGTCCACAGTGCCGCGCGCGTATCGGGTGAGAGTTCGGATAACAGTCCACCACCAGCTTCAACAATGCGCTGCGCCAAGCGACGATTGGTCGCCGGGTAGATGACTTGCTCACCGAGGCCACTGCCCGGGACAGCAAGCGTGTAGAGACCGGCCTGCAGTGCCGTCTCGTGCGCGAGTGCATCAATCCCTAAGGCGAGACCGGAGACGATACCAACGGGGTAGCCCGCAAGACCACCAATCAGTTGTTCGACCGCCTGTTTTCCGTAGGTGGTGTGACTTCGAGAGCCAACAACCGCAAGGAGAGTGAGATCAGGGGGAGGGAGATTGCCGACTGCCCAGAGAGACTTCGGTGGTTGGGGGATTTCCGCCAAAAGAGCCGGGAATTCTTCCCGTAGTAACTGCCGTAGTGGCAAGGTACCCATAAAAAAATTGTAGCATAAAAACGCGGCAGACCAGAGACTGGTCCGCCGCTACTCACAAGGTGGGTGGTTTGACCGCGTCGGAATACCGAAGCGAACTTGTCCGATGACGTACTCCTCAATCTCGCCAAGTGTTCGTGGATCCGCCATGGCGTACTTCCAAATGCGCTGACGTTGCGCTTTGGCTTGTTGACGCGTCGTGATCGTGATCCCGCCCTCGAACTTCTCGGTGAGGTAGGCGACTCGCGGACAGCGAGCGCAGAGTCGACCCCACGCCTTGTCATCTTCGACATTAACAGCCTTTTCGAGGATTTGATTACCGAACAGTTGGATTTCCTGACCCATGATGTCGTGGTAGTCAGGGAACTTGCCCCATTGCAGTCCGGGGTGTTCATTCGTGAACTTGCGCAAGGCAATTCGTCGTAGCTGCTTGGCGAGATGGACGACTTCCTTCGGGTAATCTGGATAGGTAGGTGCCGGAGTATTCATACCGTCAGCGTACGGTTGTACTGCCGGAGGCAGTCGCGATGAGTCGTAAAGCAATACGTTCATGGACGACTCCTTTCTGAGAACGAGCGTACACTTTTCTTTATCTATTTGCAAACTCGTGTATACTTTTAACGTTATTATTGTAGAAATTAAGGTATGCTCGACATCAAATTTATTCGCGAAAACCTCGATATTGTGAAGGCAGCGGCAGTCAAAAAGAAAATCAAGGTGGATCTTGATCGCCTGGTGACGCTTGATGATACTCGCCGCTCTCTCATGTCGAGTATCGAGAGTAAAAAAGCCGAGCAAAATCGCGTGTCCGATGAAATTGCCAAAGCGAGTGATGCGAGCGTCCGTGAACCACTCATCACCGCCATGCAGAGCGTGAAGGCAGCCGTACAGGCCGAAGAAGAGCAGCTAAAGCCTGTCCTTGAAGAATGGAAGGCCTTGATGCTCCAGGTGCCGAATATTCCCGATATGACGGTTCCAGACGGCGAGAGTGATGCCGACAATGTCGAGGTGCGTGCTTGGGGTGAGCAAACCAAGTTTCCGTTTCCGGCCAAAGACCATATCGAGCTCATGCTTGCCCACAAGATGGTTGATTTTGAACGTGGTGCTAAAGTGCACGGCTTCCGCGGCTACTACATGCTCGGCGATGGCGCACGGTTAATGTGGGCGATATGGAATTACGCGAACGATTTCTTTGGGGCACGCGACTTCGTGCAGATGTTGCCGCCAACCATCGTCCGTAAGCAAAACCTCTACGGTACCGGACATCTCCCGAACGACGCTGACGATGTCTTCCGTACCCAAGACGATGACTACCTCATTGGTACCAGTGAAGTTTCTGGTATGGGCTTTTATAGTGATGAGGTCCTTGATAAGAGTGAGCTCCCAGTAAAGTTCCTCGCCTTTTCACCCTGTTACCGTCGTGAAGCCGGCAGTCACAGTAAAGACGTGAAGGGTCTTATCCGCGTGCATGAGTTTTACAAAGTAGAGCAGATCGTTCTCTGTGAAGCCTCACATGAAGAGAGTGTAAAGTGGCACGAAGAAATCACGAAGAATACCGAAGACTTTATGCAGTCGCTCGGTATCCCATACCACGTGGTCCTCAACTGTGGTGCCGACATCGGTCAGGGTCAGGTCAAGAAGTATGACATCGAAGCCTGGGTACCAAAAGAAGAGAAGTATCGTGAGACTCACTCCGCTTCATACTTCCATGACTTCCAGACTCGCCGGTTCAATATTCGTTACAAGGACACTGACGGCACCGTACGCTACGCTCATTCACTCAATAACACCGCAGTGGCAGCACCTCGCATCCTCGTCTCGCTGGTCGAGAATCTCCAGCAGGCTGATGGATCGATTAAGATTCCGGATGTACTGATACCTTACTTCGGTAAGGCCAAGATCGGATAAATGTAAGTAAGGGGTCAGACCCCTTACTTAGACAATCAAACCGCTGTCGGGAGCGTTGCTCCCGACAGCGGTTTGTCTATTTTTTGATATGCTACACTGGGTACCATGTTCAAACAGAAGTCTCCGGTCAAAAAGAAATTTGCCGCCCCACTGAAGGCGAAGAAGCAGCGTCGCCAGTGGGATCCGCGTACGCGCGCGATTCTGCGGCAGGTGATCATCGGCCTGAGTATTTTGGTTATTATTGCTCTATTGGTGACGGCGGTATGGTACGGCACTCGTGTCTCATTTTTGACTATCACTACCGTGACCGTTGAAGGTGGCGAGACCATCAACCACGAGACCGTTAAAAAGACTGTCGAAGGACTCCTCGAGGGCAACTACGTTGGGCTCGTACCCCGTCGCTTTGCCTGGACCTACCCAGATGAAGAAATCTTGGAGCAAGTGCGCACTATTCCCCGGGTCAAAGATCCGGTGCTCGAGCGGGTAAGTGGCACGGCTATCAATATCAGTTTTAGTGAATATATTCCGCATGCACTCTGGTGTCAGGGGCGGGACAGTGAAGAGTGTTACTTTATTGACGACACTGGCTATGCATTTACTCGTGCGCCACAGCTCGAAGGCGGCACCTTCCCACGTTTTCATACGATTGGCACCGACGCCAAAGAGCGAACCGTAATGATTCCGACCGATGATCTCCGAGCGATTGAAACCTTGCGTGAAGCGCTTAGTGGTGAACTCGGTCTTCCCATTGCTTTTGTAGAGACGGATATGGTACGTGATGTCTTCCTCGGAGTGGCGGGCGGTGGCGAAATCAAAGCGACTTTACGGATGTCTTCGGAGGAAACTATCTCGAACCTCAAGAGCATTCTCGCCTCAAAAGAATTTTCGGATATCAAACCAGGTAGCTTTCAATACATCGACCTACGCTTCGGGAACAAGGTATTTATAAATGAAGAAGCGCCGGGTAGTCGTGCGACCTCTACCGCAACGAGTAGTGAACCGGTTAGTGAAGTTACGGCACCCGCCAATGAAGAGGACGCAGATAGTACTGATGATGCATAAAATGAAAAGGCCACCAGGGAGATGGCCCCTCCGGTGGCGTTAGCATACTCGTTGCTTTATGATTTCAAGGTAAGCGACTTGTTCGTTTTCCGGTCGGCTGAGCATGCGGTATCCAGCAATGCTTTCAAGCAACATGAAGACACCTTTTGTTGTTGCCAAGAGTTGGACTAGGGATGCGATGTCAGGAGCATGAATCAGTGCCAGTGCGACATTCTTAAGCTGGAACGAAGCGAGTGCCCACAAGGCCGCAAACCACGCGTAGCTACGCACCACCAGCCAGACAGTATCTCTGGTATTCATGGGTCACCTTGAGCTTTTTATACTATCGTGTACAGTACAACAACTATGAACTTCTGGCAACAACTCCCAACACCATTTCTTGCTATCGCGCCGATGGCCGACGTCACCGACGCGGCCTTTCGTCAGATGATCGCGAAGTACTCACACCATACTCGCGCTGATGGCACAGAGGGAGGGGCTGATATCACCTGGACGGAGTTTGTGGCGGCTGATGGCCTCGTTCGCGCCACACCCGAGGGCAAAGTGAAGCTCATGGCCGACCTTATCTATAGTGAAGAAGAAAGGCCAATTATCGCCCAGCTCTTTACCCGGCACCCGGAGCATATGGAGTATGCGGCACGTCTCTGTTTAGAGCTCGGGTTTGATGGGATTGATATCAATATGGGCTGCCCGGCGGGAGCGATTATCGACCAAGGTTGTGGCGCTGCGATGATTAAGACACCTGATATTGCACGCGCGGTCATACAGGCGGCGAAGCGGGGCGCCAAGAGCGACGACGGCGGTATCCCCGTCTCAGTAAAGACGCGCCTCGGGTACAACACCGATCAGGTCGAAGAATGGATACCAGTCATCCTCGGTGAGAAGCCAGCGGCCCTCACTGTTCACGCTCGTACGCGCAAGGAGATGAGCAAAGTCCCGGCCCGCTGGGAACGCCTTCGGCGCGTAGTAGAGCTGCGCAACGAAATAGCTCCCGAGACCAAGGTCGTCGGCAATGGCGATGTTCTCTCCGCCGAAGACGGTCGCCAGAAGGCACTTGAATACGGTCTTGATGGCGCGATGGTGGGGCGTGCACTGTTTGGTAATCCGTGGTTCTTCCACCCGACTCGTCGTTTACCGACTCGCCTTACCGCTCTCCCAACGCATGGCGTGAACCGCGACACTATTATGACCACAGACACCAGTGTCGCCGATATCGAGTACATTAGTATCGAAGAACGGCTGCGGGTTCTCGTTGAACACACAAAGCTCTTTGTTGAGCTCCTGCCATTCAAGAACTTCGCCGTCATGAAAAAACACTACAAAGCCTACGTCGGCGGCTGGCATGGAGCGGCCGAATTACGCCATCTTCTCATGGAACAAGATACGCCCGAGGCGGTGGCCAGGGTGGTAGAGGAATACCTTGCATCTGCGAAATAGCGGCGTATAGTATTTTGCGGACGCAACTATAACAGAGTAGGGAGGCTTAAATGGTCAAAATTCCGACCCCCATTGAAAGCACGCGCCTACTCAACGAATTCATGCGAAAGTTCCAAGAGCAGGAACCAAAGCTGATGCCGTTGAGACCAAAGGAAGTGGTGGCAGCTACTGAAGTAGCTCGATCATTTTGGTTACATCCGCAACACCCGTTTCCTATGCGGGCGTGTCATCGGGTGATTTTTACCGATACGGATACTCGGGCTGGAAAGTTTCGTGCGACCAGATTGGTGGGTATTAGTGGCACATTTCGCGATTATCAATCGCCGGAGCGGGTCGAGCAACTTCTCGATCGGGTATTCTATCCCGCCTATGAGCAGGTGCTCACTGGAGCGTTTCAAGCTGTTGCGAGCGAGCCGGCGGATGTAGCCTGGGGTATTGGTGCGCTGTTCCGGTGCATACACCCGTTTGAGACCGGTAATATCCTCCTATCCTGGCTCATTGAGAGTCAGGTGAGGTTGCGGTTTGGTGAGCGAGTGATAGTCAACATCCGTTCGCGGCAGGACTTCGTCGACTTTCGCGAACAGTACTTTTTGAAGCTGGTTGAAGTTCATTTCGGATAACGTGTGGGCGCCCTTAACTCTGGGGCGCTCGTTTTCTGTGTATTACATTTGGGTTTGTAACGGTATAGTCTTGTACAATGAATAGCGATGAGTGAAGTCCTGCAAGCCAACATCTTCTTTTTTATTGCGAGTGCCGCCACAATCGTTTTTGCGATTATGACGTGCATTGTGCTGTACTACATCATCAAGATTCTCATTGCTATCCGCTCCATTGTCGAAAGAATTGAAGCGGGGAGTGACGTGATAGCAGATGATGTATCAGCTATGCGAGAATTTGTGAAGAGTGGGGGCCTCGTGGCATATCTCATTAATCGCGTCTCACCAAAAAAGCGGACACACCGCTCGTCGCGAACGAAACAATCTACCGACGAAGCGAACGATTGATTTTATAACTTTTCATTCACTATACCTATGGCAAACAAGAAACAAAAAGGTCTCACAAACAAAGAAAAGATGAGCATTGGTGTTGGCCTCACCGCAGCAGCCGTCGCTGCCGCTGGAGCGTACTTCCTCGCTGGTAGTAAAAATGCCGCGAAGAACCGCAAGGTCGTCAAAAGTTGGATGCTGAAAGCTAAAGCCGAAGTACTCGAAGGTCTCGAGAAGGCACAGCAGATGTCTCAAGCCGAATACGAAGCTTTGGTTGAAACAGTTGGTGCTGCTTACGCGCAGGCACAGGCTGTCTCAAAGGCAGACATCTCAGGCTTTAAGAAGGAAATGAAGGACCAGTGGCAGAAGATTGTGCGGTCAGCCGCCCCAAAGAAGAAGAGTGTGAAGAAGGTGGTCGCCACCAAAGCTGCAGCTGCCGTGACCGAGGTAGCGACTAAGGCTGTGGCGAAGAAGGTCACCAAGGCCGCCAAAAAAGCAGCCAAGTAAGAAGTAACAAGCTAAAAGACAAAACACCACTTGGGGTCTACCGACCTCTGGTGGTGTTTTGATTTGGTACTATAGAGAGACATGCAACAAGCGGTTTTTGTACACGTTTTTCTGTGGTGTCTCTTTGTGATGATGGTTATGGGTTTTTTAGCGTGGTCTAGTGGTCCCGCCACTGCGACCAACGCTCTGACACCAGTGTCCTATACATACGCGCTTGTTCCTGTCGATCCGATTCCCGATATTGCTTCGTACCTGGTGATGGATGAAGCAACCGGGGAAGTACTGCTATCGAAGGACGCCGATGTCTTACGCCCTACGGCGTCGGTAATCAAACTTCTCGTGGCGGCCGCCGCGCTACAGTCCGATTTGCTTACGGCCACCACCACAATCACCTATGGTGACGTGGCTGCGCCCGAAGATTTTGGCAAGCTCGCGGTCGGCGAGGTGTATACACTCCATGAACTCCTCTTTCCGTACCTGATGGAATCCTCAAACGACGCTGGCGCCGCTATCTCGCGCACCTGGGATGGAGAACTGATACCTATCATTGAAAAAATACTCGCAGCCGCCGAGATAGCGGGTGCTATCACGGTAGCTGATTTTAATGGACTGGCTGCCGATACCATGGCCACTCCGGCGGCCCTTGCACGGTTGGCACAATATATTCTAGATACCACGCCAACCGTCTTTGATATCACGACCCTCCCACAGTACGTGGGGCAGCAACCACTCGTGAACAATAGTCCGTTTATCGAGGATGGTGATTATGAAGGTGGCAAACACGGCTACACTCCTGCGGCCGGCAAAACTGCAGTCGTGCGCTTCCGTGTCGACTATCCTGATGGTGAGCGAACGCTTATAGCGGTTATTCTCGGTACAGACAGTAATAAAGCTGCCTTGGCGGCACTAAAAGCAGCGCTTAAAGAGTCGGTAACGCGTGTCCCGCAAAGTCAGGGAGACTCTGCTATACTACCTGCATCGTAAAATAAGAAGTATGACCGAATCGACCGCTCTCTATCGTAAATATCGTCCAGACAGCTTTGCCGCTGTTCGTGATCAAGACCATATCGTCTCCGTTCTCGAAGGCGCTATCAAAAAGGGGACTATCCCACACGCGCTTCTCTTTTCTGGCTCACGTGGGACGGGCAAGACTACCATGGCGCGTATTTTTGCCCACGCCATTGGTGCCAAAGATATCGATATCTACGAGATGGACGCCGCAAGTAACCGTGGTATTGATGATATCCGTGAGCTGCGTGACGCGGTGCACACCGCACCGTACGAGTCACCGTTTAAGGTATACATTATCGATGAGGTGCACATGCTCACGAAAGAGGCGTTTAATGCGCTCCTCAAAACGCTTGAAGAACCACCAACGCACGTGGTCTTTATCCTCGCGACCACCGAAGAGGAGAAACTTCTTGATACCATTCTTTCGCGCTGCCAGGTGTTCCGCTTCCGTTCACCATCACGTGAGGTGCTTGTATCGACCGTGACCGATGTCGCAAAAAAAGAAGGCTTCACCCTTGATTCCGCCGCGGCCGACCTCATCGCGATTGCGGCCGATGGATCATTCCGTGATGCGCTCTCGATAACCCAGAAGGTCCTTTTGGCCTCGGGGGACAAAGTTGGGACGGCGGACGAGGTCGCGACCATCATTGGTGCACCGAAAGTTACTCTCATGATTAACCTCCTCACCGCCCTTCACAAGAAAGATGCAGGAACCGCGCTTGGTGTAGTGCGCGAAGCGACCGCACTTCATCTCGAGATGAAGCTCTTCCTCCGGATGCTCCTCGAGTCCGTGCGAGCGGTCATGGTGATTCGTAATGACGCCGCAAGTGCAGACACCATCCTCGCCCCGTTTAGTGGCGAGCTCGCCAGCGTCCTGCGTGGCTTTGCTAGCGAGGCTACCTCGCCACTCAATTCGCATTTACTCCTAAAGCTCCTTGCGGCACTTGATAACGGCACCCGCTCACCACTGCCGTACCTGCCGCTTGAAGTAGCGGTAGTCGAGCACTGCGGAGGACAATAATCTATGGATATTTATTTTGTACGGCATGGGCAGACGGATGGGAATGTGGCCAAGCGTCACCAGCATCCGGACATCACTCTTAATGAAATGGGGAAGCTTCAGGTTGCGCGCGTGGCGAAACAGCTGAGGGGTATCAAACCCACTCACCTCATCACGAGTACTAATAAACGCGCCATTGAGACAGCGATAGTGATTGGACGAGAGTGTGACCTCATCCCCGAGACCTACCCGAATTTCGAAGAGATGCGCCGACCAGACTTTCTTATTGGGAAGCGCTTCTTCGAGTGGGAAGCTTTTAAATATGTCGTGGGGTGGCTCTTCGAGGTGAAAGCTGCGCCAATGCATGATGGTGAATCATATTCCGACTTCCTCGCCCGGATATTGGCGGCGAAGCAACAGCTTGAAGCATTGCCCCAAAACAGCAAAGTGGTCATTGTCTCTCACACGGTCTTCATTAATTTCTTTTTGGAGCACATGAACCGAGCAGAAAAGATGGGTGTCTTCCGAGCAGTTTTACGCTTTTTGGCCATCCTCCGGCTTAAGAATACGGCTGTGACCCATGTGACGGTCAAAGGCAAGGAATGGCGTGTAAAGGAAAGGTTTTAGGGTAGTAGAGAACCGGGCTTCACTTTTTCCGCATTTTCTGGCAGTATATAGACCTTGTCGGCGGCGTGGCAGCTCCGACGGCAAGCATTTGCCAGCATCGCCTCATTTCAGGTTGCTCGCGGATGACGGTGGTGATGAAGCGAGCAGGTCCCCAGACCCTTCACACCACCCACTTTTTGCCGATTCGTCTAATGGTAGGACTCTGGTTTCTGGTACCAGCTATTGGGGTTCGAGTCCCTGATCGGCAGCCAACTCGTGCTGGCACGAGACGCTTAGAAATAAGCTCTCCAAACTAGCAGAGGTCTATACAGTCACAGAAGAAGCCGCAGGCTAATCCAGAAAGAAAAAGCACTCAGAATCGAGTGCTTTTTCTGTTGAGGTGTTTTGTATCAAATAACTTGAATTTTTGTAAAAAAGGTAGATAGTAGTGCTAAATACACATGGCAAAGAAAGTAGTAAAAAAGACACCAAAGAAAAAGGATCTTGGATTTGTAACTGTCTCGAACAAGAGTTACGGTAATGCCCTTAATGGAACAAAAATTTACTACGAAGGCAGAAAGGCTCCTAAAGGATTGAACAAAGATGGAACGATTCAGTTTGGAAAACATATTCTTGAAGCTCTAAAAAGAAAGTTCGGTAATCAGAAGTTTCGTTGGATTGTCACATCAACAGAAGATTCAATAAAATTAGAGAGAGGTATTTATCGCATTCGCACTTCACAAGAGACTCTTAAGAGAATGGCTGGTTCTCTACGAGACAGAACACGTGATATTAAGAATGATACTGTCGCAAATTTTTTCTCAATCGCATATCCTTCACATTTCAGTCATGATGAAAAGCCAGTATATGTACCTGGCACCTTGTCACATTTACTAGATGGCAAAATTCTCCCTCGTCTTTCAAGTGAAGACCGTAAAGCCATGAACAGTTTTCTGCCAGAGTTTATAGCTTCTGAATCTTTGAATACGGTAAATCTACTTAAAGCAACTACACAGATAAAGACCTTGAAGGAATTATCTGCAGATTTGGAGAAAGCATTGGATGGCGGTACTTATACTGAAGGATGGTGGCAGACATATGTTAAAAAGAATATTCTAATTATTCAGCAGGGTTACATTTCGGCAATTGAAAAAATGAATGTCTTAATTGGAGGTACCAAGTATCCAGATTTCATGCTGGTGACTCACGACAACTACTTAGATATTCTTGAAATTAAAAAACCAAATACAAACTGGAAGGTACCCCAAAATTAAGACACCTTTTCTAAGTCCAATAATGATACATCATGTTGTTCTTTAAACAACCGTGGTGGTAGTTTAAGAGCCGAGTGTATCCGCTTCTGGTTATAGTAGTTAATCGTTTGGTAGATTGCCGCTACCAGTTCACCCACCGTCTCAAACCGATTTGGGTCACCTAAGTCTAGCTTGAACCCTTTATAAAAGGACTCTTGGTACCCATTCTCCCAAGGACACCCTGGTGCACTCATAGACTGCTGTATCTTGAGTGATTGCACCAGGTTCGTATAATCGGTTGAATTGTATTCACTCCCTTGATCGGAGTGAATGATACGCGATGGTGGACGGTTAAGTACCGCACTCCCCAGTGCATTAAGTACCAATTGCGTATGGTGTGTGGTTAATACTGAGACACCAACAATCTCACGAGTGAATACATCAAGTACGGTAGCAACGTACATAAACCGTCCATAGTACTTCAGATAGGTGAAATCACTGGCATAAATATCACCCGGACCAAGCGGTGTTTCCGTCATCAAGAGATTAGGAAACACGCTGTCTTTCGGCTTTTTATAGAGTTTTAGAGTTACTCTGCGATACGGCTTAATACCAAAGAGATGCATTACTCGCAATACCCGCTTCTTGTTGATACCAAGGTGTATCGCTAATCGCTTGTGCCCATAGCTGGGATGGTTACGTAGAGTTTGTTCAATCAACTGCTTGGTCTCCCAATCCTTGGCTGGCTGTCTATGGTGATAGTACTGGTGGGTTCTTGAAAAGCCAATTACCAAACCTTTGAGAGCCCTTTTTTAGCGTCCATGGACATTTTAATCGTGAGATCACCAATGATCTGCTTTAACTGTTCATTTTCTTTCTTCACTTTGTTGTGTTCGAGAATACTCACCGTGCCGCGAGCTTTGGTGCCGAGCCAGTTATAGATTGTTTTATCACTGATACCGTATTGTTTGGCTGAGTCCATCACACTTAGTCCTTCGTGTTTTATCTTTTTGATGATTTCTTCTTTTATTTCAGCTGAAATTCGATAGCCCTGTTTTGCCATATTCTTTGTATTAGTTTAGTTATAATACTTAGAATTGTTGTCTTAAGAAAGGGGTACCTTTCATTCAGACCATGGATCAACCAACTGTAGGAGGTGCGATATGTACCAATACACGCTGTCACTTGATGGCGAGTCGGTTGGTGTGTGGTCTGATACTGATCTCACACCAACTTTTGCCAGATGGAAAGGTCTCCTCCATCTTACAGGAGTCAAGGTTGGTCAGAGTAGTGATCAGGAATTCATTGTGAGGTATGCAAATACCTCCTTTGAGCCCGTGATATACTCGGACAAGTCGGTGCTCGTAACAATGCCGTTGGAGCAGTTGCAGTCTGGTGAGATACTTCTCTATGCGGCGTTGCCGTTTCTTGAAGTGCTTCATCAGCGAAAGCAAGTGGTTACGATGCATGCTGCGGCGGTTGAATTTGAAGGCAAGGCAATCTTGCTTTTGGGTAAGGCCGGCGCTGGCAAAACCAGCCTCACGCTCTCGTTGTGTAGAAACCATAGAGCTCGTCTCATTGGTAACGACATTGTGAAGTTGGGGCTGGTCGACGGCTCGGTGCAAGCATGTGCCGGTTCAAAATATTTCTTCTTGAGACAGGAATCGATCAAGAGAAATATTCCCGACTTGCTCAGCTTGTTTCCTCAATCAGAAAAAGACCCTTGGACGCATAAGATCTATTGTTCTCCTGAACGACTGGGTGTGCCAACGTGTGAAGGGGGAATCCCAATCACGAAAAGCTACCTAGTCCATGTCGATGAGACGATGGATGAGCTCTATGTCACTAGCGCAGATAAAATGGACACGAGACTGTACCTTAACGAAAACATGTCTCGTTACATTCGTAGAACAGCAATTGCGCTTTTTGGACAGGGTTCACAGTTTATGGGGTATGTACCTTCCTTTGATTCGTCTGACTTTTTCAACATGAGGGTCGGACTTATAGAGGCACTTATCTCTAACACCAAGATGGTGTACTTGTCAGGCAATCTTCAGGATGCCTGCCAGCTCATCGTCAAGGAAGCGGGAATGTAGCGGCGACTCGATAGAGTCGCCGCTTTTTGCTACAATCGTTGTATGTTTACCTTAAATCACGCCATTTCACCAGAGGACAGCTTTGAAATTGAGAAGGCAATTTCATATCTGGTAACTAACTATAATGAGTCCGGACATAACCCAAAGCCAGTTATTTTACACTCACTTCGAATTGCGAATATGCTCATGGAAATGGGCTATGACAAAAAAAATAATAATCGGTGCGGTTCTTCATGACGTTATTGAGGATACAAATGTCACTAATGAACAGCTAAGAGAAGATTTTGGGCAAGAAGTTTTGGATTTAGTAATTGCTGTTAGCTATGATGAGTCGATTTCAGATCCAATCGAGCAATATAAAGAAATGTATGATCGAGTTCTTGCATACGGAAAAGACGCTGTTGTTCTAAAATCTGTTGATATTGCTGTAAATAGTTTATATATAGATCTCGTTCCAGACAGTAATAAAAGACGGCAGCTAGTTGAAAAAGGGACGTACTTTTTAGATCTTGTGGAAGCATTTTCTTCTGAGCCTGCATGGCAACTGCTAAAAATTAGAAATTTAGAAGAGATCGCTAAAATGTCATGAAAATAGCAGTCTGTCTTCCTAGTTATAATGAAGCTAGTAATATTCAAAATATCACCAAAATAATCGACCAGGGACTAGCTAATTTATCACTTAAGAAAAATGAACTTAAGGCGGTAATAGTGAACATCGATAGTGACAGTAGTGATGAGACCAATAGATTATTTGATGAAACAGAGACTACACATCAAAAGCACTCAATTGTTGTCGCAGGAGAGGGTGGAAAGGGAAGGAATATTTTAGAATTTTGTCGTTATGTTGCAGAGAATGGTATTGATTACTGCGTTACCATTGACACAGACATCACATCTGCTGATCCAGAGTGGGTGGTAAAACTTGCGCTTCCGATGATTGAAGATGTGGCGGTGTACGTCACGCCGTTGTATGAAAGAAGTCGTTTCGAAGGCAGTTCTACAAATCATTTCACTTTTCCAATAATTTACGCCCTTACCGGGCAAATCATACGCCAACCAATAGCTGGCGATTTCGGGTTTACATCACAGTTGGCAAGAGAAATGTTAAATTCTGATTTTATCAATAGTGAAGCGGTTCAAAAATACGGTATTGATATATTCATGACTGTGACAGCAGTTCGTACTGGAAAGTACATAGCGAATGTCGATCTGGGAAAGAAAATACATGCACCTAGTTTCAATAAACTAGAATATATGTTTCCTCAAATCGCTGCTTCGGTATTAATGAGTACTACAGCAAAATTTTCAGAAACTCAAACTGTAAGTATTGGTGATGAGATTAATATACTTCCTAATTTAAACTTTAATCATCGCGAAGCGGCAGAAGAAATGAACAAAAGAGCAATAGGTGTACTCGAACCATTGGAACTTGATTGGATTGGAAAGGAAGCTATAGACAGTTTTCTTCAGAGTACGAAGTCACAAGCGGACATGGTCAGTCGTTGGGCAGATTTATTAGTTTTATGGTTTAGTCACTTTCATAAGCTGTCGTTAGATGATGGAAAGGCAATGCAAGCTGGGCAAGAGCTGTTACCGTTTTTTGTAGTTCGGGCAACTAATTTTTGGTTTTGGGCGGAAACAGTGGAGGTGGTGGATGTAGAGAGAATTATTAGACAGCAGGCAGAATTATTACGAGAAAATTTAATACAATATGATAACTACAGCGCTCATAGGTTCACCAGTCGATCATAGTGTTTCGCCTACACTGTTCAAACTTTATGCTGATGAGCATGGCTTAGAATATGCACACTCAAAGTTTGATGTTAAGGCAGAAAATTTAGAAATAGTCATTAAATCATTAAACGCGTATGGATTTGCTGGAGTAAATATTACGCTTCCGTATAAGGCTGATGTAATCCCATTCTTAGATACTCTTTCTCCTGAAGCACAAGCAATTGGTGCGGTTAATACTATTAAAGTTAATAATGGAAGACTTGAAGGGTTCAACACTGATGCTTTTGGTGCATTGCGGGCTATAGAAAAAGCTGCAGATCGAGAAGTTTCTTCATCTGATAAAGCTGTGGTCTTTGGTACAGGTGGTGCTGCGAGAGCTGTTGTGTGGGCGTTGTTGCAGAAAGAAGTTCAGGTAACAATAGTCTTTAGGAATCCTGAGTCCCATCGTACCGAGACTATTAAAAGGGATTTTACTGACAGGGTAATTTTCTTAAACTACGATACTCTCACCTCCGAGCAGTTGGCAGAATATACGATTATATGTAATACCACCTCAGCTGGAATGTATCCGCTTGATGACGATGCTCCAATTGATTTAAATAACTTTGAAAATGTTGACTTGGAGGGAGTGGTTGTTTTTGATGCTGTATTTAATCCGGTAATGACCAAGTTACAAAAGTGGGCTGAGTCAAAAGACGCAACATTAGCATTTGGTATTGACATGATGATTTTTCAAGGTATTGTTGCATTTGAATATTGGACAGGAAAAAAGGTAAGTGACGAAACGGTTCAGAAGGCCGCTGATATTCTAATGAAACAACGCTAGAGAAATGCTTAAAGATAAACTAACTATTACATACAACCTGGATGAGATCGCTGATTCGCTTCAAGACGGGATCAGGTTTTTAAAAGAGCATAATATTGACTCTGCTGAAGTTAGAACAATTGATGGTAAGAATATTGCCAAGCTTACTCTTGAGGAGACAAAGACTTTGAAAGAAACTCTCATAGAACATGGTCTTACGGTGTCAGCAATAGCTTCACCACTTTTTAAGTGGTATGCAGGAGATGTAAAATCAGAAAGTGACGCTGATCTTTTTGGCATGAATCCCTTTCTTTCACGAGAAGAAAAGGAAGAAATGATTAAAAAGATAATTGAGCAAGCGTGCATTTTAGATACTAAAAAGATTCGTATTTTCTCAGGGCTCAAACCTGATTCTGGGAATTATTGCCTCCCACAAGAAGAATCAGAGTTGCTTAAGTATGCACTTGAGGTTGCAAAGCAAAAGGACGTTCAGCTTATGTTAGAAAATGAGCCGGTATGTTACATCTCAAAACTTGAGGACTATATTGGTGTATTTGTGTCTGGGGAGTATGAGGGTCTACGAGCATGGTTTGATATAGCGAATGTGTATGAAGAAGGAGAGAGAATTACAGGCTCTGATTTAAAGGCTTTGGCTCCTTATATTGATTATCTCCATGTTAAGGATCCTGTAGGATTTAAGATCCATAAATATAAACCGCTTGGACAAGGGTATATAAACTACAAGCATGTTTTTGATATGTTAGAGCAGTATATCTCTAATCCTTTACATCTAAGTATCGAGACACACGTAAAAGATGATAGGTGGAACGCATCAGATGTTTCACTTGCGTACTTGCAAAAACTCCTAAGTTCTAAGAGAACTAAATATGCTCTTGTCGGACTGGGTAGGGTGTCAAGAAAACACTTTGCAGCATTGAAAGAAAATGATAATTGTACGCTTGTCGGTGTGTATGACACAGTAAGAGAAAAGACAGTAAAAGAAGCGTGTGAACATGACTATATCGCTTATTCTTCTTTAGAAGATTTATATAAAGATGAACTAGTTCAAGTTATATCAGTGTGCACGCCACATGAAGTGCATATTTCTATTGCTAGCGCAGCATTAGGTCATGGTAAAAAAGTCCTCTGTGAAAAGCCTTTGGCTCTTGATTCTAATTCACTCCAATACTATATATCAACAATAGACACACAAAAAAATACCAAGTTAGTTTTTCAGAATCGTTTTAACCCTGCAATCAAAAAGTTTTACAAGTATGAGCAAGAAGAGCTCGGTAATCCACAATACATAGCAATGACTCTGCGCTGGTGGCGTGACGAGGACTACTACAAAGATTGGCACGGAAGCCAAGAAATCTCAGGGGGTCCACTTATCACGCAGGCCATACACTCACTTGAGCTTATCACTCACTTAACACGGGGCGCATGTATAAAAAGTGTTTCAGCTTCTAAATTAAAAACACGTGATGAAATACCAATGCCTGATGTTATTGTGGCTATGGTTGAATTTGATAATGGTGTTATTGCCAATATTGAAGTGTGTCTTGCAACAAGAGACCAGAATCTCGAATCAAGTATTTTTGTTGTTGGATCAAACGGATCGATGAAAGTGTCTGGTGTAGCATTGTCAGAGTTTGTGCACCCGTATACTGACAGAGCAAAAGATGAGGCGCATGATGGTCATTATTATGGAAATGGTCACACATCGTTGTACTACACACATTCAAATTATTGTTTAGGCGAGGAGGATGCTGATGTTAAGTTGCTCACGAGTCCAAGTGATATCGTTAAGACTATCGAACTTATTGAAGCTATAGAAAAAGCTATCAAATAGTGTAACTGAGACAGTGACCGAGACGGGTGTTTTGTGTCTCATTTGTATCATTCATAAAATGACCCCTCTGACCGAGACGGCTCAATCAAGTTGTACAAGTAGCTGAATAATATCCTTATGGTGTCTTGCTACACAGGTTCTTGACCTCGACAGCCAGCGAGTATAGAAAAACACCCACATGGGTGTTTTTCTATACTCGCTGCCGGAAGCAAGGTGTGGGACACCTTGCGTCAGGGATTAGAAGCCTGATTGAGCATAATTTATGAGTGAAGCGAAATAAATTATCCAATCAGGGTACTGGTCCTGTAAGGACCGAGTCCCTGATGGATACGTTCTTGGAGTGTTCATTTAGTTTGTCGGGAAGAAGCCGCTGTATAAATGGTTTGAAAACGGCACTGAGGTGTAATAGCAAAAGCCACTATCTGCAACTTGTCTATTCGCAGAGTCCTACCCCAACCTCTCCGAATACGCTAAAATCAACCCATGTATCTCGACGACTGGAATTGGACTTGGCATGACTTTCTCTTCGCCTGGGTGTTCTGGGTGGTGATGGGAACGACCATCCTCCTTGTGACCAGACGCTATAAGAAACATACGTGGTTGATTGGTATTCATGTATTCCTCTTTTTTGCCGCAGTCTGGGCACTACTCGCTACCGGGTAACGCGATCATGGGGTAGAGGAGTTTGACAAAATCTATAATTATTTGTACAGTAAGTATAAGTTGAAGAAATTACTCTGAAAGGGAGTACCATGCAAGGTTCAGGTTTCTTTGTGCTTGTCTTTCTCGTGTTCTGTCTGCTCGTTGTCGCTGGGGTGCTCTACAACTGGCGGCAGTGGCGCCGGGAGGTTCAGAACAACAAGCGGCCCGTTGACGATAGTCACACGCCCACTCTGGAGCAGGCTGCGGCCGCCCTCAAGCGTCCAGAAGAGATCCGTCGTCGCGATGATGACGATGGGCTGGCGGGGTCCTATGCTGCTTCGCAGCTGGCCGGCTTCCCGGTTGGCGGAAATGCTGCTGGGGCACTTCTCGGCGCGGCCGCCCATCAAGCGAATGAACGCGAGGAGGTCTGTCTGCCTGACAACGCCGGAACGGAAGCTGCGTCGGACTCGTCTGATGTCTGTGTCTCAGCCACCGACGACCAGTCGGTCGGCACCCCTGATCAGGGCGGCTACGAGAGCACTGACAGTGGCGGCTTCGACCCCAATAACTAGCCGCCACCAACTTGGTCATAAAACAACGGGCGCCTGACCAGCGCTCATTTTCTTTGCCTCAATTTTTGCCATTTCGAGCCATTTCTGTAAGAAAGGGCGGTACCCACCGTCAAAGGGAATATAAACACTATTTGGTTGTGAAAACATACATTTACTCACGTCATTGGTTGCGCAAGACTGTCGGGATAGCCCTGATTGTTTTTGGCATTTTGGGACTCATTTTGCCGATTGTACCGGGGATTATTCCTTTGGCCATTGGTCTTGAGTTCGTGGGTCTGCGTCTCGCCTTTTTTGACCGATTTTTCACTCGTGAAGTAAAGACCCTCGATCTGCCTGAGGAAATTGTGCAGACTGCTGCCTAAGCGTCTCTCTTTCCATCACTACTCATAGGTATATACTATCTCTATGAGTAACAAAATTATCCCTGCAGTCCTGTTTGCTGCCGTGATACTACTGGCCGGCTTTTTTGTCTTGAATACCTACATCTATAACGATAAGCAAGCGCCAGAAGAACAGCATTTTGAACCGTATCGCGCTGAATTGGCTGGGGAATATGTATGTCTTGTTTCCGGAACAACACCAGAGTCCGAAGATTGTGTCCCGGGTATCAAAACAACAAGCGGAGACTACTATTCCATCAACTTTGCGCTGATGTCGCAAATGCATGACCCTGTCCCGGTTGGGGCCCAAATTTCTGCCGCGGGAGTGGTGAAACCGATTGAGCATCTTAGTACCGACCACTGGCAACAATACAATATCAAGGGCATTTTCTCGGTAACAAATTCACTGGTCGTAGCTGACGAAGAAGCACCAGCAGCAACCGCTTGTGATAGCGATGCGAAGCTCTGTCCGGATGGCTCGAGTGTGAGGCGTAGTGGTCCTCGGTGCGAATTTTCCGCTTGTCCGGCGGCCACCGCTACCACCTCTACCGTGACCACCTACCTCGGCGGGACGGCGACGGGTCTCGGGGTCAGTGTGAATCCCACGAAGGTGGTTTCTGATAGTCGTTGTCCGGCTGGGGTAGCCTGTATCTGGGCGGGGACGGTCGAGGTACAAACGGTGCTGACCACACCCGTCTCCCACGGTGAGCACGTCCTCTCGCTTGGGAAGCCACAGCCGTTTAAGGATTACACCGTTACCCTCACTGCAGTCTCACCAGAGAAAGGGGAGGATGTTATCACCGACTCTTCGTACCGACTAACCTATACGATAGTAAAAAATGAAGCGGTACAGTAGTTTTGGGTTAGTAGTATATAATGAGTCTATATGAAATTTTTAGTTACATACCAAATGCCTCACGCCGGGCTCGATGCCTGGTTGCAGTTACCAGATGATGTGCGTAAGACACAGGAAACAGAGATGCAAACTGCGTGGAATGGCTGGATGGCGGCACATGCTGGCGTCATCACTGAGACCGCTGGAATCGGTAAGCCAAAGCGCATTACTGCGGCCGGAGTCGAGGATACTCGAAATGACATCATGATGTATTCCTTTATCGAAGCGGAATCACTCGAAGCAGCAGCAGAGCTGTTCGTCGGGCATCCACACTTTGGTATCCCTGAAGCCTGGATTGAAGTGATGGCAGTCAATAAGGAAATTAGCTAGTTCGGTACCGTTCTAAAACGGCGGTTATCTGTGATATTATCAGACAGATGAGCAGTGAAACCAAACAGAAAATCAAATTAACCGCCATGATGGTACCTTTTTTGTTTGGTGGTAGTTACACCTTCCATGCCCTTAATGTGAGCAAGGTCACCTACGTCAGTGAGTCTGCCACGGTAGCGAAGAGTAGTAGCACGAGTGTGCGTGGGACTACCCCTGAGGAAGCTATGAAAGCGGCACCAGAGTGGCCGGCTCGTCTTGATACGGCCGAGTACGATAAGCGACTGCTATCCTTGGCGCACTATACGCCACCAAAGCCGGTACCAGTGTCTACCACCACGGGTAGCAGTACGCCAGTGGCCAAACCAATCCTACCACTCTATAGCAGTAGTAGTAACGTGACGATCCCAGGCAAACGCTGGCCACCGGAGGCGGTCTATCCGCAAGGGGGAGCGATTGTGCCGTTTAAGCGTATCTTGGCGTACTATGGTAACTTTTTCTCGCGTCATATGGGTATCTTGGGCGAATATGAACCAGATGAAGTGCTTCGCCGTCTAGCGGCTACACAAAAGCTCTGGGAAGAAGCCGATCCGTCCACTCCAGTTCAGCCAGCCATTGAATACATTGCGATGGTAGCGCAGGCTGAAGCGGGGGCCGATGGAATGTACCGCGCGATGATGCCAGCCAAGGAGATTGAAAAAGCCTATAGTATGGCGAAGCAGATTGATGGGATTTTGATTCTTGATATGCAAGTGGGTCTGAGCACCATCGCGGCAGAGTTGCCAAAATTTAAGACGTATCTCGAACGGCCGGAGGTACACCTTGCGATTGATCCAGAATTCGCCATGTACGGTGGCCATCGCCCGGGGACGGTGATAGGGACAGTGAGTGCCGCGGATGTGAATTATGTCATCAACTACATGTCTGAGATTGTACGTGAAAAGCAGCTCCCACCAAAGGTCCTCATTGTGCACCGCTTTACTCAGAATATGGTTACGAATGCCGAAGCGATAACACCCACTCCTGAAGTGCAGGTGATTATGGTGATGGATGGCTGGGGATCACGGGATCTCAAGCGCGGTACCTACTCGCAGATCATTGTCCCTGAGCCGGTACAATTTGCTGGTCTTAAGATCTTTTATAAAAATGACCTAAAGCCACCAAGTACTGCCATCTTCACACCATCTGAAGTGCTACAGCTCAATCCAAAACCGATTTTTATTCAGTACCAGTAGGAGTCTGTATACGAGATATAAACAACACCGGAATTATGTGGTGTTGTTTTTGGTGGCATACTTATTCTGTACAGCGTTGGAGTGTTCTTTATTTCAATAGTTCATTTTTTATGCAATATAAAAGTGCACGGACGGTTGAAGGAGGATTTACTCTCATCGAGCTCTTGGTCGTCATTGGCGTTATCGCCATCTTGGCCTCCATTGTCGTGGTGGCACTTAATCCTGCCCGGCAGTTTGCCCAGGCGCGCAATACCGAACGGGAAGCGCATGTAACCACTATTCTTGATGCAATTGGGCAAAATGTTGTCGATAACCAGGGCATCTTTACCTGTAGTGGGGTGACAGTCCCAAGTAGTGCCACGGCAATTGGTACCGGCAGTGGGAACGTGAACCTGGCCTCGTGTCTCGTGCCAACCTACATCCCAACCGCTATCCCAGTTGATAGTGATGGCGGGTCTGCGGCTGATACGGGGTACACCGTTGCGGTTGATAGTAACGGCCGCTTTACTGTCTGTGCACCCAGGCACGCCGAGCCAGCGATTGCCGGAAGTGCTGCCTATTGTTTGACGCGATAGCGATAGTGTCGTCTGATGACGACGGGGAATGTAACGTTTTGTGGTGTCTTTGCCATATATTATGTAGAGGAGTTACAAAATAACCAATGTATATGAATAAGATGCCTTTCTATTTACTCGTATTGCCACTTATGATGACCCTCATCACGGCTCCAGCTTTTGCTTTTGCTAAGGGTGGTGACGACGATGATGACGATCGAGATGATGATAGCGCTCTTGAAATCGAAGCGGATATCTTCACTGATATCACGATTGTGAAAGTAGAGCAGAATGACAAAAAGACTTCGTTTACTACTGACGCTGATACTCGCGACGAAGTAGTAGACGCGATTCTTGCTCGCTACGACCTCTCTGAAGCTGATGTTGAAGCCGCTCTTAAGCTCGAAGAAGAAGATCGAGCCAGTCGACCACAAGACCGCGGCAAATTCAATCGTGAGATGAAGAAAGTATGGAAGCGTGAGAAAAAGGATAAGTGGTGGGGTAACCACAGTTCAACCACCCCAAAGACCTGTTCTGATGATGATTCAAGTCTCAGTATTGAAGCTGATGTCTTTACCGACAAGACGGTGGTGAAGGTAGAATTCGTTAATGCCAAGGACGAGGTTTTCTCGACTAGTGCGACTACGAGTGCTGCTATTGTAGCAGCGGTAAAGAATCGCTACAATTCACTTTCGACGAGTAGTATCGAAGCCGTGCTTGATGTAGACATCGAAGACCGCGCCAGTCGCGATAGTGACTTCACGGTCGACAATGACTGTAAGAGTGGTACCAAGGCAACAACTACCAATTCAGTGGTAAACGAAGCGAAGCTCGCTGAACTCCGTGCTCGTATCGCTGAACTCCAGACGATGCTTGACCGTCTCATTAGTCTCCTTCGTGGAAACTAGTTGATACACCCATATACACACGATAACAAAAGACCCCGTGGTGGGGTCTTTTGTTATGTTGGGCTACTTTCTTTACAAGCCTATACTTTTGAGTAGACTGGTGAGTGGGGTAGTACACGCTGCTCCATTTCGGAAACGCAACAGAGAGGACTAGCTATGCCTTGGGATAGAGAAACTCGAAGAGCCGCGGCTGCAGGCTTGCGGCACGCTGCTAGATCTGGGCAATTCGTGCCGTTCGTATGGAACGAAGCAATCGAGACGAGCCGTGATGGGGGAACCGCCATCTATGGTTGCGGCTGGGGTCAGGTCGGTTGGACGGTTGCTGTCTTTCTCGGCGGCACGGCCTACGCCCGCCACATGCTGCCGGTCGGCGCCGAGCAGCCGCAGGTCAACGCGGTCTTGAAGGCGGCTGGTCTGACGACGACGAGATCGCGTATATGGACCCTCAGTGCGTCTGGGAGCATTTCGACTGTGACCTCTTCGAGGCCTACGAGAACCGCGAGGCCGATCCGAGTACCTTCATCGAAGTCTCCATGCGCTTGGCCGAGTTCTTCGTCCAGGTCATCGAGCTGGTGCCGGAAAACCCGGTCACGGAATATGCTCCGCATCTGACGCGGGCTGGTCGGCGGGTGAACCTCTGGGCTGGTCTCATGTCGTTCTTGAATAAGAAAACCGCGGAAGCGGAACTTGTCTCGGCCTGACATCAAGGCGGGATATCAAGGAACAGCAATGAATGGGGCGCTCGCAAGAGCGCCCCGATTTTTGATGGTATAATAACCCCTATGTACAAAACATTTTTTGCGTTCCTTTTTTTATTCGTGTGTCTGGCGAGTTATGCGCCTGCACAAGCGGCAGAATCAGTAGCTTCAACTACTGCGAGCACGACCAAGCTTACGCCAGCTGAGACCGAAGCCAAGGTCCGTGCTGCTTTTGCCGATGTGCCGGTGATGATTGAGATTGCGAAGTGTGAGTCAAAGTTCCGGCAGTTCACCGACGCGGGTAATGTATTTTATGGAGGGGCAGGGGGTGGCATGGTTGGTATCTTTCAGTTCTATGAATCTATCCATAAGCCGATGGCGACCGCCCTCGGGTATGATCTCACAACCGTCGACGGGAATATCGCGTACGCGAAACATCTTTACCAACAGCAGGGCGTTACCCCCTGGCAATCATGTGTACCGGCTACTGTGCCAGTTCTTGATGCCAATACACAGTTGCGTATCAAGATGATGATGCAGCTGATTGATCTCTTGCAGCAGCTTTTGGCTTTGAAGCTGGCGGAGAAATAAGAGCTTTTTAAAAGTTAAAGACCCTTCACGATTGTGAGGTGTCTTTAACTTCTTACAGGATCCTTTTCTCAGCTTTCTTTGCCAGTATTTCCTACTTGTTAGCGAGACGCTTTGGAGGCTTGTATGGTCGGTGGCTTGGTGTTCTTTTTTGGGCTTAATGCGATGATACGTGTCACATGTGCATTAGTGTACACTAATTTTCGATTTTGTGAGGGGGATAAGGTGAGGTTCGGAAGTTACGTCACAAGTCATACAACCAGGAATTTCTGGGCTTACAGTTGCTGTACAGGTTTCGTATCGTACTCGCTATCGCTCCAAGGATTCGGTCACGCTCATGGATAATTAATTTTCTTACAGAAAATGTCCACTCATTGGTTATTTAATTTCGTTGTACTCATAAAATATCTCAATGAGTCTTACGAAGTGATATTTAACACTTCTCATACTACGTTCATAAATTATGCTCATTCGCCCGACCCCCGACTCGCTGCTTTGGCTCCTTCGGAAGTCGCCTCAGATCGCTCGTCTTTCGAATCATGGTCGCGGAGCAGTAAAAGTTTAGGCCACACATACGTGTGGCCTTTACTTTTATATGCTCCGCGACCAGGATTCGAACCTGGAACCAACTCCTTAACAGGGAGCTGCTCTACCGTTGAGCTATCGCGGAAGATAATAGGTACCTTGCGGTACGTGGGTGCTATTGTACAGAAATTTCCATAATATTCAACCTTGGGATATTTGGGTATTGGGGAGGGATTCTAGGAGCTCGTTTTGATATAATTTTAGTATGCTTAACTTGTACTATAAGCCGACTTGTCCATATTCGCTACGGGTATTAAAAGCCAATGAGACTATCAAGGCACCATTACTCCTCCTTAATGTTCGGGCTGATGATCGGGCAATGGATGAACTTATTAAAAAAGGTGGCAAAGCCCAAGTGCCGTATCTTGAGGATACTGAGCGGGGAGTCGCTATGTATGAATCAATTGATATTATTGATTATCTTGCCAAACACTATGCTGCTGGCGCTGTACCGGTGACCGCTCAACCGGGCAATGTCTGCCCGATCGACTAACTCTGTTACTCTTTTGACACGGTACGAGTGTCCAGACTGACTCGGTTCTTGTATACTAAAGAAGGGGGAAGTGAGTGTAATGACTACCTCCACGGAGGACGTTTATCAGGAATAACCACAGAGCAATCTATGACATTTCCAACCATAACGTTTACTCATAAAAATGTGTCACCTGACCCAACTTTGCAGACCTTGGTGAACAATAAATTAAAATCACTGGAGAAATACCTCGAGGGTGCCCGTAGTGTCCGATGTGAAGTAGAGATTGAGAGAACCACTGCACACAATCATGGACCCGTCTCACGGATAGAAGTGAATCTCTGGCGGGGTGACCGGCTTTCCCGTGCGGAAGCGACTGAAGAAACATTTGAAAAAGCCGTTGATGAAGTGCGGCACAACCTTGAACACGAACTTGAACGAGCACACGATAAACGCGTCAGCGTGTTCCGTAAAGGCGCGCGCCGGATAAAAGATATGATGCGCTTTGGGAGATAATATTACGTATTAATTATTGTCATGGCAGGAAAATTTATGATGGGGGACTGCAAAAAGTAGCGAAGGTGTAAAACTCCAAACAGCGCTCGATAAAATCAATGTAGTATTGCCTCTTTCTCTCAATTTGAGGGACTTAATCCCGATATGGTTATGCTTGCGACATATCAGGATCTCATAGTTGGAGAATTACATATAAGGCCAAACAGCTGAGCATTGCTCTAAAAGACCCGTCGGTTAATTTGGAATCTCTTCTTATTCAAGCGGTAGCGCTTAGAGTGGTGATCGAGTTGAGAGGTTCGAAAGATTAGGCAATAAACTGCTGCCAGTCCACCTCCTTTTTACCCTCTGGTATAACCCGGAGTAGTTCAAGTGCGCCGGCCTCGGTGAGGCGAGCGGATTTGATTTTGATACGCTTACCATTGTAGATGAAAAAGGTCTCTGGCCAACCATCAAAGGCACAAATCTTGCGGTATATCTCAAGTGCTGCTTCACCAGTAGGGAGATTCTTAGGGTCGATGTGGAGTTCACTCATGTCCTTGGTGATTTTGCCACAGAAGGTCGCAGCTTCATGGTCTTGCTCAGTTGGTGTTAAAGTACCGGTGGGCAATTTTTGCATCACATCAACGAGGAGGCAACCGGAGATACGGGCAAGGATAGTATCGAGTTCCAGTCCAGGAATTGGTTGTCCATAGAGTGCAACTGCTTGTTGGGTGAGGATGGGGCCGTGATCGAGGTCTCGGTCCATCTGAATGATAGTCACTCCACAGGCGGAAAGGTCATGAAGGAGCGTCGAGCGAATGGGGCTGGCGCCACGGAACTTCGGTAACAGTGATGGGTGGGCATTAATCGTGCCGTAGATTGGGAGATTGATGAGCCACTCGGGTATGATCTTGCCGTAGGCGAGGACAACAAAAAAATCAAATTGAGTATCAGTAAGTGGGGTAAGATCCTCGCGGTTTTTGAGCGATGATGGTTGAAAGACTGGAATGCCACGAGCTTCGGCCCAGACCTTCACCGGTGGTGGGGTCATGGTGTGCTTGCGACCAACTGGTGCGTCAGGGTTACAGACGACAAGTGCAGGTACAAAGCCAAACGTTGCCATCTCATCAAGTGCAGTGACGGCGATATCGGGTGTGCCAAAGAAGGCAAAGGTCAGTTTTGGTGATTGAGACATAATTTTGACTGGATTACCACGTTATTCGCTTTGTCGCTCATAACTCGCAATGACAATTTTAAGTTATTGTTTTCTTTTCCTTCTTCAGTTCGTCTTTGTGCCAGACCTTGGTCGCACGGTCGGTGAAGAGGATACCGTCGAGGTGGTCGTATTCGTGCTGGATAATCTGCGCAAGGAGGGAACCAGCGCCACGTTCAAACCACTGTCCATGTTCGTCTTGAGCACGTAGCGTCACATTGGTTGAGCGCTTTACGAGACCATAGTAGTCGGGGATAGAGAGGCAACCCTCACCCACTTCGTGGGTTTTTTTGGAGAACTTCACAATCTGCGGGTTGATAGCGACAAAAGACGGTAAGGCATCACGGTCTTTGCTCTGGTCTTCGATAATAAAGACACGCTTACCAACCCCAATCTGCGGGGCCGCAATGGCGACCGCGGTGAAACCGTCGACACTATAGCTGTGGAGCACCTGCCTCATGTCTTTGATGAGCTTCGTGACAGTACCATCAGAAAACTCCTCCGGAGTGACTTCGACTGCGGTAGCGTGGAGGACGGGGTGGTTTTGGGGCACAAGTTTCGCCATAGAATAGTGACACTATAGCTTATATATGGTGAAAAATAAATACCCCCTCACTTCAAAAAATATTAATCAAATTTATATACGACTGTTTCAAAACCGCTTTCAAAAAAGCTTAGAAGCACAAAATGAGTGCAGTTAAAACGCGTTCAGGCTAGGTGAGAAATGGGATGGGACCATTTTGCAAGACTCATGTAGAATCTTTGTGAGTTTTGCGAACAAAGAGACAGATGAGTAGACAGTTCCTGTAAGGAAAACGAGCGAAAAATACGAGGGGTATTAAATAAACGATGAGTGTTTTTTGAACGAAAAGCAAAACCGCCTGGGCATGTTTTGACTGTGCTCTAGACGATTCGATCGGGGTTAACGGTTATAGCTACTTGAGGAGGTAAATGCCGGAGTACTTCTACTAAGTGTGTGGTATCGGTGGTCTTCTCGGTCCGGATGAGGCAGTGGCGAATCGGTTTCGTTACTGGTGACTGCGGATTGGTATAAAACTGTGGCGTGACCGCGAGTGTACCTAATGCGTTTTTGATGAGTCTCTCAGTCTCTTCGATGTGCTCCTGTGCGCCCTGCCAGGTGAGCAGGTAGAAAGTCGTATACGGTGGGTAGGCAAGCATCTCGCGGAGGTGAAGCTCGTCATCATGGAAACGGTCAGTGGCGCCACGCGCCGCGTAGAGGAGGAGGTCGTCGTTGTCGGAGCGAGTCTGTACAATCACTTCGTGACTACTCTTTTCGCGGAGTGTGAGAAGGAGACGGAAGAGCGACTCATCAGCCCGCCAAGTCGGGATGGCTCGCACGGCATCAAGGGAGACTATCGCTGAGAGGTAGAGGTGATTTGGCAAATAGGCCATAGCCATACTCGTCCCAAGGAGGATGGCGCCTTTGTGACTTTCGATGAGTTTCTTTTGCATAAGGGCTTTTTTGTGGGTACCCGCGGTCGTGGCGTCCATAACAATGAGTGGGGTGGTCGGGAAGAGTTTTTTGATTTCGTCCTCGATGAACTGGATGCCGATACCACGTTCGCGCAGACGCCATGAACCACAATCTGGGCAAACATCACTCGCCCGGACTCGCTTACCAGATGTTGCCGAAATGAACCAACGTTCCTCACCCTTGATCGGGTGATGCGTACGCAGAAGTGAATATGGGGTACCGGAGTCTGGACAGCGGAAGATATGTCCGCAGTCAATACAAGCGATGACGGGCGAAAGGCCACGCCTTGCCGCGTAGAGGAAGACATTATGGCGACCCTCAAGGGCAGTTTCGATACGTTTTTTGAGTTCGGGTGAAAAGAGGGCAAAGGGAACTTCGGGTGTCGGTTTATCATGCTGATGGATAATTGAGAGAGCCGCCTCGATTGAAAGTCGACGTTGCGGCTCGCCGTAAGGGATGTACCGGTCATTGCGGAGGTGATACTCATCATCGGTACGAGTGGTGATATCGCCGAGGATGATGGCGCGCTGTGCAACTTTGGCGAGCGCTAAGAGTGCCACTCGGTGGTCGAGGTATGGTCGTGTACGCTCGACATAGTGGTTACTTCCGACATCTTCAATGATGATAGTGGTGAAATCAGACCGGTCGAGGTAGGCAAAGTGCGGGGTGGCGATAACCAGTGAGGCGCGGGAGAGATCAGCAAACTGCGTGTAGGCCTTTTGTCTAGCGGTCTTGGTTTGCTCGCCACTAAAACAGACGACCCGGTCTTCGATGCCGTGCTTGAGGGTCTCGTAAAGCGTGGTGACCGCGGCCGCGGATGGTACCACGAGGAGTACTGAGCCACGGTGCGCAAAAGCGCGTCTGATGATGGCTTGGTAGCCAATGAAGCGCTCCTTCTGCGGGGCGGCGAGGAGCTGTGGGGTCGGGTCTTCACCGGCTTGATGGCTCGGTAGTGGTGGATATGAGACTGTACCCGAACGTACATCGGGCGGGAGGAGTGAAAAGAGAATAGCACCCCGTTTGGCGGGGAGTATTTTGTAGAGTGCTTCGACGGTGGCAAGGAGGTGGTGCGAGAGAGTGGTTGTCCGTTGATCAGGAGCAAGTTTCCGCAGGGAGAAGGTAGCGGCCTTAAGTGCCGTCTTGGCACTTGAGACGGGTGAAACTTCGATCACCACACCAGTCACTGTTTTGCCACGAACCGGGATTTCGACAATAGTGCCACGACTGTACCCGGTACTTGAAAAATAGGTCAGAGATTCTATCTGAACACCGCGAACGAGCGGAATGACCTCGATGACATACATAGTCTTGAGTATAGCAAATTTAACCTGTTATACGTCTCCACAGGATATATTGTTTGTTTTATGATTGGTTCATCTAGAGCTCTTCGAGATAGTTGATATTGGCTCCAAGTGACTGCAGGCGGGCGACGAGGTTTTCGTAGCCGCGGTTGATGCTGTAGATGTTGCGAAGGACCGATTTGCCAGAGGCACCAAGCATGGCAATGAGAAGAATAGTTGCAGGCCGGAGCGCTGGTGGACAGATAAGTTCGGTCGCACGTAGTGGGGTAGGCCCAGTGATATAAATACGGTGTGGGTCGGCGAGCACGGTGTCAGCTCCAAGTTTCTCGAGTTCGGTGAAGTAAATGGCGCGCTTTTCGTACATCCAGTCGTGGATGAGGGTCTGGCCTTCTGCCTGGGTGGCGATAACCGCGAAGAACGGGAGGTTGTCGGCATTAAGACCTGGGTACGGGCGGGAGTGTACCTTCTCAAGTGAGGCACGAAGTTTTGAAGGCTTGAGCTTCAGGTCAACGAGTTTCACTTGGCCGTTGTTACCAAAGTACGGCTTACTCTTCGTGTATTCGAGCCCCATTTTTTCAAGCACGAGCAGTTCAAGTTCGAGAAACTCAATCGGGCAGCGGGTGATGGTGATGGCAGAATTGGTCACGATTGCTGCCGCAATAAAGAACATCGAGTCAGTTGGATCCTCGGCCAAAGTGTACTCAATATTCATATTAATGTCTGCGACACCAGTGACGGTCAGAGTGGTGGTGCCAAAACCTTCAATGGTGACACCGAGTTTCTGTAAGAACACACAAATCTCCTGCACCATGTAGTTGGCGCTCGCGTACTTGATGGTGGTGGTACCAGTATGACGTGCCGCGGCAAAGAGGGCGTTTTCGGTTACGGTGTCTCCTGATTCAAAGAGGATGATTTCGCTTGGAGACTTTGGTTCATACTTCACTTTAAACGCGTCGTTAGTCGTTTCGATATTAACCCCAAAGTGTTCAAGGGCAAAGAAGTGGGGGCGGACAGTCCGACTCCCAAGCTTACACCCGCCAGACTGTGGGAGGGCAAACTCTGGCATGGTATGGATAAGAGCACCGATAAACATGATGATACTGCGGGTCTTACGCGCCGCGTCGACATCAATCTTTTTGAGATTGTACTTCTTTGGCGGGGTGAGGGTCACGGTTGATCCGCTCCACGAGACACCCATACCAATACTCTCAAGTACTTCGAGGATACGGTGTACTTCTTCGATACGGGGCATACGATGGAGGGTGGTGGTGCCACGGTTGAGAAGGGAGGCACAGAGGAGACCAACCGCACCATTCTTTGAGGTGTTCGTTTCAATCGTGCCCGACAGCTTCTTCTTACCTTCAATGACGACATTCATGGTGCCAGGGGAGAGGGTAACAAGATTTTTACCCAAAGCGGCACTAAGCTTACGTAACATATCAGTGGTGAGGTTTTGGGTCCCACTTTCAATCCGAGCAATCGCGGACTGTGTGGTTTTAATTTTTTTGGCTAAGTCACTTTGGGTGAGACCTTGCGCATCACGAATATCTGCAATCCGCTTTCCTATATTGTTATCCATACCAAATGATTATGTAAGCATTATAGCATATATGCTATAGACTTACAGTTTGCCCCATGGGCAAAAACCTGTACTATGTGTGGTGCATGTTTGATCGCTTTGCGCCTAAAATTGGTATCGATCTCGGTACCACCAGTGTGTTGGTCTATGTCCCGGGACACGGGATTGTGCTTAATGAACCGTCAGTGGTGGCAGTTGGCGACAACCGGCAGGTGCTCGCGGTGGGGGCCGAAGCTAAGGCAATGATTGGTCGCACACCCGACAATATTCGGGCCTACCGTCCGATGAAAGATGGCGTCATCGCTGACTACCGCGTTACTGAGGCAATGCTACGCTACTTCCTTGGGAAAGCGCTCGGTAAATACAATCTCTTTAAGCCGGATGTGATGGTCTCAGTGCCAGCTGGTGTGACCTCGACCGAACGCCGTGCGGTAGTAGAGGCGACGATGAACGCCGGCGCACGTAATGCGTACGTGGTCAAGGAGCCAATTCTCGCGGCGATTGGTGCTGGGGTACCTATATATGGCGCTGAAGGACACATGATTGTCGACATTGGGGGAGGAACTATCGACGTGGCGGTGATTTCGCTTGGTGGTATTGTAGCCGCCAACTCGGTGAAGTGTGCCGGCAATCGCATTGATACGGCCATCATTGATTATGTAAAGAAGTCTCGCAATCTCGCGATTGGTGAAAAGACAGCCGAAGAGGTAAAGATTAAAGTGGGTTCGGCTCTACCGCTTGAGGAAGAACTAACGATGGAACTGAAGGGGCGTGATGTCTTTACGGGCCTCCCGCGTACCACGGAGATTCGCACGAATGAGGTCGTGCGTGCGATTGGCAAAGAACTCCGCGAGATGATTAAGGCCATCAAAGATGTATTTCAAGAAACACCGCCAGAGCTGGCATCCGATATTATTGATGGCGGTATCATCATGACTGGTGGCACCTCGCAGCTTCGCAACTTCCCAGAGCTTGTGCGCCGTCGCACGGGAGTGAAAGCGGTCTTGGCTGACCAAGCGCTGTTTTGTGTGGCGAAGGGGACGGGGGTGGCGCTTGAACACCTTGCTACCTACAAACGCGCCATCCTTACCAAGCGGTAATTGTGGCAAATAGCTTTGTCGAGCGGCTGGTTTTGTCAGTCAAAGTACCTTCTGTGTACATCTCCTTCCATAACCAGCCGCTCCTTGTGTTCTTCATCTAAATTACTGTTTGGTTATTTATTTGGCAGCTCGTTTTATTTTACTCATGCGCCTTATACTTGGATCCAAAATAACGTTTTGTACGAAGCGCCATTTTCGAGAATAAACAACCGAAACTTGGCTAAAGGCTTTTTCCAGCCTTAGTCATTTTGTGCTATACTAGGGTTATTCTCCCTATGCTGCACGTCTTTTGGTTAGTTTTGGTTGATTTATGGCATTTCCTCCTCGGGACAGAAACAGTAGAGAAGCATGCCCTCTCTGCCCGTTCTACGTACGGTGAGTTACCGAGTAAAATCGAACCGGTCACACTACCACATCCCGAAGCACCGCTCACACTCGAGAAGGTAGATGTTACTCTGATTGCAAAGACCCCCGAGGCACCAGCTCTAGCTCCGGCTACCGAATCGACTTTGCCGCTACCAGTGACACCAAAGACGACCGAATCCCTTAACAAGCCGGGGATGCTCTATGTGGTGCGCGATACCAAGGGCACAAAACTTTTTAAAGAACCAGTTCAGCAGTTTGATAGTCAATTGCGAACACTGCCATACGGACAGATTGTTGCGCTGCGTCGGTTTGAAGGATCGTATGCTGAAGTGCTTGCCTACGGACAGGTTGGCTTCGTGCATAAAGATGCGCTTACCCCACAGCTTGAAACTATTTGGCCAACCCTCGTACCAGGTACTGTGTACCTCGCCGATAGTGAGGTGGCGAAGATTTACCGTCAGCATATTAATGACGAGTTCCTCGGGGGTGCGATTGGTCTGCCGCTCACAGCCGAAGAATATGTGACCGTGCGGCTGTTACGTGATCGGCTCGCTATCGCGTGGCCGCCTGCTCGGCCGCGCCTCGCTGGCTCGTGGCATACGCTTTTGCGGGGTGTGCCTGGTGTACGGAGCATGATTGCGCCACAACCTGATACGATTATCGAGTGGTTTCTCGAAGATGAGGTGGGACGATTGGGGTATGTTGAGGCGGTGTTACCGGACGAGACCTTGAAGATTAGTGCGGTCGGAGCCATGGTCCCCGGCGAATATACTGAATCAATTGTGCCCGTTGCCGTTTGGCGTGAGTGGCGACCAGTCTTTATAAATGTGCGATAATTGATACATGCAAAAAGTCGCCTTTTTTGATATTGATGGTACCTTGTTTCGTTCGAGTCTTCTCATCGAGTTGGTCGAAGCCTTGATTAGCGAAGAGATATTTCCAGCTGAGTCTCGCGACGTGTACCTCAATGAACGGCGGGCCTGGCTTGATCGCGAGGGGACGTACGATGCGTATATTGCCGCTCTCATTGATGCCTTTTTGCAACATATCAAAGGTGTTCACTATGGCACCTTTGCGGATGTCGGGAAGCGTGTCGTGGCCCGCCACCAAAAGCGCGTCTATCGGTACACTCGTGATTTGATTCGTGAGCTCAAGCGTGACGGCTATTTCCTTATTGCGATTTCGCAATCACCCAAAACGGTACTTGATGCTTTTTGCAAAGACTACGGCTTTGATAAGGTGTATGGACGAATTTATGATATTGGTCCCCAAGATCGCTTCACTGGTGAAGTGCAAGATGAACATCTGATAGAGAACAAGGCGAATATTGTTGAGCGAGTTTTTCGAAAGCATCCGGAACTCACCCGTGATGGGTCGGTCGCAGTCGGGGACACTGACGGCGATATCCCGCTCCTTGCCTCAGTTGAACGACCGATTTGTTTTAACCCGAACGCTGAATTGTATAAGTACGCCAAGAAGGCTGACTGGGAGGTGGTGGTGGAACGCAAAGATGTTATCTATAAGCTCTAGCATGTCCAAAAAAATCTACCGAATAAAAGATGAGGCTGTGGTGGCAGGAGTGATTGCTGCACTTGCTCGACTTTGTGACCAAGACCCAGTGTTATTTCGAATTGTGGCAATTACGTTCCTCATTTTGACCGGTGTTTTCCCGGGCGTGTTCATCTATCTAGCAGCCTGGTTTATCATCCTACGACAATCTCGACCTGCTGACTACACGATAGAATAATATGAAGATTGATCAGCGTCGGCTACAACAACTACAGACGGGCGACCCAGGTCAGGGTCCGGTTTTGTATGTGATGGCGCGCGAGCAGCGGGTGGCTGATAACGCGGCGCTGGTATACGCGATGGAGCAGGCGAACGAGCGTAGTGTACCGCTCCTCGTTTTATTTGCGCTTGGGCCAATGTTTCAAAACGGATCAGCGCGACATAATGAGTGGATGGTCGCGAGTCTTAGGGAAGTGGCAGAGAATCTTTCGAAAAAGAACATTCCATTTTTTCTCGAAATGGGAGAGTGGAGCATGGTCGTGGCAGACTTTGTGAAGCGCCAGGCGGTTGGTGAGGTAGTGCTTGATTTTAATCCGCTTGAACCCGTTCGTTCGTGGCGTGAGGAATTGCGGGGTAAAGTAACAGTGCCGGTGACCGTCGTCGATGCGCGGAATATCATACCGGTCTGGGTAGCAAGTCCGAAGGCCGAATTTGCTGCTTATACGCTGCGGCCGAAGATTCATCGCCTCCTACCGGAGTTCCTCCTTCCAGTACCCAAACTGCCGGCACCAAAGATACCGTATGCGAAAGTGATACCAAAGATTGATTGGGAGGTTGTCCGGGCTTTTCGGCAGTGTGACTATACTGAGCCAGTGCCTACCACCTTTATCCCTGGTGAAGCGGCGGCCCAGACACAATTGCGATATTTCCTTGAACATATCCTTCCTGAATATGAGACGAAGCGTAACGACCCGGTCCTAAACGTTGTCTCCGGACTCTCACCGTACATTCGCTGGGGAAATATTTCGGTGGCCACAATTGCGCTCGCCGTCAAAGCGAGTGATGCACCAGGCACAGCCAAGGAAGCATTTCTCGAAGAGCTCATCGTCCGCCGTGAACTGGCCGAAAACTACTGCTACTACACTAAGGATTATGCAACCGTTGGTTCCGCGCACCTCTGGGCGCGGACGACTATCGCCGAGCACGCCAATGACAAACGCGAGTTCCTCTACACCTACGAGGAGTTTCGTGATGGAAAAACTCATGACGACCTCTGGAACGCCGCGCAGTTGCAGATGGTGCAGGAAGGGAAGATGCATGGCTTTCTCCGCATGTATTGGGCGAAGAAGATTCTCGAGTGGACTCCGGATGCCCAGACCGCCATTGATATTGCATTGCGACTCAATGACCACTACGAGCTAGATGGTAGGGACAGTAATGGTGTAGCTGGAGTCATGTGGTCGATCTGTGGCCTTCATGATAGAGCCTGGAACGAACGTCCGGTCTTTGGCAAAATCCGCTACATGAACTACGCTGGCTGTAAACGTAAGTTTGATGTGAAAGCTTTTGTCATGAAGTATTTAAACCAGACTGAAAGTTCACTGTTTTAATATGACGGGTACAGAGAAACGTTTTGTACAGACGGTCTTGGAGTTTTACGAGGTTGGTGGTCGGCATGGTTTGCCGTGGCGGCAGACCAAAGACCCGTACCGGATACTTGTTTCTGAGGTGATGTTGCAACAGACGCAAGTGGATCGAGTGATACCGAAATATAATGAATTCTTAAAGGCCTTTCCGACCATCAGTGCACTTGCTGAGGCACCACTTGGAGCCGTACTTGGGCACTGGCAGGGCTTGGGGTACAACCGCCGGGCCAAGATGCTCCATGAGTGTGCGAAGGTGGTTGTGCGCGATTTTGGCGGCAAGCTACCGAAGGACGAGACAAAACTTCGAACACTGCCCGGGATTGGGCCGTATACCGCGCGGGCAGTCCTTGCTTTTGCGTTTGGTATAGCAGAGCCACTCATTGAGACCAATGTGCGTACGGTGTACATCCATCACTTCTTCGCGGACGAGACAGATGTCACTGATGCAATGCTCTTGCCTTATATCAAGCGGACACTACCGCTTGATAATCCTCGCGCATGGTACTACGCGCTCATGGACTATGGGTCACACCTCAAACGTACGGTGGGGAACAATATCACCAAGAGCAAACACTATACAAAGCAATCGACCTTTAAGGGAAGTGATCGACAGATTAGGGGAGCGATTATTAAACTACTAGCAACCGGCAACAAACTTTCATATCTAAAGCTCAAAACCCAGCTACCATTTGATGAAGTACGGCTAGCTGCTCAGCTCGAGCGACTGATTGAAGAAGGGATGGTTATAAAAACTAGCCGTTTATATCAACTACCAAGTTAAAAAACCTTTCAGTTAACTGAAAGGTTTGGCAACAAATTTCTTGAGAAATTGTAGTTATTCAAAAGCAAAATACTCCATTTAAATGGAGTATTTTGGGCAGAGTTTAGTGAATGGATTCTACTTGGTGTCGACGAGATAGCGAGGAATGAAGACTCCTAGAGTAAGGATAAATCCACCAATAATAAAGAAGAGTTCAAACGAGAAGAGGGCAAGGCAGATGGCACCAAGGATGGCGCCCGCGACGTTTGCGGCAGGACGGAGGAGTCGGAATACACTCATGAGAGATGCATCACTTCCATCAATTTGTTTGAAGAAGTAACTTTCGGTCGTCACCTCAACGAGACTGGCACCAAACCGATTGATAAACATTAGTATCATAAACCCGAGAATACCAAGGCTGCCGATGACACCAATGGAGGCAGTGGTGATAGCGAGGATAAGGAATCCCACACTCATCATCTCTTGTTCGCCGAGGTACCGGTCAGCAATAATACCAATGGGGTATTCAAAGACTACATAGGCCATAAGACCAGAGGCAATGATGATACCAATCTCTTGCCAGCTGAAGTGGAGTACTGTCGAGAGGTACAGCGGCACATAGATAATAATCCACGCAAAGAATAATTGGAGGAGGAAGTGTGAGGCGATCACTGTCGCGATATTTTTGTTTTGCCAGGCAGCGAAAAGGAGTGGCTTTATCGGATGTACTTCGTAGACCGGATCATAAAACTGTCGAAAGACACCAACCATCAGCGCGAGGAAAATGAGTCCGACACCGGCGGCAGCAAAAAAGAGTTGTGTGTAATCATGACCATCACCCATAAGGTAACCCATAGAGAGGGGAGCAAAGACGGCTGCGGCACTCATGAGTGAGAGGGTGAGTCCACGCTTTTTGCCGGTATCTCCCTCACTTTTGCCAATGAGGGTCTCTGAGAAGACATCGATAACGAGGTACACGAGTGGGTTGATGGCAAGGAAAAGAGCAAGTGTCGGGATGATGAGGAGTGGGTGGCCACCAAGCGCCAAGGAGAGGAGAAGAATCACTGAGAGCAGCATCACCATACCACCAACTGCGACATTCCCAAAACGGTTAAGCAAACGAGGAAAGACGAGGAAGATAGCAATCGCACCAAGGGCTCCTGCACCATGGAGTACACCCACCGCGGTGGGGTTTACGTATTGGCCGAGGTAACTCGAGGTGTTGTATGCCACAAGAAGCGTATGATAGGAAAAGATAATCGCCAATAGGTAGACGAACCCAAAGTGAATGTGTCGTGTCCCCATTGTGAGGCTCCCGTGCTTGTAAAAGTCCATATCAGGTATAGTGTACTACAAAATTAGTCTCAAATTGGGAATGGTGGTGGAGAGGAAAATCTTATGTAGATTTAATATTGTCTTTTGAGGACAGTCACTAATGCTACAGATACGAGGCAGGCAAGAAAAAAAGACCCCGAGGTGTACTTGGACGTACATTGAGGGTCTTTTTTCACGGCCTAACAAAGTAGATGTTGTGTTAGTAGCTGGACTGTTAGAGGCCGATGAGGACAGGAATAACCATCGGTGACTTCTGCGTCTTCTGCATAAGGAAGGTTGAGACAGTGTCAGTGAGTTCATCCTTCACGTAATCGAGGTCAAGTGGGTTCATGCGTTCGGTATGCTTTTCGATTGTCCGCTTGATAAGGACACGGGCCTCAGATAGCATCTGCTGGTTCTCGCGGAGGTAGATAAAGCCACGAGAGATGATATCTGGTGATTTTCGGAGCTTGCCAGTTTTGGCATTGACAGTTGCAATAATCACAAACATGCCATCCTGCGCAAGAGACATACGATCGCGGAGGACCACTTCCTGACGTGCGCCAACCGTAAAGCCATCGACAAGAATCTGCTCGTTTGGAATTTTGACCGAGAGTTTCGTGGCTTCGGTACCGTTCTTGATATCGATGATGGTACCAGTATCTGGAACAATAATATTGTCCTTAGGAAAACCGTTTTCTATGGCAGCAAAAGCGTGACTCTTGAGGTGGTAGTGATGACCGTGTACCGGAATGAGGAACCGTGGCTTCACGGCCTGGTGCACCCAGACGAGGTCGCCGGCGTTGCCGTGACCAGATGAGTGTACGTGCGACCCTTGGTAGTTAATGATGCGGGCATTACGTCGATAAATATTGTCTTTGAGCTTCTGGACAGCAATTTCGTTCCCTGGAATCACCGATGATGAAAGTACGACAGTGTCACGCTCGGTGAGGTTGATGCTCTTGTGCTTTTCGGTGGCCATACGCATGAGTGCCGCATACTCTTCGCCCTGAGCACCAGTTGAGAGAATGACGATTTTGTCAGCAGGATAATCACCGATATGAGTGGCGTCAATAAAGACTTTTGGATCAACTTCAAGCATCTTCGCTGTGATAGCGATATCGATATGCGTTTTGATACTACGACCTTCGAGTACCACCTTCTTGCCAAGGAGTTCACAACTTTTAATGACTGAGATAAGACGATCAAACTGTGAGGCAAAGGTACCAATAATCAAACGGCCACGGGTGGTACGGATGATTTCTTCAAGGGTTTGATACACCTTCGCTTCCGAGGCGGAGAAGCCACTGCGGTCGGCGTTCGTTGAGTCACAGAGGAGAGCGATGTTGTTGTCTTTGCCGATGCGTTCCCAGGAATTCTTTTCTTCAACCACCACGTTGCCTTGCTCATCAGTTACTACTTTGATGTCACCGGTGACGACGATGTTACCGTGTTTGGTTTCAAACGAAAGACCCATGGCGTCTGGAATGGAGTGGGTGACTGGGAAGGTCTTGATGCGCATCTTACCGACAGTGAAGGTCTCACCTTCTTTGACGATGTTCATGTTCACTGGTTCAAGGTGTGGAAATTCTTCCTGGCGCTTGAGGATCATAAGTGAAGTCAAGTACTGGGTGTAGATTGGAGGATTGCCGATACGTTCGAGGATAAAGGGAATACCACCAATGTGGTCGAGGTGACCATGGGTGATAACCAACGCGCGGATCTTGTCCCTACGTTCTTCGAGGTACTGGGTGTTTGGAAGGATGTAGTTTACGCCAGGAGCATGACTTTCCTCAGACACGAACTGGAAACCAGCATCGATGACGATAATGTCGTCTTTAGTCTCGATGATGTTCATGTTGCGTCCAATTTCTTCTACACCAGATACGGTGATGATGCGGACAGTATCTTCGTCAGTGATTTCAGGAATCACCGGACTCTTTTCGTCCGAGATAGCCATCCGGTGGGTGAGCGCCGGACTCGTCATACTGCGACGGCGTTCGTTTGGTCGACGACGCTTATTACGACGCTTGTCCACGTCTCCAGCTGGGGTGCCTGGAGCACCATCGCGACGCGGATGGGTACCAGGGCGAGTATCACCAGTACGTGGTCCGCTCGGTGGACGAGGAGCACCATCGCGACGACGGTTCCGATTAAAAGGACGACGTCGATCATTGGTCTCACTGCTGCGAACTGGAGTCAAGGTTGGATTTGTTCTGTTGGTTAATTCTGTCATATTCATTTCGCTAGGGTATTACTTTCTAAGGTTATTAGTCATTACTGCTGTTAAAAATTGGCCACCGATCTTCTCTGGCAACAAACCAGCTCTCAATATTCATAAATCGTTCATGCGGCTTACTCAATCCCTCCATCGGTGCGGTACTAACATCTTTGTGAACAACGTACGGTAGGGACGGAACAAACAAGAAAAGGGCAGGACGTTCATTCTTGATAATATTCATTGCGGTAACCGCTTTGGCGTCTCGATCGTTGCTACTCGTGGCGGTTCTGGCATCAGCGAGGAGGTTGTCGACTTCAATATTAGCATATTGCGCGATATTCAAACCAGGGTCTTCACGCTGACTAGAGTGCCAAAATGGGTATAAGTCGACAGTCCGGTTCATATCAAGACCAAAGAGGAGGATTTCAAAATCACGGGGACGGATAACGGCCTGTAGTAGGTCGCTTTGTTCGTACTTTTCGATATCTACTTGGATACCAATGGCGCGCCAGGCTTCAATGACCGATCCAGCGGTGTCTGAGAGGAGGTCGGTGTGCGCTGTACGCACGGTAAAGGCGAGGGTTACGGCGTTCCCATCAATACGCTTTTCCCAGAGGCCGTTTTGGTTCTTCTGCCAGCCAGCGCGTGTCAGGATGCGGGTAGTCTCAGCAACTACATCAACGTTGCGGGCTGGGAGTTGATTGTTGGTACTGGTTGGTGGAAGTGGGGTATCGGTAGGGACACCATAGCCGGAGAGTACGTTATTAACTAGTGCGTTGCGATCAATCGCCACATCAAGCGCTTCACGTACGGCGGCATCGCGTAGTGCTACTGATTTGTTTTGGTTAAAGAAAAGGGCAAACACACGTGGCAGTGGCTTCTCGATGATATTATAGGTATTAGTATCGACAAGAGTTCCAATATCAGCGGCACGAAGATTAGTGGTATTTGTGAGCTTACCTTCACTAAAAGCTTTCATGAGATCGTCCTCGTTTTGATAAAAACGGATAGTGAGCGCTTCGAGCTTCACGCCACTTTCGGCCCGTTCGAGTTCATAGGTTTCAATGAGGCCAGCGTCGTTGCGGACGACTTTTTCAAGTGAGAAAGGACCTGAGCCAATTGGTTCGGTGTTGCGTTGTGAAAATGGAATCTGTTCGAGTGGTAGCTCGCTCCAAATATGGCGGGGGATGATACCAACGGTGAAGTTTTCAATAAATGGTGTGTAGGCTTCATCAAGGACAATATTGAGTTCGTATTCACTAATTTCCTCAACTGTCACGCCGGCCCAGTTCCCTCGCAGTGGACTCTTGAGGTCGGGATTTTGGATGAGGCCAATAGTAAAAGCAACGTCACGGGCCGTCAGTGGAGTGCCGTCATGGAAGAGATTGTCACGACGCATGATGATGTTGTACGTCTTGCCGTCGTCTGAACGAGTGATGCTTTCGGCGAGGTCAGGGATGAGGATACCTTCGGTATTAATCTTCATGAGACCGCTAAAGAGGAGCGCACTCATATCTTGGTCAGCGCGAGTAACCGCGAGGACTGGATTCACAAAACGAGGAATACCAACCACTCCTTCTACGACTGTACCACCTGGAACGGGAGTAGATACAACAAAAGCCTGATTGTAGAGCAAGATACCCCATATAAAACAACCAATCGCCGCAAAGAAAAGACTACGGAGGATAAGACGATCACTCGGACGGGCGCTCTCGATCCGATGAATAAGTCGTCCGAACCATTGACCACGTGATCGTGGGGGTGTGCCGATGTTCATACAAGAGTGTAAATAAGATGATTTAGACACAAGAAAAGCCTCTTTATGGGTATACGTCCGAAAACAGATGGTTCTTAGGTTGACTTAGATCAACACATTCATGAACGCTGCTACTACAAAGAGTACGGCAATACCAATTGAGAACTTAAACAGGAAAAGCTCTGCGCCACGACGCTTGTGGAAGGCTGAACTGAAGTTGTCGCCACCGAAGGCACCGCCAAGACTTGAACCGCGCTGTTGTAAGAGTATAGACGCAATCAGGAGGACAGCAAGGATAATCTGGATGAATGGCAACGCAGGTTGCAGAGACTGAATGATTTCCATGTAGGCAGTACTATAGCATAGGCCCTAGAAGATGTAAACGAGATGGGGGATAGATTATTTTTGACGCTTTTCGTCGTCACACGTATAATGCCGGTGCGCAAAGAGCGAATTTTCTATCTAAAATATCGTTCTTTACTGGCGCATAATGGTAATTATTACATTTTCTAATTCTTTTGAGCATTATGGCAGAAACAACACAGAGCGGAAGTCCAATCAGACCACTCGGCGACCGTGTCGTCGTTCGTCCGCTCACAGAAGTAGAAGCAGGCACCGTTTCAGCGTCGGGCATCATTATTCCGGATACCGCCAAGAAAGAAAAACCGGAACAAGGGATTGTGGTCGCTGTGGGTGCTGGCAAATGGAATGACGACGGCGACAAGCGAATGGTCATGGATGTTAAGGTCGGTGATAAGGTTGTGTTCTCAAAGTACGGTTACGATGAAGTGAAAGTTGATGGAAAAGAATACTTCATTGTCTCAGAATCAAGTATCCTAGGTATCTTTACTAACTAAGAAACAGTCTACGTATCTGGTAAACTGCTTTGTTGTTACGAAGACATATTTTTCACAGTACAACAGCGTACAGCTAAAATATTTCTTCTAAACGCCTCGCATTTTACTCAGCTACCTAGATCTTGTGGTAACTCAATCAAACAAACATTATGGCTAAGCAGGTTATATACGGAGAAGAAGTAAAAAAGAAACTACAGAAGGGAGTTGATACAGTAGCGAATGCCGTGAAGGTCACCCTTGGCCCACGCGGACGCAACGTAATTCTTGATCGCGGCTTTGGTGGTCCAACGATCACTAACGACGGAGTCTCAATTGCCAAAGAAATCACCCTCAAGGATAAGTTTGAGAACATGGGGGCAGAAATCATCAAAGAAGTGGCTAACAAGACAAACGAACTCGCTGGTGATGGAACTACTACTGCCACGGTACTCACTCAAGCACTCGTCAACGAAGGTCTTAGACAAACCACTATGGGTCTCAACAGTATGGCAGTACGTAGTGGTATGGAGCATGCCGCAAATGATGTGGTTGAGGCGCTTCGTGGTATGGCGATTAAGATTTCTTCAATCGAAGAAATCAAACAAGTTGCAACTATCTCCGCTGAAAGTGCCGAACTTGGTGAAAAGATTGCCGAGACGATTGATAAGGTTGGCAAGGATGGTGTAGTAACTGTTGAAGAATCACAATCACTTGGTATCGAAACTGAACTGACTGAAGGCATGCAGTTTGATAAGGGGTACGTCTCACCTTATATGGTAACGAACCCTGAGCGTATGGAAGCGGTTCACAAGAATGCTCATATTCTCATTACCGACAAGAAGATTTCTTCAGTGCAGGAAATCCTCCCACTCCTTGAAAAAATCGCGCAGACCGGAAAGAAGGAGCTGGTGATTATTGCTGATGATGTAGAAGGTGAGGCACTCGCGACCTTTGTAGTGAACAAGCTCAAGGGCGGCTTCAATGTTCTCGCGGTCAAGGCTCCAGGTTATGGAGACAGAAAGAAAGAACTCCTCGCTGATATCGCAGTCACGACCGGTGGCCAGGTAATCACCGAAGAAATTGGTCTGAAGCTCGAAGATACTGAACTAGCTCAGCTTGGACAGGCCGATCGGGTGGTTGCAACCAAAGATCATACGGTGATCGTCGGTGGCGCTGGTGAGAAGGCTTCGATTATGGACCGTGTGGCAGCCTTGAAAGCCCAGATGGAGCAGACTACCTCGAAGTTCGATAAGGAGAAACTCGAAGAACGCGTGGCGAAACTCTCTGGAGGGGTCGCTGTGATTCGGGTAGGTGCCGCGACTGAAACCGAGATGAAGTACCTCAAGCTTAAGATTGAAGACGCCGTGAATGCCACCAAGGCTGCGATTGAAGAAGGGATTGTGCCAGGAGGTGGAACCTCACTCGCTCGCGCGTCTGCGATTGTCGAAAAGAAGCTCGGTGAAAAGAAAGATCTCACAGCCGAGGAGATGGTCGGATACCAGATTGTGCTCAAGGCGCTTCCGATGCCGCTCTGGCAGATTGCGCAGAACACCGGCAAGATTGATGGCGCAGTTGTCGTCGAAAAGGTGAAGGCTGCTGGTGGCAATGCCGGCTATGATGCTGCGAAGGGAATCATGGTCGACGACATGATCAAGGCGGGTATCATCGACCCAGTGAAGGTAGAGCGCGCTGGTGTGCAACACGCCGTCTCAGCCGCGGGTATCCTTCTCACGAGTGAATGTGCAATTGCGGATGAACCAGAGCCAGAAAAGGCAGCAATGCCTGATATGTCTGGCATGGGAGGTATGTATTAGAAACTTCTGAATGTAAGCCATCTACTTTGTTGCAACTGCATTTTTGTCAGGCAACGTACAAAAAGTACGTCTTCTTTCAAAAATTTGTTGCGCCTCGTATTTGGCTCACCTCAAAAATTTCTAAAATTTAAACATTAGATACAACAAAAGCCGGCTTTGACCGGTTTTTGTTGTATACTTTTTGTATGACTGATTTTTTTGCTGCTGCGATTTTCATCATTATTTCTATCCTATTTTTGGGATATTTATTCCCGGATTACATTGGTTTTATTATTGGTGGTATGACTGTGACTCTGCTTGGAGCCCTACTTGATCGGATGTTTCGGGGTAAATAAAAAGAGCGCGGTATTACACCACACCCTTGTACTTTCTTGCAAAATTGTTTCGCTATCGCCGGCCAGGAATTCGATATCCTAAACCGTTGCGAGACTCGATGAAGATCGCTCTGGCCTCAGGGGACTTGAACAACTTCGCGCGCAACCTCTTAATCATAGAATCCACAGCTCGGTTGTTCTTGTCGAGACCAATGTCGGCAGCATCAAGAAGTTGTTCCCGAGACATAATTTTTCCTTCGTTCTGCATTAGTGCACGTAAGGCCAGAAATTCCTTTCTAGACAAGGTAATCTCGGTGCCAAATACGTACACAGAGAACTGCTCATTTGATAGGCAAAGCCCCATGCTATGTATCATTGGTCCCGCTCCATTAAAGATCTACTTGCTAATACCCTAAAACCAAACACATCGTCTGTCAACTCACAAAACTATGGTATAATCATCACATTGTTAGAGGTAATATTTTTTTGCGTATGCTTACGTGGATTGTACTAGGAGTAGTAGGAACGGTAGGTCTCTACCTGGTTGTAACATATAACAATTTTGTGGCGATGACTCAGCGTGCAAAAGAAGCGTGGGCTGATATTGATGTACAGCTGAAGCGTCGTTATGATTTGATTCCAAACTTCGTTGAAACAGTAAAGGGCTATGCTGCCCACGAACGTGAGACGCTTGATGCGGTGACAGCAGCCCGCGCTGCAGCCACTTCAACGCATATTGATGCGGGGAATATTACCCCAGCGCAAATTACCGCCATGGCTGGTGCCGAAAGTGCGCTTGGTGGTGCGCTTGGAAAGCTCCTGGCAGTAGCTGAAGCGTATCCAGATCTTAAAGCGAACTCAAACTTCGCTCAGTTGCAGAGTGAACTGTCTGATACTGAAAATAAGATTCAAGCCGCGCGCCGATTCTACAACGGCAACATCCGTGACCTCACGACCGCATTACAGTCTTTTCCGGGTAATATTGTTGGCAGCCTCTTTAAGTTCACCGCGATGCCATACTTCGAACTGCCAGAGAATAGTGCAGAACGCGAACCAGTCAAGGTATCCTTCTAAGCATGTGGGGTAAAGGGGTTACGGTTGGCGAGCAAAAGCTTTCGCGCTGGCGCGCGAGTTGGCTTTTGGTCAAAGAAAGTTGGCGCTTTTTGCGGGCTGATAGCGAACTACTCCTCGTGCCGGTGATTGCGACCATCATGATGGTCCTCCTTTTTGGGATACTTATGGTGACGCTTCTTGTGACGGGGATGATTGATGCGCTCCAGAATGATTCGGCGCTTGCAGTCCAGGGCACGGTCTTTATCTTTGGGAGTTATCTCATTACCGCCTTTGTAGTGGCGCTCTCACGCGCCATGGTCGTTCATACTGTTGCGAAGCGTGCAGCTAATACGGACGCTACTCTCGGACAGAGTTTTTGGGTAGCGCTTCGTCATGCGCCAGCACTCTTTGTATGGGCGCTTATTAGTGCAACGGTGGGGATGGTTTTGCGCACAATTACTGAACGCTTTGATCGTCTCGGTCGCTTCATCACTGCCTTTTTTGGCGCGGCCTGGGGAGTGCTGACGTACTTTGTGGTGCCAGCGATTGTGCTTGATAATAAACCAGCTTTTAAAGCGGTGACCTACTCAGGGGAGGTATTTAAGAAGACATGGGGGGAGAGTCTTATTACAAACATCTCCCTTGGTCTCGTATTTTTTGTCATGCACCTCGTGGCAGTGCTGCTGTTTTTGGCCACCTTTATGATTAGTGCCAAAGTCGGTATGCCGGTTCTCTTTATTTTGACGGGCGTGCTGTATGTCATCTTCCTCTTTGGTGCGATTGCGGTGCAGCAGGTACTCGAGTCAATTGTGGTGACGCTTCTCTACGTCTATGCCACCACCGACGTACCACCCGCCAACTTTAACCCCGAATTACTCGAGGCCATTATCGCACGCACCGGTAAAACAATCGACAGCTCTGTGCTACCTGTGGCGACTAAGGTCTAATAATTTATCTCTATGAGTAAAGTCTATTACAACAAACTTGTGCGCGATGGCATCAAAGACAAGATTGAGCGTAATGGCGAAACCTGCGAAGTTCGCGTGCTCGAAGATAATGAAGAATTCGAACAAGAACTCTTAAAGAAAGTCCGCGAAGAAGCGGAAGGTCTCTCGAAGGCAAAAAATCGCGAAGAATTTCTCGCCGAATACGCCGACCTGATGGCGGTACTTGATGCGCTGACACAGCTGCTCGAAATCTCCGAAGCTGATATCCGCGTCGCTCTCACCGAAAATGTTGCCAAAAAAGGTCTCTATAAGAAGCGACACTTCTTACACTGGTCGGCGGCTGGAGAGTATCAGAGTAACGAAACACCTCAAGGGCTATCTCATTAATATGTACCGACTCTTCATTATTGGTTTTCTCTTTTGTGCACCTTTTTTTGTTTTGGCGGAGTCGATACCAGCGTTTACTGCACACTACGAAATTGAGGAAGACGGCAGTGTGCTCGTGACCGAGCGGGTGACCTATGATTTTGAAAGCGAAGCGCGACACGGGATTTTTCGGAACCTAATCCTCACACACCCTGATGGAGCATCGGCGTGGTACAAACGGCGGGCGGTGGAGCTTGAGGTGTTGTCAGTCACTCGGGATGGTATCGTAGAGCCGTATGAAGTAAATGGTGGAACCGAAAGACAAATCAAAATCGGTGACGCGGACATTACTATAAGTGGTCCGCATGTATATGAGATTACCTATCGACTCCGTGGCGCCTTACGTGAAGTTTCTGACGGCACCGTCGAGCTCTACTGGAATGTGACGGGGCGCGAGTGGCCGGCTGCTATCGAAGCGGTGTCATTTTCTGCTTCGGGCGCGATTGGTGAGACGGCCAGCTGCTACACCACCACCGGTGATTGTGTCATGAGTGGTGATGCTACTCGTGGCTGGTTGGTTGAAGTCCCAAATCTCCCATCGGGTGAAGAATTAACGGTTGGGGTTAGTACGTCGCTTGATCCCGCCCTCGCTGCGTCAAAAGAAACCTGGCGAACTGATCTTATTGCGCTTCTCCTCATGATACCGATGACTCTCGGGACGATTATTGCCATGTGGCGGTACGAATACTTTTACTACCGCCGCCGGCCAATCATTGCTGAGTATGAACCATACGAAGGGGTTGAGCCGATGTTTGCAGGAGTGCTCCTTGATGACCAGCTTGGAGCACATGACATCACGGCTGGGCTTATCTATCTCGCCGAGCAGGGCTTTATTCATATCAAACGGACCGAGCGCAAAGTTATCTGGCTTTTTGATGTCACTGACTATGAATTGACCTTGAAGCGACCGCTGGCGGAAGTGCCAAGCGAATTTCTCAGTTCCGTATTAAAACTGGTGTTCCCGGCTGATGCCGCGGTAGATACTATGGTGCCGCTCTCAAGTATCAAAAGTGATACGACGAAGAAGATTGCAAACAGCAAAATTATTAGCGAACTATCTGAAGCAATCCGGTCTGATCTCGTAACCCGTGGCTTTATGGAGAGTAAGCGGATTTTGCCTCGCGATTACGTTGTTATTGGGTTATTTTTTGTTCTCATTATCTTCACAAGTGCCATACAGAGTGTCATTGGGATTGTGTGGTATCTGGTGCTTATTGCGGGGACGATGCTCTATGGTATCTATCTCGCTGTAACGTACCGTCGCCGGAGCGCGAAAGGTTACGAAGCTATGTATCACCTTAAGGGTTTCAAAGAATTCCTTTCGGTGACCGACAAAGACCGTTTTGATTTTCATAATGCTCCTGAACGTAGTCCCGAGCAGTTTATGCGGTACTTGCCGTACGCGATTGCTTTTCAGGTAGAAAAGAAATGGGCAGCGGCCTTTGCGGATATGGAGATCACAACTCCCGATTGGTATGAGGGTGGTACGGGTACCTTTGCAGCCACCGCCTTTGCCAGTGATATCTCGAGTTTCACCAGTTCAGTGACAAGTTCAACCAGTGCCTCGTCCGGTGGCGGTTCGGCTGGTGGAGGTGGAGGCGGTGGGGGAGGAGGAAGTTGGTAAAATGAGGAATGAGCCACAGAGCGCGTAGCGCGACAAGGGCGAATTTCCGTGAGCAAAGGCTATTCCTAATGCCTTTGTCCACGTCTCTCAGCTACCACATGCTCACTTTGGGCGCACTACCACTTTGTTTATTGAATTACCTACGAGACCTTGTACTTGAGAAAAAGAAAACCACCCACACGAGCGGGAGGTTCTCTCCAGCCGTGTGAGCGGTTGATTATATAAAGGTGACCACCACCTCTCCGCCCGGCACTTCTTCCCGGTACCGGCGATTGTAGTAACCTTGGACCTGCGCGCTGATTGACGCAAAGTTCGCTCGTGATAACCGGTGATTGGATTCTTCGAGAAGGACGTTGAGGTCACCAATCAGACCTTCATTGAGATACGTCCGATTGTAGAAAGGACGGCCGCCCAGGGAAGCCCCCGAATCGTCGAAGATTTCGTAGTCTGCCCCAAATCGTTCCTGGGAGCGAAAGACGATTCGATGATCTGTCAGTGTCCCAAGTTCAACATCGATTTGGAGCGGTTTCGTGTCGCTCTCAGTTATGACGCCTTGATGCTTCATGGTAAGTACTCCCTTTTGCTGACTGAAATACTAATCGAATATTTTTTTGTGTCAACAAAATGAGTGATTCTTTTCTACAAAGACAATTTATTGTATAATGCTGGTCTATGGCAACAATGTATACTCATCAAGGTGCAAATATTAGAAAGACCTGGTACCTCATGATTGGCTTTTTCCTCATGGTGATTGCCTTATCGTATGTAATAGCGTTTTATCTCAATAATCCAGCTATTCTTTATATCGGTGTGGTGCTTGCGCTCGTTATGAACGTCGGTAGTTACTGGTTCTCAGACAAGCTTGTTCTACGGATGACTAATGCTCGACCAGTCACCAAACAAGAAGCGCCAGAGCTTTACACGATCGTTGAAAATCTCGCCATCACCGCTGGCCTCCCGATGCCAAAGGTCTATGTCGTTGATGACGCGGCACCAAATGCCTTTGCGACGGGTCGAAACCCAAAGCATGCAGTGGTGGCAGCAACTACTGGTCTCCTTAATATCCTTGATAAGAATGAACTTGAAGGAGTGATGGCACACGAAATGGCACATATCGGTAATCGGGACATGCTGGTGATGACAGTGGCAGTGGTACTCGCCGGTTTTGTGGCGATTGTGGCAGACTTCTTCTCTCGGGCACTTATGTTTGATGGTAACCGTGAAAATCGTCATCCAATCTTCCTGATTGTTGGCATTGTCGGTATTATTCTCGCCCCGATTGCCGCTCAGCTCATGCAGATGGCAATTTCCCGTCGCCGTGAGTATCTTGCCGATGCTACCGGAGCACTCCTGACGCGCTATCCAGAGGGACTCGCAAGCGCGCTAGAGAAAATCAGTGGTTACGCTCGTCCAATGAAGTCTGCAAGTCATGCGACCGCCCACCTCTTTATTTCTGACCCATTTGCTGGCGGGAAGCCAAGTCTCTGGCAGCGCGTCGGTGGCCTGTTCCATACGCACCCTCCAGCAGCGGAGCGTATCGCTCGCTTGCGCGCGATGGATGTATAATTAATTCATGAACAAACATCTCATTGGTGGCGTGGTGATAGTTGGGCTAGTCTCAGTTATCGCTATTCTGTTTTTGAATCATCAGACTGCTGAGGCGCCAAACGCCGAACTGATTGGTCCACCAGAGCAGATTGAAACTATTGCTACCTCTACCGAAACTACAGCAACCAGTACTGATGGTGTCGCTACACCAAAGCCGCCGGTGAGTGCCACCAAAAAACCAACCGGCACGTTCTCAGGAACCCTTACTGAAGTAAATACAGGCTGCTTTGCAGACGGTGAGTGTTATGCGGTCGTGGGTGGCAAACATGTTACCCTCACCATTGGCTGGAGCCAAGAGACGGTCGGGAGTGTGGTTGGTGTGTCAGGTATTGGTGACCTCGAGTCATATATAGGTGAGACTGCGACCGTCTACGCAAAGCCGCTTTCCGATGGCACCTACACACTCTACGGCAATCAATCCTACTATCTCGCAGTGACCCCCAAGACGACCAAGGGTTGTGTGGTTGGCGGGTGTAGTTCGCAGCTGTGTCTTGAAGAAGGTAATGATATGACGACGACCTGCGAATGGACAGCCAAGTATAGCTGTTACCAAAAAGCTACCTGCGAGCGGCAGGCAAGCGGCCAGTGTGGCTGGACGGAGACCCCAGAGCTCCTTCAGTGTATTGCTGATGCTGATAATGGTCGCTTAGATATCGATTAGGTATGGCGGTCAACGAAACAGCAGTCAAAAAGAATCAGTGTTTGTGGTGTGGCAACAATCCAACCTCACACAGTGCAGCACAAGTGGATGCATTTGCTTTTCTCGTCCTCAACCCGATGATGCAGTGGGTACTCTCCTCGTGGCTTGGACGACCACTCCTCCTTTTTATTGATGGATTGTTTGCGGTTTTTTTGTGGATGGGGCAGCGCCTCGGTTTTGTGACCTTTGAACCGATGCTGCCACCATTTGTGGTCGATCGTAGCGGAGTCTTGGCTGCCGAGGCGCATAGTCGCGGCTACACCATGGAAGTACTTAAGGTCGGGAAACGTCGGCATGACACCTATCGTCTTACGATACTCGGAAAAAGTTTTATCTTTGCTGGAGTCCCCCGTCTTGATCGAGTCCAAAAGGTTGCCTGTGGCTGGATTGATGATAAGTGGCTCTTAAAAAAACGTCTCATAGAGCATGGGATACCAGTATCAAAAGGGAAGGTGGTGTACTCCTGGTGGGGTGCGAAGAAGGTATTTCAGGGTCTAGAAAAACCCGTGATTGTAAAACCACGTTTTGGTTCTCGTGGTCGCCATACGACCACCCATATTGCGACCTTAGCTGACCTCAAGCGCGCTTATCGCCAAGCCCGCCAGCTCTCGTGGCCGGTGATTGTAGAAGAACATCTCGTCGGGAGTGTGTATCGTGCCACCTGTGTTGATGGTAAGGTCGAGGGTATTCTCGCTGGGGATCCGCCACGTGTGACAGGCGATGGACACAGCACCGTCCGTGATTTGATAGAACACAAAAATGCGACCCGTGACCCGCAACAAGGCCCGGTCAAGTACACAGAGAAGCTTGATACTTTTTTGACCACCTTGGGTCTTACGCTTGATTCAGTCATTCCGGCCGGTGAGACCATTGATCTCAGTGAAAAGATTGGTCTTTCTTATGGCGGTATGAGTCGCGAGATGATTGATGTGACACACCCAGATTTACTTAAATGGTTTGATAAAGCCGCCGAAGCAGTTGACGATCCAATTATTGGTTTTGACTTCATCTCAACTGATGTATCGGCTGATCCGGCGACCGTGCGCTGGGGGATTATCGAGTGTAACTCGGTGCCGTTTATCAACCTCCACCATGACCCCCTACAGGGGACACCGGTTAATGTCGCAGCGAAGGTCTTTGATTGGCTCGAACGCGAGATTAAACGGACTGAGCCTCACCACACACAAGCCTGGTGGTTGTTTGTGGCGGCGGCACTATTTTTTGCTCTAATTCCAGCATTGTGGTACGTACCGTACTTCACCGAAAAAAAGCAACCGATACTATTTGGACAAGTAGTGGCCGTAGACGGCGATACGCTAACTATCCGGATGCGTCAAAAAGAAACGATAGTGGTTAGTGCCACCGCGTCGACAAGTCCGTTGGTATCAGAGGCGCTGGTGGGAGAGCGTGTGATGTTCACTATCGATCGGGTACGTGACCACAAAAAAGAGCTAACCTCTCTTGAAATCTTGCCCGAGCGGCCACGTCGTCCGTAGTTTATGCCGAAGTTCATCCTTCCAGTGTTGGCAGTGGTAACCTTTATCGGGATTGGTCTCCTGTTTGCGACCATTTCCACCGATACGATTATTGCGTATGTTGGTATCGAACGAGCGCCGCTTCTGATGTTTCTCCTCGGGATGATTGGCGGATTATCAACCTTTACGGGAATTCCGTACCACCTTGTCCTGATGGGGCTAGCTGCCGGTGGTGCCACCCCGTGGCTCCTTGGTGTAGCTACGGCGTGTGGTGTGATGGTTGGGGACTCAACCACCTATCTCTTTAGTCGAGAAGCGAAGAGGGCAGTGAGTGGACGCATAGAAACATGGCTTACTTCAGTATCATACGTACTGGCACGCCATCCACGTCTCCTCACTCCAGGGCTTATGCTTTACGGCACTATTTCACCATTTTCAAATGATTTTATCGTGGCCTCCCTGACTCTTATGGGTTTTTCGTATCGACGTATCATTATTCCCTTGACCATTGGGAACATGATCTACAACATCGCGCTCGCGTACCTTGGGTTTTACTTTTATGACAGTTGGGTTGGATGGTAACGAACGCCCTCTAACCATATAGACTTTGTTGCCTTTCACTATTTGAAAAATACTTTTGATTCACAATCGCGTAACACAACGAGCGGTAGATCAAGATGGGTGGAATAAATTTCAGCTAGTGATGTTGGACTTGGTGGCAATTCGGTACTTTCAAAATGACAAATGACACGAACATTAAGGATACCCAATCCTTGCCGGAAATGCTCAGATGTGTGGGCAGCACCATATGCCGAGAGCATGTATGCGCCAGCAGAAGAACCAGCTACCGTCTTTCCTGTAAACAATCTTTCAATATCGCCATAATCTTTTAAGGCAGCAAGTAGAGTAGGTGTGTTCCCACCATGAAAGTAAATTGCATCAGCATTACTACAATCGGTTTCAAAATCTTCTGTGATGGCAATATGAACGAAAACTGAGAATATGGTTTTGACTTTGAAATTTTCTCAATAAGTTCATTGTAGGTACTAGTTTTATCTTCATCACCTGAAGCAAAGAAGACCATTAAGATTTTTGCGTCAGTGGGAATATCGGAAGTGAATTCGTGAAAGAACGATGCGTTTAAATCATTATCTTTGCATGTAAAACCACCATGCAAAATGTATTTTGTTTTCATACTGCGGCGGGTCTCGGGCAAGAACCGTGGACGGTCAAGTCCTGCTTGATGGTTTGGCTACTTTTTAGTCTACTATTTCGACGCGTCTCGTGCTCAAAAAAGTGACAAAAGTTACACAGGATTGCAGTAAATAGTTACAGTCGTCTGTAACTATTTATTCTTCCGCTCGAACATACTCAATCCTTGTTTTAGCTCCGTCCAGTATCCTGTCATCTAATGAAACCCAGGGCGGTTTGCCTCTTGCTGAGTATTCCAAGGTTTTAAACAAGTACCCAAGAAATGAGCCTGTATAGCGGTAACAGCGAATACAGGCTCTAATCTTGTCGGGTACTTCATCCTCGTAGCCTTTCCAACGATACATTTGTGGGTAGCGGTCAATCCAGTCGTCGGTTATGTGGTAACACAAATGGCCACGCAAGACCGACGACAACCCCTTTCGGAATTATCCCGCTCCCTTTCGAGAGCGAACCTACGCAAATAAGTGCCGGCTTATGTGGCCGTTTCTATTTGCGTAGGATTTCTTTGCACCATGCCAGAAATTGCTTTCTGGTTTAGGTGTTGTCGGTCAATAATAGCAGTTTTTGCTACCGATTTCACTCTATCGCATGTTTGCTGTTTTGCTAAGGCTTAAAGACGAGTACGTGACGTTTTTCTTAGTCTGCATAGCTATGCACCTCGTGCAGGTCTGTCATTAATTAATAATGGAAACACAGGTAATGAATAATTTTGGAGTTAAAACAGATGTACCCAAGGTGCCAGTTAGGTACTTACTATACGCACGCAAAAGTACCGAATCAGATGAAAAACAAGCCCTTTCAATTGACTCGCAAGTTAAGGAGATGTTGGCAATCGCGGAGCGAGAACAGTTAGATATTGTGGAGATTAGACGAGAGTCACACTCCGCTAAAGATTCAGGACAACGACCTGTCTTCAAGGAAATACTGGAAGATATACGACGAGAGCGATTTAACGGGATTATCGTTTGGCATCCAGATCGTCTCAGTCGTAACGCTGGCGACCTCGGTTCACTGGTTGATCTTATGGATCAACATTTACTTCGTGAGATACGTACATACGGACAGACATTTACCAATACACCGAGTGAAAAGTTCCTTCTGATGATTTTGTGTTCTCAAGCTAAGCTTGAGAACGACAATAAAAGTATCAATGTTAAACGAGGTCTAAAAACTAGAGTTGAAATGGGACTCTGGCCCGCACCTGCACCAACTGGCTACCTTAAAGAAAAACGCATGGATCGAAAGTGTGAGACGTACATAGACACTGAACGCGGTCATGTGGTTAAGCAAATGTTTGAGAAAGTGGCGTATGAGAAATGGAGTGGAAGAAAGTTATATCACTGGCTAAAATTCGATATTAATTTCAAGGCCTTACCGAGCAAGAAACCGCTCAGTCTCGGTAATATATACAAGCTACTAGAAAATCCCTTCTACTACGGTGTGTTTGAGTATCCAAAGAAATCAGGTAATTGGTATAACGGAAAACACCCACCGCTCATCACCAAAGAACTATTTGATCAGGTGCAGAGCCAGTTGAAAGGCAACGAATTGAAGACTAGACAAGAGAAGGAATTTGCATTCACCAAGCTTATGACTTGTGGACTATGTGGTTCAGGTATAAGCGCTGACGAGAAATACAAGAAGCTAAAGAATGGAAGTATCAAAGCCCATATCTACTATGGCTGTACGAAGGCGAGAGATAAGAACTGCAAGTGCGGGTATATAGCTGAGTCTGATCTAGTTAAACAGCTTCAAGCTCTGATTGATGGAGTACAGATCAATGAAACTTCTGTTCAGAAGAAGATTGTCTCAGAAGTGACAAGGTATAAAAGATTTGAGCTATCGCTACTTGGGCAAGACCTTAATTTTGAGGTCGGTGATATCGATATCAAGCGATATATAAAGTTTCTGCTAAAAGACGGATCAGTGGAAGAAAAACGTGAAATCATGAGTTGTTTCAAGTCTTCCATACTGTTAAGTCAAAAGAAAATCACACTTTATACTGTTACATAAGCTCAAATTGAGATAGAAAAAAATGAGATTTACTATATAATTAGTGGGATTTATGTTTCGAGTCACGAACAGCATACGAAAAGTAATCGCAGTACTATTCTTAGTGGCAGTATTTTCAACATTTGTATTTGCCTATTTGCATATCAAAGGTATGGCAATGTCAGAAATTACGATGCCAGGCTGTCCGCTTATGGATAGGGACAGCACATCTCTCTGTTCAATGAGTCCACTTGAACACATTGAAGCGTGGCAGCATTTACTAACTGTCACACCAGCCAAAGCGAGCATCCTCCTCGTATTACTCGCATTATTTATTGGGAAAAAACACTTACACCGCTTACGAATGACAGTAGGACATTTCCCGTTCATTTTAACGTATTACCTCAAGCGCTCGCGGGACATTACCGTTCCTGCCGTTTATACTAATCGTGCGTACGATTTTTATAGTGATTTGTTTTCACAAGGTATCCTCCATCCAAAATTATTTTAGTTAACACGCGCTATAGCCACGAAAGTGGTTTTATTAATGTAACTAAAACATATGAATCGACTAACGATTATTGCTGTAGCTGCATCTTTTACACTCGGAGTACTCACTACTCTCTATTTCTCATCTGGCGAACCTAATACCCCTGAACCGATGGCTTCCTTGGAGAATGACATAGGTACCATGGGAAGTAACAGCATGAGTACGACTACGACTACGAATGAGATGCCCAAACGACTAGAAAATAAAACTGGAAACGCTCTCGACCTTGCTTTTATTGAGGGAATGATTGAACACCATAAAGGAGCGGTTGCGATGGCAGAGATGGTGGTTAATGAGACCAAACGACCAGAACTAAAAGCGATGGCTGAAGCGATTATTGAAACCCAAACTGAAGAAATTACTACGATGGAAGAATGGTTAAAACAATGGTATGGAAGATAACATCACAACACAAAATAAAAAACTAAACATACAACCGTATCTCATACCACTCGCTATTCTGGGTGGGGCGATGTTGATTGCCGGGGCGGTGATATTTACCAGTGGTCAAAGTGCTACAGTGTCAAAACCAGTAGCGGTAAATCAACCCCCAACCGCACCAGCTGATACTGGTCCGACTGCGGCTCAGCTAGATAGCATGACGCCGGTTACAGCGATTGACCATATTAAAGGTGACATAAATGCGCCAGTAAAAATTGTTGAGTATTCCGATACGGAGTGTCCATTTTGTAAGCGTTTTCACAGCACGATGCAGGCGATTGTTGATGATCCAAAAAATAAAAGAAACGTAGCGTGGGTCTATCGACACTTTCCGCTTGATCAACTCCATCAAAAAGCACGCAAAGAAGCTGAAGCAACCGAATGTGCAGCTGAGCTTGGTGGCAACGATGGCTTCTGGAAGTACCTTGATCGAATGATGGAAATCACTCCAGCTAATGATGGGCTAGATGTGGCTGAATTACCAAAAATCGCTGCCTACGCAGGTCTTAACGTCACAGCCTTCAATGAGTGTCTTGCTAGTGGTCGTCATGCGGCTACGGTTGAAGCCCATGTACAAAATGCGATTGCTACTGGCGGACGCGGCACGCCGTGGAGTATCGTGGTAGGTCCAGATGGTAAAAAATATCCCCTTAATGGAGCTTTACCACAAGCAGCAATACAGCAACTAATTGATGCGGCATTGGGGGCAGAATAAATTGTATGAAAAGACAGATGTTGGTACGAATACTTCAAGAACCGCTTTATACGAGCATTGTTCTTGGTATAGCCACGTTTCTTATGGTGCTGTTGATATGGGTACAGCAGTGGTCACTCATTCGTACTGTTATTAATGCAGGGGCGTTCGGGTTGGTTGACAGTCTTGTATTTCTTCTCACGTTATTGACCAGTGTCTTCACGAACTTTACAGTGTTTTCACTGGTTACGACGCTTGCTATTGCAGTGCTGGTGGGAATCCTGACTGCGCTTATGGCGTATTCGTATCGTCGAAATAAAAGGCAATCACTCGCCAAACAAGCGGCAGTAGGTGGACTAGGAATCAGTAGTGGTGCCATTGGGCTGGGATGTGCAGCTTGTGGTTCGCTTATCTTAAGTGGACTAGGGAGTAGTATCGGATTGGCATCAATTGCACTCTTTTTACCTTTTGGCGGCAAGGAGTTAACCCTCTTAAGTATCAGTATCCTTATGTTTGCCATCAATCAACAATTACGAGCCCTGACACAATCAAATGTCTGTCAGACAACATGACTTACTAAAGTAAAACAAGAATAAAATTATGAGTACAAAAACTTCAAACGGAACATGGCTATGGGTTGGTATTATCGGTCTGATTATCGGTAGTTTTATTTGGGCGGCTTCTGCTGGTACGGAAAAGAAAGCGGTGACCACTGCTGATAGTGCAACATTGCTTGCGATTGCACCTGACGATTATATTAAAGGCAACCTTGGAGCACCGGTAACTCTGGTCGAATACCTCGACTTTGAATGTGAAGCGTGTGGAGCATATTTTCCAGTCGTGCAGGAATTGGCAAAAGCGTACCCGAACGACCTTAAAATTGTGACCCGTTATTTTCCACTACCAAGTCATCGTAACAGTATGACCGCCGCGTTAGCGGTAGAGGCCGCAGGTAGACAAGGTAAATATTGGGAGATGCACGATTTGCTCTTTACTGAACAAAAGAGCTGGGGCGAAAAACCAGCTCCTACCCCAGCAGTATTTGAAGTGTACGCAGAGCAGTTAGGATTGAATATGGAGCAATTCAAAGCAGATGTCGCTTCGCCTGAGGTAAAAGCTCGTGTCCAGCGTGACTTTGCTGCAGGTGAGCAACTTGGTAACACGGGCACCCCATCGTTTTACCTTAATGGTAAGAAGATTCAAAACCCCAACGGTCTTGAAGCCTTTAAAGCACTTATTGATGCTGAGCTTGGAAGTAATGTGGAGTTTGGAATTACCGAATAAGGCAACCAAATATGTCTCTTGATTTCTATTCTCTACTCTTAAGTATCGGTGCGCTGGTCATGTTTGCGGCTACAGTTACTCTTGTCCTATCGATCGTATGCAGTTCGCGCTACCGAGCAAAGGTAATGCAGATTGAGTATGAGCGATGGTTGATTGCAATCGGTAGTATTGCGCTCTTGGCAACCCTCACCTCACTTATATATCAATTCGTATATAAAACTCCGGTCTGTGAATTATGCTGGTGGCAACGAATTTTCCTCTACCCGATTGAAATCATTACACTTGTCGCAGTGTGGAAGAAAACAAAAGAAGCTCACCTCACGGTAGCAATTTTAGCTGCAATTGGATTATTCTTTGCGAGCTATCACTACTACTATCACTTTCAGGGTTTTGTCCTCGGTAACAAACTAACGCTACCCTGTAGCTATGGTGGACTACTGCCAGCTTGTACCGATTCGCCAATACTGGTGTTTGGTTTTATCACCATTCCATTTATGGGGGTATTGATCTTTAGTACCGTCTTGCTCCTCGCGTGGATAGCCCATCAAAAATTAACCAGAAATGTAACAAAAACAATTAAAACAAAACTCGTTATGGAACCAAACAATGCTGTTGTAGCAGATGTAAAAAATATAGCCACTACTGAACCAGTTACCACCGCAACCAAAACCGGTACTGTTAATCTAACCTACCGACAACTCGCTCTCATTGGAGCTGGTTTTACCGCTATCATACTAGTGGTAGGAGCATTCCTTTTTACGCGTGGCTATATAGTCGCTGCGACCGTTAATGGATCACCCATTAGTCGCCTAGCTATTATCAGCGAGCTTGAAAAACAAGGAGGTGAAAAAGCTCTAGAAGCTGTCATTCAGGAAAAACTATTAACAAATGCTTTAGCTGAAAAAGACATTGTTATTGAAGAGTCGGTAGTTGACGCTGAGATCAAACTGATTGAAGAAAATGTGAAGGGTCAAGGGGGAACGCTTGAAGCAGTCCTGGAGCAACAAGGTATGACGCTAGCTATACTCCGTGAGCAAATTAAAACCCAAAAAGGTATCGAGGAAGCTATTGCCGATAAACTGGTTATAACCGATGAAGAAGTGACTACTTACGCAAAAACCGCAGGTATTGAAAAACCAGAGGCTATGACTGAGACGGAGTTTGCAGACGCTATTAAAAACCAGCTCAAACAACAAAAGTTTCAAACCGAAGCCACTACTTTTGTGCAGGGTCTGACTGATTCTGCCAACATCACATACTACGTAAGCTATTAAGTATGAAACGACCTAGATTGCCGTATCTGCTGGTGCTTGTCGCAGTAAGTGCTCTGGTGGCATTGGCGTATTGGTGGGTTCCAGTGGACAAGGAACTGCACAAAGACAACAATACGGACGAGGCTATTTCTGAACCACTCAGCCAGATTGATGTTCCGACAACTTCTTCAAGCCTGCGTGTTGTTGAATATACCATTACGCCCGAAGAAACCATTGGCGGTATTATGAATCGGGTTGGTGTCCCGCCAAATGAATCACAAGATATCGTTAAAGAAACTGAAGATGTCTACGCTTTGAGTCAAATTCATGTGGGTAAGATACTAAAATTCTTCTTTGCAAAAGAAGCCCTGGCATCAGTCGAATATCCAATCAGCGAAGAGGAAGTGCTGGTTGTGCGTCGCGACGGCGAGGACTTTGTGGCAGAAATCGAAACATTACCAATTGAAGTGCGAGAACGAGTAGTCGAGCTAGAGATTGAAAGTTCATTTTATCTTAATGCGCTGGCAGAAAACGTGAGTGACACGACAATCATGAACACCGCTACTATTTTTGGTTCTAGTATTGATTTTGAGAGTGATATCGCAATAGGAGATACATTTACTATTCTCTACGAAGAGCGTCTGAAAGATGGTTCGTATGTACAGGACGGCCCAGTACTTGGGGCTGTAGCAGACGTAAACGGTAAATCCTACACGGCGTATCGTTTTGAGGATGCCTATTATGACAATGAAGGAAATAGTTTGGCACGGGCATTTCTACGGACACCCCTCGCATACGGTTCGGTCAGTTCTGGTTATACACAAAGCCGGGTAAATCCTGTCACACGGGTAGTGCAACCGCATCGGGCAATTGACTACGCTGCACCACAAGGAACTCCGGTATACGCTACCGGCAACGGTGAAGTGTCGTTTGCGGGCTGGAAAAATGATGCCTTAGGGTATACCGTAGAAATTAAGCATCCGGGTGGTTATCTGAGTCAGTACACCCATTTGTCTAAAGTGGCTACGGGTATTAAGCGAGGTAACACAGTGACGCAGAGTGAGACAATTGGTTATGTGGGTTCGACTGGTATGTCGACAGGGCCACACTTGCAGTATGCTCTGTTTAAAAATGGTGTGCCAGTTAATCCGTTGTCAGACGACCTGCCTTTGGGAGTGACACTAGGGGAAGATAAGTTATCAGAATTTATGATAATGCGGGACGCAATAAAAGCACGCATGAATATCCAGACGTAATAAAAATTAAATTATGAGTCAATCAACCTGTAATCATTGTGATGAAAACGATGTTCACACCAAGAGTCGATGGCGTTTTTCTACCGCTGACGCACTTCGTATCTGTACACCAATCTCCGGGCTTTTGTTAGCTATTGGTTTTACCTGGCAATTTACACCCGAACGAGTAGAGTTGAGTTTCTTCTTCTACATCCTATCAATTTTAGTTGGTGGGGTGTTTGTGCTTAAAAGTGCAATTAGTGGTTTGGTCAAAAAGCGGTTTCTTAATATTAGCTTTTTGGTGACTATCGCTGCGATTGGGGCTCTGTACATTGGTGAATATGGAGAAGCCGCTGCGGTAGTATTTCTTTTTTCTCTGGCAGAGTTTTTTGAAACATTTGGGATTGAACGTTCCCGTCAAGCAGTTGAGGCGCTTCTGAAACGCTCGCCAAAAGTCGCTCGACTAAAAAGTGGAGAGACTGTGCCTGTCGAGGAAGTAACAGTTGATAGCGTTATTGTTATCAAGCCTGGTGAATTAGTTCCCCTTGATGGAGTGATTGTAAGTGGAATGTCTGCCCTTGATGAAGCTGCCATTACCGGTGAATCGACGCCGGTTGACAAGCAGCCAGAGGATACGGTCTTTGCTGGTACCCTCAATATTCAAGGTTATTTGGAAGTGCAAGTGACCAAAGAAAGCAAAGATTCACTCTTTGCCCGTATCATCATACTCATCGAAAAAGCGCAAAATGCGCGAGCAGAAACTGACACCTTCATTGAAAGCTTTGCCCGTTACTATACGCCGTTCATTGTCGTAATTTCGTTTTTAGTGGCCACGATTCCAACTGTACTGTTCGATATGCCCTTTGAGATCTGGTTGTACCGAGCAATTACTCTCCTGGTTATTGCTTGTCCCTGCGCGCTTGTCATCTCCACTCCGGTAGCAATTGCCTCAGCGATTGGAGGCGCCTCACGAGCGGGTATTCTTATCAAAGGTGGTTCATATCTTGAGCAATTAGCAAAAGTACGAGCAATTGCGTTTGATAAAACACGTACACTTACCTATGGAAGACACACTGTCACAGATGTTTTGACGTTTGGTTCTCATTCAGAAGCAGAGGTAATAGCAGATGCAGCAGGTATTGAAGCGTTTTCCTCACATCCTTTGGCACAATCTATTATTGACTACGCCACAGCCAAAGGAATTACTCCTCATGCTATGGACCAGTTTGAGAATGTAGCCGGTAAGGGCGGACATGCTAATTGCACGATCTGTAGCGCTCCACACGCCATTGGGAACCGTAAACTGATGGAATCGTTGGGTGTGAATAGTGCGCAAGTTGAAGAACAGGTCAAAGCTTTGGAAGCGACTGGTAAGACGGTCGTTTTTATTGCGTCTGAGACAGAACTTATCGGAGCTATCGCTATTGCCGACGAAGTACGCACAGAAGCTAGAGCAATTATTGCTGATCTGGAAAGTCTCGGTATCACAACGAGTATGCTCACTGGTGATAACGCCCGAAGCGCTGAGTATGTTGGTGAAATTGTCGGAGTCAATAACATTTTCGCAGCCCTTTCACCTGAAGATAAGGTTGAACAAGTGCTTGCCTTGCAAAAGCAATACGGGGTAGTTGCTATGGTCGGTGATGGTATTAATGACGCACCGTCGCTCGCGATAGCTGATGTTGGTATAGCTATTGGCGCTGGAGGTACCGATGTGGCGATTGAAACAGCCGATATGGCGCTTATGTCTGGCAATCTTGAAACCGTCCCGTATACAGTGCGGTTGGCACGGCAGACGATGCGAATTATCAAAGTGAATATTGCTTTGGCACTAGGTGTGAAAGTGTTGTTCTTACTGTTGGTCGTTACTGGGAACGCTAATTTGGTATTTGCAATTGCGGCTGATTCTGGTATGGCGATTGTAGTTATTCTCAATAGTCTTCGCTTGTTTGATCGGTAGTATGTTTGAGAGTGTTATTGTTTTGGTTGCCACTAAATTCCATTATCTTGTTATTACTGGGGCAATCCTCGGTTGGTTGTACGCTAGGCCAATTCAACGTCGTAAATTAGCCATATTTAGCGCGGTGTCGTTACCGACTGCGTATGTAGTGGGTCGTGTAGCAAGTTGGTTAATTGATAGTCCTAGACCGTTTGTCTCACATGATCTGACGCCTTTATTTGCTCATACCGCGGATAATGGTTTTCCGTCAGAACACGCCCTTTTTGCCTTTACTCTCTCGGCTTTAGTGTATACAGTCAACAAACCTCTCGGAATCAGTTTATTTGTTGTTTCAGGATTAATTGGAACAGCCCGAGTGATGGCTAATGTTCACCATACGATTGACGTTTTTGGTGGTTTGGTTATTGCAGTAGCGGTTGTTTATCTTGCACAAAGACTACAACAACTAATTTAAAACGCTACTACGTAGCGTTTTAAATAGACCTAAAATCCTTTACAATTCACCCAGCATCTTTTTCATCTGCTGAATTTCGACAGTTTGTGTCTCAACTATTGCTTTCGTTAAATCAGTCAGTTCTTTATGTTCAATATACGGCTGGACACTTTGTGCCATCATCACCGCTCCCATGTGGTGCATGACCATATCTTCCAAAAAGACCTTATCAAGTGCCGCTCCGCTAAGTTTTGATAAATCACGCATCATTGGTTCATAGGCTTCGGGGTCAGCAATATACGCTTTTCCGTACCAACTCTGGTACCAGCCTTTCATCATCGCGATTTCTTTTTCTTGAGCGACTACAATATCTTCGGCTAATTTCTTGATTTCAGGAGTTGAACCACCACGTGCGCTAACTTCTTTAGCAGTATCGACTGCTTCTTGGTGATGAGGAATCATCCCTTCAAGAAATTCCCGTTCACTTTTAACCATCATGGCACTATGATCCATTCCATTCATCATACCCATACTGTTATCAGCGGGAGCATTTCCCATCAGTGAACCGTCAGGCATACGGTGCATTCCTGCAGGTACAGTTGTATCGTTTGTTTGTTTTTGTGCTGTGTACTTGCTGTCACCTGCACCCCAGAAAGCATACCCAAGCGCGATACCTACACCTACGGTGAGAATACAAATAGCGATAATTGATTGATTTTTCATAGATATAAATTTGTTACATGGCCATTCCAGCCATACTGTTAATCATGAGTAACATCCAGACACACATTGCAATCATAAAGCCAGCCTCAAGGAGGGTAACGGTTGAGAGGGGTAGTTTGAAGTATGTACCCAGGCAGACACAGTGCAGTGTTTCTTTTCTCTTTATAGATTGGATTGCTCCGTAGAGACTAGCGCTGTATATGAAGAGTGTGACCAGTGTCACGGGTAGAACTAATAGTTGCAAGATGAACATAATGCCTAGTGCAATCTCAAGAAATGGGTAGGTTTGTGCATAGGTGATACTTTGTTTCGCGAGCGGGTCGTACATAGCAAACCCTTTGGCAAATCCAACCACGTCAGACAATTTAATCACTCCAAATCCAATGAGTACAAATCCCATCCAGTGCGACATATAGTCGGGGAAGAGATGAAATTGTACGGTATAGAGGGCTAAGAGAGCCGCCACGGCGTAAATAGTGGCAATTGGCCAGTATGACCAGATAGTAGTCGTATCAGCGTGGTGAATGTATAGCTTACTTTCATTTGCGGTGTGTTCCATACTACTTTCGTTTTAGTTGATAGACTCGTAAAATTTCTTCTGTGGCTTTAGCTGTTTTGCCAGCTTTGATCTGATTAACTACACAGCTTTGCAAGTGGTCTTCGAGCAACAAATCCTCGATATTTGAAAGTCCTTGCTTAATGGCAGAGGTTTGGGTAATCACATCAATACAGTATGTTTTGTTTTCAACCATGGTCTGCAAGCCACGAACTTGCCCCTCGATGATTTTTAGTCGCCTAACTAATTTTTTGGTATCTTGAATCATTGCCATCAAGTATACCCCCTAGGGGGTATACAGTGCAAATCTGACAAAACACAAAACCACTCCTCTATGGGAGTGGTTTTGTACGCGTCTCGTGCTAGCTCTATTTGGCGGAGATGAGAGGATTCGAACCTCCGAGGGCTTTGACACCCTACTCGCTTTCCAAGCGAGCGCACTCGACCACTATGCGACATCTCCATGCCTCGTCTCCAAATGCGGCACCATCATACCGTACTTTGCCGGGGTGGGGAACAGGGTGATATACTAAAACCTATATGAAATTAAAGAAGCAGGACAAACTGACCGTGTTGTCAGCCTTACTTATTGGGATTATTGCTGGTTCGTATTTGTACCTCGTAGGCTACGCTCCTGAGTTCCAGTCTGGTCAGGGAGTCGATACCGAAGAAGAAGCGACTGATTTTGTCGTGATTGGTGAAATGTACGGCGGCATGCGTGTAGGTGTACCACCATCATTTCAGATAGAAAATGATGGTAGCTACCGGTATCTCCCATTCTCAGATAATCCTGAGGTACCAAGTCCGGCGATTGAAGGCGCTATTCCACGCACCTTCCTACGCGAGCTTAAAGCAACTCTCACCGACGATGTGCTCGTAGCAGCCGCCAAACCTGAAACCAAAGAGATGTGTGCGGAGAACGTCGATGGTATCGACTACCGGTACATTGTCGTGAAGGACGGTGTGGAATACGAACTTGATACTTGTACCACGAACTTTAGTAACGAGACTGAAACTGGCAAGACTCTACTTTCACTCTGGGAGTACTTTGATGCGCAATAATGACTATGTCGCGTCTGTTCTTCTTCGTAGCGCTGTTAGTACTACCTACTAGTGCATTTGCCTATACGGTGACGAGTCACGAGGTCGTGACACCGTACGAGGTACTGCCGCTTGAACTAGACCTGAGTAACCGCCAGATTATTACCGGTGAGCTTAATGGTTACCCTGAGATGGTTGAGTTTACAATCAGTGAAGAGCTGCCACTATCGGTGAGTATCTTTGGTCTTCCTGGTTCTTCAACCCCAGACTTTGGGGGGATTATCGTTCGGGTAGTAGAGCCGCGTGGGGTAGAAGAGATTGCGCGTATCAAAGCGGCTGATGCGACCTGGGAGGTCATCCGCGAGCCGATTTCTAAACTAAACTTCTTGGTCGGGCCAGAATACTTTGGGACAGTCGCCCCTGGTACCTATCGAGTAGAGGTGAGTACACCGGAGAACTACGGGAAATATCTGATTGTAATTGGCGACACTGATAGTGACGCGGGCTACGGGGCGACCTGGCGTTCGGTGGCAGCCCTCTACGAATTTGCGGAGGTCACAAAACTTGGCATGATCCGCACTTCACTCGTGTATGTACCACTTGGTATCATCGTTATTCTTCTCGGTATTGTCTATACTGTACGACGCACGAGACCAGAGTTGTTTCACCTAAATAATAGTCCAAAAAAATAATATGCTCAAAGTGATTGTTTTTATTCTTGCGGCCATCGCCTTCGTCTGGTACTTCTTTCCGCAGTTTGCAGACCAGAGTCTCTCCTCCTATATCGAAGAGCGACTATGAGTCAGTGGTATGTGTACATGCTGCGCTGTAGCGATGGTACGTACTACAGTGGTGTAACCACTGACCTTGACCGACGGATCAAAGAACATAATGGTGAAGGAGTCGCGGGGAAGGGAGCCAAGTACACCAAAGCCCGTCGCCCGGTTTACCTCGCCTATAGCGAGCTAGTGACAGATCGAAGCGCAGCGCAAAAGCGTGAACATGCCTTGCGGCAGCTGACCCGAGCCGAAAAAGCAGAGCTTGCAAATCATTCGCGAGTATAGTTAAGTAGTGTCGAACTTGGTCACATAGGGAGGGACGAGTTGTGGACAAAGGTGAGGTAATAGAGCGCTGGCGCAGAGGTGGCTCCGTCTACGTGCCTGTGCGGGTAGCAGATCAGCCGTACGGTGTGTTTCAACCGAAGAGCTTTCGCATTTGCTGTGTTGGCACCGGTGTGGTGGTCCTCGACAATCATCCTGATACGCCGTTTGAGTTCTGCTACGCTAATTCATTGGCCTGTCTGGAACGTTGCCTTGACCTCTACAACATCTATACGATGAAGGCGAGGGAAGCGCATCCGCTCTTGCTGGTGTCGACATGAAAAGAGAAGGGGGGGCTGGGCCAAAGCCAGCCCCTTTAATTAATCATTAAAGTGGCAACTATAGGGCTTGCAATTATCATTAAAATGTAGTATAGTCTAGGCCGCAAGTAAAATAATTGATGAGGTGATCAGATGGCTGATGGTTCCAGAATGAACGGAACTGACAATTCGAAGATGGCCCACCATCTCGTTGGGAAACTTGTCTGGGTGGCAGTGCGTACCGGTGCAGAGGGTGCCGATGACGAAATCACACCCCAGCTCAGGTTAGTCGAGGACGTAGTCGGTAACCAAGCGAAGCTCGAAGGTGGCGAACTGGTCACTATCGCCAAACAGCTTCAGGATGGAACCTGGACTGGTGAATGCTTCGCGGACAACAACAAGAAGGCGTGCTTCGACTGGTGCGATCGCATCATGCGACATCTCTCTCTTGTGCGTTATGTCCGGCGTCACAACTGGCTCGGGCCGAACTTCAAGTCGGACGACTCGCACAACTGAGCTTTCATGGGCTCAAACATCAACGGCTGGTGCGGATGGGTATGACACTCTCCGCGCCGGCTTTTCTTTTGTCCAGCGGAAAGTAGGTAGACTTATCATTCCGAGTAATATTTCAGATTCTGTGTTAAAACAAAATCTCAATGCATCCAATACCTGTATATACTTCTAACCGGTTGTATGCCCATTGTAGTTGTACCCTCGACAAGAGTCATCCTCTACGGTATGATTGTGGCGTTTTTAAGGTGCACAGTCGTGCCGACACGTGCACCTTTCTCTTTCGAGACGAAACACTTATAGGCGTAAAACATTTGTAGTATATGGAGATTAGAAACATCGCGATTATCGCGCACGTAGACCATGGTAAGACGACGCTCACCGATGCCCTTATGGAGCAGACGGGAGCACGCGATGGTGAAACTTCAATGGATAGTAACGCGCTTGAAAAAGAGCGTGGTATTACCATTTACGCCAAAAATACCTCTATTGAGTACAAAGGTACCAAGATCAACATCGTGGACACCCCTGGTCACGCGGACTTTGGTTCTGAAGTAGAGCGGGTACTTCGCTCAATTGACTCGGTACTTCTCATTGTGGACGCTCAGGAAGGACCAATGCCCCAGACTCGCTTTGTTTTGAAGAAATCGCTTGAACTTGGTCTCAAGCCAATTGTGGTCGTGAACAAGATCGACAAGCCAGCGGCAGACATCCCACGGACCGAAGAGCAAGTCCTCGAACTCTTTCTTGAACTCGGTGCGAATGATGAACAGTGTAACTTCACGACTGTTTATGCCATCGGTCGCGAAGGAAAAGCGAAGCGCAACATGAACGACGATATGGTGGACCTTACGCCACTGCTTGATACCGTACTTGAACTTGTGCCACCTGCCCGAGCCTATGTGCCAGGTGAAGCACTCCGTGCTCAGGTATTTAACCTCGGCTACGACAACTTCCTTGGTCGTCTGGCGGTAGCTCGTGTCTACGAAGGTTCAGTTAAGGCTAGTCAGCAGCTTATCGTCAAGCATGAGGGCGAAGATGCAGTGCGTCGCGGAAAGGTCGTAAAGCTCTATACCTTTAAGGGTATAGAGAAAGTCGAAACCGCTGAAGCCTTTGCTGGCGATATTGTCATGATTGCTGGCTTCGAAGATATCAATATTGGAGACACCTTCACCGATAGTGAAGCGGTCGAACCTCTACCGGCAATTAAAGTAGATGAACCTACGATCGCACTTCAGTTCATGCCGAACAGTTCACCGTTTGCTGGACGCGAAGGAAAGTTTGTCACCAGTCGCCAGATTAAGGATCGTCTTGAGAAGGAACTTGAGGTCAACGTAGGTCTCCAGGTTGACTTTAGTCAGGGAGATACCTTTGAAGTGCGAGGTCGTGGTGAAATGCACGTTGCGATTTTGCTCGAAAACATGCGTCGTGAAGGCTTTGAAATGGCCGTCTCACAGCCACAGGTAATTATCAAAGAGATTGACGGGGTGAAGAGTGAACCGTTTGAAGAAGTGACCGTGGATATTCCAAGTGAGTATCAAGGTGCTGTGATTGAACGTCTCGGCACTCGTGGCTTTGTGATGACAAACATGATTGTACATGAAAACCAGGTGCGGATTATGCTCGAAGGTCCAACTCGCGGACTCCTCGGTTACAAGAACCAGTTTGTGGTAGATACAAAGGGTGATGGTATCCTCGCGTCTCGCGTACTTGGTTTCCGTCCGTATGCCGGCGAAATCAAGAAGCGCCAGGTTGGTTCGATGATATCGATGGTGCAGGGTAAGGCGCTTGGCTTTGCGCTTTATGGTCTTCAGGATCGTGGCCAGCTTTACATTGGTCCGGGTACCGAAGTGTACGAAGGTATGGTGATTGGTAACACCAGTAAAGGCGAAGAAATGACAGTGAATCCGACTAAAGGTAAGCAACTCACCAACATGCGCGCGTCAGGAAGCGATGATGCGATTGTGCTCGTCAATCCAAAGGTGATTACGATTGAAACCGGTCTTGAAATCATGGCTGACGATGAATACCTCGAAATCACGCCACTGAATGTCCGTCTCCGCAAAGCCAAGCTCAAGGAGAGTGACCGCAAGCGCGCGTAACCCATAACTCCTTATAAAGCCACCTCAGTCGCTTGTGCGACTGAGGTGGCTTTGCCTATGCCCCCGTGTGGCATTAGCAGAGAGACCAATATACCAAAGAGGACGAGTCGCCGACCGCGGTGGGTAATTTATTCGCTAGAACAGCAAGCGACGGCACAAGCAAGAGTCAAGAAAGCTATCTTTCAATTCAATGCGTGCGAGTCGGATATCTATCCGGGTGCATTTGGTCAGTGTAGGACGCTACAGCAGGGAGATCAGCTAGTAGTCGGGGTATCTACCATTGATCGGGTGATGGGGGTAATCTCATCGCTGTGGCCAAACTGGTCATCCATAAAACGCAGAAGAGCGTTTTGTGGATAGCCTTTTGTATTGTCGAGTCACTAAAAACAACTTATACTGGTAGATAGTAAAGGAGGGGGAGTGATGGATATATTGCAGGCGTTACGTGACCTGTTCGGTCAAGCCCAGATTCCACCACCACAGTGCATGTTTGAAGTACGGGTGGGTGGCATGCTCACGAACTTTGGTCCCACGATCATGAACGCGACTGATATCGAGTATCTCCGCTGGATCTATGCGGCGGATGATCCAACGGCAGAAGTGTTCCTGACCTGCCTTTCATTTTTGATCTGAAGCGCAAAAGGGCGACAGCACGTGCTGTCGCCCTTTACTTGCGTAATTATCTAAGCGAGTCCAAGTTCACTTAAAAACAGCTTCAGTTCGTTATCGCCAATCTTACGGTACTGGTTTGGCTTTAAGGCACCAAGTTCAATATTCATAACGCGGACGCGTTTCAAACTTTCCACCTGATATCCTAAAGCAGCACACATACGGCGAATCTGATGCTTTTTACCTTCCGTAATGATGAGATTAAAGCGCTTGGCATTTTTTTGTGAGCCTACTGCTTTGGCAGGCTTAGTACGATACCCTTCGATAATCACCCCAAGCTCAAGGAGCTTGAGGAATGCAGGGGTGACATTTTTGTCAACCGTCACTATGTATTCTTTTTCGTGATTGGCCTCTGGATCAAGTAGCGGACCGGTGATGCGACCATCGTTTGAGAGAATGATAAGACCTTCAGTGTCTTTATCAAGACGACCAACTGGTGAGACGTCAGTAATACCATAGTCCTTCTTGAGTCGAGTCGCAATATCTACTTCATTAGCAGCTGGTGAGTGGGTGATAATACCGCGACCTTTATAGTAGGCGAGGTAGCGTTTACTCTTCGTTTGCCCCCCGAGGGTAACTTCGTCACCTTCCTGTACACGATCGCCGATTTTAGCGATTTTGCCGTTAATCCGGACTTTTTTGGAAGCAATCAGTACATCAGCTTCACGTCGTGAAGCGACATGGTGCTCAGCCAGGTACTTATTGAGGCGAATACCAGGGAGGTTACTCACGGCTGGAGCGGCTTTGGGTGTCTGAGGTGCTACTTCAAGGGCTTTTACTGGACGCTTGGTCCGGGTACGGCGCTTGGGGGCAGTTTTATTAGTTTTTGGGCGTGACTTTCCAATCCGTTCCGTTGAGCGTTTTGGGCCACCGACACCATTGGTGCGGCGCTGATTGGCGTCAGGGCGACGTCGAATAGGATTCATATGCTAAAATTATAGCATAAAAATCTCCTTTTTCAAGTCTTTAGATGACGGCGCTTACTCGCTGTCGGTAAGCTTCTTCACGTTCGGGTTTTTTACCACAAAGTTGCGTAGTTCACTTGGGTTGAGCTGTTGGCTACTCGTACCAGTTTTTGCGTTGACGAGGAGGAAGGGTAGATGTGTGATGGCGAGGGTACTTACGCGGGCTGATGGTACTGTGTCTTTATAGAGGACATAGAGCACATATTCATCAGTTCTGGCATCTTTTACTACCATCCCAACAGCCTGACCGCCAGTTTGGCGGAGTCCTTCAGGTGTCTTGAGGGTAAAACCAACACTTGATGAGGTGGCTGTATCACGCGCAGCGGTCTTTGGTACGACAATTTGACTCTTATTTGGGGTGAGGGTGAAAGGAAGTGCAAAGAAGGTATATGACCCACTTACGGTCATGGCGATCTTTTCTGCCGCCATAGCAGTTTGGGAAGTTACCAGGTTAGTCAATGTGAATAATCCACAAATTACCAAAAAGGCTGATGTTTTCATCTGGTTAGTATACCGTACCCTAAGCAAAAGCTACAATAGAGCCCTGGATAAGAGAGGGTATTTACTTTTCAAATATTATGTTGTATATTTGAAATGTCCAAAAAATGGGTGTACAATACCCAAGCTTAGGTGCGTTAGAGTTCACCTTAGTGTTGGATATTCCATTTATAAATCCATTATCATATTTAGAGATATAAGCGTATGTTTACTATAAGTGCACCACGAATTACGATTCGTTTCGTCGCCCTTTTAACTGCGGTATCTTTGGTTTTAAGCGCTTTTCCAGCGGCTTTTTTTGTCGCTAATGCTGAAGGAGAAATTCCTCCAGTAGAAACATCAACCACTGAAACTCCAGTTGAGGAGGTGACTACTCCAGCAGAAAATACTGAAGAACCAGTTGAAGAAGTTGCTAAAACAGCACCAATTGATGAATCTGTCGCATCTGCTCGACTCGTTGCAGATAAGATTATCTGTGATGATGAGGCTGACCTCCCAAATTGGGGAAGTACTACTGAAAACCCAGATATTACGGCTGATACAGCTGAAGACTGGGTAGAAGCACACGAAGGTTGCTACTTTGCCAAGGGTTGGGAGTTCGAGTGGGCGCCATATGGCAGTACAGGCAACCCCGGGGACACCCTCGTTGGTCCTGCTGGAGCTCCGTGGACTACCTTCAGTTACTCAACTACCATTCCAGAAAGTGCTTTTGAAACTGGTATCTGGGTCCGTGAAGTACTCCAAGACGGTTACATTCCTTTCACCTACAACCCAGGTAAGGTTAATAACAACCCGGTGTCTGCCGAGCTCTACTGTCACAAGGACGTACTCAATTATGACAACTTTGACTACGTAGGTGGTCTTGAAGATGATACTACTTACTACTGTGTAGCCTGGAATGTGGCTGAAGAAGCTGAACCAACATACACAGTAGAGGGTTACAAGTTCCCATGTTACTACAATGAGTATCATGATGAACGAAGTCTCTCACGCGGTGATTTTGAAGATGATTACTACTGTGATGAAGGTGGTATTGAAGGCTGGGAAATTACTGCATCAAATGGTGATTATTCAACCACTACCATTACTAATGAATACGGCTATTACTCATTTAAGTTACCAGCTGGTGACTGGATGATTAGTGAAGAAGATCGACCAAATTGGGAACAGGTTGGGGTTTGGCAAAATAATGATGAAGTAGAAGGATACTGCTCGTTCGAACTTGGAAATTTTGAGCCAATTCTCTACGAGTCAATTACTTCAGTATTACTAGATGATGTAGAAACAGAAGAGTCCCAATACCGCTGTGATTTTGGTAACTATTACTATGGTGAACCAGAGTACCAGCTCACCGGGTCAAAGTGGAACGATCTTAACGCCAATGGCGTTTGGGACAAGGATGAGCCAACTCTTGCTGGTTGGACCATCACAGCTACAAATGGTGAAGATACCATCACCACAACTACCGATGAAGATGGTGACTATGAATTCTGGGTGCCAGCTGGTACTTGGACTGTGTCAGAAATTGCTCAGTCAGGCTGGACACAGACAGGGGTAGAAAAGAATGGTGTACCACAAGAAGAAGTAACTACTTGTACCTTCACTGTACCAGACATGGAACTATCGTCTCAAGACAGTAATATGAGTAAAGACGTATGGTATTCGGGTACACGTTGTGACTTTGGTAACCATAAGAATGAAGTGGTAACTGAAGAAAAGCCACGAAAGAATGGTTCAAGTGGTACTCGTACAAAGCGTCCACAAGGACAGGTGCTCGGTGCTACCACCCAGTGTGGTCTCTGGCTGAACGATTACATGCAGAAGGCAACTGAGAATGATACCTACCAGGTATTGAAGCTCCAAGTCTTCCTTAACCTCCAGGGTTATGTAACACCGCTCACTGGTATCTTTGATGATACAACCGAAGCGAATGTAAAATTCTTCCAGGCCAAGTACGCTGATACCGTTATCAAGCCATGGTTTGAAAAGGGTATTGTGCCGCACAATCGTCCAACCGGATTCGTCTACAAGACCACTCGTTGGCAGATTAACGACATCATGTGTCCTGGTATTGAACCATACCCAAGCTTTGAAGGCGAAAATCTTTCAACCAATGTGTTGATTAAGCGCTAAATCAAGCGTTTGATGAGCAAGAAACCCGTTTTAGGCGGGTTTTTGCGTGTTATAAACAGCATTGATGGATATTTGTAATCTATGAACTGTTCGGGCGGCATGGATGCAACCATGCCGCCTTTTAATATTGACAGAATATCTAAGTTATGCTATGTTTTAGACCGACATAATCGGTATGGATATCAAGCGTTCGCGCTATTTCGTAAAAGCAATTATGGCCACCGTTGTGGTTGGTGTGTTCATTACAGTGTTACTTTTAGCGGAATTCGGCTACTTTGATGCGGTTTTCAAAAAAATTGGGGTTTACCCAGTGCCAGAATCATATACAGCCTTGTTTTTCGTTAATCCTGAGTCATTAGCTGAAGAGTTTGACAATGTAAAGAGTCTCAAGAGTTTCTCTTTTGGGGTTTATAACCATGAAAACACTGATCAAAACTACAGTTTTTCAGTTGATGTCTATGCGGGTGAAAAGACCTTTCCTGTCACCAAAGGATCGTTGTATGTCAAGTCCGGCGAGACCGTCTACACTGATGTAGAGCTCGATGTCGAAGACTACCCAAAAAATAGTATCGTCTACGTCTCCTTACCCACCCATCAGAAATCCATTGATTTCAAAATTAAATAAATAAAATCACAAAAGCCTATGTCAACCAATAAAAAAATTACCATTCTTATCCCATGTTACAACGAGTCTGCCGGTGTTGGTTCAGTTATTGATGGTTTCAAAAGAGTAGCGGAAATCACCCCAGGGTATGATTTTGAGATTATCGCTGTCGACAACAATTCAAAGGATAATACCGCTGAAGTGGCTGCTCGCCATGGTGCAACTGTCCATTTTGAAGGTAAAAAAGGGAAGGGTAATGCTATGCGCTCGGCTTTTGCGCAGATTTCGCCAGACACTGACTTTGTTGTAATGCTTGATGGTGATGACACCTACCGTGCAAGTGAGGTTATGCGCCTCATTGAACCACTGGAAGCCGGGTATTGTACGGTGGTTCTGGGCTCTCGCCTTAAAGGCAAGATGCAACATGATGCCATGTCTGCTTTTAACCGTTTTGGCAATCATATGTTTACCACCCTTGCGCGAGTATTTTATGGCGTACAGGCTACCGATGTGCTCACTGGCTACTACGCATGGAACGCTGATGTAGTACGAAAAATGACACCGCATCTTACCTCAGAAGGTTTTACCATTGAGATCGAAATGGTGGCGAAGATGGCGAAGCTCGGTGAGTCTATCTTTTCCGTACCAATTAGTTATGATGCCCGCGCTGGTAAATCAAACTTGCGGCCAGTTGCTGATGGTATCAAAATCATGAAAGTACTTTTTGGTAACCTCTTTTGGAACCCAACCAAAAAGACGCAGGTTGGTCTATCTCCAGAGATCGAAGACGTGGTGGTGCAGAGAGTGTAACTATGAAAATTGTCTCCATTTCTCATTACTACACGCCACACGTGGGAGGGTTGGAAATTGTGGCGGAAAATCAAGTACAGAGCCTCGTGACGCATGGTCATGAGGTATCTGTTGTTACCTGTGCAGGCACTAATGAACAGGCCGGTACGACAGTCGTGAAAGGTGTTTGCGTGTACCGTGCGAAGGTGTGGAATTTTTTTGATCAACATTTTGGTATCCCCTTTCCAATAGTGGGACTCGGTTACCTTACAAAGAGTTTTAGTGCTATTCGACAAGCTGATGCTGTGCACGTGCACGATGTGTTTTATATGACGTCATGGTTTGCACTGTTCTGGGCATTTGTATTTCGAAAACCACTCATTTTGACACAGCACGTTGCCATAGTGCCGCACTCTAGTCAGGCGGTGATGTTTATCCAAAAGGCAGTTTATGCCATTTTTGGCAAGATGCTCTTTGCGTACGCAACGAAGATTGTGGTCTATAACCCACAAGTACGCGACTTTTTACTTCATTACCGCGTGCCGGCAGAGAAGATTCTCCTCACGCACAATGGGATTGAGACCAAAGTGTTTAACAAAAAGTTTGGTTTTGATGTGGCGGCTGTGCGCCGTGACTTTGGCTTACCGACAAATCGCCCGCTCGTACTTTTTGTTGGTCGCTTGGTACCCAAAAAAGGTTACGATATACTTTTTGAAGCGCTCGATGACTCGTTTGACTTAGTGTATGTCGGCAGTGGTGAAGTGCCGCAAGCATGGCTTTCACTCCCAAACTTTCATTTCCTCGGGCCACGTTCTCAGACAGAGCTCGCTTTGCTCTACCAAGCAGTTGATTTGTTTGTATTCCCAGCTGAAGGGGAGATGTTTACCCTCGTGATGCAAGAAGCGATGGCTAGTGGTCTCCCAATTATCGCTACTGCCGAGCCGGGCTACAACGAATATGATATTGATCGAAATCTCTTGGTGCTTTGCGAACGTTCCAGTGCGGTATTCAAAGAGCAGATTCTTGCAGTGCTCGGGGATAGTAACCGACTAGAAGCCATGTCTCGCTACTCAATGCAGCTATCAAAACAGTATTTTGATTGGGAGACGAATTTTGCAAGCGTATTGGCGGTGTATGATTCGCTTCAAAATCCAGTTGTGGTACCCAGCTAATCTCTCACTATGGAATCACCAAAGCCAATTACTGATACTTTGCCACCAGAGCCAATTAAGGTGCTTTTAGTCAGTCCATATTTATACCCAAAAATTGGTGGAGTAGAGCGTTATGTCTACGAACTAGCAAAGCAGCTCCAGACCAATCGTGCTTATAAGGTAACAATAGCGACCACAAATCCGGACGGCAACGTGTACCGGGTTGCAGAAATGGATGGTATTTCAGTTCATTATCTACCAGCTCGATTCCTGTTCTCGAACACACCACTTGGGTTTGCAACCTATTCTGCGATGAAGCGAGTTATCAATGATGTCAATCCAGATATTATTCATGCACATGCCCCGGTGCCATTTTTTGCTGAATTGGCTGCTTGGCATGCTGGTCGCCGCAAATTTGTCTTGACTTACCATGCCGGCAGTCTCAAAAAGGGATCATGGCCGATTGATATTATTTTATCTCTTTACGAGCGATTCGTGTTACCGCGATTGTTTAGAAGAGCAGATGCGATTACAACCGTCTCTCCAAGCACGCTTACGGAGATGTTTGGCGCACCAGTGAATGCGGTCAAAGCAACGGTCATTCCACCGGGGGTGCATCTACCGGCAGACGGCGTACTGGCTGATCCTCGTAGTACCACTATCACGTATGTCGGGCGCATTGACCTCAGTTCGCGCTGGAAAGGGCTTGATATCTTGCTTGAAGCATTTGCTTTGGTAGTTAAAGTGAAACCGGAGCTCATTCTGCAAATAGTTGGGAGCGGCAATGCTGTTTCACTCTATCAGGCGATGGCTCACGATCTTGGCATTGAAAAAAAAGTGGTGTTTACTGGTCCGCTAGCAGGAGATGCCTTGGCAGCGTCGTTTCGACGGTCAGGAGTAGTGGTTTTGCCGTCTGTTAGTTCGGCTGAGTCTTTTGGCCTTGTGCTCCTTGAGGCTATGGCCTATGGGGTTCCGGTTATTGGTTCGCGGATTGGTGGTATAGTGAATTTGGTAACCGATGGTGAAAACGGACTGTTGGTCGAGCCAGGCAACGCAGCAGCTCTGGCGTCGGCCATGACGACGATGTTTACCGATCCCTCGGTGCGAGCTGTTTGTGTCGCCGGAGGTCTTCATAAAGCCCAAAACTACACATGGGAAATGCAAACCAAAAAATTTATGTTGGTATATAAAAATCTTTTGACCCGCTACCCAAAAAAGATTGTGCAGGTGGTGCCAGCTTACCCGCCGAGCCTAGGTGGTATGGAGGAGCGGGTCAAAGAGCTTGCGTACAAATTGAAGGCATTACATATCCCACTGGAAATTATTACCTCATCCATGGGGGCTACTCCAGGAGACGTGGTAGAAGACGGAATTCGAATTCGTCGTATCAAAAAACTTTCTTTTATTACGACACCAATTTCTTTTAGACTACCGTTTGTACTGTGGCGAGTGCAGGCTGATATATTCCATATTCACGTGGCACAACCGTTTTATCCAATTGTGGCTGCGATAGTGGCCATGATTCGTCGCAAGCCATACATTCTCCATATTCGTGCCATTGTGGAATCACAAAACATCTTTGGGAAGTTATTTATCTACGTGTACAAGAAGATTCCTTTACGATTCATACTGCGTTTTGCTACAAAATGTATCATCATGACCGAGACCTATCGTGATATTCTTATTCGCGAATATGGTGTACGCCCGGAGGTTATTGTGACTATCCCTAATGCTACCGATTTTGTGGTACACAAAGAACCGCGCACTTTACCGTCGACTGGAGAGGTTATACAGCTTGTGGCAGTAGGTCGCGTTGATAAGCAAAAGAACTATCACTTTATGCTTCGTATGCTCAAGGTGCTCAAAGAGCAAGGAGAATTCCATTTGACAATTGTTGGATCAGGTGCCCAAGAGGCTGAGTTAAAAGCCTATGCAGAAGAACTTGGGGTGAGTGATATGGTCACGTGGTCTGGTCGACTCGAAGGCAGCGCTCTTGAAGAAGCCTATGCTGCAGCTGATGTATTTGTGCACACAGCTCATTTTGAAAGTTTTGGTACTGTATTTATTGAAGCCATGGCAAAAGGTTTACCGATTTGTGCAACGCGAGTGCTTGGTGCTATTGATGTTGTTAAAGAGGGGCATAATGGTTTGCTTGCCGATTTTAATGAAACAACGTTTGCGGAGAATGTACGGACTATTACAACCGACGCGATGTTATACCGAACTTTTAGTGCTAATAATCTTAAAACAGTACAGCAATATCAGTGGGATCGGATTGTCGCAACTACCGTCTCACTATATGATGACATGTAGTTACAATACTCTATGACAAGCAAAATGTTCGGCCTCTATCGTTTCCGTGAAAGAACAATCGTTTTGATTGGTCTCGTTTTGTGGTGTCTGTTCGTGGTGACGTACTTTTTTGTCGATAGTATCCTCATAAAAACCGTCTTTGGCTTTCCGCTTCTCGTAGTGTTACCAGGCTTTTTGTTTTTGCAAAGTTTTCAATTTAGAAAGTTTTTTGATTGGCTGTATCTGGCAGCTGCGGTGGGTGCAAGCCTTGTCCTCCTGATGTTGTTTGGGTTGTTTACTAATGCGGTATTGCCAATGGTTGGTGTAACACCACTGGTTGGCAACACCCTGATCTTTTCATACTCCATTCTTTTATTTCTCCTCTCGTTCTGGCCCATCTATCGTGATCGGACACTCATGATGCAGCCGTTTCGACTCAAGAAGCTTGACTGGGGAGTGCTTAGCTGGGCTTTGGTGATTGTGGTATTGGCGGTGGTGGGTGCCCTTCGACTCAATAATGACCTTGGTGGGGGTGTGGCACTTTTTAATTTGTACTCAATGGCGGCCTTGATGTTGGTTTTGGTACTCTTCAATCGTCGGATCCGAACTGGGACAGTAACGGGAGTGCTGTACTTACAGTCGCTTGCCCTCCTTCTCATGACATCACTACGAGGTTGGGATATCATGGGGCATGATATTCAGCGTGAGTTTAATGTTTTTCAAATGACCCGTGTCCCCGGTGTTTGGTCGATTGATTACCTACAAGACGCCTACAATGCCTGCATGAGTATCACGATTTTGCCAACAATACTCGCTGAACTCCTGACCATTCCTGATGTTTATATTTACAAGATACTCTTTCAAGTGATTTTTGCATTAGTGCCGATCCTTTCATTTATTGTCATGAGCCGATTCTTCCCGCAATTTATAGCACTTCTCGGATCGTTTATGATTGTGTCGTTTCCAACCTTTTTCACCGACATGCCGATGCTCAATCGCCAAGAGATTGCGTTTCTGATGTTTATGCTCCTTGTGTCGATGATTCTCGATAAAAAAAAGTCGACCAAGATACGCAGTCTTCTCATCTTATTCTTTGGTGTCGGTATCATTTTGTCACACTACTCGACTACCTACATTGTGATTATCTTCCTTATGACCGCGTGGGGTGGGTACTGGTTTTTGCGTATTGGCAAAAAGGTGCCTGGTCTTCGAAGCCTTCTCGCCAAACTCGGCTTACTTGGCAAGACGTATACGATCGCCAAACACCCACCAATTTCATTTTTTGTGTTATTTGCCATCATTGGACTCAGTTTTGCGTGGAGTAGCTACTTTACCCAGACCTCTGACAGTAGTATTAAACGAGTCTTGGCCCGCACCTATGATGCAGTACTAAAAGACTCAGAAAGTGCTCGTTCAACCGATACGCTCTATAGTGTGTTTTCTACTAAAAAAATGACTCCAGAAGAGGTTGTGCAGTCATATAAAGATCAGGTAGTAGCGCCAGCCCGTGCGCGGGCACCGGAAGGTACGTACTACACCGAAAGTAATATTGTTGATTTTGCCCCGACCTTTTTACCTGATGCAGTCTTACCGCTAACGAGTATCGGTACTCGTCTTGAATCCTATGGAATAAATGTTTTAAGTCTCAACCACTCACTTAAATTTAATTCGGCTAAGCTTTTGCAAATATTTTTACTTCTTGGTCTCCTTATCAGTCTCTTTACGATTCGGTTTTACCGTGAGCGGTTACCAAGCGAGTATCTTTTTATGAGTGGGGCAGGGATTCTCTTTTTGGCTGCCATGGTAGTCATCCCAGTGCTCTCGGTTGAATATGGTGTGCTACGAGCTTTCCAGCAGTCGCTCTTCCTTACAGCGCCATATGCGGTAATGGGTACGCTCTCCGTTTTCTTCCTGTTTGGTGATAAGGTGGCCAAAACCTTGGCTACAACATTTGTGGTAGCGTTCTTTCTTATCTCAACCGGTGCCGTGACGCAGACTACTGGTGGCTACAAAGCCTTGTTGCACCTTAATGACTCAGGACCATATTATGACTATTACTATATTCATGACAGTGAAGTGAAGGGTCTGTTATGGCTAAACGAACAAGCAGAAAAATCTGAAAATTCTAACTTCCAATCCGAAGTACAGACTGACCGCCATGTGTCAAAAAAAGTAAATGAGCGCAGTAAAATTGCTGCGGTAAATGAAATCTTCCCAAGTCTCACCCGTCGCAACTCATTTATATTCTTAGGCTATGCTAATGTTACTCGTGGTAACGCTACATTGTTCCATAACGGCACGAACCTAAACTTCATCTACCCACGTGAGCTAATCGATATTTACAAAAATAAAGTATACGACTCCGAGGGAGTGGTTATTTATCGCTAGTCTTTAGTGCGCGTACCGCAAGGAGACTTGCGATACCAGCAACGAGTAGATTACTCGACAGAAACGCGTAGCCAATACCAATGAGGCCAAAACCAATAAAATAGTAGACGAGCGAAATCTCAAGTCCAGCAACAAGCGCCGCACAAAAAAGAAGATAGTGCGTTTTTTTTGTGACCTTAAAGATAGCTTTGGCAATAATTATGACTGAGTATGGAATCGTTACTAAAGACAGCATAATCAAGAGGTTGGCGCCACTTTGAGCATAATCTTCTCCAAAGAAGCCAAGGAGAAAGTCGGCACTAAAATAGATAATGAGAATAGCCGGAATAATAAAAATGCTGATAAACATAATAGATTTTTTGAGTTCAGTGAAGATATTGGCTTCGTTGTGGGAGCCTTCAGCGAATAGTGATTGGGTTGTAGCATTGGGAATAACATACATGAGGTTTGATATCATGGTGACGATATAGAAATAAGCCGATTCAGCCTCACCAATGGAGTCAATAATGATGATTGGCACAATACTATAGGGTAGTAGGTTAAGGAGGCCAGCTAAATAATTATGCGTCGTAAACTTCCAGATACCGCCAAGTGAAGCGAAAGATATACTTACCGACTCAAAATATTGCCAGGTACGTTGTAAAACAAAAAGATTCAGGAAGAGACCAACAATTTGGGCCGACATCGCCGCGAGTAATATTCCCGCTGCTCCGTAATGTATAAACAGAAACGGAAAGAGCATACGGAGAAAACTGTGGGTAGTCGTTACAATGAATGTAAAGACAGTTCTTTTGTTTGCCAGATAAATAGCGTCGGCTAATAAGTTGATGGCTGTAAAGACGGTAAGACCGACAAAAACGAAGTAGTTTGTGTTGTTGGCAAAAAAATCACTAATAGTAGGTGAAAAGATGTAAGAAAACAGTCCAAACACTATCGAACCAATGATCGACATGAGGGTGATCAAAAAGAATGCCGACCGAACAAATTGCGATTTATGCTCTTTGCTGTTTAGAAAACGCACGATTGAGCTATCGAGTCCAAATAGGCTACCGATAGCAATCATGGTAGTTGTTGGGATAATCGCAGTTGCGATGCCGATGTCTTGGGCGGAAAATAGCTTCGCATTGATAAGCCAAAAGATAAACCCAAAACCAGCCATCGCAGCCATGGTCATAATAAGGAAAATCGAATTCCGATAGAGACTATCGTTCCATTTATGTTTAATCTGCTCTGTAAACGGCAAAAAAGAAGCGGGCATATTTCGCTATTATAGTACCATTGAATAAGATAATCGAGGACCTTGTTAGACCAAAGTCAATTTTTGTCCATAGAGTATGTCGTAAGAAGATGGGGTGAACTTGGCAAAACCAGCACTAGGAGTAAGGGTCATTTCGCCGAGATAAAGATGACCATTGATGTCGTAGAAGTCGACCCGCACAAACGGAAAGTCAGCGGCCAACACCTCCGCCAGCTGTATCATTTTGTCCATGGTGGCTGGTTTTTCTATCTCACCAGCGTACGGTTTACTGTCGCTGAGTGAAAAGTTTAGTTTTTGCCACGCGGTGTTATAAAAGCAGGCGGCGTGATTGTGTTCACGATCAGCAATAACTTCAATAAATTCTGTTTTACCGTTAAAGACAAAGATCTTGTAGTCTTTAGGGAGAACACCAGGTTCGGTGCTAATAAACTCCTCCACAAGTACTTGTGGTTTAATTTTACTATAATGCACCTCACCCGTATCACGCCCAAAGGTCTGCTTACTCCACTTGGCAATTTTCTTTTCAATCACATCCCAGTTACGTTCTGCTTCGGTGCGCACCATAATATTCCATCCAGAACCATGATTCATCTTAATCACATAAGGAAGTGGCCAGTTACGTTCTGCTCGGGGTGGTAAGGTTTCTCCTGCATACAAGGTAGGAATAACATGCTCAACGCCGATCTTTTGTGCTACAAACTCTTTGACGGCAACTTTGTCAGCAAAGTGAGCGAAATTATAACGATCCCCCATGAACTTGTAGGCATTGATCTTCTCGTTAAATGTTTTAGGGTTCTTGAGGTCAGGGAAACGCTTAAACCCGTGGAAATAGCGCAGGCGAATAGCCGTTTTTGGACTGGTGAGTCCTATTAATCCTTTGACGCTATTATTAAGCGTTTGTTTTACTTGCATAGTGAGTTTGGTTGCTATCTAGATGGAGCTTTGCTCCGTAATAAGCATCAAAAGAACTCGGCTTGAAATAACAAAAACCAGCAAACGGCGTAAAGGTCAGCTCCCCAAAGTAGATATGGCCATCTTGGTTATAAAAATCCACCCGTACCAACGGGAAGTCGGCGCTCAGCACTTCAGCCATGCGCAGCATCTCCTCGTAGTGTTGTGGTTTTGGCACTGGAGCGGTTGCCAAAGACGAGACTTTGTCAGTAAATTCATCAATAGAGAAGGGGAGAGGATTCCAATCTTTGTCGTAATAGGCGTACGTGGGGTTGGTCTCGCGGTCGATATCAACTTCCGTAAATTCTACTTGACCATGAATCATGTGGAACTTAAAATCAACTAATGACCGACCATCTGCCGCTCCGATAAACTCCTCCACAAGTACTTGTGGTTTAATTTTACTATAATGCACCTCACCCGTATCACGCCCAAAGGTCTGCTTACTCCACTTGGCAATTTTCTTTTCAATCACATCCCAGTTACGTTCTGCTTCGGTGCGCACCATAATATTCCATCCAGAACCATGATTCATCTTAATCACATAAGGAAGTGGCCAGTTACGTTCTGCTCGGGGTGGTAAGGTTTCTCCTGCATACAAGGTAGGAATAACATGCTCAACGCCGATCTTTTGTGCTACAAACTCTTTGACGGCAACTTTGTCAGCAAAGTGAGCGAAATTATAACGATCCCCCATGAACTTGTAGGCATTGATCTTCTCGTTAAATGTTTTAGGGTTCTTGAGGTCAGGGAAACGCTTAAACCCGTGGAAATAGCGCAGGCGAATAGCCGTTTTTGGACCAAACAGGCCAATAAGTTGCTTGATACGCAGACGCCAGGCTTTTCTGAACTCCATAAGAGATATTTTATATTATAAATTATTTTTTATATAAAGTCAATAGTATTACGGAGAATATTTTCACCGTAGTTAGCGTTAATTTGCTATACTAAAAAACACATACTATGAAAATATCAGTCATTATTTTGCAGGTTGCTGCAGTTATTATTTTTACTGTCGTCATCGTTTTTGGTATTCGCCTCTATGATGCCTGGCGCGTTAACAGTGATTTAGTCGAACGTTACTCCTCGACAGAAGAGTTTGCTATCGAAGAAATTTTTACTGACGAAACTATTGAGGATCAAGCGGCGGCCAGCTCTCGTTTCCGATACCGTCGTAACCGGACAGCTCCAACAGCTCCGGTAGTGACTACTCCAACTGCTCCGGTAGCAACCACGACAACCACCAATGCTGTGGCACCGGTGACAACTAAACCAATCACCACTACTTCGACGACTCCTACCGCTCAGACTGCTACCACTCCAGCTCCAGCTCAAAAAATCGTTTCTGGTATTGCGGCTGGTTACATACTCTCAACCATGACCGAGGCGCAGATTCGTAACTACTTCACTGAGATGAACAAGCTTGGTATGACCTGGGTGCGTTTTGATATCGATTGGTCTGGTGTGCAGCGTAATGGTCCAACAAGCTACAGTTGGACTGAGATTGACCGAATTGTAAAACTTGGCAATGAATACGGTATCAATATGTTAGCGATTCTTGCGTATTCACCGAGCTGGGCCGCAAAAAGCGGTTGTGTTGCCGGACAAAAATGTGCACCAAAAGATCCAGCTTTGTTTGCGACCTTTGCTGGTGCAGCTGCGACCCGTTACAAAAACAATATAGCGGCCTGGGAAATCTGGAATGAACCCAATATGGACTATTTCTGGTCACCAAAGGCTAATGGGACAGACTATGCTGCAGTACTGAAGGCTGGATACACTGCTATCAAAGCAGTACAACCCGGCGCTATTGTCGTGACTGGCGGTCTCAGTCCTGTAACCAGTAGTCGAACAACCGTTGACCCACTTGTCTTTCTCAAAGACATGTATGCCGCAGGTGGAAAAGGCAGCTTTGATGCAGTAGGACATCACCCATATACCTATGCGCTCTCACCTGCGAGTACTTTGCCATGGAATCACTGGTACCAAATGTATAAGATCTATGATTTGATGAACCAAAATGGCGATGCTGCCAAGAAAGTTTGGATTACTGAATTTGGGGCACCAACTGGTGGAGCTGGTGTTGGTCGTGAGCTTGGAGCGCTTAATTTTGCACATGGTAGTGATTACCTGACGCAAAATGCCCAGGCTGAAACAATGACGGCTTTGATTGCCGAAAGTAGCAAAATTACTCGCTGGCTTGGTCCAGTGTTCTGGTACTCACTGGTGGATATTAATTCAAACAGTTCTGACCCAGAAGGACACTTTGGTCTTATTACCTCAGATAACAAATACAAAGCAGCGCATAACACGCTCCTAAATACGCGGTAGCGTTAGTGTATCGCCATAGTAGCGATCAAAGTGGTTAGGATAAAAAGGTGTAAAGCCAGCTGAGGGGAAGAACGTTAATTCGCCAAAATATATACGACCAGCAAAGTTATAAAAATCGACACGAACAAACGGGAAATCAGCACCAATTGTTTCGGCTAACCCAACCATTTCTTCAAGATTGTCTGGGCGAGGCATGGTGAGACTTGATGGTTCAGGATTACCGATGGTAAATGGTAATAGCTGCCATGTAGCATCATAAAAACATTCTCTATGATTAAACTCGCGGTCGACATCAATTTGAATGAATTGTACTTTGCCGTTCATCACAAATAGCTTGAAGTCAGCCGGTGATGCACATCCGTCTTCAGTCAAGAATTCTTCTACCAGCACTTGTGGTCGAATTTTGGCGTAGTGTGGTTCGCCCGTGTCATACCCAAACACCTTCTTTTTCCAAATGGCGAGTTTCTTTTCAATGAGTGGCCAATTTCGCTCATCTTCGTTGCGAACAAAGATATTCCAGCCACAGCAATGATTCATTTTAATTGCATACGGCATTGGCCAATTACGTTCTGAAATGGGTGGCAGCGCTTCTCCGGCGTAGAGTGTCTTGATGAGATATTGATCACCAATTTTTTTGCGAATATAATCTTTGACGAGTACTTTATCAGCAAACCGTTCGAAATTGTAATTGGTGTAAAACTTGTAAGAGTTTATTTTTTCATTAAATGTCTGGGGATTTTTGAGGTTGGGGAGTCGCTTAAAGACGTGGAAATAGCGCAGGCGAACAGCCGTTTTTTGGCCAGTGAGTCCAATGACGTATTTAATGCTGTTATTAATGCGTTTTTTAAGTGACATACACCAAAATGGAGTAGTTTATTACCGCGTCGCGAAAGGAATCGATACTATATAGTATATAATATAGTATGTCAAGGTCTCTCAAGATAGCATAATTACTAAATGAGCCCTTTGAAACGGTAGATTATTACCAATTTACTACGCAGTTTATTTTTGTGGTACTTATGTTGGCCGGTGGTTTTTGAGGGCGTTTACGAGTATACTCGCTATCTCTTTTTCACGATAAAAGTCTGCAATTTTTTTCTGACCATTGTCAGCTAGCTGCTTGCACCACTCTGGATTATTTTTAAGTTTAACAATAGCAGCAGCAATAGATTCTGGAGTATTTTGAACGAGCACCAGGTCATTGTCAGAAAATAATGCCCGTACCGATCCTGTATCTTTTGTAATAACTGGTTTACCCACCGCCAGTCCTTGAAAGATTTTGTTTGGGATAACCCGATTGGTTTTTGCAGATTCACCGAAGACTCCAAAGATGACGTCTGCCTCACTCAACATAACATTGAGGTTTGGTACAGTTTGCCACGGTATCAGTGTCACATTAGTTAATTCATCTGTTTTGATGCGGGCTGCAATTTCATCATATTGTTGGCCGCCACCAATGAGACGGAAATGAATACTGCTATCATTTTTAAGTATTTTGGCCGCAGCGACAATTTTGTCGATACCTTGGAGTGGAATATATCCGCCATGAAATTGCACCAAGAACTGCTGCATGGGTTTGCGGGCTGACGGAACGGCAAAAAATTCTTTACTGTGAACACCAAGTGGAATAACCGTGATGTCATTGGCATTTCGCCATTTCGAAAAATACGCTTTATGCTCGGCCGTATCAACGGTGACATGATGAGCAATTTTGACAGTCAGGATATCAAGTAGGTACAGCGAAAGCGCAAAGGGATTCCACCAGGCATATAACTGCCGGTCACGTACCGCCGTGTCATAGAGTGATATGAGGGCGTCTACAATTACTGGTTTACGACCAAGCAAGGCCAAAAAAATCGACAAGTGTACCGGAAAGGCACAGAACACATAATCATAATCGCGTTTGGTAGTGAGAAATTTTTTGATGAGAGGCAAGTATATAAGGTAACCACAACCTTTGATGTTGCATTCAACCACCTCAACCCCATTTTGTCTGAGGCCATCAATGAGTATTTTATTGCGAGGATACTGAGGATCATACGTCCCCAAAAAACAGATTTTCATAGTTGCTGACCAATTAAAGCATAATTATAGTGGTCTGGGAATTTTTGGAATTGTCCTATGGACAGCTTTTGTCGTCTGGTATACTACAGGTAATGAAAGAAAGACTGTGGCGGTGGTTTGTGCCGCATAGTAGTAATGATTACACCCCGGACCTGCTACAGCGGACCGCGCTTTTGGTGATGGGAGGATTGGTGGTGCTTACGTTTACTATGAGTAACCTCTATGCCCTCATGTGGCAACAATCAACCTGGCTGACTGGAGCGGTTTTGCCGGCAGTGGTGGTTGAGAAGACTAACCAGCAACGTAAAGGGGAGGATTTGCCACCCTTGGTACGCAATTCAGTGCTTGATGCAGCGGCTCAGATGAAAGCCGAAGACATGGCAAAAAACGGCTATTTTGCCCACTATAGTCCAACGGGTGTGTCACCTTGGCACTGGTTTAATGAAGCCGGGTACCGCTATGTACATGCTGGAGAGAATCTCGCCGTTCATTTTACTGATTCAAAAGAGGTGGTCGAAGCCTGGATGAAATCACCGACTCACCGAGCTAATATCGTCAATCGAGCCTACCGTGAGATTGGTGTTGGAACCGCCAAGGGGCAGTATGAAGGCTATGACACCGTCTTTGTTGTCCAGATGTTTGGTACCCCGGGTCAGGTCGCTACAGCTGATGTAGTAGCCCCTGCAGCGCCAGTAGCGGCTCCAGAGACGTTGGCGCTGGCCCCAATACCAGTGGCTAAAGAAACCCCGGTTGTTGCTGGTATCGAAACGACCACCGAAGCACCAGCAACTCAGCCAAACCAAGGAGTGCCACCGCCGGTGCCCGCACCGGTTGAGCCCGCTCCACTACAAGTGGCCGCTACCACCGTTGAAGACCATGGTGTGGTGCTTTATAGTGACACTATCACGAGCTCCACGAATTTACTTGAAGTACCAATCAATGAAGCGCTGACAACCCCTGCTCCCACACCAGCCACTGAAATTGCTATGATTGCCACTAGTCCTTCGTCGTTGATGCAACGGGTATACTGGATGCTTGGTTTCTTTGCGATTATTGCACTGGTGCTCTCGGTAGCAATTGAGTGGCGGCAGCAGCGCCCGGTACAAGTATTTTATGGTGTGGTGCTTCTGTATGCGATGGCGGCACTCTTCTACATCCATACCCTCGTAACTGGTGGTGCCGTAGTTGCCTAAATGCTGCTATGAATCAATCAGTTCGGATTATGAGTATTGCTCGTGGAGACAAGGTGGCCAATCCAGCTCTGCCACTGTTTGCCTCGTCCCCTCAGGCTGGTTTTCCGGCCCCAGGCGATGACTTAGTGCATGAAGAGCTTAATGTCCATGATTTGCTTGTGAAGCACCCGGAGAGTACTTTTTTTGTCCGGGTTGAAGGGGATTCTATGGAGGGGGCTGGGATATTTTCAGGTGATGTGCTCGTGATTGACCGTAGTGTCGAACCAAAACATGGCAGTATTGTGGTGGCGGTGGTTGATGGCGGACTGGTCGTGAAGCGACTACGAGTCGAACGTGAGGGACTATTTCTGATTTCTGAAAATGCGGCGTATGAGCCGATTAAGGTAGCGCCAGAATCGGATTGTTTTGTTTGGGGTGTTGTAACCGGCAGCGTCCGCCAGTTTTAAAAGATTCGAATAAATATTCCATCTACTTTGTTGTTTTCGTCGCAAAGTTGCTTGCCGTAGCAATGAGTACGCCGCGCAACTTTGCTCCTCAACGCCGGGCAGCTGGAGCTATTTCTTCAAATCTTATTAGTTGACTGTACTAGATTTCCCATTAATACAAGTACACTTGATAACGTGCTCATAAGTGAGAGCTTACAAAAACGGTGCCCGAATCAAGATGATTCGGGCGATAGTAGTTGCATCTTCCGTCACGTGACGGAAGATTAAGATTTGGGAAGCCAGTTGTAAACAGCGATGTTGATGATTTGGATGGCCTGGTGAACCGAGCATGATCTCATCTTCATCAAAATGCTCACACGTGCTTCAAAAGAAAGAGCTGGACGCATGGATTCCTCCTCACTATGTTCGCTCTGTATAACGTGTGGTACAGTGTAAAAGTTACTCGTAAGAAGTGTGGCGGCACTGCGTCACAATGACTATGACACAAACAACATTTATCCTTAAAGGGGCATTAGTAGCCATGGCGTTAATTGGTACCGTGGCTACACCAGGAGCGGCTTTGGCTGCTACATACGAAGGGGAAGTAGGAGGCTGGATTCCGTGGTGGAGTGATACCGCTGGTATCAAAAGCGCTACCAAGAACATCAAAAAGCTCGATACGGTCTACCCTTTTGTGTATGAGGTAGATGCAGCTGGAAGTATCATCGATAAAGCCAATCTCGATGAGCGTCAGTGGCAGACCTTTTTCAAAACCGCGCGCAAGAATAAGGTGGAAATTATTCCGACCATTGCTTGGTTTGACGGTGATCAAATTCATCCGATTTTGAGCAATGACAAGTACCGCGAAGACCAAATCAAGTCTATTGTTAAGATTGTCGAGAAGGGGAAATTCGACGGTATTAATATCGACTATGAGGACAAAAATAGCGAAACCAAAGACTACTTCTCTCTTTTCCTTAAAGATCTCAAACAAGCCCTAAAGGGAAAACTTCTCACCTGCACCGTTGAGGCTCGTACACCACCCAAGGATTTGTACGTTAATGTGCCTAATCCACTCAACTATGCCAATGACTACAAAGAAATTGCAAAGCACTGTGATCATATCGAAATCATGACCTACGACCAGCAGCGGGCCGACCTGACGCTCAACAAAAAACGTGCTGGCTACCCCTATGCACCAGTGGCAGACAAAGAATGGGTAGAAAAGGTGGTGGAGCTTGCTCTTAAGGATTTTCCAAAAGATAAGGTTCTCGTTGGTGTCGCTACCTACGGACGTGCTTGGGATGTGACGGTTGAGCCAGATTGGTTTAGCAACTACACACGCGTGGCGACTCTTAATCCCCCACGCATCCTCGAGCTCTCAAAGAAAATCTACAAAACTCCAATTGGTCGGAGTGCTGGTGGTGAAGCGGTAATGAGTTATTTCCCCGAGGATTCGACCTGGGAGAAGCTCAAGCACCAAAGAACTCCAAAAGGTACGCCAAAAGGTATGGAAGCGGCTGCCAAAGCACTCGCTTATGCCAACAAAACTGGTGAGACTGTGAGTGTACGATTTATCACCTATAGTGATGCCAAGGCTATTGAGGATAAACTTGATATTGCCAAAGAACATGACCTTCGTGGGGTAGTGATGTTTAAGATTGATGGGGAGGAGGATAAGAACATCTGGAAACTCTTCTAGAGTACAGCCACTAATACCGCATCTTCTTTATTGCCTGCGTCACAAAAAAGTTCAACGTAGAATGAGCCACAGAGTACGAAGTGGGACAATGGCGAATTGTCGCGAGTAAAGCCTATTTCTTACAGAAACTGTCTACTCATTGGTTATTTTATTTCGTTATCACTCATAAAATTACTCAATGAGTCTTGCGAAAACGTCCCACGTTTTCTCACCTAATGGCTTTATCCGCGCCGTATCACTTTGTTTCTCCTCGCCTCCGTACCGGAGCAGTACACCTTGTCGCTACTTTATTTCACTTCACTCATAAAGTAGCTGGCAAGGTCTTATGAATTATTTCTCACCTCGAACCTGCAGCATTATTGACCGTCCTCACAGGTGACCAAAAACAAAATGTATACCAAAACCCACTGGCCAGTGGGTTTTGGTATACTAGGAGTATCTATGGCATACCTTGCGGTCCTTGATTGTAACAACTTCTTCGTTTCCTGTGAGCGGCTGTTTCGCCCTGACTTACGGCACCGGCCGGTAGCAGTCCTCTCGAGTAATGACGGTTGTATTGTCGCTAGGTCACAGGAAATAAAGGACAATGGTATCCCGATGGGTGTCCCTTATTTTGAAGTAAAGGACATACTAAAAGACATAGGTGCCGTCTGCTTTTCTTCACACTTTGCGCTCTATCGCGATATCTCCAGGCGGGTGTTCTCGGTGGTCAAGTCATACTGTGGCCAGATAGAACAGTATTCTATTGACGAAGCTTTTTTCCTTGTACCGGCCACGACGGCAGCTGAGGCTCGTCAGTACGCTCTGACGCTTAAAGAACAAGTGGAGCGACTCGTTGGTATTCCGGTTTCCATCGGTGTCTCTGACACAAAAACGCGGGCCAAACGGGTAAATGCCTATGCTAAGCGCAATGGTGGTATTGGGGTCTTTGCGGGAGAAGATTTCATCACTGAGTTTGGGGGAACGCCACTTGAAGATATCTGGGGGGTGGGTCGACAGCTGGTTGTTGCCTACAAGGAAGCCAAGATCCATTCAATCAACGACCTACTGGCTGCCCCAACTCCACGGATAGCGAAGCTTTTTCATAAAAATGGTGTACAGCTGCAAGCTGAATTGGCGGGGCAGGCAGTGTACCTGGTAACGGAATCCCACTCAATTCCCAAGTCTCAAATGTCTACACGTTCTTTTGGTGAAAAGACGAATAATCTTGCGGTTATAAAAGATGCGCTCGCGTACCATGTGCGCTTTGTGTGTGAAGAATTGCGTGAACAAGATCTGGTGGCAAGCGGTCTACAGGTCATTCTCTATACCTCACGCCATGGTGATTGGCGTGGTTATGGTGGTAGTACTGGAGTGGTATTTGAGATTCCCACAGCAACCACAACTATTGTGCTTAATGAGGCGCTTAAGGCCCTCAAACAACTGTATCGACCAGGTGTACCGTACACCAAAACTGGCGTAGTGGCTTTTGGATTAATGCCCACCGCCTTTGTTCCGCAGAGCTTGTTTGCCGCTACTGATGTGCAGACAGGGAAGGCCGATGTGGTTGATGAAATGGTTGATACGCTTAACCAGCGCTACGGTCGCGATACCATCAAGCTTGGCCAATTCACGAAGACACCTACCTGGCAAACAAAAATTGCCTTACGTTCACCAGCCTATACGACAGAGTGGCAAGCACTCCAAATCGTCAAGGCCTGAGTCTCTAAAAAGCCCTCTAAGACGCAGGTACTTTAGAGTTTTTTTGGTAGAAGACATACTGAATTGAAGAAAACGATTGTGTGATAACAACTTTCTATAAGCACAAAATGTTCGATACTTTACTTATCAACACGCGATTTGAGACAGTATTTCTAAAAGTCTTTATAATGTACTTAGATCGGTTGAAGCATTAAATGAATAGTGGCTGAATTTTTTTCACATAACTATCTCATTTATCTCCACCTTCAACCGAGCTTGTACCGGAGAGTCGCCTCTGACTACAATATTAGTTATTTAAAAAATAATATTCATGCAAAAAATTTCAACGAGTGTTGAAGCTTTGCACCGAGTAGTCGCGATGCTCGTTGCTGCAGCTGTACTAGTTGTGTCTGTAGGTTTCTACAATACAGCTGATGCTGCAAACCTTACTTTGGTAAGCAACACCTTATCAGACTCTGACGTATCAGCTCTCTCGAATCATACGATTCGCTTCACGCTTGCTACCTCATCAGCTGGTGTGTCCACTGGACAGACAATTGTTGTCGCGTTTCCAGCTGGCTTCACGCTTGGTTCAGTTGCACTCGGTGACATTGATATGTCAATCGATGGCGTTGACCAGACTTTGGCTGGTGCCCCTGCGCTTAACACCTGGGGTGTTGCTGTAGCAGGACAGAACATTACGTTCACAGCAGGAACAGGAACGGCAATTGCCACTAACACTGATGCAATCATTATTCGTGTCGGTACAAATGCTTCTGGTGGTACAAATCGTGTCACGAATCCAACTGCGGGTTCTTACGAATTTCTTGTGACAGCGGGGGCCGATACCGGTCGCACACGAGTAGCTATTCTTGATAACGTTGATGTCACTGCTATCGTCAATACCTCATTTACCTTTACGGTAACTGGTCTTGCTACCAGTACAGCAGTTAATGGTACCAGTACTACTGGTTCTACTACCGCCACTGCTATTCCATTCGGTGTCTTGACAGCCGGTGAGCTAAAGACGCTGGCACAACGATTGAACGTAACCACGAACGCCCGTAACGGCTTCGTAGTAACTGTAGAGCAAGACCAAAATCTTCTCTCATCTACAGGTGCTGACATCGATGGTTTTGCCAACGGTACGTACACAAATACGCCAACCGTATGGTCATCTCCGACGAACAACATTACTGATGAAAATACCTGGGGTCACTGGGGTCTCACTTCAGAAGATTCTGACCTTAACGGTGATGAGTTCGGATCTGTACTCTTTGTCGCAGCGAGTACAACGCCACGACAGATTTTTGCACACAATGGTCCATCTGATGGTGCAACCGCTGACATTGGAGAAACTGATATTGGATATCAAATCCAAATTTCACCACTCCAGGAAGCGGGAGATGACTACAGTACAGTCCTAACGTACATCGCAACTCCTACCTTCTAAAGAAAGTCTATAATTTGTCGCAAGCATTAAAAAAGTAGAAACAAAAAACTCCCATTGGGAGTTTTTTGTTGTGTAACAAATCCCTCCCGCTGTTTATAGGTTCTGCTCATGACAGTTGAGCGATGCTATAATAAATAACATTATCACTATGAGTTTTTGCATGCGAAGGACATTCTTATCACTTTTGTTGGCTGTGTTGTTTGTTGGTTTCGCTCCTACGTTGGTGGGTGCGCAGGGAAGTGCTGGTGTTACGTTGAAGCCTGCCACCATTGAAGAAAAAATTGATCCTGGTGCAACAAAAACCTTCGTGGCATCAATTAAGAATGAGAGTGACGTTGAACAGACCTACTACCTTGGTCGTCGCGATATCATTGGTGTGCGGGATGGCAGCGTGCCTGTTTATGCTCCAGACAACGTTGAGCCGACTCCACTTGATATGAGTAGTTGGATTACTTTGACTGCTGATACTGTGACAGTCCCAGCCGGAGGAGAAGCCCCAATCTCATTTGTTGTATCTGTTCCGCCTGATGCACCGCCATGTAATCACTTTGCTGGGATCTTCGTCTCAATGGAACCACCCAAGCTCAGTGAGAGTGGTGCCGCTATTGGTTACGAGGTCGCAAACATCATCAGTTTGCGGGTGGCCGGTGAGTGTGTTGAGTCAGCTAAGATTCGTCAATTTTCGACCGATAACTATATCTATGGTTCTCCAAATGTAACCTTTAATCTTCGGATTGAAAACGACGGTAATACACTTGTTCGTCCGGTCGGACCAGTAGAGATTACGAACATGTTTGGACAAAAGGTTGATGACAATCTTATCTTTAACGAATCTGCTGCAGCAGTGTTTCCGGCTGATACGAGAGAATTTACGTTTGATTGGAAAGGTGAGGGATATGGTTTTGGTCGCTACGAGGCGGTCGTGAGTCCTATTTACGGCGAAGAGGGAGCCAAGCAGACAATGTCGAGTTCCGTAACCTTCTGGGTCTTACCGGTTAAGATTGTACTTCCAGCCCTTGGTATCTTGGCGATACTGCTCCTTACCGTATACTTTGGTGTGAAGCTGTATATTCGTCGCAAGCTCGCGTACTACACTGGCGGTGGTACTCGAAGGATTGTGGAGCGTCGCAATACGGGTAATCCGATCCTCCTCATCTTCCTTGTGATGTTGTCAGTCAGTGCGCTGTTCTTTATTGTGCTCCTCATCTTGTTTGCGTAGGGTATACTTTATATATGTTAGGAAATTCTTCATATCATAGTCTCTTACGTATCGCGAGTGCGGTAGTAGCGGTGATGCTCGTCTTTGAGAGTGGACTCTTCAGTCCAGTCACAGCCAGACTCGCTGATCGTACCGAGCTTTATCTCGCCAATGCAGTTGGGGTATCTGTTGGTGTTGCACCAACTGAACTTAATCAAATGACAGCAGCCCTAACTGCTCGTGAGCGTGAACTTGATGAGCGAGAGCTCGCACTTTCAGAGCGAGAAATTGAAGTTGGTATCAATAAAGGTGGCAGTATTGCCGGACTTGATTCTGGAACCTTTGTACTCGCTACCATTCTCTTTATTCTCCTTGTGCTCATTATTCTCAATTACGCACTTGACTACGCTCGGAGTCGAGAGCGGTTACGATTGACGCAGCAAAACGTTACCGTCTAAACCCTGACCTTACGCATTGGTCAGTGGTTGGTCTTTCTAGTCTTGAAGACTATAATAGTACACAGTTCTTATGTCTGATCGTTTCAAAAATTTAACCGCCATCGATTGCATGGTCGAAAATGTCCCGGTAATTTCACCCAAAGCCACTATCGGTGAAATCGTCAATCTCCTGTCTCGACACGCTTCCTCATACTCTAGTGTGGCGTATGTCTATCTTGTTAATAGTAGTCGCCAGCTCACCGGAGTGGTCTCAGTCAAAGAAGTCTTTACGCATTCACATCATACTATTGCGGCTGCTGCTGCCAAAGCGACTTTGGTGTCAGTCCCGGCCACCATGAGAGCGGAACAGGTGGCCCTGACTGCCATTAATCACAACCTCAAGGCAGTTCCGGTTGTTGATCAGGGTACTGGTCGGTTACTTGGGGTGGTGACCCCAGATAAGATACGCGATATTCTTCACTACGGCCGCATCGCTGATGCGCTTGCGCACGCCGGTACCACGAACTTTGAAGACCCACAAAATTCACTGTTATCTGGTACGCCTCTCCTCCATATCCGCAAACGGCTACCCTGGCTCATTTTAGGGTTGCTTGGTGGACTACTCGCGGCCTCTATCGTGCAGCGTTTTGAAGAGGCGCTGGCCGTTCATGTTCTCATTGTGGCCTTTATCCCACTAGTGGTCTACTTGGCTGATGCGGTGGGTTCACAAACCGAAATCATCTTTGTACGCGCGATTGCGCTTGATCCCGAGCTTGGTACCTTTGCGCGATTCCGCCGGTACTTCTTTCGTGAAGTGATTGTCTCCGGTACTTTGGCCACAATTCTTGGTGTGGTCGTTGGGTGCATTACCTCGTGGTGGTTTGGCGCATCTGAACTTGTGCCGCTTTTGTTTACCGCTATCTTGGCAACCCTTATGCTCGCGATGGTGGTGGCGCTCGTGATACCGTTTTTGGCAACGAAGCTCAAATACGATCCTGCACTCACAAGTGGTCCAGTGGCGACGGTGATTCGCGATGTGATGACATTGTGGGTTTATTTCCTCATTGTTGCCCTCTTTCTCTAGAACCACCTAGCTAACCCCATCTTCTTTGTTGTCTTCGTCCTTCAAACCTTCAATGTATATCTATCTAATACACCTCAGGCTCTCAGTCCTCGACGCCTCGAATCTAGGGTCATTTGCTGAGTCCTAATAAATTTAATAGGTGTGGGAGAACGACCATTTGGCTAGTCCGTACGGGGTAGAATATATGTATGTATATCACGAGACCGCTGCGTCTGTTCGTGTATTTCGTTTTGGGACTTTGCTCCATGGCCTTTTTGTTGTCCTCTCCACATTTTTCTTTTGCTCGCAACGTCAAAGAATATAAAGATACCCTTTCTCGGTCAGCCCCAAACCTCGCTTCCAATCACACTCTTTCATTTCGTCTGGTTGATACGACGAGCATCCCTCCTGAAGGCTACATTGAAGTGGTGCCACCAGATGACTTTACGGTCGTCAGTAGTGCGCAGTTCTCAGAACTCCGTAATGTTGAGCTACGGGTCAATGGGGTGCGGCGGGATGTTGGAGCGTCTTTATCTGCCACAGATGACAAGGTTGATATTATCCCTGGGGCACCGGGCATGATCCGCTATACGTTAAATCAAAGTACTGGTATTGCCGCAGGTAGTCTTCTGGAACTCAAAATCGGTAACCATACTTTTTTAGCCAATAAAGGAGGATTTATCTTTAGTACCTCAACCGGAACTACGACTGTACCGGCTGATGTACCGGGTATCATCAATGGTCCAGATATAGGTACCAAAGAGGTTAATATGCGTATTTACGATAACACCGCAACTGAAATCGCCAATGCTGGGTTTTTGATTGCGCTGGTTGAACAGGTGGGAATTGGCCCGGTCGACACCACCGAGCTGGTGCCACCACTTCGCTTTAATGGTGCTCCGACATCAACTGTGGGTGGAACGACGCTTAACGTAGAAATTAGTCTCGAGACCGATGAATTTGCTACCTGTCGATTTGCTCGTAGTCCCGGTGCAGACTACAACACCATGTCGGCAGTTTTTTCTAATACTGGTCTCTTGTTTCATACAAATGTCGTAGCGGTGACCCCAAATTCCCAACAAGACTTCTACGTCCGCTGCCGAGACGATGAAGGCAACTTCAACATTGATGACTATCTCATTAGTTTCTTCGTGAGTGCACAGCCAACCGGTAGTTCAACCGAAAACGGTAATGGTAGTGGCTCGGGAACTGGTACCGGTAATGGTGGATCTGGTAGTGGCTCTGGTAGTGGAAATCAAGGAGGTGCTGCCACTGGCGGTGGAAGTACACAAGGTTCCTCAGGCGGCGGTAGTGGCGGCGGTAGTGGCGGCGGCGGTAGTAGCGGTAGCGGTGGCGGGGGTGGCGGGGGATTTGAATCATCTCCCGCTCCATACCGGAGTGGTGATGGTCAGGTGGTGATTACCGGGTATGCATCGCCGCGAGCAAAAATTACTGTACTGGTGGATGGTAAGTCGGCAGTGACCGCTAATACTGATAGCAACGGTGCCTATACTGCTACAGTCGAAAAGATTGCTCGCGGAGCATATACTTTTGGTATTTATGCTACCGATGCTGCTGGTACGAAGTCATCGACTTTCAGTACTTCTTTTACGGTGGCTGGTGCGCGTGAATCGGCTTTGAGTAACATCAATATTCCGCCATCCATTTTGGTCTCACCAAACCCCGTTAATCCTGGGCAGGCTCTCACCATTTCTGGCTACACATTCCCCGATGCCGAAGTGACCATTGAAAATGAAAAAGATAAAAACACCGCTTCTCGCAAGTCGTATACCGTGAAAGCAAACGGTAGTGGTGCCTGGTCAACTCCGATAGATACCGGAGGCTTCAGCAACGGTACCTACAAAGTTCGAGCGAAAGCCGTGGCCGGGACACTCACCTCAAACTTCTCCCAGTACACCCTCTATGGTGTGGGTGGGCCGTCCCAATCAACAGGCAGTAACTCTGACCTTAATCGAGATGGGAAGGTGAACCTTACCGACTTCTCGATCCTCCTCTTCTGGTGGAACACCGATGGTGGCGATTCAAATCCACCGGCGGATATTAGTCAGGATGGTAGGGTGAACCTTACCGACTTTTCGATTCTCCTCTTCAACTGGACCGGCTAAGTCAAATTGAAGCTATTATTTGCGACGATGACACTAGCTCTTGCCTAATACACGTGAGATTATTAAAGCCGAACTAATCTCTACCAACGAACCACAATAATCACCCTCACCAAATTTTGTTTCTATGATAGGGCAGTACTGTGGGAAACCTCTACATGTGCAAGTTGACACCTATATAATGTATAGGAACTAGTATGTCATTTTTACAGCGTCTCAAAGGAAGGGGAGTTCGCTCTGACCAAACCTTGCAATCAAGTGAGGAGGAAACTGCCGTCGACAAGGTGGCGCAACTTGATGTGGATGTGTTTCAAACTGAGCGTACGATCGTTATCTACGCTCAGTCAGCTGGTGCTGACATGAATGACGTACACGTCTCAATTGAAGGCGATGCTGACATTGTGCTCATCGAAGGTCGTCGCATCCGACCCGAGTTTATTGTCTTCCCGAAGAGTAAGCCACGCGGTTCATTCTTTACTGAAGAATGTGTGTGGGGAGACTTTTACCGTCGAATTATTTTGCCCGAGAGTGTTGATATCGAGAAGGCAGAAGCAAAGATTAAAAATGGTGTACTCATTCTCATCTTGCCACTGTTAAAACCTGAAGAGAAGGAACGGGTCAAGCTGAAGATTACTGCCGATAAGCGCCGGCCCCCCAAATAGCTCTCGCCGTAATCCTGAATTGTTCTTATGTTCTCATTTACATCCACACGTACACATATAAGTAAAGTATTGGCCTTGGCGGGAGCTGTTCTGTTGTTTGCTTTTTTCTCTAGTGTTGCACAGGCTGCCGATTTGATTATTTCACCAAGTACCGGTAACTACACTCCTGGCCAGACTTTTACCGTCTCAGTTCGTGTGTCTCCTGGTGGTCAGAGTGTAAACGCGGTTGAGGCGAGTCTCAAGTTTGATCCGGCGGTACTCTCAGTTGTAAACGTCAGTAAGACCGGTTCGGTTTTCTCGCTATGGACGACTGAGCCAACTTACTCAAACAGTGCCGGAACCATTACCTTTGGTGGTGGTAGTCCATCTCCGTTTACGGCCCAGTCTAACCTCGTGAGTGTGACCTTCCGGGCGGTTGCTGCCGGTACCGGAGCGCTCACGGTCTCAAGTGCCTCTGTTCTTGCAGCAGATGGTCGCGGAACCGATGTTTATGCCAAGAGTACTAATGGATCGTTTACGGTAGCGGCTGGAGCAACCCCACCACCAACTCCAACACTAACACCGACTCCTACCGATACGCCAACACCTCCACGTAATGATGACAACGAAGATAGTAATGCGGCAATTGTGTTTGGTGATCCACCACGGGCGCCTGAGGTTGGATCAAAGACCTTCCTTGATCCGGAAACCTGGTACGCAACCACCGATGGTCTCTTTGAATGGGATATCCCGTTTGATGTGAACGAACTCGCCGTGATGCTGTCTACCTCATCCGAGAATCAGCCAGAGCTCACGAAGTCAGCAATTTCAAATCCTCCGGTTAAAGAATTTGCTTTGAACCGAGAAAATGTCATTGAAGGTATTCAGTACCTCAGTATCAAATATAAGAATCAGGTCGGTTGGGGTGCGGTCCTCAATCGTAAGATCATGATTGATACGATCCCACCGGAAGACTTCATTATTGAAGTACGGGTCTCGAACTCACCGACCGGCTTCCCACAACTTAATTTCGCAGCGAACGACACCACCTCTGGTATCGATTACTACGAAATGACGATTGCGGATAATGAACCAATCAAAGTTAGTCCTGATGAAGCAGCTATTGGCTATCTCCTTAAGGAACTGGAAGATGGTACGTATACTGTCAAAGTAGTAGCGCACGACAAGGCTGGTAACACCAAAGAATCTCGCGTGGCTGTACAGATCACTGCCGGGTGGATCAAACCAGCAGAAGTAGAAATCGAAACGACCATCTGGGATTACCTCACTGGACGAAACATTTTCACCGCGTTGCTCCTCATCACAATTCTCATGCAGTTCATCTACATTTGGTATGACCGCAAGCAGAACAAACTCCGTGAAGATAAGCTCCGTCGCGAGACACGTGAGATTCAAGACCAGATGGAAAAAATCTTCTCAGCGCTACGCGATGAAATCTATGATCAGATAAATCTCATCACGAAGCGTCCACGCCTTTCAAAGAAAGAAAAAGAAGCTGTAGAGGGTCTCAATCAAGCACTCGAAGTATCAGAGACCTTGATAGAGAAGGAAATCAATGACGTAAAAACTATTCTTCGCTAAGTGAGCTAAACAATCCACAATAAATTAGCTATAACGCGCCGGTCATAACGACCGGCGCGTTATACTGTATGTAACCCAAAAGTTTTTTTGGGCGCTAGAGTTGTGTCGCATGTAATTCCTAAGCTAAACCGCCTCACTTTGCGGGTTCTGCTGGTATTTGTCTGTATCAGTGGCTTTTTGGCGTACTCGTATATTGATCGCACCGTCTATACCACCGAGGAATTGCTCGTAGTGCCAGGTGGCGTTGTGTCAGATGGCTTTGATAATCCGAACGAAGTTTTGATTCAAGATGTTGACGGTGATGGTATTTTGCAAAACTTCACTAGCAGCAATTCTGCCTACTTTAAATATTTCGCTCCAACAGAACCACAAACACCAACAGGAGACGCACCAAATCAAAACCCTTCACCTGATACTCCAGCTGACGGTGTTGTTCCTGATGTTCCGACCACTGAACCAAAACCAACTGAAACACCGGCAGAGTCCACTTCGGAACCAGAGCCAACACCAGAGCCTGCTCCACAACCAGCACCGACTGAAACGCCACTTGAAACTTCACTAAAGGCCGAGACATACCCGCTGGCGCAATTTGATGAAACCACACCGGTTTCTGATGATGTAGTGGTGAGTGAAGAGGTAGTAAATGAAAGTCCAACAGAACCAGTGGAAGAAACGGTACTTCCTACTCCAGAATCGCTACCTACATCTGAACCTGTAGCTGGTGAAGAGACAACTGCTGTCATGCCGGCAGTAGATGGTGAAGCTGCTACTACCAGTAATGAAGAGGAATCAGCTCTGGTTGAGTTGACTGCCACATCGACTACGGATCTCTTTGGACTTTCGCCATGTTTGATTGAAGCCGGCTGTAAGACTCGGTCACTCACGTTTGATAATTTTGCCTTGCCAGAGTTCACCAGTGGTACGGTACTTGATACGGTGCAGCTCCGCCTGTCGCTGGCAGCCAAAGCTAAGCCAGGTAGTGCCATTCAGCGGTTTGTTGTATCGTACTCGCTTGATGCTGGTGCAACCTACCTCCCAGGTACTGTCATTGATGTGGATGGCGAAATTTCTAATAGTCTCAATGGTGATCATTTCCTTGTAGCACTCGCTGTTTCACCATATAGTAATGACCTCTCAAATCTCCGCGTTAAAGTGGCCTACGAAGGTATCGAAACTGAGACTGAAGAGGTGTTTGTAGATGGGGTGTGGCTTGATGTCACCTCTGGCCGCTTTTATGAAGCTTCAGATTTTAAAGCGCCAACCGATACCATTAGCTACGAGCGTGATTTGAAAGAACCAAGTCTCAATGAGCTTGTCAATGCCGATCTCGATCAGGTACTTGGCAAGTCACCGATGTTTACGCTCTCATACGACCCACAACAAGGTTTCCTCAATCGTATCTTCCGAGCTATCTTTACCGAAAACACCTTTGTTGTTGATCGGGTGAGTATAAAAAATCCAGAAGGAACTGAGATACCAGCTTTGTTTGATATTAAATACTACGATGATCTGACTTGGTCTATGGAGGTACAGCAACTCCCGTACACACTTGAACCAGGCAAATATGAAGTCACCGTAGAAGTACTCGAAAATGGTGAAAAGTTCATCGATACCTTTGAATTCTATTGGGGTCTTTTGGCGGTGAACACAAAAAAGAGTATGTACTTCCCGAACGAAGAAGTGCAACTCAATCTTGCTGCGTTGACTGATAGTGGTGACACGATTTGTGATGCAAATCTGCAAATGAAGATTATTGATCCAAAAGGAACCATCTATGAAGTGCCGGTCGAACAGTCTGGCTCATGTAATGCCAACAATGTGACTGATATGCCAGACTACCTGGCCACCTTTACAGATACTGGTGAGTGGGGTGAGTACACGATTCAGTTGCAGCATTTGAATGTGAATGGGGAAGTTGTTCATAAAATTACTGATTCATTTGAAGTGCGTGATTACATTCCGTTTGACATCACTCGTACTGCGCCAACTCGTATCTATCCACCAGCACCATATAAGGTTGATCTCAATATTAAAGCCAACCGAACCTACACAGGTGATATCACCGAACGAGTACCGCGTGGTTTTATTATAGAAGGACTAGAAGGAGCCACTATTACTGCTCTTCCACAGTACAGTGTGATAACCTGGTCGGATATTACGCTTAATGAGGGTGATGAGATTACACTCTCATACACCTTTGACGCACCGGATATAAGTCCATATATGTATCTTTTGGGACCGCTCCAGATGGATACCTTCCACGAGTTGCGGCAGTGGCAAATTGCTTCTGACGCTCTTAACAATATCGGTTGGTTCAAAGGGACGCGGACTGTTGCAGGTACAAACCTAAACGAAGCTCCAAGTCCAATGCAGTGGTCAACCAGTTCAATTGATAACTACTATTATTCTCATTCGACCTCAACCAACTCACAGCGAGTAACCCTTCGTCAGAATGGTGATTACTTTGTTTCGGTCAACTTGCCAGTACAGCGAACTGACGCTAATGTGAGTCGTACTCGTTCTGGTATAGAAGTACGAAAGAATGGAATTGCCGTCCAAGAAGGTCTTGGACGTAGTGGCTACATTGAAAATGCTGGAGCACAATCTGAGTCATCTTCAAACGTCGCATTCTTGCTCACTGATGTTAGCGCAAACGATTACATTGAAGTCTTTGTCGAAAACCTCAACACTATCGACGCAGGAGACACCGTCAACGTAACCGGCCTGGCTTCGATGTATCTCGAATATATTAACGATACCAATACAGTATTTGCCGCGACCACAACCCGTTCGACAGCGACCACGAGCCTTAACACAGCGACAGCAAACGCACTTGACTGGGTAGAAACTCGCCAGGATAGTGGTTATGTGCACTCAAATACCGTATCGCCACAAAACATTACACTGTCAGCCACCGGTACCTACATGGTTCATATCAATATTCCACTCACCGGCGTTAACCATACGGTCCAAACAAACGTAAAAGGACAAGTGCTCATCAATGGCATGGCTGTACCCGGAGCGCAATTTATGCAGGGATATATGGAAACGGCAGCGACGGAAAGCGATGGTGACTCGAGTATTCACTGGTCTGGTATTGTGGTCGCCAGCTCCACTAACAGTGTATTGACAGTAACGACACAACAAGAAGCGGGTGGTGGTAATGTGGTGGTGACACCAGGGTTTGCTGGATCAATCTATATACAAAAGTTACCATCAACCGGTGTGATTGCCCTCACCGGCAACTACCTCAATGGTACAACTGGCATGAACTTTAACAATAGTAATGCTTCTTCGTCACGGTTTAATACGCAACTGGCGTACGATAGTAACGCCTATACACATTCAACCGCAGTTAATAGTCACCAGATAACTGTCAACGCCAGTGGTGATTACCTCCTGACATACAATGGTGCTTTTACTGGTGCCACTGCGCGTACCAACAATCGCATTACGGTCACTGTTAATGGTGTAACCACCACTGGTGCCCAGACAAAGTCAAATTTTATTCGTAATCAAAATGGACACGCTGAAGCTTCTGGCAATCTCGTGTTTCTCCTTGAAGGTGTCACGGCTGGACAAATTATTTCTATCCAAAGTCAGCAGGAGGCCACTGCTGGTCAGGTAAGTTCAACGACACCAGGAACACTCATGTTGTGGAAAAAAGCTGCGCTTGATTTCCGTCCGGCTGCACCAACATTGCATGGCGTGCCGTTTGATAATGCTCGCCTGGCTTCAACTACTCCATATTTTGAGTTTACTGCGAGTGATCCAGATGGGACCTCTGATATTGAGTATGAATTTTCGATTTCAACTTCATCAACCTTTGCTACTGCTACCGTACGGGTCTCAAGCAGTGATGCTGGCTTTTACAACACTGTTTCGGGTGGCGATACTTCTCCATTTACAGAAGGGCAAAAAATCCGCTACCAGTTACAACCCAGTGAGACACTCACCGACCTGACGACCTACTATTGGCGTGTGCGAGCCAGGGATGTAACCGGTTCTGGTGGTTTTGGTGACTACTCGACAACCCAAAGCTTTACAGTAAATGCGGCGGATACCGTGCCGAATTGGTACCAGACCACAAGCGGTCAGTTTAATACCAACACCTTATTTGGTGGTGTTTCTAATAATGATAATGTCGTCGTTAATTCGACTACCAACACCGAGATGCTCATTGCCTATGGTGATGGCACCAACAATACGCCACGTTACCGTCTTTGGGGTGGTACAAGTTGGGGTATTAAGCAATCGGCAATTCCAGTAGGGGGTACCATAAACTGGGTGCGCACTGCTGCTGGAGTGAAGCGAGATGAGTATATTCTTGTGACCATGGACCAATCAAACGCCACCTATGCGCAGGTCTATAATGCAACGAGTAGTTCATGGGGTAATCAAACACTCATCACGAACACTGTCTCAAATGTCGGCCGCCGTGGTATTGCCGTTGGGTATGAAAGTGTCTCGGGTGACGCCATGGTGGTGTCTTGTAGTAACACTAAAGATCCGGTCTATCGTATTTGGAATGGTTCTACCTGGTCAGCTACAAGTAGTATTACTACCAGCCTCGTCAACGTCTGTAACCATGTTGAGATTGCGTCTGATCCAACCTCAGATGAAATGATTTTGGTAGTACGCGATAGTGGAGCGGCGGTTGGTAACAACTACGAGATGCTCGTGTGGGACGGTTCGGCTTTTGGTAATAGTCGGGTCATGGGTTCGGTACAGGCTGGTCAAGAAGCGAGAGCTGGTATTGGGGTGAAGTATGAAACTTCCGGTGATCAAGCGATTGTAGCAGTCACCAATGGTACGGGAAATAGTTTCATCTATCGTACTTGGACGGGTCTTGATTGGACCGCTCCTGCCACCCAGGCACTGCAAAATGACTTTGAATGGGGAACACTCTCGGCTGATCCAAACTCAGACAACATGGTGTTGTGTTACATCAATGATTCGGCTCGTCCAGGAGCGATCCGGTGGGATGGTAGTATCTGGACCGGCACCTATAATGATTTTTCTACGGCTGGTAACTCTCAGGCTGGGCGACCAATTGATTGTGAATATGAGACGGTAGCAGGTCGCTCGGGGTATACGCTCGCCGCCTATTCGGACACAACTAATGCACGGTATAGCGTGTATGCGACATCATCATGGTCAGCCCCTCAGCCCATTACAGGTGTCGGAGCGGGTACTGGTGTATTTTGGGTGCAGACAGAACGAGCTGGAGATGGCACCATCGTCTCAGTCTCACACGATGATGCTGTGGCGGGGGATGAAATAGAGTCAACGTACTGGAACGGAACCAGCTGGTCAACGAAACAATCAATAGTACCAAACCCATCTTCAATAGCCGGTGCTCCATTTGAAACGTTTGAAATGGCTGCTAAGCGCTACCAATTTACTCAAAGTACTGTGACGACGCAGCCGATTGTCTTTTCGGCGGTGCCAAACCAGCAAACCTGGGGTGATTTTACGTTCTCTTCAACTGAGCCGTTTGGAACGGACGTAACGGTAAAGCTTAAATACACGAGTACGACCACTTGTGACACCTATATACCAGACGGAGCACTGGCAGGAAATAGTGCAGGTTTTGACAGTACGGCTATGCCTCTTAACTTGACTGGTCTTTCTACCACCACATACAGTCAGATTTGTCTTGAGGCCACCTTGACCACGTTTGGCGCCACCAGTGCGAGTCTTGATGATTGGTCAGTGGCTTGGGTGCGTAAGCCAAAACTCGTACAAAATGATTTTCGCTGGTATACAAACGCGAGTGTCTTTACCCCGACGGATGCCTGGCCGGTAGGAGGTACCGATGTGGCAGAAAATACTGCACTCACTTCAGCAGAAGCGGTCAGTCTCAACGATGTGATCCGTCTTCGTCTCTCACTTGAGGGGGCAAATGTGACGTTGCCGACGAGTACGTCCGCCTTCAAGTTACAGTACGCAACTGGTGTCTCCTGTAATATTGCTACCGGTTGGCAAGACGTGGGTGCGGTTGGAAGTACAACGGCAACCTGGCGCGGATATGCGAACTCAATCGTTGGTACTGATTGGTACAGTGCCTCTTGGCCACGGCGGGTTAAGGTGACAGTTGAGAGTTCTTTAGTTTCAGGTAATGATGTAACAAACTTCCCGGTTTACCTCAATCTCGATGATTTTCCTGCGCAATTCTTTGATAATGTGCAAAGTGACGGTGACGATATCCGCATCACCACCAGTGACGGAGTAACTGAAGTACCATATGAACTAGTCTCGCTTGATACGGGTAGTGATATTGGTGAGCTCCACTTCCGAGCCCCATCGCTTTCGACAACAACCGACACTGACTTTTATGTGTACTACGGCAATGGTGCAGCCAGTGGCTATAGTGTCTCAGCTACCTATGGTCGCAATAATGTATGGAGTAACAACTTCTTGGCGGTGTACCACCTTGATCAAAGTCCAACTGCCACAGCACCACAATTTATTGATAGTACCGGCAATAGTAATGGTACATCACAAAATATGGAAGTGGGCGATCGTCAGAACGGTATTGTTGGTCGCTTCCAAGCAATTGATGGAACCAATGAGTATATCGATCTTGGTTCAAGCTTTAATCGTTCTTTCCTCAACTCAACCTGGCAAATCTGGGCTTCTTCAACCGGTAACCAAGGCGCCTTTGATGGTCTTTTAATGACTCGCGCGTCAGGTGAAACCAGTGGTATCAATATTCCATCGAATACAAATCGTCTCGGCTACCACTGGCGTGATGCTGCTGCTACGTACAACTGGACAGGGGGGCCGACCTATCCAACTTCTAGTGCGCCATTTATGGCCACCTTGACCATTGAGCCGACTCGAGCGGTAATGTGGCGTCACTCCGGGGTGGGGGTAGCAAGTGGAACTAATGCGGTAACCCACTCGACGGGTACCTATGCAGCTCTTGATATTGGACAAGATCCATTAGGTGGACGACTTTTTACCGGTGGTATTGATGAAGTATCTATTTCAAATATCGTTCGTAGTGACGGCTGGATACAAACCACCTTTAATAACAAATCAAACCCTACGGGCTTTTATGCCGTTGCCTCTGAAGAAATCATCAGTGATGGTCGAGTGCTACCAAGCACTTTGCTGGCTAGTAGTACGTTCCCTGAGACGTATGAAGAGTACAACCCTACCAATCTCAATCGTAATGCATTATTGGTAGGTCAAAATGCTGAATGGGACTTTGTACTTCAAAACAACAATGCAGCTGCTAATACGAGTTACTGTTTCCGTGTCGTGTATGCTGATGGTTCTGTGTTGAATAGCTATGACAACTACCCACGGTTGATTACCAACGCGGCACCACTTGAACCGACACTGATTGCACCATTTGACAACGAACAGATGGCTTCAACGTCACCAACTTTTGAATTTGCCGCTACAGATGAACTGGGCGACCTCGTATCATACGAAGTGGTGATTGATGACGATGCTGACTTTTCTTCACCAACCCTTATTCGGGAATCAAATGCTAATTTTTCACAATTCACCAACTTAGCTTCACCTTCAGAACGTAGTCAGTATTCGTCTGGCCAGACAATTCAATTTATTCCAAACACTGGTTTGACTGATGGAGTAACCTACTGGTGGCGAGTACGTGCCAAAGATGATTTTGGTTCAAATACCTACGGTAATTGGTCTGAAGCTAAAAGCTTTACAATTAATAGTGCCACAGTCATCACAACCTGGTACCAAACAACCGGTGATCAATTTAATACCAACAGCCTTAATGATGCGATCACGAGTACCACCACCAATGATACTGGTATTAACACAGGCTTTACTGCTGCGACTACAACGACTACCGAAATTGATTATGATAACCGAGAAATTGGTAATGCGTGGGGTAGTATAAACTTCAACCAAAATGTCACCTCTGGTACCATTCGACACTACGTTGAGTATGAAGTTTCTGCCAATACATTTGAACTGGTGCCTGATACTGACTTGCCTGGTAACAGTAGCGGCTTTACTTCGTCACCAATATCAATTGCAAACCTTGATACCAGGACATATAACGTGCTTCGTATTACCTCGGTCTTCTCTGGTAACTCTACCTTGCCACGGCTTTTAGATATGACGGTGACCTGGAGTCAAAAGATTGAGCCACCAACGCTTATCTCACTCTTTGACAATGCAAAGACGGCCACTGTGACACCAGCCTTCACCTTTACCACAACCGATCCACAAAACGACGATTTGCAGTACGAAGTGCAAATTTCGAGTACTGCAGACTTTGCTAGTCCATCTACCTTCCTCTCTGGCGTGGATGCTGGTTTCACAAATGTCACCACCCCAGCTGATACTAATCCATACACGTCAGGTAACACGGTTCGTTATCAAACTCAGACGCCACTCACAAATGGAGTGACCTACTGGTGGCGTGCACGGGCGCGTGACCCCGGTGGCAACAATAGTTGGTCAAATTACGCAACACCGTTTAGCTTTACGGTTGACACAGCCACTAATGTATCAGTCTGGTATCAAACGACCGGTGATCAGTTTGCCACTAACGACAATGTTGATATTGAAACTGTGGCTGGCGGTGCGCAAGTAACATCAATTATTAGTGGCGCAATGACTGCTTATGGTATTGGTACCGCACAGGCACCGCAGTTCCGCACCTGGAATGGCTCTACTTGGAGTTCCGCTCAGTCCGCTGAGACCGTTGGTGCCCAGATCCGCTGGACACAACTCAAAGCTGCGACAACTCGACCTGAATATGCCCTTGGTACTCTTGGTACTGACCTTGACATCAATATCCAAATCTATGACGCTCTCACTGAGTCGTGGGGTAATATATTTGAAATTGTTGACAATGCCACTGAATCAACAAAACGTCGTTTTGATATTGGGTACGAGACTGTCTCTGGTCGATTGATGGCCGTAGCATGTACCGGCAATGATGCTGTTTACGCTATCTGGAATGGAACAAGCTGGTCAGCTACTTCGAGTATTGATTTAGTTAAAGCCGCTGACTGTGAGTGGGTAAAGCTGGCCAGTGACCCTACTTCAAACGAAATGATTGTAGTCTTCCGACACAATAATGCATCTACACCTGATTACGAGGCGCTCGTGTGGAATGGTAGTAGTTGGGGCAATTCGAATCGTTTTGGTGATGTTAGTGCTAACTCTAACGAAGCAATTGTAATAGAATATGAAGAATCAGGAGATCAAGCGGTTTTGGCGCTTCCAAATGGTACTGTCAATATGCCATGGAAGACGTGGAATGGTTCAACTTGGTCAGCCACCAGCACAGTAGCGCTCGGCAACGTCATGACCTGGGGAAGTCTTAAACGTGACGAGGGCAGTGACCGAATGATTCTCTGTTACATGGACGCTGATACTGACATTGGTGTACTCCGTTGGACAGGTAGTGGTTGGGGTACTTTCACTGAAATGACCACCACCGGTAATGATAACCGTGGTTTGCCTGTTGATTGTGAATTTCAAACTACTCCTGGCACAGCTGAAGGCGAAGTGATTGTCGCGTATTCAGATACAGTAGCAGCCCGCTATCAAACGTATTCGGTACTTACTGGTACTTCTTCTGGAGAGTTTAGTCTTGATACAGTCAATAATAGTTGGCGTATCCAGACCGTACGTGGTGGTGATAGTAACATTCACATGCTCGCGTTTGATGATGGTTCAAACCCTGATCGCTATGACACAAGTCGCTGGGATGGGGTGACATGGACCGCGCGGGAGAACTTCAGTACAAGTCCATCAATTACGACGTTGCCTTTTGATGGATCCCTAACAATTGCTGCTCAAATCTACCCAAGCTTTACCTCGGGTGCAATACGCTCAACTGCTATTAATTTTGAAGACGGGGTCAGTCCACGTTGGGAGCGAGTACGCTTTACTGATACGACACCAGGCCTGAGTGATGTGTTGTATCGGGTTTACTATGAAACAACCCCAGGTAACTTTGTGTTGATTCCTGATTCAGCGTTGCCTGGTAATGCGGCAGGATTCACTAACTCACCAATTGATCTTTCAAACCTTGATAAAAACATCTATGCAGTGCTCAAGCTTGATGCGGAACTCCTTTGTGATAGTGGAAATTGTCCATCAATACAAGATTGGTCAGTTGAATGGTCTGAAGGGCTTACGGTATCTGGTAGTGCTTTTGAATATGATCAGTCAACCTTGGTGGCTACTGGTACCGTTGCGATTGCGGTAAACGGTGTCTTACAGTCAGGTAAAACAGCTCAAATTGCAGTTGGTACCACCACCCAACAAATGGTCTATAGTACTGCAGGTACCAGTACTTTCACGGTACCACCTGGTGTTACTAATGTCACCGTCAAGGCTTGGGGTGCAGGTGGTGGTGCTGGTGGTGGCGGTACACAATATGCTGGAGCAACTGGTGGTGGGGGTGGATTTGTTGGGGGTACACTCACGACTATTCCTGGTGAAAATCTCACCATTCACGTCGGTGGTGGCGGCGGCGGAGGAGTAACTGGTGCACCACCGGGTGGTGGTGGGGGAGGTGGCGCTACCTCCGTGATGCGTGCCTCAACACCACTCTTTGTGGCTGGTGCTGGTGGCGGTGGTGGGTCAGTGGCTGGTGGCATAAGCTATGTTGGGGTTGGTACAGCTTGTGCGGTTAGCGGTGCTAGTTGTACTCCAACCATTCCGGCTGGTACAGCAGTTGATGACGTTTATATTGCCGTATTACATTCACGAACAAACACCGCACATACATGTACCGCTAACTGCACCGGTTGGACAGAATTTTCTTCTCAAGCAGGATCGGCTGGTGAAGGTCGTTTGTCTGTCTGGTACTATCGCCGCACTGGTGCTGTGCCTGGTAATCCAACTTTTGGTGGACCAGCCACTGAGTCATACACCGGTCGTATTTGGGCCTATCGTGGCGTGACTACTACTGGTAATCCGTATGATGTGGTTGGTACAAACACTGCCGTCACGGTAGCCAATACTGTCTTTACGGGAACTGATCTCAATGCCACGGTGGCAGATGCCATGGTAGTTCATGTTGGTGGCTCGATGGATAACAACACCTGGGGTCCTGGCGGAGGTTCTTGTGACATCCCAACGAATGCTGATGCAAACTTTTATTCAGCTAACGCTAACGGTACCGACAACTCTGTTTTCCTTTGTTACGATAATAATCCAGTTGGGGCACCTGGACAGCTTGGTGCACCTACCATGACACAAGCATCAGTTGGTGCTGATGTTGGTCGCTACTTTACCTTTGCGCTCAAACCGCATAGCGTCACCGGAACACTGGCGGGTGCTGGTGGGGTTGGAGGTGGTCTCGTTGGTGGTGATGGAGTCAGTGTGACTGGCAGTACAGCTGGAACTGGTGGTACACAGTCAACGGGTGGTGCCATTGGTGGCGGGAATGCAACCGTGGGTTCGGCCTATAACGGCGGTAGTGGTAGTTCTGGTGCTGGTGGTGGCGCCGGTGGTGCTGGTGGCATACATGGTGGTGGGGCTGGTGGTGCCGGTGCCTCATCAACCCTGGCTGCTGGTGGTGCTGGTGGTGGCGCCGGTTATTACGGCGGCGGCGGCGGTGCTAGTGGGGCAGGTATCTACCAAGCGAGTGCCGGCGGCGGCGGTGGTTCATCGTATATTACAACCAGTGGTGTAACTGCTACATCAACGGTCAGTGGTTCTTCCACCTCTCCTGGTCTACCTGGTAATAACACCGACAGTGATTATGGTGGTGGAGCTGGTAGTGGTGGTACCAGTGCGACTTCAACCAATGGAGGCAATGGTAATCCTGGACGGGTGGTTATTACCTGGTCAACAGTCTCAGCGGCTGGTTCTTGGTCGATTCCAAATGTGTCAGCTGTGGCTGGTGATGTCATCACGGTGTTTATGCAAAATGCAAGTGGTACCGACGAAGCAGTGGGCACCACCGTCTATGATGGTTCGGGCGATATTACGGGTATGGTGCTCAGTAAGCGTCACTTGACGATTGGTTCAAACGACAACACCACAATCACCAATGCTCAGCTTGCGCTCTATGCCAATAGTGCCAACGAAGACATCTTCTTTAGTGCTGATGGTGGTAACGCTATCACTCTCTGTGCTGAATCAACTTGTGGTGATGCTCGTCTGCGAGTACTTTCTGGTTCAACCTACGCACCAGGGGCTGACACGAGTGTCATTAATTTCCAAAATAATGGTACCTTTGCCCCAGCCACCAGTACCTTCCGTATTAGTAATCTCTGGAATAACCAAGGTACATTTACGACTGGTCTTTCAACCATTATCTTTACGGCTACTACTTCGACCCAAACGCCAGTTAATGCCTCAAGTTCACTCTTCTTCCATAATGTTACCTTTGGTGAAGGTAGTGGTAATGCTACGTTTAGTCTCACAAAACCACTGATTGCTTCTGGTAATGTGACGATGAACTTTGGAACCTTGGCTCGTGGTACATCGAGTATAAACATCGGCGGTAACTTAAGTCTTGGCGCCAATGGTACTTTTAGTGGGCTTGGTACAACCACCTTTGATGGTGCTGGCAGTAGTCTTTGGGGTGATGCAAAAAGTGCCGCTTCAAGTACTAATGTCGGTAATGTTGTCATTGATGGTACAGCCAAAACCATCACGCTCTCTGGTAATGTCGGCAGCGAGTCGATAACTATTGGAGCAGACGATACGCTTAATGCCTCTGGTTCTGGCTTTAACATAAATGTCGTCCGGGCCTGGACAAACAACAACCTCTTTGTTCCGCAAAGTGGTACGGTGACCTTTGTTGGTACCAGTACCGGTGTGATTGCACGTGGTACCTCTGCCTTTAACAACCTGTCATTTACCGGTGCTGGTGGTAACTGGTCATTTAGCACAAGTACACTAGTCCTTAATGGTACACTCACCATCGCAACCGGTACGGTCACGCTGCCAACTGGTACTACGACGATTGCGGGATCTTTCCTCAATACGGGCGGACAGTTTGCACATAACAATGGTGAGGTTCGTATGACCAGTAGTGTAGCTGGACGCACAATTACCCAAAGGGCTACGAATTTCCTTAATGCCTTCTACGATCTTACCTTTGCTGGTGCAGGCTCGTGGACTTACTCTGAAAGTGCCGCCACTACCACACGTGCACATCGTATTCAAAGCGGTACCGTCACTATGCCAAGCGGCACGTTAACTGTAGGCGGTGACTTTGCTGTAACTGGTTCTGGGGCCTTTGCCCACAACAATGGTGAAGTCATTTTGTTGGTGCAGGATGCCAATCAAATCAGCACCAATGGTTCAAGTTTCAACCATCTACGTACTCGTAGCGGGGTTGGTTCTTGGTATAACAACAGTTGGACGAGTCGCATGGCCATCACTATTAGTGCCAGTCAGGTCGCGGAAACAGTGACGGATTTCCCAGTCTATGTTGATTTGGCTACGCTTGGTAGTGCCTTCTTTGCAGGAGTGAAAAGTGACGGTAGTGATATTCGCGTCACCACGAGTGATGGTGTAACCGAAGTACCATATGAACTTGTGAGCATAAACACTGGTTCACTAAGTGGCGAGTTACACTTCAAAGCGCCAACTATTAGTAATGTTACGAACACCACTTTCTATATTTACTACGGCAACAGTGCTGCTAGTGCTTATGCTGTAACAGATCCATTTGGTCGCAATAATGTTTGGACCAATGGATATCTCGCGGTTTATCACTTGGATGAAAGCCCAACTGCCTCTGCCCCACAGTATGTTGGTAGTACGGGTAGTACCACCGGTACGAGTAATAATATGGAGGTGGGTGACCGAGTGACTGCACAGGTGGGTCGAGGTCAAAGTATTGATGGTACGAACGAGTTTATTCAGACTACTTTTGCGGCTTCGATGGCGACATCTACCTGGTCGGTGTGGATGCGTCCAAACGGAGCACAGAGTGCATACGATGGTGTGGTTTTCTCTCGTGGTGCGGTAACCACCGGTCTTGGTATTAACGGTACGGCTGGAAACCTTGGGTACCACTGGAACGATACGGTTGCCACCTATGGCTGGAATGGGGCACCAACCTATCTTCAAAATCAGTGGTTTATGGCTGCCCTGGTGGTCAATCCAACCACCGCTACTATCTATCGTTTTGCTACTTCTGGTTCAGCTAGTAGTAGTAATAGTACTACCCATGCCTCTTCAACCATCAACGATCTCAAGTTTGGGCAAGATGATGCTGGTGGTCGCTTCTTCTCGGGCATCATTGATGAAATTCGTCTGTCTAATGTGGCTCGTACAAACGGCTGGTTGACCACTGAATATAACAATCAGATCAGTGCGAGTACGTTCTACGCAACAAGTAGTAGTCAAGCACGATTTGCTCGTACCTTTACAGATACCAATGCCACTATCTTAGGTAACTTTGTGCTTGATACTGGAGGAGATACAACCTTCCCAACAGGAGTCTTGAGTGTAGGAGGATCATTTGATAACAACGCTACCTTCTTCAATGCCAGCGGTACTGTTCGCTTTAATTCAATCGCTGGAGCAGAAACTATTGCTGCTGGTAATTCAAACTTTGCGACACTTGAATTTAATAGTGCGGGGGGAGACTTCACGATCACTGAAGCGGCAACATCAACCGTGGCCATTAATCTTATAACCGCCACCCAGTTCACCCTAAACAGTGGTATCTCGCTGACTGCTTCAGGTACATTCTCGCAAACCATGTCCGGCACCTCAACGACTTGGACTGGTTCAATCCTCCGTCTCATTGGTGGGGATCATAGTATGCACGCAAAGACTTTCTCGGGAGATGTCTACGGCACACTCTTCGTTGACGGCGACACCGATGTGGCGATGTGGAATTCATCAGCTGCAACGTATACCACCAATGGTACTGGTTCAATTTACTCACAAGATCATGCTGGAGTTGATGGTGACCTCAATATCTATGGTAATTACATTCGCAGTACCGGCACTGAACATTGGGCGTACGCCACTGACTTTGATGGTACGGTACTTGGTAGTCCTCGGCAGGTTGACGTGCGGGTGGCAAGTGGTTCAAGTATTGGCTTCACCGCAGCTTCGCTTAACCTTACCGGTACCACTTCAGCTACCACCACCGTCGCTGCACTCACTGGCTCATTCTCACTTAATGCCACCAACTCAATTGTCACCGCTCGTAACTTCAGTGTTGCTAGTACCGGTCCCGCTGGCTTTGGACTCCTAGGTTCAACGACCTTGTCACAATTTGATGATGGGTATGTCGAGGTGACGCCTGGCACCTCAGGTCTTCGCATTGATGGCACCACCGTGAACACCAACCCAGCCAAGCAGTTCTTGCGGGTTGCCTTTGCGACGACCACAGCTGGTACAGGCAGTAACGTCACCTTTACCGGTACATCAACCAGCTTCGTTTGGTTTAAGGAGGGAACTGGCAATCTTTACGGTGAAGCGTTTGATGGAGGGGATACCAACCCCGGTGCCATTCGCTTTGACGATAGTTCATACTTGATTACTGTTTCTGGTCGGGTATTACGCAGCGATGGTTCAGCCGCACTGGGTGCACCAGTTTGTGATGGAGTAACACCAAATGTTCGGGTGGTTGTGAACAGCGGCAGTTATACTGCACAAACATCATGTAATGCGGCAACTGGTGCATACAGTTTCAGTAACGTCGCCTTTATTGGTGACCCGAAGATTACCGTCTACCTCAACACCAATGGTGGTGTTACAGGTGCAGCTGTCACGAAGACACCAACTACTGATATCACCAACTTTGATGTGTATGCTTACCAGCTCATTACTCGCCATGAAGGAGCTGTGCCGCTTTCAATTGCTGATTTGACCCTCTTTAACACCGCGTCTGATACTGACTTGCGCTTTACTGCGACCACTACACCGTCGACCTCGCTCACTGTATTTGCAAACAACGGTCTCTTTGTGTGGGCGAGTACCACCTTTACCCCTGGTGGCCCTGTGACGCTTGCCGGTAACGCGTCAAGTAGTGCCTTTGAAGGCAGCCTCACCCTCGCCACTTCTTCACAGTTCGTCGCCGCTGGCACTGATACCCATAGTCTCTCAGGACGACTCGTTGTTGGTACCAATGCCACTATCACCGCTGCCTCTTCGACGTTTGTCTTTACGGCAACAACTACCGGTAAGAGTATTACGGCCGCTGCTACCCAAAACTTCCACAACCTATCGTTTACTGGCGTTGGCGGAGCCTGGAACATCACCGCACCACTGAGTCTTACTGGTGACATGACTATTACTGCTGGTACGGTGACGGGCACCAACAACATCTCACTCCTCAATGGTCAGCTCACCGGTAACGGTACGTTGTCACTTGGAGCTGGGACTACCACCATTGCTCGTACTAATACTCTCGGCGGCACTACACCATGGACCTTTGCAAATCTCGTGCTCGGTAATGGTTCGATGGCCGGTACCACAACTCCAGCCTCAGCTGCTACGACTACGGTTAGTGGCCGACTGACGGTCAGTGCAGCTCACGTGTATGATGTTGGTGCAACCGCTATTAATCTAACCGGTAGTGGAACTGTCTTTTCAGTAGCCGGAACCTATCGATCAGGTACAGGTCTCGTTACCTATAGTGGTGCAAATGCCACCGTACTTGGTACGACCTACTACGACTTAGCGATTGGTACAACTGTTGGTAGTTCAACCTTCACGACCAGTGGTGTCGGTATCTTGGTAAACCGCAACCTGACGATTGGTAACGGTACCGCGTCTTCAACCTTTACGACCAATCAATCAGATCCAGTACTGACGGTGTCTGGCGATGTCTTTGTGGCAACTGCGTCCACCCTCAGTCTTAGTGATACGGCGACTACCACTATCGCTGGCAGCATTGATGCTAATGGTACAGTACTTGCCAATGGTGGCGTGGTCGCCTTTACCGGTAGCGGTACACATACTATTGCGATGGGTAACTCACCACTTGCTCGCACTCGTATCAATGGTACTGGATCCTTTACGGTGACCGAGTCAGCGACGTCAACCCAAAGCTTTATCCTCCAAAACCATAGTCTCTTTAGAGTTGCCACAGGGACCACGTTAGCGGTTGCAGGTGTCTTTGAAAATCAGCTCGGAGGCGCTGCTACCGATTTCCCAGGCACCCTCTACTTCTATGGTGGTGGTAATATTGCAGTCAACCAAAAGACTACGGCTGATACCTACAGTACTCTTTCGGTAGCAAGTGATACTCGTATCCGCCTCTGGAATAGTAGTGCTACCACCTACAATGCGCTTGGTGGTATCTACTCACAAGATCACAATAATACCAATGGCCTCCTTCATATTTACGGTACCTTTACCGAAACCACTGCCAGTGATTACTGGAGTTATGCCACCGATTTTGATGGTGCTTCACTGACTGGTAGTGAACGAGTAGTGACTGTAGCTTTTGCCTCAGGAGCCAGCTACAATCTCCTCGGTGGTAGTCTCTCTGTTGTTGGTGCCGCCAATGCTTCAACCTCGATCAACAATCAAGGGTCTGGTACCTACAATGTGACGATTGGCGGCAGTGGAACAACCAACTGGAACTACGCCACCATTCGTAATGCTACTTCAACCGGTATTGTCTTTACTGGTATACCAACCGTTACAGATTTCTCACGGGTTGATATCGAGGTAGCAGCTAACAGTGGTACTGGTATAACCGTTGGCGCGACCGTTCTCAACAACAACCCAGCCAAGAACTTCACCAATAACAGCTTCGCGACTTCATCAGGTGTAAGTGCGGCTACAAACGTGACTGCTACCGGTACTGCTGTCAGTTCATGGCGCTTCACAAACCACATTGGTTCAATTGATGGAGAAGCTTATGATAATGATCCAGCTGGTGATCCAGGTTATATTGTATGGGACGATTCAGCTGCTCTGATCACCGTTTCGGGTAACGTCTACAGTGATGAAGGGGTAACCGTTTCTCCGGTCTGTGACGGAGTAACTCAAAATATCCTCCTGCGCGTTGCTGGACTGACTACGTATACTGCCTCATGTGATCCAGGTACTGGTGCGTACAGTATTTCAAACGTAGCTTTTAGTCCGGCTGACACCCTTACGGTATATATTGACAACAATATTCGGAAAGCAGTAACAGTCAGTGCTGATCCGATTTCATCGATCAGTAACATGCATCTGTATGAAAATCGTGTCATTGTTCGACACGAAAATACCAGTCCACTCTCAATTGCTGATATGGCAGTCTGGGACAGTTCAGATGATGGTGATATTCTCTTTACCGCAGTTGATGCAGGTAGTGATACCTTGACGTTGCCAGCAGACCAAAAGCTCCTCATTTGGTCTGGTAAAACCTTTGAACCAAACGGTAATGTCACCTTAAGTGGTGGGGGTGGTGGCGGAGCGCAAGACGGTACACTCGAAGCGCAAGCGAATGCTACGTGGCGCGCCTTGGGTACTGAAACCCATAGTATTGGCGGTAGTTTCATCTTTGGTCCGGGAGCGATCTTCATCGCCGGTCAGTCAACCACTACGTTCACCACCACCGGAGCGGGTCGTACAATCGATGTAAACGGTGGCCCATTCTACAACGTAGCCTTTACTGGAAGTGGTTCCTGGACAGTGACTGATGCTACCTTTACAACAACCCGATCATTTACCCAAAGCGCTGGTGCGGTAACCTTTGGTAGTGGTACTACCACCATAGGGGCTTCGTTTAACGCTACTGGCGGTAGCTTCTCAATGCCCGGCACTGGATTGGCCTTCGTGAGTTCATCAACCGGCAACATCGTACGCTTTGATGACGCAACAGTACCAGCTTTGTATTTTACGGGTGCTGCTGGTAGTTGGAGTATGACCGATACAAATGCAACTACAACTGGTAGCTTCGTCATCAGCAATACCGGTACGGTCACGCTCCCAAGTGGTGCACTGGCTGTCGGTGGATCATTCACCAACGCCAGTGGTACCGTGACGCATAACACTGCTGATCTCTATATGACGAGTGCCGCTGACGCTTCAATCACCACCCGTGGATCAGATTTATTTGCTCTCCGAAAGACGGGGGTTGGCACCATCACTATCACCGATGCTTCGGCCACCTTCCGTGATGATGTGGTCATCAGTGCTGGCGCATTCATCTCAGCTACCAATACACTTTCAGTTGGCGGTTCGTTCCTTGTTACCGGTGGTACGTTTGATCATGCCTCTGGTACTGTCCTCTTTAATGCAACCGCTAGTGGCAAGACCATTAATGCGAGTACCAGTCCGTTCTATAACGTCCAGTTTGCCAGTGCTTCAGGTGGTTGGACTTGGCAGGGTAATGCAACAACTACCAATAATGTCACGTTGACCACCGCGTCGTCGTTTACAAAGGAAGCTGGTACCACACTGAGCATTGGTGGCGTATTCACGAACTTGGTTGGTGGTGGCGCTACCACTTGGATTAATACCATCATCAGTCTCACGAATAGTGCTCCGTACACAATTAATACGAAGTCTGCTGGAGGAGATGATTACGCTACCTTGGCGATTAGTTCGGCTGATCTTCGGTTGTGGAATAGTACGGTGGCTACTACGACGCTTGGTACCGGAGCTTCACTCTACTCACAGGATCATGGAGCTGTTGATGGTACACTTAATATCTACGGCGACTTTACGGTTGCCACCACCAGTGAATACTGGTCATACAGTACGGACTTTGATGGTGCTGCACTGGTCGGACCGAGTCAGCGTGCGGTGACTGTCCGCATGGCACAAAATAGTACCACCACGGTACAAAGCGGCAGTCTCGCTATCCTCGGTGCTGCGAGCGCAAGTACTACCATTGGGGCTATCAGTACTGGTACCCACGCATTCCTTGTTACTGGCGGAACATTTAACGCCCAGTACTACCGCTTTGATGCGCTTAATAGTAGTGGTCTCTCCTTCAGTAACGCGCCCACTATCACCAATCTCAGTAATGCGTACTACAATCTCGCGGTAAATGGTGGTACGTTAATTAGTCTTACTGACACTGCATTAAATGCGAACGCTTCAAAGATCTTTACCGCCGTTGGCTTTAATGCTGGTAATAGTTGGACCGGTACAAACGTAGCCTTGGTGGGAAGTACGACCAATGCGTGGCGCTTTAGTGGTAACTACGGCAATATTGGCGGGGAAGCCTTTGACAGTGACATTGGTGGCCTCTGTGGAGCGATTCGCTTTGATGACAGTGGTTGTCTCTTGACCTCACAAACCAGTTCTCGTTGGCGAGCCGATGATGGGGGAGAAGGGGCACCAAATTCTGAGTGGTATAACTTTGCTTGGACTTACCGTGAGCGAGTACGTGTCGAAAACACTACGGCAACAACCTTTGCAACGACAACTGTACGCGTCACCGTGCCGTATGATAGTGCGATGCAGTCCGACTTCGATGATCTCCGATTCACCAGTAGCGATGGTCTTACCCCACTTGATTTCTGGGTGGATCGGTATGTCGCCAGTACCGAAGCAGTGGTGTGGGTAGAAGTACCAAGTCTAGCTCCAAATGCGTACACTAATCTCTTTATGTACTTTGGTAATGCGAGTTCAACCAGTTCAAGTTCGGCTGCCAATACTTTTAGTTTCAGTGATGACTTTGAAGATAATAATATTACTGAATACAGTGGTGATACAAGCCTCTTCCAAACTGATACAACACCAGTCTATGGTGGTGCTTATGCCCTTGAAGCCCAAAACAAATCAGGTCGAACGACTGATGGTATCTTCCGTACCGGTAACCTCACCGCGCAAGGACAGATTATCCGGTATCGACAGTACGTTGACATATCTGGTGGCGCGGCTGATGAAGGTTGTGCGCTCTTTGGGGTACAGACACCAGGTACTGCCAACAACAACTACGCGGTCTGTCTTGAGCTCTTTGGTACCGATCGTCTTTCACTCTCAAAGAATGTGACTGACAACGATATCTCTGGTACTCGTTTGGCTTCTACCACGGTGACCTACACAACAGGCTGGTACCAAGTGGAAATCGATTGGCAAACCAACAACCGTATTGATGTGTACCTTTATAACCCTTCAGGTACGCTCGTTGCCACCACATCAGCTACCGATAGTTCGTACACCAGCGGTGGCATGGGCTTCACCTTCTGGGTGCAAAATGGTGCCTGGGATAGTTATCATGTCAGTGATCGCGGTCCAATCAATCCAGGAATTACATTTGGTGCCAAACAAACCTATGGCGGAGCCACCTGGCTTTCTGCAGAAAATGCTCTGGGCAGTGGGCTCCCTGGTGTGACACGTCGTCTCCGTATCGGTATCGAAAATTCTGGATTGACGGTTACTGGACAAACGTACCGACTCCAATATGCAGCAAAAGGCACTTCACCGAGTTGCGAAGCGGTATCAAGCGGCAGTTATGTGGCAGTACCAAATCAAGCTTCCTGTGGCTCTTCACCAATCTGTATGCAGACTTCAACTCAGGTTACTGATGGGGCACCAACCACTGACTTACTGACGACTATTAATGGTCAGTTTACACCAGGTATGGTAGTTGAAAGTCCATCAAATATGTCGAGCGCACTGACGGTGCCGGCCGATAACTATACCGAACTTGAGTACGTCATCACCCCAACCCTCAACGCTACCGACAATTACTGTTTCCGTGTGGTTAATGATGCAACACCAATTGATTTCTATGGCGAAGTCGCTGAGCTTGGACTCCAATTTGATCCAACTTTCGGTACGGTGGCACTTAACAACGGGTTTGATATCTCTCTCTTACCAGGTACTACTACTCGAGTCTATGCGACTGGTACGGTGACTGACTTTAATGGGGTGGCTGACTTGGTAAATGGAACAAGTACCATCTATCGAAGTAGCGTTGGTCCAAGTTGTACGCCAAACAACAACAACTGTTATGTTTCGACAATTGGTAATAAGTGTTCATTTACCAATTGTAGTGGCAACACCTGTACCTTTGAGTGTTATGCCGACATCTTCTTCCACGCTGAAGCAACCGACGATAACGGTGACACTTGGTTGGCGTACCTTGAGGTGAGTGATACGAGTGGTGGATATGATATGGCCACACCACCTGCTGGTGTTGAGCTTTACACCGTGCGCGCCCTAAGCGTTGACTCTGGTATCAATTACGGATCACTTGCACCACAGGACAACACTGGTTCGTACAACCCAACTACCACCATTGCAAACACTGGTAACGTCGCCTTTGACATCGAAGTCGAAGGAACAGACCTCAGTGACGGTAGCAGCTCAATTATTCCAGCAAATCAGCAAAAATTTGCCACCAGTACCTTCACGTACGCTGGCTGTTCGGTTTGTTCACTCTTGTCATCATCAACACCGGTGACACTAGATGTTAACCTTGCCAAGCCAACGGTACCATCACCAGCGGTTACCACAAATATCTATTGGGGTATTGAGGTTCCGTTTGGGGTCAATAGTGCACCTCACGCTGGTATCAACGTCTTTACTCCGGTGTCACCGTAGTAAAGTGGTATACTGTTTATGATTTTATGATTATGTCTCGGAATATTTTGGCATTGTTCCTCGTAATGGCGCTTTTAGTATGGCCGACTGTACTGGTGATTGCTCAGACTAACGACACCAAAGCGCCAGAAATTACCGAAGTAAAAGTAGCTTCTTCAACTGACACCTCAGTGACAATTACTTGGAAGACCAGTGAAAATGCTGATTCAGCAGTAAATTATAGCTTGAACCCAGATCTGGGTGTGGTGCGTGTGCCAGTTGCTAATCGTACCAGTCATTCGGTGACGCTTGAAAGTTTAGAACCGGGACGAACGTACTATTTCCGAGTGATTTCAGCTGATGCTGAGGGTAATCAGGGTATCTCTGCTGACTACAAAATTGAAGTAGAAAGTGAGACAACTTCAGATAGTGGTACCGGAACTGGTATTGGTCCCGGTCAAACCAATACTCCGCAAGAAATTGTTGAGCAAATACAGGAAATTCAAAACCCTCAACAACTGCAGGAGATTTTGAACGAAACTATTAAAGCGATTGCCGGTATTACCGAAGACCTCACCATTGTAGGTCCACCAACGGTAGTACCTGAGACAACTTCAGCTACAGTCTCATGGGTAACCGACCGCGAAGCGAGTTCTGAAGTGCGGTTCTCAAAAACAAATGGTTTTGATGGTACAAACTTTGATTTTTCACAGTCATCTACTGCTGGTGCTGTGACTGATCACGAAATTCGACTTATTGGTCTTGAACCGTACACAGAATACAGTTTTCAAGTTCGCTCCACTGACTCGTACCAGATTACCGGTGAAAGTCGGACGTACACCTTTCGTACGAAAGCCGCCTTGCCAGAGATCCGTAACCTCAGAATTGTTAAAGTGGAAGAAAATGCCGCTACGTTGGCATGGGACACCACGGTGCCCGCCAAAGCGCTCATTGAATACCAGGATTTGACACAGGGAACACAAAGTTCGGTAGGGCGACCAACTCTTGCAACCACACACCAGATGCGACTCTCAGATCTTACTCTTGGTACCCGTTATGTTGCTTTTGTGATTGCAGAAAACTCTGGTGGTGATCGGGTGCGGAGTCAGCCAATTCAGTTCATTACCGTACGTGATATTTCAGCACCTCTCATTTCAAATGTTACTAACGAATCAACCATTTTCCCTGGTGGTGAGTCGCGAATTCAGACCATTGTGGAATGGAATACCGACGAACCAGCTTCGTGTATCATGACGTATCGTGAAGGGGTGGCTGGTGGTGTTGACCCGATTGTGCTCGAAAAGGAAGTGCTTGAGTACAACACCAATCATGTTGAAGTTATTACCGACTTTGCGCCAGCCACCGTGTACCAATTCTGGCTTAATTGTACTGATGAAGCGAACAACACAATCCAATCTGAAAACTTCGTGCTCTTCACCCCAATTCAAGAAAAGAACATTATTGATTTGATTCTCGAGAACTTCGAATCAACTTTTGGTTGGGTTAAGAATATAACTAATTAGGAATGAGCCAACGAGGCCGTAGCCGACTATGGCGAGTTTCCGTGAGCAAAGGCTATTCCTAATGCCTTTGTCCATGTCTCTCAAATCTTGCAGCAATAATTTCCTCGCCCCTCTTACAGAGGCTGTCCACTCATTTGGCTCTTTATTTGTTATCACTCAAAAGATTCTAAATGAGCCTTGCGAAATGGTCCCTTTCCATTTCTCACCTCGAATTACACTGATTTTTGAAACCTTACTTTCGCTTGCATACTACATTTATTTCTCAGAACCTAAAGAGGAGACTAATGGGGATAGGGGAGACGACTGCATTTGTACTGATATGTCATAATAGAGAAACGTATGGCGAAACCACTCATTGTGTGCCGTGACTTGTCGATTATTTATAATAAGGGCAAGTCCAATGAATTTCGTGCGCTCCAGAACGTGAACACGGATATCTATGAAGGCGAGTACATTATTCTCTTCGGTGCTTCTGGTTCTGGTAAGTCGACCTTGATGTATTCGATTCAAGGTTCACTCCCGCCCGGTGATGGGACACTCCTCATTCGCGGTGACGATATCTACTCCTATCCACCCTCGGAACGTGTGTACTTTCAACGTTATGTGATGGGTATTATCTTCCAGTCCTTCAACTTGATTGGTTCTCTTTCGGTGCTCGACAACGTCGCCTTGCCAATGATTTTCTGTAATGCAGACAAGCAGACGCGTAATCGACGTGCCCAATCGCTCCTTGAACGCTTTGGAGTGGGTCACGTTTCTCATAAGATCCCTTCGATGCTTTCGGGGGGTCAGCAGCAGCGTGTATCGGTCGCCAGAAGTATGGTGAATGACCCAAAAATTCTCCTTGCTGATGAACCAACTGGTAACCTCGACTCAATTTCAACACAGCAAGTGATGGACAAGATTGACGAAATTAACACATTTGATCGTCGAACAATTATTATGGTATCCCACAACGCGGCCCACCTCTCCTACGCCCATCGGGTGTACTATCTCAAAGATGGCTTAATTGTTCGTGAGGTGGTTAACCCACAGCGAAAACAAATCAAACCAGTACGAGAAGGTGAGACGATTGTAACTGAACTCGAACAGCTGGCCCGTCTCTTCCCGTATGACTCGGTGGAAACTCTCCGTGTAAAAAGTCTCGTAAACTACCTGACTCAGGACTATACGTTTGATCAACTTCAGCGTCTTGAGCGGGCTGTAGCCTTTTTTATCAAAGGTAAAATTGACCGTGATGCATTTATCAAAGCTCTTGTTTTACCACTTGAACGTGGTGGAGTAGAGATTCCTGAAAACGTGGCCAAGGATATGGCCAAACGCAGTGAAAAGCTAATTGAACAATCAGATGACATTCGTCGTTTCCGCGCCAAAAAGGACAACGCTGGCGTATTTTTCAGTCAACACAAATTAGCTGAACGTCTTCGTGACCACCTCCTGGAAGTCTATCGCATGAAACTCAGTAAAGACCAAGATGCAAATCTAGTTGAATTGGTAGCCGATCGTGTGACGGGAGTGATAGAAGAGAAAGACTTCAACGCTCGTCTTATGGAGGGTGTGAAAAGTAAAGGTCTAGCTCTCTCAGAAAGTGAGGCTGATGATATGACGCGCTATTTTGAGAAGCTGATTGCGCAGGGGGTTGATGTCTCGTACAAAAGCTGAAATAAACAAACGAGGTGTAAGCTGACTAGTGAGAATTTCCGTGAGCAAAGCCTATTACTAATGGCTTTGTCCACGTCTCTCAGTTACCACAACCTTACTTTAGGTAGCATTTTAAAACAATTCAAAATTTCTCACCTCCTTAGAGGAGTAGCACACCTTGTCACTACTTTATTTCGTTTCTCTCATAAAGTAGCTGGCAACGTCTTACGAAATGGGTCATTACATGACCAGTACAGGTTGTCGCTATTTTTAATCAAAATAGCTGGCAACCTCGTAAAGAATGATACCCATCATTCTTTACCCCATCCCATTTCTCACCTTGAATCTTAAATCAACTAGTGTGCTCTAGTACAAAGTTTACCTTTAATAGGTGGGGTTATCTGCCCAATGCATGTAACGAGTTGTGTCATAATGGATGTACTATGCGAGTGCAGGATCTAGCGCAGCTTTCTACGCGTATGTTCAAAACGAACCCTCTCCGTACCTGGTTGACGATTTTGGGTATGGGGGTGGGGACTGGAGCGGTGGTAATCCTCGTGGGTCTTGGCTTTGGTCTCCAACAAATCATCTTGGAACAAATTGTGTTTGGTGAGACGCTGTTGTCTCTTGGTGTGTCAGCCACCGGTGCTCAAAATCTTAAATTGACCGCCGACACCGTAGCTGAGTTTGAAAAAATGCCTGAAGTACTTGATGCGGCACCTTTGGCTCGCTTTCCCGCCCTCGTGACCTACAAAGGACTGACCGGTAACGTCTTTATTCAAGGCGTGGAGCCACCGTATCTGCGCTATGCTGGTGTATCTGCTACCGAAGGAACAGTATTCACAGATGCTGATGCCGGTGACACCAACTCAGTGATGATTTCACCAGCAGTCCTCAAGCTCTTCGGGGTCGAAGACCCAGCGAGTTTTGTGGGGGAGAAGGTGTCATTTCGTATTTTGATTCCCGCAAACGATGGTACGAACAATAATACCGAAGTGGTAATTAATAAAGAGTTTACCGTCCGTGGTATCACCAAAGAGGAGGGTGTCCTTAATGCCATGATGATGTTACCAGAACTCCGTAATTATGTAGGCATTGAAGAGTTTGAACGTATTCAGGTGCGTGTTGATACGAATGAAAACCTCCCGGTAGTAGAGAATAAGCTCATTGAGGCCGGGTACCGTGTAACAGCGCTCTCAAAAACTGTAGAGCAAGCGTCAAAGATCTTTCAAGGCATTCAGATTGTCCTTGCCACTTTTGGTGGTATTGCTTTGGTTGTGTCCGCGATTGGTATGTTTAATACCATGACGGTGACACTCCTTGAGCGTACCAAGGAGATTGGTATTATGCGCACCATTGGTGCATCACCTAATGATGTAAAATACCTCTTCGTATCTGAATCAGTGGTGGTAGGCTTCCTTGGTGGTATTAGTGGAATTGTGATGGGGGTGGGCTTGGGTGTCACTATTAATCTATTTCTTAATATTGTTGCTGGTCAATTTGGTGGTCAAGCTGTAAAACTCTTCTCATTCCCAATTGGCTTTTTGGTATTTATTGCGCTTTTTTCGGCAGCTGTGGGATACCTAACTGGTATTTTTCCAGCTCGCCGCGCTTCATCACTCAACCCACTTGATGCCATCAGATATGAATGAAATAAGCCACAGAGGGCTTTAGCCCGACAATGGCGAATTTCCGTGAGTTGGGCCTATTCCTAATGGCCCAATCCACGTCTCTCAGCTACTGCTCGCAACTCTTTAGTAGAAAATCGTTTGTAAGTACGAGGTCTCGCCTCGTACTTTTAGAAAATTATTGCGTGAGCATACAACTCACCAGAAGTCGTAAAGGTTGTCTGGTGTGCATAACTAGTGCATAACTTTGCTTTGTATCCTATAGAATATAAGAGTATTTAGTATGTTGTACAACAAAAATAACCTTCCGCGGTATGTAGAGACCGCAGGAAAGATCACTGTATTATCAGCGTTATCAGGACTGCTCATTTTTACCTTTATATTTATTCTTAACATTGGTAAAACTGAACTAGAAAAGGCTGAAGCGACCAGCACCGCGACGACCACTCTAACGGTACTAAACACCCCACCAACGTGGGTGGCCGGTCAAGAAGCACGTGAGTTGATAAGCTCCTCATCAACTTCGCCGACGAACTCTGGTGATCAGATAGCATGGGTAGGTACAGCAACAGACGCTAACGGTGCACCGTACTTCCTCATTATTTGTAGTACCAGTGCGACTCCAACAGCACAACAATCAACCTCAACGCTTGGTACCCGACCTCCAGTTTGTAGTGCCGGTACCCGATGGGCTGTCTCTACAGGAACTCCAAGTGGTACAGAGGCTCGCGCCGCGACCACCACTGACGAAGTAGGTCTATTTTCTGAGTCAAACGAGTGGTATGCTTGGGTATGTGATGATGATCCTGTAAATCCACGTTGTAGTACAACTTTTTCACAAGGAACAAACGCTACTAACTCTTCTCCATTTAACGTTAACCGTCGACCAATATTTTCTGGCTTCAGTAATGATGGACCGGTAGACCCAGGCGGTACACTGCTATTTCGATCCACATCAACTGACCCAGACGTTGTTGACACAGAAGATGTTCTCTATCTTGTTGTGTGCGGCAGTGCATCCTATAGTACTACCACAAACAGTTGTGCCTCTGGTGACACCGTTGCGTCTTCATCAATATCACTCGCTTATGCTAATGCGACAACTAGTCGGGTAATGGCAAGTATTCTCCAAGACACGAACTATAATGCTTTTGGGTACCTTTATGACGAACATGGCCATGAGGCAGTAGGTGGAGCACAAGGAACAAATGTCACCTTTGCAGTCAATAACGTTGCTCCAACTATTTCAGGAAGTACCATCTCTCTTAATGGTGGTCTTGATATGGCACTGACCGTTCCAGGGGCGCAAACATCAGGTTTTACCCTTGACTTTGTGGTTGCAGATGCCAATAGTTGTGATGCAGTTGGTGGCGGTTCTGCTGATGAAATTATTGGCTCGGTTGTATCTATCTTCCGCAGCTCTATCGGTACCACTACCTGTAACGGTACCGCCGGTAGCTACAACCCCAACAACTGTTACCCAAGTGGTGTCTCGTCGTCGGTCTGGAACCTCTCATGTACCGCTTCATCTACTTCGTGTACAGGTGCTACTGATGACACGATTAACTACTCATGTAGTTTCCCACTTTGGTTTATTGCCGACCCAACAGTTTCTGGTACACCATTTGATACCCAAGCCTGGAGTGCTGGTGTGGCAGGCGTCGACGATGACTTTGCTACGGGTACCATGGCTACCACCACTAGCCCAGTAGAGCTACTTAGTCTGGTGGCGATTGACCTTCTCACGAGTACCATTGCGTACGATCAGCTCGAACCAGGTACCAACATGCCGAACTTGACTTCATCATCGTCACTGCGAGTACTTGGTAACACTGGCCTCAACCAGCTGCTCGGTGGAGAGTCTATGTGTACAACATTTAGTAACAGTAGTCTTTGTCCCGTCTCTGCAACCTCAACTATCCCGCAAAACCAGCAGCGCTATGCAACCTCGGCAGTTGCCTACGCATCGGGATCACCCCTTCCTGCCACTACCTCGCCGGCTTTGCTCCAAATTCAGATTCCAAAGCCAACGAGTACCTCAACTCCAACTTCTGGAACAACCTACTGGGGTATTGCAGTACCAGGTACGATTACACTCGCAGGATCGTATACCGGTCAGAACACATTCACTGGTGCTATCTCAACACCATCTGCTTGGTAAATAACAGACCATAATTGACTTCAATAACCACTGTTATCCTAACAGTGGTTATTGCTTTTTTGTCAGATATTTTCGATAATAGTCTGTATCGCATGAAGGTAATTTTGCCAACGTTTTTGTTTCGTTCTTTTGTTTTGTGCGTGGTCGCAATCCTAGTCTTTTGGCCAGCTTTAAGTCATGCTAGTTTTGGTATTACTCCACCGTATGTTCGCAATACCAGTCTCACTCGAAACTCAACTTACGAACAACAAATCCTCTTGGTACGAGGTAACCCAAGCGATAACCTCAAAGCCGAAGTCACTATTGATGCACCGGAGATTCAAGACTGGATTGAAATCGTAGAAGGACAATCTATTCCGCTGCCACGTGGTCAGCAGAAGGTACCAATGACGGTACGCATCAAAGTTCCAGCAGATGCTGATTTTGGAGACTATACCGGTAAGATTCGTATTCGAACTCTCTCCGCCGATGATCAAGTAGCTGAGGGTGTGGTAAGTATTTCGCTTGGTGCTCAAGTAGATATTGATCTTTCTGTGATTGATAAAGTGATTAAAGATTTCCGTGTTCGTAAGATTTCAGTAAATGATCTCAATGAAGGTAAGAAAGTGGGATGGCTCTACTTCCCCGGAAAAATTAATTTTGCAATGTTGATTGAAAACACCGGTAATGTCGATGTCGCACCGTCTGATGTTGAGTTTCGTATTTATGATCGGGCTGGGGCAGTACTCCTCGAAGAGACACATAACACTGGTAGACTTAAAAAAATTGCTCCATACGCCATTGAAGAGATTAATGCTTCGCTGCCAACCCGTCTACCGGCTGGGAGCTATATGGTGCGGTACTCCATCAAGAATGAAGAAGACGTCAAACAGGAAGGTGAGTTAAACCTTAGTATTTTGCCGTATGGTACCTTGCAGCTTGCCGGTTATGGTTTTATGGGACTTTCTATTGCTCATAAGCTCTCACTCCTTCTCCCAATCTTTGCGCTCTTGATAGTTATCCTTTATTTTATTCACAATCGCCGGTCGCGACGTTTAGGCTAACAACTATGCAGTGGATAGCCTTCCTTCTCATAATTGCTTCACTTGGAACTTTTCCTGGCGATGCTCATGCGGTGACGATTTCAACTGCGACTACTACTATCGATCTCAGTATCTGTGGTAATGCACTAGTGGATGTTGGTGAGCAGTGTGATGTGCCTGGTGAAATTGGGCTATACAGTACCACTATAGCCGGTCGTCAGTGTAATGCCGTTTGTGACTATGGACCGTACTGTGGCGATGGTATTTTGCAGACCACTTATGCAGAAGAATGTGACGACGCCAACAATACCGGCGGTGACTTTTGTTCGGCTACCTGCCAAATTGAACCGGCTGGTTCAGGTGGTGGTGGATCCTCAGGTGGTGGTGGGGGAGGAGGAGGTACACGTGATTTGGGTGATGCGTCAATCAGCGTGACTGGTATCGCTTACCCTAACCAACAAGTAAACTTTTTACTTGATACCAAGTCGGTTGGCTCGGTACGAGCCAATAGCTCAGGACGGTTTGAATTTTCTACTAAAGCGTCTCCTGGAACAGCGACACTTGGAGTGTGGGCAAACGATGCTAATGGTGTCAGATCAATCACGCTCAATAGTACCTTTGATGTGACCCAAGGAGCGGTAACAAACGTGAGTGGCCTTTTGTTGCCACCAACTCTCATTCTCTCGAATACTAAAGTGAGTCCAGGTAGCACGATCACCATTTTTGGCCAAGCGGTCCCGAGTGCTACAATTGAAATCCAAGTGGGAAATAGTAGTCTCCGTACTGAGCGTACGACGAGTGATGCGAGTGGTCGCTATACCTTTACCCTGAACACTGCTTCGATGCGAAATGCTACCTATCCAATCAAAGTACGCTCGATTACTGGTACACCACCGTTGCTTACACAAAGTGGCTATAGTAGCGTTGTACAGCTTCTGTTGGGAGTTGATGGGGCACCAAGTTCCCCATCTGACCTCAGTCGCGATGGTAAAGTAAATCTCACTGACTTTTCTATTCTCATTTTCTGGTGGCAGACTGCCGGTGGCGACTCAAATCCACCAGCTGACATTAATAGTAATGGGCGGGTAGGGTTGGAGGACTTTTCTATTCTTCTTTTCAACTGGACCGGTTAGGCTACGATCAAAATCCTCCCTAGCTTTGTTGCATATTGTTCGGAATCATCACCGTATAACAATATAGCTCGTTCTTTATCACTGGTGCGCCTTGCTAGCAAGCATTTTGTTTCATACTACCTATGTAATAGTCCAGATTTCGAAGTTTGGTGTTAAAATCATTATATGCAAAGTTTTACACCTCAATTTCAAGGAAAAGACTACTTGGAACAGTGGGAACATGTAAAAAGATGGCATACGAAAGTGAAAGAGGTTGAGTCAAATGTTCACCAGATAAACGGAGTGCCTATAGTTGAACAAGAAGATTATTTATATATTTTTTTATCTTTATCATCTAAAAGATTGGATTAAAGTATTCAGTAATGATAAAAACATTGAGAAAATTTTTTCAAGAACTGAAGGGTCAAAGAACTTAAAAATTGTTGCAGATTTTGTAACAAACATTAAACATTTTGAAAATTCAAAAACCACAAGAATAGATCCAAACACTTATTTTGTTAGTAGAGATGCAAATGCGATTATAGGCGGTAAAAATTATGTGTCAAATCAAACAAATATGTCACCAGCACATACCTGGTGGGTGCAATCCAATGGTGAACGTTTAAATATCTATACGTTAGCAACGATGCTTTTATTAAGTAAAAGCCTACTTAACTGAGCAATATTCAATTGAATGGGACAAACCAAATAAATTTTGTGTATAAGTTTCTCTTTTGTTTCGGGGAGCAGGCTACAATGAAATAGTACTAATGTTGGAGGTATCTCTTTAATGATACTGCTAGCTCCCACCACAATGGTATGCTAGGACAGAACAGCCGCTGTTACAGCATTAGTATGCCTGTCGCTCGTCTATACAGAAGTGGGGTGGAGACCACACTGTGAACGATGACGGTCGCGAGTCACGTTACTGCATTGTCTAACTCTCGCAGTAGTGCCTGGCTAATACAATGTAGAGTCATGAGTAGAACGAATTCAACGTTCGGACTACTCCAAGCACTGGCTTCTGTTGTTGGACTCGCCATCTTGTTATGGTCTTTGGGTCTACCAACGTTCCGCTTTGCGGAGGCCGCAAATGTCAGATTAGTAAGTGATACGCTCTCGGATTCAGCTCCGAGTGTGCCATCAAATCACACCATCAGCTTTGTTACACCTTCTGGTGTTGCAAACGGTGAATCAATTGTCATCGATTTCTCTAACGGGCCGTTCGCTCTTGGAGCAGTCGCATTTGATGACGTCGACATCACTGATGACGGTACAGATTTGTCTATTGGTGCAGGATGTGGAGGCACTGATGAGGTTGGTTTTTCAACAAGTACCAACACCATTACCCTCGAGTTCTGTGCTGGTGATGGTGCTTCGTTGCCGGCCAACGGTACAACTACTATCCAGATCGGAACCAATGCCACTTTTGGTGCCACTGGTAATGCTCAGCTGACCAACCCAGCTGTCGGTTCATACGAAATCGACATTACTGCGGGTTCAGCGGATAGTGGAACTACTCGAGTAGCTATCATCTCACCAGTCGTTGTTACTGCTGCAGTTGATACTAGCTTTACATTTACCGTAAGCGGTGTCGCTACTGGAACAGTTAACCAAGAAGCAATTACTGGCTCAACCTCTGCCACATCAATTCCATTTGGTGTTTTGACACAGGGTACAGCCACGACATCAGCTCAGCAATTGTCTGTGTCAACAAATGCGAGCTACGGTTTTGCCGTAACTGTGCAAGTTGATCAGCAGTTGCTCTCTTCAACTGGTGCTGATATTGATGGATTTATCGATGGTGCGTACACTAACACGCCAGTGGCGTGGCAACCGCCAACCGGTTCAATCAGCGATGAGAATACGTGGGGTCACTGGGGTATAACCACAGAAGACTCTTCACTCACCGATGCTTTGACGGATCCATTTGCTGCAAGCACAACCGGGCAACTGTTTGTGTCTGCATCAACCACACCAGTTGAAGTATTTCGACACAATGGACCTTCAGACGGGACCACTCCAAATGTTGGTAGTACCCGCGTAGGTTACAAAGTTGAAATTTCTCCGCTCCAGGAAGCGGGGAACGACTATACCGCTACGCTGACATACGTAGCAACCCCAGTGTTCTAAAGAATATTGGTCCAAGCTTGGAGTAATACAACAAAAATTCCCCCCACCACGGGGAATTTTTGTTTGTGTAAAAAACCCTTTTTGACTGGTGTCATTCTGTATACTGTGAGTATGGTCTATCGACTCGCTCTTCTTTTGTGTATGTTTTTTGCAGCTGATTTCGCGTCAGCAGCTACTTTGTATCTTGATCCGCCACGTCCCACACTTAACCGAGGTGACTCGGTAACCCTCTCAGTTCGTCTTGATACTGATGAAGCGACCGATGAATGTATTAATGCCATTGATGGTGTTATTACTTACAACGAAGCAATTAATCCAGTTGACATTTCAATTGGACAATCAATTTTCCCAATCTGGGTAGAACAACCCGTCATTGATAAAGACAGCCGAACCATCACTTTTGCCGGCGGCATTCCAAATGGTTATTGTGGTCGTGTTGAAGGGGATCCACGTCTTACAAACACGTTGCTACAGATTGTCTTTCGAGCCCCAGGCCTCACTGTTGGTGGAACTGATGTTCCGGCTTTAGGTACTGTCACCTTTAAGCCTGAAACACGCGCTTTTCTCAATGATGGTTTTGGGACCGAAGCACAACTCCAAACCCTTGGTGCAGAACTTATCCTCAATCAAGTGGTAGGAAGTACCATTGTTGATGATTGGCGTGATGTCATTACTGCTGATAATATTCCGCCTGAGGAATTCTCGATTACACTTGAAAAGGATGAGTTTGCCTTTGATAAGAAATACTATATTGTCTTTAATACCACCGACAAACAAAGTGGCATCAGTCACTACGAAGTAATTGAAGAACCGGTTGAAGATACCCGCCTTTTCACCTTTGGTGCTGCTACCACAGTCTGGACTGAAACTCGTAGTCCGTATGTTCTCAATGATCAGAGTCTTAAGAGTACCATTCGTGTCCGCGCGGTAGACAAGGCCGGAAACGAGTATATTGCAACATTAGCTCCAAAGAATGCGAGTCTTGAACGTTGGCCACTCTGGATGATAGCTTCTGGTGGAAGTGCGGTGGTAGCCCTCGTTGTCCTTACGCTACTCATCTGGTACTGGCGTCGTAGACGTAAAACCAAGTGTGCTGCGACGGTACCAGAAGCAGCTGATATTACCGATATCGTATAATATGTTCCTTCGTTTACTCATCGTTCTCGCTCTTTTTGGTTACAGCAGTATTTCGTTTGCTGCAACTCTTAATATTTCACCAGCCACTGGTGTCTATGGAAGTGGCAGTACATTTACTGTCCGTGTATCAGTTGATACAAAAGGGGCAGCCATTAATGCGGCTGATGGAACTATTACCTTTGACAACAAAGCCCTGCAGGTAGTTTCGGTTTCTCGTAGTAGTTCCATCTTCAACCTATGGACTACTGAGCCAGCCTTTTCAAATAGTGCTGGAACTATCAGTTTTAGTGGTGGCACCCCAACTGGCTATACTGGTGGTTCTGGAACAGTGATGACTATTACATTCCGCACCCTTGGTTCTGGTTCAGCACGCGTCAATTTTGGCAGTGGCTCGGTGTTGGCAGCCGATGGTCGTGGCACCAATGTACTTTCTAGTATGGGAAGTGGTGCCTATACCATCTCGGCAGCGAGTGAGACGCCAGAACCTGAAGCGATTGTCGAGTTTGTCCCTCCAGCCAATACACCAGCCGCACCAAAAATCACCTCTGATACGCATGGCGACCCTGCTGGCTGGTCAAAGGAAACCACAGCAGTATTGCGTTGGACATTGCCTTCAGATGTCGTTGCGGTACGTACAGCCCTTGATGAATCACCAACTGCTATTCCAACTAAGGTGTACGATAGTCCAATCAAAGAGATTACCCTCACTGATCTTGAAGAAGGAGTGTCATATTTCCATATCCAGTTCAAAAATGACGAGGGGTGGGGGAAGGTGACACATTATCGTCTTGCGGTTGACACTACTGCACCGCAAAATGTAGTCCTCAGTCTCAAGCCTGACAGCAACCTTGCTAATCCAACCCAAATTATTGTAGCCTCGACCACTGACACAAACGGTTCACCAATCAAATCCTTTATGGTCCAGCTTAATGGGGCTGCGCCAGTTGAGTACAAAAACGAAGATGGTAAAAATGAAATAAAACTTGAAAATCTCACGCCCGGTCGCCAGACCTTAGTGGTTGAAGTAGTAGATGCCGCTGGCAATAGTACAGTTTCAACCTTTACTTTTGAAATTGAATCTTTTGAAGCACCTCGCTTTACAGATGTTCCGGCCGAAATCAGCACTGGGGTTATTCCGGTCTTCATGGGAACAACTCGTCCAAATGCTACGGTTGCCATAACTCTCACAAATAGTGGTCAGGAGCCAGCGAGGTATGAAGTGAAAAGTGATGAGACTGGCTCGTTTAGATTTATTCCTAACAGTGCACTCACTGAAGGTGTATATACACTAACCGCTTCTGCTAAAGATGAGTTTGGTGCTCAAAGTAGCGTATCTGATCCAATACAGTTTGTGGTACAGCCAATGGGGTTACTCCGAATCGGTTCATTTTTGATTGATGTTCTCTCCGTTATCATTCCACTGGTTGCCCTTTTAGCACTGACGGTGCTTCTTTGTCTTTATTTCTTGGCTCGCTATCGTCGTTTCCGTATTCTTCTTAATCGCGAGAGTAGTGAAGTTGGTGTTGCACTACATAGCCAATTTTTGGCCATTGAAGCTCTCCTTCGCAATCACGAAGCTGATATTGTTCGTAGTCGCAAATCTGGCAAGCTTACTACTACAGAGGAAGCCCTTATCACCGACGTTCGAGATGTGCTAAAATCTGCAGAGCGTATTGTTCAAAAAGAGGTATCCGATGTAACCAAACTAACTGACTAACTAACCCAATTTTGCTATGCATGTTTCTGCCCGCCAAATAACCCTGATTATTATCGGTATTGTACTTCTTCTGTGGGGCATTTCTTTGTACACAGATTCTGCTGTCGCGAAGAAGCTTGATTCCACGAGCTTGGCCCTTGATACTAATATTGCGGAACAAGAACTCGTACTGGCAACTATTGCTGACCTCACCAAACGAAATGAGGCAGACGAAATTACAGAACGCATTGTAGTCGATTGCTCGCCAACCGAGCGTCAGCGCTTTGAGACACTCCTCGATAAACTTTCGTCTACTATTACTCGATCTGAGCTTACTGAGCTCGATAGTCTCTTCTTTGCTTGTGGAAGTTACTTTGCTGACAAAAAGTCTGTGATGGCGGCTCGACTCGCTCGCGAAGTAAGTGTTTATGAAGAGTATATTTCATTACGAGCGCGGATTCTATCAACTGATGATGAATTGACAGAGCGAGTAGCACTTTGGCAACGGGTAGCAGATGATGAACTTTCAACTGCCGCCGACTTTACTCGACTAGTAGAACTCCAGCGCGACATCATTATGGCTCTTCTCGCAGGCAAGAGTCGTGATTCTGATGAGATTACCAGAACCCTTCGTAACGTAACTGACATCAAAAATAATATGACGGTTCGAATGCAACAAATTGAGGCCACCAGACGAGAGTTGCAAACAATATGATCAAATTTCGGTCGGCACTTAAAGAAGTCATAAAGAAGCGACGACCAGTGCCGCCCAATCAAACTGTGCGGTATATGTTCTCGCTAGCTTTTTTGCTAGTGTTGGTAGTAAGTGTGGCTTCGGTGGTCGGAAGTTCAAAATCAACTATTGTACTTGAAACTAAACAAAAGCAACACTTAACAAATGAGACTTTTGCTATAGATGTGTATGCGGTTGCGAATACACCCGTGAATGCCGTTTCACTTTCTATTGCCTACCCAGAGGACAAAATTGAAATATTAGGTATAGACCGTGGGGAGTCAGTGATTACGCTTTGGACAAGTGACCCGCGGGTCGAAAATGGCGCAGTTATCTTAGAAGGAGGTACGTACCGTAAAGGCTTTGTTGGTAAGCACCTCATTGCCACCATTAATGCAAAAGCTCGGGCTACCGGTGAGGTTGTTATTACCACTAAAGAAGCCAATTTATTGGCTGGAGACGGTCGTGGTACCAAAATTGACGCCAAAGTCGGCGAAGATAGTGTGGCACGCGTGCAGATTGCTGAATCAAACGGAACCCTTGAAGGGGAAGCAGTGGTACTTTTGGTCAGTGATGTCAATGCTGATGGTAAGGTGACCCTAGAAGATATTAGTATTTTTATGGTGGAGTGGTTCAAGCAAAATAACCGCTACGATTTTAATAATGATGGTTTGATGACATTTAAAGATTTTTCAATACTCCTAGCGAATTATTTCCGTTCAAAAAATTAAGTTAGCCGTTTTCTGACGGCAGAAACGCTTTTTAGCTGTTGATAAGCAAAAACAAACGTTGACAAAGTACTGGTATTATATGTTTGATGGGACAACGTAGAACTTTCTAGTTTTGAAAGTCCCTTTTGAATGAAACAACTACCAGCCAATACATCTTCGTCGCCTCCAGGTACACCCCTGTTGTATCGACTTGTCTTTGAACGTGCGCTTGTACGGGTCTTTGTTGTTGTTCTGGTTTGTTCATTTTTACTCCAAACAATTGAGCGTGCCTATGCCTCTGAACCTGTTCCTGAACCAGCACCAGACCTCAAAGTTACTATCACTGATGAAACGGTAGCTACTATCCAACACGAGATTTCAGAACGAACTGAAACAACCCCAGAGCCGGTTGCCGAGGTAGAGGTTGCTCAGTCTGACACCTCTCCTGATGGCGACGTAGTTGCACCTGAAGTCCCTCCTGTCACGCCAGAGTTACCAAACGAAAGTCCACCTCCTCAAGACCCGCCGCCGCTTGACCCTGCACCTGATACCTCAGGTGACGGGGAAGTTGTGGTTCCTGAAGAAGTTGCTCTTGCCAGTGATGCGACTACCACCATAGAAGAAATTGCCACCTCAACCGCAACAACCACCGACCCAAATGCACCAACACTGACGGTTGAGAGTGACCAGATGATTCAATTCAATAAAGATAACTGTCTGGCTGTTGAAGATGGCTCCTTCTACTGTCAGGTTGCAACAACAACTCCGGTCAGCGACGAACAGGGATTATTCTCATTACCTGACAGTGATGGTGATCTCGAAATCTACATCAAAAATAAAAATGGAATGCAGCAAATTACCTTCAATACAGTTGATGATGCGTCACCCTACTACGACCCGGCATCAGATAGTCTTGTTTGGCATCGTTTGATTGATGAACGGTATCAGATTATGGTCTACGATATGGCTTCGGGTGAAGAACAGCAGTTAACAAATACCAGCACCAACAACATGGAGCCATTCCGAGCAGACAACATTATTGTTTGGCAGTACTGGGACAACGATGCTTGGCAGATTATGCTCTTTGATGGCGAGACAGCGAACCAACTCACCAACACCAGTGAACACAATTTAGCGCCAGTCGTACGAAATAATCTTGTGGTTTGGCACCGTGTTCATTACAACGAAAAAACTATAGAGGTCTACGATCTAAACTCACGTGCCTTTATGACGATTCGTGATGATAACGGAGGTACTATTTCAAATCCGCGTATGGTTCTTGTGTATGACGCAGCGATGGATAGTGGCGAGACAATAACGCGCGGTTATGACTTAGTAACAGGTGAAATAACCTCATTTGCTGCAGAGCCAGCCCCACTACCAGAAGAGATTCCTGATCCTGATACCACTGGCGAACCGCGAGCACTGCTCACTGCAAAATCAACTACAGAAGAAGAGGCACTTGAGGGTGCACCACCAAGTGATACAAATGCTTCCAGTACACCACCTGATCTTGAGTTAGATCTAGCTACCACAACAGTCAGTACTGCCAGTACCACCGGTTTAACCTTGGACCTTACCCTGATCAAAGAGTCAACAATCATCGAACCACAGCCAGGGCCAACAGCTGAAATACCTGATCTTGTGGTTACCCCGTTTACCCCTAATGCTTCACCAACAGTCATACCTGTGGTCGAGTAGTTTCTCTACAGTAAAAGCATAGAAAATAAAGCAATACCGTGACAAAATTAGGACATGCGGAGGTTTCCAGCGTTTTTTTGGTATGGATGGCGACAAGTTATAGCTGGCTCGTTGTTGTTTGTTACGGTTTTCCTCAACTTCTCGTTTTTGGAGTACATGGTTTGGCCCAGTTTTGCCGAAGCGGCTCAAACTACTATTGATAACTCCGTGAGTACCGATGCCAACTCCTTTTTCTTTGGCGGTTCCCAAACGGTTTTCATTTCTGATCAGGTTGGGTACAAGTTTTATCGTGATGCTGCGAACACCTGTGTCTATAGTAAAACCACTAACGGAGGTAGTTCGTGGAATGGAGCAGTAACGGTTGATGCTCAAACAGACTGTGCAAGTATTGCTGTTTGGTATGACCAGTGGACGCCCGGTGACTACGGTACTACCATTCACATCGCTACTATGGAAACTGCTGCGGCCACCGATCGTCTCTATTACAACGCGCTTGATACCTCGACAGACACCCTCCTTTTAGGTAGCTCACCAGTAGACACGAGTAGTAATTCGGGTCAGACAGGTACATTTACCAGTGGTCAGAATAACGTCACGATTACCAAAAATACCGGTAATGAAGTTTTTATGGGCATTTCTGATGCCACTGACTCTTTTGTTGTACGGTGTGATACCGATTCCGGATGTACTGCTACCACTGGTTGGGATGAGCCGGGTGGCGCACGCTTTATGGATCTTGATAACGATACAAATATTCTTCTCGCCCTAACCACAGGAGATGTACTGCTTATTAATCGTGACATTAGTGCCAACGTTATTCGTTCTCGCGTATGGAATGGATCAAGCTGGTCAGCAAGCTGGACGACCATTGATGGTGCCGCGGTTGAAAGTGCCACTTACGACACAAGTATGGCTGCAGTAGTTGACCCAAATTCCGGTGATGTGTATCTCGCTTATGGTGCCGATCATGACAATTACACAACACTTGACCACGATGTGCGTACCGCCAAGTTTTCTTCTGGATCATGGACTGGTACAACGGCTGTCTTTACCAACACTACCCGGGGACTCAACACCGTTGCAATTGGCCTTGATACCAATACCAGTACGGTGTATGTGGCGTATGTGTTACGCTCGACGCCAGCTACAGCCACAACAGGTGGAATTTACTGGTCTACATCTACTTCAGCCATGTCTTCCTGGAGTGCAGAACAGACAGTCTCTGGAGTCACTCCTGGTGATCATCGTGGTCTTGATATTAATCTCATGAGTGATGAGCGCATTTATGTGTCATGGACAGACCCAGCACCTGATGATTATTTTGGTGATACGCTCGCTGATATTGCGCCAATTACTAAACTTTATGCCACGGGTACTGCGGTGAGTACTATCGTTGGTGGTACCACAGACGTCTATACTGGTGGGAAGTATGCGATTCGTGAAAGTCAGAGTAGTCGTAATGTGACTGCCATTGTGATTAGTGAACGAGGTACTGTTGATGGTAGTACTGACGTCAAAAATATCAAAGTACTCTACGATCTTGATACCACGGCACCGTATGACTGTGCCAGTGAATCGTACAGTGGTAGCGAGACACAGTTTGGGATTACAGATACCAATGGCTTTTCGGGACCTAATGGAACTGCGAGCTTTTCTGGACTCCAGAGCATCTCAACTACCCAAGCGATGTGTTTCTATGTGGTGGTTGACGTGCTTGAAAGTGTGCTTGATGGAGATACGCTCGCCGTCTCTGTAGAAGATCCGAATAACGATATTATCGTTACTGGTGGTGTAGATGTGATGCCGGTGAGCCCAGTTCGTACCGCCTCTTCTAGTCTTATTCAAAATGATGAACTGACCCAAACACACTACCACTGGCGTACTGATGCTGGTGTAGAAACAGCCGCTTTGTCAGCTACTGCTGGTGTGGCTGATACACCAATTCCGGCTCTGCAGGTAAATTCACCACGTCGACTTCGTCTACAAGTATCTAACGAAGGATCCCTTTCAAGTGCTGCAACTACGTTCCGGCTTGAATATGGTGAAGCTGCACCAAACTGTACCGATATAACTTCATGGACTGATGTGGGTGCGACTGATGATGCCTGGAATATGTCACTATCATCTAACTTCGTTGAAGGTGATAATACGACAAATATTGCTGTTGCCAACGGTGGCGTGGCTGATGAGAATACCACATTCCTCACACCAAATGGTGGTATGCGCGAAATTTCTTCACAAACCGGATCACTTACACTCTCCAATGCGAATTTTGTTGAACTTGAGTATGCTATTGTCGCTTCAACTACAGCAGTTGAAGGAACTACGTACTGTTTTCGAGTTACTAATGCTGGTACACCCTTACCGGTCTATTCACAATTCCCCAGTGTTACAATTGCGGCAGATGTTAGTGTTACCGCTTCTGGAACCCAAGCAACATCACTTCTTGTACCATCAACCAACCAACATGTTGGTGGTCAGTTTGTATTCCGCGAAAATACGAGCAGTCGCAACATTACAAGTATTTTGATTGCCGAAAATGGTACTGTTGATGCCCTCAACGATCTTGATAACATTCGACTTCGTTACGACCTCGATACCACCGCACCGTACAACTGTGCGAGTGAGACGTATGCCGGAACAGAACCGCAGTACGGGGCTACTGACACCGACGGCTTTACTGCCGACAATGGTACCTCAACATTTAGTGATTCTGTGACAGTAACTACCACACAAGCATTGTGTTTGTACGTGGTATTTGATGTTTTGAGTACCGCTAGTAATGGCGACACTGTCCAAATAGAAATTTCTTCACCAGCCAATGATGTGGTTGTTTCAGCCGGATCAGTTTCACCATCAACACCAATTGCAATTGCGGGTACAACAACGCTGTCCGGTCCAGTGATTACCCAAACCGGCTACCACTGGCGCAATGACACCGGTATTGAAACTGACGCATTATCGGCCACAGGCGGCACGGAAAATACCATTTTGACTGATCATCCAGCCAATTCACCAATTCGTTTGCGGGTGGCACTCTCAAACGAAGGAGCCGCAGCGTCAGTTTCAACTGCCTATCGACTGGAATTCGGGCCACGGGTTACTACCTGTAGTGCGGTGAGTGTATGGACACCGGTTGGCGATGCGGCTGATGACTGGAATATGTTTGATAGTGCCAATCTCACCAACGGCAATAACACCACTAACATTTCAGTCGCAAACGGCGGTATTACTGACCCTAATCCTTCGTTTATTAGCGCAAATGCCGGCCAACGTGATACCACGAGTACTACCTCGGCGCTTGCGATGAGTACCACCGAATTTACTGAATACGAATTTAGTATTACCTCAACGAATATTACTGGTTTTAATACGACATATTGTTTCCGCTTAACCAATAATGGTGAACCTCTCACGTACACCAACTACGCTGAATTAACCACCGCACCAAAACGTGACTTCAAAGTCCAGCGCGGAACAGCAACAATTATCGGTACTTCACAAACCTTTACTGCTGGTGTTGATTACACAGCACCTTTAAGTACAACAACAGCCTTTGTTCGTATCACCGACACTCACAATACTGGCCCTGGACGAACCACTGCCGGTGGTGGTGCTCAAAATGCAGATGATGTAACTGCCTATATATCGTCAGCGAATTTACCAACCAGCTTTACTATTTCCCGCCCACCAGCGGCAACTGGTAACACGCGGGTGAGCTGGGAGATTATCGAATTTATAGGTGATGCTGGTACCGACAATGAAATGAAAGTGCGTGGGGTAGGAAGTGTGAACTTAGCGAGTGCTGCACTCGTTGCGACTGGAACCAGTCTTGGGACTATCACCGATAATGCCGACGTGGTCGTTTTTATTACCGGCGTAGAAAACCGTGATACTGCACGAAACTTTTATTATGCGGGACAGACCACTTCGCAATGGAGTCCGACCAGTACTGCTCCGGTATTTAACCGTAATGCTGGTGGAGCAATTATTAATGTGAGTTACGCAGTGGTTGAGTTTACTGGCATAAACTGGCAAGTACAACGAATTGAACATACCTACACAGCGGCTGGTGTGGTTGAAACTGAATCAATTCCTACACCGGTAAACAGTCTCGCTCGCGCCTTTATCCATACTCAAAAACGGATGAATGCCTTAGGTAACGTTAACAACTTTGGTCACGAAGTTTGGTTATCAAGTATTGGAGCAGTTTCGTTTCGACTTGAGGCGGCGGCAACCACTCCGAGCGGTCACACATCAGTGGCATGGATTATTGAAAACCTCCAAACCAGTGCCGGCGCAATGGATGTGCAGCGCACCAATGGTACAACCAACGCTGGTACAGAACCGGTTACATTATCAATTTCAATTTTCTCACCAATTGATGCGACCAACAATGCCTCCATTTTTGCCAACACACGTGTGGTTGGTGCCAATACCACGTTCCCGCTGGTGTTTGCCGGTGCTCGAATTACCGGGACATCCACCTACGAACTGTGGCGCAGTGAAGCGTCAGGTGAAATGACCTATCGTACTGAAATTGTTGAGTGGCCAATATCCGGTTTGGCGATTCGACAAAATTACTTTAGGTTCTACGCTAACAATAACAATCTAACTCCAACTGATCCATGGCCTCCTGGTGTATCTGATCTCGGCGAAAATAATCCCATCTCAATTGCAGACGAGCCACTTGGTGATGGAGATGTGGTTCGACTCCGGATGACGATGCGAGTGGCCAATGCCAACCTGCCGGCCGGTTTGTATGATTTTAAGCTGCAGTATGGTTTGCGAGCTACCTCGTGTTCGACCGTTGGCACCTGGAATGACCTTGATGCCGCAAACGGCAGTGGCATTTGGCGTGGTTATGCAGCCACGGGTACCACCAATGGTACAATGTTGAGCACGAACCCACCAACTGGAGGCGATCTCCTTATTTCGGTAGCTGATCGAGCGGGAAGTTTGGTGGAAGAGAATCCCGCGCCAGCTAATCCTTATTTGGTTGATCCCGGCGAAGATGTTGAGTACGATTGGTTTATTGAGCATAATGGAGCCATTTCACGGAGTACCTATTGCTTCCGCATGGTGCGCAGCGACGGTACTCCATTAGACGGTTACTTTAACTACCCACAGATTCGAACAGCTGGCTACTCCCCACAAACTAAACGTTGGCGCTTTTATGAAGATGCTGAAAACGAGACTCCAGTCACACCACTGGCTAGTGAAATAAATGCACCAGTCGAAGTACAAAATGGAAATGAATTTGCGCTTCGTGTCATAGTTGGACAACGTAAATCTGTAGTTGGTCAGGATATAAAGTTTAAACTGCAATATGATGAATCACCGGCGTTTACGTCACCCCATGATGTGGTTGCAACTTCAAGTTGTACCGCCACCTCAACCTGGTGTTATGTAGATGGTGGCGGTACAGACAATGCAACAATCACCACTAAAGTCCTATCAGATGCCAATAGTTGCGCCTCAGGCGTAGGATCTGGTTGTGGTACTCATAATGAATCGCCCACGTATACTACGGGGTATACTCATCTAGCAGGAGCTGATACCGAGTTTGCCTTTTATCTACGACATGCAGCCGCGCGCGCTGGAGCCGTGTACTACTTTAGACTCTATGAGGTGTTTGAGGATATGCCAGTAGCAGCTGCAAATGGTGAGACACTGCCAAGTCTAGTGACAGAGACACCAAAACTCACATTGAGTATCAGTGGTCTTCCTAGTGGTACAACCACAGCTGGTGTCATGACTACGGTAACAACAACACCGTCTACGGTCAGCTTTGGTTCTATTCCAATTAACACCGATGCCTTAGCGGCACACCGACTAGCGGTCACCACCAATGCCACTGATGGGTATCGTGTCCTCTCGTTTGCTCGCCAGCAACTCATAAACGACTATGGCACTCCAATACCTCCAATTTCTGGTACTAATGCTAGTCCGGTGGCTTGGGCGGTGGGTTGTCTTGCCTCTGCAACTGGTTGTACTGGTTACCACACTACTGACGCAACACTGTCTGGTGGTTCAACCCGTTTTGCACCTCTTGATAGTTACGCTGGTTTACACACAGCTGTGGCTGAAGTTATGTATAGCCCTATTCCAGCCAACGATACTCATGATATTGTATACAGAGTACGGGTGACTGGCCTCCAGCCGGCGGCTATCTATACAACCGAAGTGGTGTATATAGCAGTACCTGTCTACTAGTCTAATTTACGTATGCGTTACCTCTTTCTCTTACTTACTCTCCTTGCGTATCCAACTTTTAGCTATGCGCAATCGTACACAGTGACGCCGCCAGTGATTGAACACAAGGTGAAGCCACGTGATATGCTCGAGGATAGTATCAAGATCACAAACACTGGTACGGTACCTGTGAAGATATTCCCCTCAGTCCACCCAATTACGCTTGGTGAAGATGGTTCAATAAAATCTTTTGAGTCACCCGTGATGACGGACCAGACTCGTAATGTGACGAGCTGGATTGCCGTATCGCGCGCTAGACTCGAACTACAACCAGGTGAATCTGTCAAAATTCCTGTCACTCTTACTATTAACCCCAATGCTGTGCAAGGTGACTACTATGCATTTATAGGTTTTGGTTCCGGTGATAAACGTGACGAAGCTGAAAATGCGGTTATGGCAGGTCGTGCACCAGGCGTAACGATGCGTATTTCTATGGCCGATGTACGTAGTGAGTACCTACGCCTCCATAGCTTCTCAATTGATCGATATATAACAAGTGGCGACACTATCCCGGTCCGCTACGAACTCGAAAACGTAGGTGATTTGCCCACTACACCACAAGGTGAAATTATTGTATATGACGTCAGAGGACGTGAGGTAGCTAGTATTCTGGTTAATACCGAAAACAAAACTCTCAAAGCTGGAGAGACAGTTGCCTTTACTGGCTCGGTGCCAAAAGGCAGCATGTATGGCCGACATAAAGCCTTTCTTGATGTAGAATATGGAGAGCTTCAGCGTGCCAACTTATATGACACAACCTTTTTTACTGTTGTACCACTGCAAACAATTCTCGTTCTGTTTGGTATTCTCTTAGCTGGTAGTTTGTTCTTAACATTGTTGTATATCTATCACGGACGCAAACCAATTCATCATGAAGATAGCGAAAATTTACCGATGTATATCAGAAATGGCGTCCATAGCGACCTTAAAGACCATGATATCAATCTCAAACAAAATTAAGGGAGTACTTCTTCTTTACTTATTTATGTTGGCGCCGATGGCTGTATTTGCGCAAGGTGCTGATTCACAGACCTTGTCAGTGTCACCGACACTATTTGAAATGCAGGCCAATCGCAGTCAAACATGGACAAGTCAGCTACGGGTCATTAATGTGAATGACTATCCAATTACGGTGTACCCACAGGCAGTAAACTTTGCGCCCCTTGGAGAAGACGGCCGAGGTGATCTCATTCCAGTCTTTGAGTCTGAAACCCAAGGACAAACATTGGCAGAGTGGATTACTGTACCGACTGATCCAGTTGTAATTGATCCACAAGCTACCGCCGAAATACCCTTGCAGGTCCAAGTCCCTGAAAACGCCGCACCAGGTGGGCACTATGCGGCTATTCTCGTGGGGACTAAACCACCAAGCGACGGTAGCGATTTGTCTCAAGTACAAACAGCACAATTTGTCACCTCACTCTTTTTTGTACGAGTAGCTGGCGAAGTGTTTGAGTCAGGCGATATTCGAGAATTTTCTACTGAACAAGGAATAGTTCAAAAACCTGAAGCTACACTTTACATGCGTTTTGAGAATACGGGTAATGTCCACGTACAGCCCCAAGGTGACATCAAAATATTTAATATGTGGGGAAAGGAACGTGGTTTTATTCCGATTAATCACCAGACTCATTTTGGTAACGTGTTGCCAAATAGCATTCGTAAATTTTCATTTACTTGGAAAGGGGACACTGATGCGTATGATATTGGACGTTACAAGGCAGTAGCTACACTTGGCTATGGTGAAGATGGTAAAAAGTATGTCACGAGCACAACCTATTTTTGGGTGATTCCCTATACCACCATACTTATCACACTCCTTATACTCTTCATTGGAGTCAAAATCACTTTATGGCTCATCCGTCGTTACATTGATCGGATGCTAGCTCTTTCAGGTGTTAATGTTCACGAAGCTCCATACGTGCCACTTCATGAACGTGGTGGCGTGTCCAAACAAACCATGGTAGTCAAGCGGTATACTGGTGTCTCAGCGCCTGTGCGTGCTACTGCCCAGGAAATCGTTGATTCATGGCGTGGTGGTAGTGGCATACGAGAAAAGTTTAGTGCACTTTTTAATTTCTTTTTCCATTACCGGTTTATTCTTCTTGGTATTATTGTGGTTGGTGCTGTACTAGTTGGTATGTATCTTGCTGTTCTTGGTATCATGAAGGACGCTGCTCATTTTGAAGTGTCAGTTGAAAATGTTGGTGAAGATGTTGTGATGTCTTCTGAAGATTTGGCCTACCAAAAACTTCGTGAAAGTAAAATTAAACCAGAACCACAAACTAATCAACCAAACCAAATCAAAGTGATTAATATAAGTGGTCAAGCGGGAGCAGGCGCAGCTACCAAATTTGCTTTAGAAGAAGCTGGTTTTGAAGTCAGCTCACTGACAGTCGACGAAGCTCGTAGTGAACAAAAAACCATTGTGGTGTATCCTCCTGGCCTTGAGGAACAAGCGTTGGCGCTACGCACTATTTTGAAGGTTGGTTTACTTTCTGCCCAAAGTGACACCAGTGAAAAGGCAATAATAATCTACGCTGGTAAAGACAGTCTGTTAAAATAGGTGTATAATGTAGGTGTTGTTATTCGCTAACTATCTACTATGCGACATCGTGATATTGTGCTCATCTCATCACTGCTTCTGGTGATTGTTTTTGGTATGTTTACCTATACCTACTTGGTTAAAAAATCCGCGACTGTTGAGTCACCAGCGGCAACCTTAGAACCACAAAGTGACGCGTATGGTATTACTCGTATTGATGCCAAGCATTTTTATCGAGATGGAATTCACACAATTGTCGGTGAACTTCCTATGCCAACCCCTTGTGATCTACTGACATATCGCTCGATGGTGGCAGAATCGTACCCAGAACAAGTCACCTTTGACTTTGATGTGGTTAATACCGCTGAAGCCTGTGCGCAGGTGGTGACCATGCAGCGTTTTTTGGTGACTGCTACCGCCTCCATAGAAGCAACGCTAAGTGCTCGCTTTATGGGTAAAGCCGTAGAGCTCAATTTAGTAGAAGCGGCTGCTAATGAGACACCAGAGTCTTTTGAGTTGTTCATTAAGGGGTAGTATGCAAGCGAAGCGGTCAACTATTATTGTCGTTCTTTTACTGATTGGTATTCTTTTGGTAGCAGTGTGGTTTACCTATCGCACAGTGGTTGACCACAATGAAAAGCGTAGCGACGCTGGTCGTGCCCTTATTGATACCGACACCAAAAACCGCTTTACCGATATTAACGGTGGTAATGTTGAAATTGGTGCTGACATCGGCAACAAAGTCTTGTATGTAAACACCTGGGCAAGCTGGAGTCCATTATCTCGTGATGAACTTATTGCCCTTAATGATGTGGCTGGTGAATTTAAAGACAAACCCATAACCTTTATTGCACTCAATCGCAAAGAGCAATTGCCGCAAGCTCAAGCCTACTTAGCGACCTTACCACCATTGCCGAATCTCACCATCGTTGTTGACTCAACCGACGAGTTTTACAAAGAGGTGACCGGATACGCCATGCCTGAAACAGTCCTATATACCAAAGACGGAACATTATGGCGCCACGAGCGTCAGCCCCTAACAGCTGATGCCATACGAGCGCTTGCAAACGAACTTCTCGCAACTGAATAAAAACGACCTATCCACTTTTATGAAATATTATGCACCTATCACACAACTAGGTTTGCTATAGTTAGTACATATGGTGAAAAATCGAATCATCGAGTACACCTTTTTCTTTAGCTCACTGGCGTTAGTGGGTGTGGTCGCTGTGTTCATGCTTATGCCATTTTTGACGGCATTAGCGCTGTCCGCTATCACGGTTATTATTTGTTATCCGATGTATCGCTTCATTTTGCGATTTATCACAAGACAACATCGCTCTTTAGCTGCACTTTTGGCTACTCTGATTGTGTTTTTTGCGGTCGTCATTCCAGTATTTTTCGTGTCAACGCTACTCGTAAATGAGTTTGTATCCTTTTATCGTTCAGTTGAAGTGTCTGGTCAACTTCCAGTGGATACCATGCTCACGGGGATTGAAACGTCACTGCAACACTATATACCTGGTTTTGATTTTAATCTTTCTGCTCAACTCAAGCAGAGTGCTTCGTGGTTTGCCGGGAACCTGGGTAGCATTTTTGCTGGTACGGTATCGATAGTGGTAACCTTCTTGATTGCTATGCTCGGCTCGTTTTATCTTTTCAAAGACGGGGAGCGGTTGGTTGGGTGGCTCGTATCAGTGAGTCCACTAAAGGATACTGAGGATAAAATCATCATGGAACGAATTGCTCGCTCGATACGATCGGTGGCTACCGGAACAGTGCTTGTCGCTATCTTGCAAGGCCTCATTGCCGGAGTTGGTTTTGCTATTTTTGGCATTCCTCGTCCAATTATGTGGGGTACGATAGGAGCTCTCGGAGCTTTGCTGCCAGGACTTGGTACGGTTGCCATTATGGTGCCTGGTGTTATATATCTTGCTTACTTAGGTAATTTTGGAGCTGCCATTGGTCTTGCTATCTGGGGCGGTATCTCTATTGTGGTAGTAGATAACTTCATTAGTCCGTATCTCATGAGTCGAGGTAATAACCTTCATCCATTTGTCGTACTACTTGCTGTCCTCGGGGGTATCTCGCTATTTGGACCAATAGGTTTTATTATTGGGCCGGTGATGATTAGTCTCTTTTTGGTGTTACTTGAGCTTTATGCTCAGTATATCTCTGATGATAGCATCCCTTTAAAACGCAAACGGCAATAATATGATCGAAAAAACACAAGTTGAATCAATTCTTAAAGCAAATGGTATTCCACCAACTGCTCCCGATGAAGAAATTCGTTCAATTCTTATTAGTGCCCGCTGGGATAATAACGATGTTGATACCGCACTCATGGTTCTCAAAGAGAACCGTGATAGCAAGGCTACACACGTCGATACGCTCCATCGTGTCTTTCACTCCGATGAACGACTTACTCCTTCTGATATTAGTTCACTGCTTGGTGTCAAAGTGTCTCTCAGTGATGATGATATTGAAAAGATTGAAGTAAAACGTCGTAAAATTGAGCGTGCGCAAACAATGGTCGCACTTACTCTGGCTTTGAGTATTGTGCTCTTGGGGCTCACCTATCTCATGTATGTAGAAAAAGCTGGTGTTTTCCATGGTGACTCCTCACAAGCATCTCGTCCTCGCTAGCATCGCTGGTCTTGCTATTGCCGCTAGCCTTATACTTTTTACTGCATCAGTTACTGTAGTTCAAACTCATACACCAATACAAAAGGAGCGACCAGAAGCTGCCACTACAATTTCAGTCGTTACAAAAAAGCCAGCTAATTTGTTTTTTACTGGTGATACCATGCTTGCTCGCCACGTGGAAATTCTTTTGGAGCAAGATCTCATTAAGCCATACGATTTTATTTCGCTGTTTGCTTCTGCTCAGGCTGTTTTTACAAACTTTGAGAGCGCAATGAGTAATCCCCATGTTCCGACACCAAGTGGAGCTATGCGCTTTTCAACCAAAGCATCAAGCCTCACTCTCTTGGAGCGACTCCATGTCTCACACGCCTCGCTTGCGAACAATCATTCTCGTGATTACGGACACGAAGGTTATGCTTATGCGAGCGCATCCCTGCGCGCGCTGGGTATCGAACCTTTTGGTGATGCCGTTACGGTCAGTTCTTCCAGTCTGACGTATGTTCCTGTTGGAAGTACCACTATTGCAGTCCTTGACGTACACACATTATTTGTTCCACCTGACCGCACCACTATGAAGAGTCTTCTGACTGAAGCCAAAGGTAAGTCAGACCTTCAATTTGTATATATACATTGGGGAGATGAATACGAACTCATACACAACCGTAGTCAAGAAGATCTGGCGACGTGGTTTGCAGGGGAAGGCGTTGATGCCGTCATTGGGCATCATCCCCACGTCGTTCAAGATGTTGGACTCATACAGAATATGCCCGTATTTTATTCCCTTGGCAATTTTGTGTTTGATCAGTATTTCAGTACTGACGTCAAAACTGGGTTGGTCATTGGGCTTGAGGTCACACCAAAAACGCTCCAGTTTACCCTCTATCCGCAGTCTCAGTGTGCCAAAGCCACACCTTGTCTTATGAACAAAGAAGCCACTGACAGCTTCCTCCTTGGTCTTGCTGACCGGAGTGATCCAGCACTATTTGATCAGATTGTGGCCAAAAATATAGTGATTCCTCGCTAACACGTTGCAATTTTAGTGATAGACCGTATCATTGTGGTACTTATACGTAATTCGTCGTTGTATGTTTTCTAAAGTCGAAATTGCCGGAATTGCTCTGAGTGTCACCGCTATGGCCGCGGCCCTCTATCTTGTTACCAAAGAAAATGGGTCACTCGCTGTCTCTAGTGGCACACAAACAGCCGAGGTTGGACGTGTTTTTGTGTCAGAGGAAGGTGACCAAGTGAATAACCTCCGTGACGCAATCGTGAGTGCCGCTGACAGTACCGGAAATCTCTCAAAGCTTATTATTGATGATGTTATTTTTGGTACCGGCGATGAGGTGAAGGTAGGCGATACCGTAACGGTGCACTACATTGGTACTCTCCAGAATGGTCAGGAGTTTGATAACTCAAACAAGCGCGGCACACCATTTACCTTTACGGTCGGTGAAGGGAAGGTAATCAAAGGTTGGGAAGAGGGAATTGTTGGTATGAAAAAAGGTGGCAAGCGTATCCTCGTTGTCCCAGCAGACCTTGGTTATGGTGACAAAGGCTACGGACCAATCCCTGGTGGCGCAAACCTGGTGTTTGCGGTGGATCTTCTTGAAATTGCTCCCTCTGTGAAGTAAGTAAAACGCCACCAACAAGGTGGCGTTTTGATTTGCCAGTCACCACTTCTCCCGCTATAGTAGACCAATTATGGCTGACAACAAAAGACCAGTCTCTTTTGAGATTGAAGCGGTAGGCAAAGGTAATCTTGCCCGCGCCGGCATTATTCATACCCCACATGGTGATATCCATACGCCCGCCTTTGTGGTCGTCGGTACCAAAGCCAGTGTAAAGAGTCTCATGCCCGAAGACCTCACCCAGTATGTCGGAAACGAGGTTACACTCGCGAACACCTACCACCTCTTCCTTCAGCCTGGACACGAGGTTATCAAAGCCGGTGGTGGACTAAATGAGTTTGCCAAATGGCCCACTCCAACGATGACAGATTCCGGTGGTTTCCAGGTTTTTAGTCTCGGCGCAGCGTTTGGTAAAGGGGTAACCAAGTTCGCTAAAGGGGAAGTCGACGACAATGAAAACGAGCTACCGGTGAAAAAAGGCCTTAATGTCTATAGTCAGAAGTTTGCCGAAGATCATGGCAAACTCTGTATCATTGACGAAGAAGGGGTGACCTTTACCTCGCACCTCGATGGCTCGATGCACCGTTTCACCGCAGAGCGTAGTATTGATATTCAACACGCGATTGGTGCGGACATTATCATCGCTTTTGATGAGTGTACGAGCCCAACTGCTGACTACGAGTACCAGAAGGAGGCGTCTGACCGTACCCACCGCTGGGCGAAGCGCAGTATCTTGGCCCACAAGCAAAACTATGAAGCTTTAAAGAAGCAGGGTCTCTATGGTGTCGTGCAAGGCGGTCGCTTTATGGACTTACGTCAGGAAAGTGCACGCATCCTCTCTGATATGGACTTCGATGGGTTTGGTATTGGCGGCAGCTTTTCTAAAGACGACCTCGGCGACTCCCTCCAGGTGGTAAATGAGATTTTGCCTACCGACAAACCACGCCACCTCCTTGGAATCGGCGAGCCTGAAGACATCGTGCAGGGTGTCCTTCAAGGTTGCGATACCTTTGACTGTGTTGCACCAACCCGTATCGGCCGTACCGGCACCATCTACGTCATGACCGGCAACATGATCACCACACCCTGTGGTACCTTCACTTACCCAGAGACCAAAAAAATCAGCCTCCGTAATGCACAGTACAAAGATGACCACTCGCTCCTTGACCCACTCTCAACTGGCTACGTCGCCGGGAAATACACGAAGGCTTATGTCGCGCACCTCTTCCGCGCTGGTGAGATACTTGGTCCGCACCTCGCGTCGATCCACAACCTTCACTTCATCGTCAACTTCACTAAGAATTTGCGTGAGCAATTATTAGCAAAAGCATAATTTTGTGCTGCACATTTTATACATCAAATTGGTGTTATAAATTGTGGTACAATTTTAAGACGTATGGAGTCGTTCACCCATTTAACGAAGCCAAATATAGCCAAAGTACTGATGGCTATTTCTGGAGTCATGGGACTGACTTTATTTATCTATGCCAATATTGAACCAGAGGACGGCTACTGGTTTGGTGTTATGCAGCTCGTCGTAAATAGCTTCGTTTTTGTGACGTGGTTCTCCGGTTTTCTCGTGGCAGTTACGTTACCTGGTCGATTATTTGCCCTTGTTGGCGCCCTCATACCACTCCTCATGGCCATGACCACCCTTGAACGCGTGCTTTTGTAGTATTACCCCTTCACCTGTATACTTGAGTCCCATGCAATTTGAACTCTCAACCGAAAAGACTCCGGCTGGAGACCAGCCAAAGGCCATAGAACGGCTCGTGGCGGGTTTTCGTAGTGGTTTGCGACATCAGACTCTTCTTGGTGTCACTGGCTCAGGTAAGACCTTCACGGTGGCAAATGTAATTGCCCAAATCCAAAAGCCAACCCTGGTCATTGCACATAACAAGACCCTTGCTGCGCAGTTGGCGCAAGAGTACAAGGACTTCTTCCCGAACAATGCGGTGCACTACTTCGTCTCCTACTATGACTATTACCAGCCAGAGGCGTATATGCCGACCTCAGACACCTACATCGAAAAAGAATCACAGATTAACGAAGAGATCGACCGCCTCCGCCACGCCTCGACCCAGGCACTGTTGACCCGGCCAGACGTGATCATCGTCGCGTCAGTGTCCTGTATCTATGGTCTTGGTTCACCAGCTGAGTATGAGAAAAAACATCTCAAGATCGGGAAGGGATTTTCAACTACTCGGAGTGATATGTTGCGTACCCTAATCGATCTCTATTTTGAACGCACCAATGCTGACCTCACGCCCGGACAGTTCCGTGCGGTTGGGAATATGGTTGAAATCATGCCGACAAACGAACGTGCTATCTATCGCCTCGGCTTTGATGGCAATACTGTTTCTGGCATCACCAAGATCGATAGTATTACCCGTGCCATTATTGAAGAACCTAATGTTTTCTTCCTCTTCCCAGCCAAGCACTTCGTCTCACCAGAGGATGAGCGCAAAGTTGCGTACGAAGATATTAAAATCGAACTCCAGCTCCAGCTCGAGCAATTCAAGAAGGACGGCAAGATTCTTGAAGCTGAACGTCTCCGCCGTCGCACTGAACACGACCTCGCGCTTATTCGTGAGATTGGTTACTGTAGTGGTATCGAAAACTACTCACGGCATTTTGATCGCCGCAAGCCTGGCGAAGCACCATACACACTTCTTGATTATTTCCCACACAAAGCCGATGGCACCCCAGATTTTCTCACTATTGTGGATGAATCACACGTCACCTTGCCACAAATTGGTGGTATGTATGCTGGCGACCGTAGTCGTAAAGATACATTGGTTGAATTCGGTTTCCGCCTGCCGAGTGCCGTAGACAATCGTCCACTCAAGTTTGATGAATTTGAAGCCCGTGTCGGACAATGTATCTACACATCAGCCACTCCAGGCAAGTACGAATTTGAGCACTGTTGCCCAGCTGACGCAATCGATACCGACAAGAAGAGTAAAAGTGACACCGAAAGCCAATCTGCCTACTTCCGTGGGGTAGACATCAACCGCTGTGTGGCCGAAGGGGCAGTGGTAGAGCAAATCATTCGTCCAACCGGTCTCATTGACCCCGAGATTGATATGCGCCCGGTAATAGAGAAGGGAACCTATCCAGGACAGATCAAGGACTTCATCGAAGAAGCGGTGAAGGTAATAGAAGGTGGTGCACGTGTCCTTGCGACCACACTTACGAAGAAAATGGCCGAAGACCTCGCCGAATTCCTCACGGCTCGAAATATTAATACTAAGTACATCCATAGTGACGTCGAAACGCTCGAACGGATCGATATTCTCACCGATTTCCGTAAAGGTAAATTCGACTGTCTTGTGGGGGTAAACCTCCTTCGTGAAGGACTCGACTTGCCTGAGGTGGAACTCGTCGCCATCCTCGATGCTGACAAAGCGGGCTTCCTCCGCAGTGAGACAGCGCTCATTCAGACGATTGGCCGCGCCGCGCGAAACGTCAATGGGCGAGTGGTGCTCTATGCCGATGAGATGACTGATGCACTGACGTACGCAGTGAACGAAACCAACCGCCGTCGTGCCATCCAGCTGGCGTACAATACTGAACATGGCATCACTCCAACCACGATCGCAAAAGAAATCAAATCCATCGCTGACCAACTCCGTACCAAACACGATGATACTATCGAAACAATGCTTAAAGTCGACATGGAACTTTTTAAGCGTAATCCCACAAAAGTGCTGAAAGAAAAACGCCAGCAGATGCAAGATGCCGTCTCCATCCTCGACTTCGAAACTGCTGCCATCATCCGGGACGAAATCGCCTTCCTTGAAGCCGAAGCTGCCGGTAAAAGCAAAAAAGCCAAGAAAACCCTTATGTAACAACCCTCTCCCTAGGCCTTGCCTAGGGAGATTTGTGTTGATTTTCAAGCGCTAGAACAGCGCTTCATTTTATTATTTAGTATGCTATAGCAAGTGTACGTTTAAGTTATTGATCGGGAGATGCCTCCGCTCGGTGGTTCATTCATACGCTGAGTATCCGCTGGCGAGAACGTTCGGTGCTGAAGATTTGCCTCCGGCAACAGCGTCGTGTACCGGAGATTAAACGACCCCCCAAGCCTGCTTGGGGGTCACTTCATTTATAAAATAATGATTCTCTGCTATACTCTCTCTAAGGAACCACTACCTCCAGGCAGTGGCGTTTCGCTTGTTGCGTTATTCGTTTAGAGAGTTTTTGTATGGCTAAGGGTACCAAGAAAGGTGAAGAAAAGCAGCCACCAAAGAAGGTGACTCGCACCAACATGGACGATCGATCACAAAAGATCATCGTGCGGGGTGCTCGTACCCACAACCTCAAAGACATCTCGGTCGAAATGCCTCGTGGTGCGATGATTGCCATCACCGGTCCGTCTGGCTCAGGCAAGTCATCGCTTGCGTTTGACACAATCTTTGCCGAAGGACAACGTCGCTACGTCGAATCATTGTCGCCGTACGCCCGTCAGTTCCTCAACAAGATGCAGAAACCTGATGTCGACGAAATCTCTGGTCTCTCACCAGCCATCTCCATTGACCAAAAGTCAGCGAGTCGGAACCCTCGTTCGACCGTCGCCACCATCACCGAAATTTACGACTACCTCCGTATTCTCTATGCACGAGTTGGACAGCCATACTGTCTTGATGTTGATGTCCCGATCCAGAAGATGTCGCAAGACGAAATCCTCCGCGTCGTACTCGAATCAATCGAATCAAAGGAAGTAAAGTCTGCCACCAAAGCCCAGTCACAAAAGGTGATGGGAATTGAAGTATCAAAGGGTCGGGTGGTTATTTTTGCACCAGTCGTAGTCGGCCGTAAGGGTGAGTACTACCAGCTCCTCTACGATCTCCTCGGGAAAGGCTTTGAAACGATTAAAATTGATGGGGAAGTAAAGCAGCTCCGCGAACGGATTGAACTAAGTAAAACCAAGCGTCACGATATCGATGTGCTCGTCGATGAGATCTACGTGAGCGAATTCACCGATGATCCAAAAGGCTCACACGAACGTCTCTCCGAAGCGGTAGAAGTCGCACTAGGTCTTGCGAACGGTCTGGTGAAGATAGAATCTCCAGACGGCACCTCACGCATGCTCTCGGCCAAGTTTATTTGTCCAGTAGACGGCTCATCATTCCCTGAAGTCGAACCGCGTCTCTTTTCATTCAACTCACCGTATGGTGCCTGTCCTGAGTGTAACGGACTTGGGGTAGTGGGGATTTTCCAGAGTGATGTCTGTCCAGTCTGTAACGGCGCTCGCTTGCGTAAAGAGGCTCTCCGTGTATTCCTCGGTGGAGACGCCAATTCTCTTGGTATTAATATCGTTGATTTCACCGCGATGACTGTCAAAGAGGCGACGAAGTTTATCGAAAATCTCAAGCTCTCAAAACATCAGCAAGAAATTGCCTGGCCGGCACTGCGGGAGGTAATTGAACGACTCGAGTTCATGAATAACGTCGGTATTGAGTACCTCACACTTGATCGCCGGGCGAACACCCTCTCTGGTGGTGAGGCCCAGCGTATCCGTCTTGCGTCCCAGCTTGGTTCCGGTCTTGTCGGTGCGCTCTACGTCCTTGATGAACCAACCATAGGTCTCCATCAGCGCGATAATGATCGGCTGGTAAAGACGCTTTCAGAGCTGCGTGACCTCGGCAACACCATTATCGTGGTCGAACATGATGAAGATACCATCTATGCATCAGATTATATTGTTGACATTGGCCCAGGAGCGGGTATTCATGGTGGTCAGGTAGTGGTATCCGGTTGGCTTGAAGATTTACTCCAGGCGAAGAAGAATGATTCTGGCTCATCAACCCTAGCCTATCTTCGGCACGAAAAATCAATTTCAATTCCTGATCGCCGAACTGGTGAAAAGGGTTCACTCAAGATTAAAGGTGGCAAAGCCTTTAATATCAAGAACCTGAATATCGATATCCCGCTTGGGCGACTTATTTGTGTGACTGGAGTCTCTGGTTCGGGTAAGTCAACGTTCATGTACGAAATTGTCGATCGGAACCTCAAAGCACGCCTCGAAAAGGCCTACCGTAGTCCAAAGACGTACAACTGCGCGAGCTTTACAGGTACTGAGTACCTCGGCCGCTCCATCCTCATTGACCAATCGCCAATTGGTCGTACCCCGCGCTCAAACCCCGCCACGTACACTGGTGCTTTCACCCATATCCGTGATCTTTTTGCCGCGAGTAGTGAAGCTCGTGCCCGTGGCTGGAAGCCTGGTCGCTTCTCGTTTAATGTGAAGGGTGGTCGGTGCGAGGCCTGTCAGGGAAATGGTGAGATTGCGGTCGAAATGCACTTCCTCCCGACCGTCTATGTCGAATGTGATGTTTGTGAAGGGAGGCGCTTCACCAAAGAGACACTTGAGGTCACCTACAAGAAAAAGAATATCTACCAGGTGCTCGAGATGACTATCGAAGAAGCGTATGAATTCTACAAAGACGTGCCCGCCATTGAAGAACGCCTCAAGACACTCCTTGATGTTGGGCTTTCGTACCTGAAGCTCGGTCAAAGTGCTACCACGCTCTCAGGTGGAGAGGCCCAGCGTGTGAAGATAGCGTCCGAACTCTACAAACCACACACCCAAAAGACTATCTACCTGCTTGATGAGCCAACCATTGGTCTTCACTACGACGACGTACGAAAGCTCATTGAGATTCTCCAGGAGCTCGTGAACAAGGGTAATACCGTGATGGTTATCGAACACAACCTTGACCTCGTGAAGTGTGCTGACTACATCATCGACATAGGCCCTGAAGGAGGCGCTGGCGGGGGTGAGGTAGTCGCCAAAGGCACACCTGAAGAAGTGGCCGAAAACCCCAAATCACATACCGGCCGCTATTTGAAGAAGGTACTGTAGTTAAGCACAGCCTAGACTCTCAGAATAAACGGTAGTGGAGTAAGATAATAGCCAGGAAAGTAACAAACTTGGGAGACGATAATGATTGACCATGACCTGCCGCCAGGGAGCACCGCTGCTGCCGTCGAAGAAGCACGCGTACGTGCGCAGAATCATCGTTCACGAGAGAAAACCAAAGACACCATTCAATACGGTGACTCGGAAGGTGAGAGTGGTGACCAACAACAGGCTCAACAACCTATCTTCAAGGACTGGGCGTCAATCTGACGCCTCTCCAGACGATGACTACCGCCCTCCCGCAGGGCGGTTTTCACATTTTGTGATAGAGTATTTTCGCTATGACCAAAAGTGACCTCAAAAACTACGACCTGCCAGATACACCCGGGGTGTACTTTTTTCTTGATGCTAACAAAGCTATTTTATATATCGGTAAAGCAACATCACTGAAGAACCGTATCCGCAGTTACTTCGCGAACGATATCAAAGAAAAGCGCTCCGAGTTGATTAAGAACATGGTAGCCGAGGCCGCCTCAATTGAGGTTACTGCTACCGAAAGCGTCCTTGAAGCCCTCATCCTTGAGACGAATCTTATTCGTAGCCACAAGCCACGGTACAACACAAGGAGCAAGGACGATAAGTCATACAACCACCTCGTGATCACGAACGAACCGTGGCCACGAGTGCTGGTTGTTCGCGGCAAAGACCTCACCGAAAAATTCACCGAAAAAGAAATCAAATACCACTTCGGACCGTTCCCGAGTGGTGGTCTTTTACGAGAAGCACTCAAGATTGTCCGTAAACTTTTCCAGTTTTACGACACCAAAGAGCCGGTTGGACTCGAGCGTACAAAACTCGCTCGCGGCAAAGTCGATTTCAATCGCCAGATTGGTCTCTACCCAAATCACACCGATAAAGCTCTCTACGACCGTACTATCAAGCACTTAAAGCTCTTTTTTGAAGGCAAGAAGAAGGAAATTATCAAAGAACTCACTCGTGATATGCACCGTGAGGCCAAGGTCGAACACTTCGAGATGGCGAACAAAATCAAAAAGCAGATTTTTGCCCTCGAACATATTCAAGATATTGCACTCATTAAAGCGGAACGAGCAAGCTTACGAACCAGTCGTACGCTGCGCATCGAGGCGTATGACGTCGCCCATATGGCCGGTCAAGACATGGTTGGTGTGATGACGGTAGTAGAAGGGAGCGAACCGCAAAAGGACGAGTACCGTAAGTTCAAGATTAAAACGCTCAAAGACGCGAATGATCCCGCAGCGCTGAAGGAAGTCCTCACCCGCCGCCTCGCACACCCGGAGTGGCCATTTCCAAATATAATCGTGGTGGATGGTAACGAAGTTCAGAAACGCACCGCTGAGCTTATTCTGGCGGAACACGCGCTCTTGATACCTGTCATCGCAGTAGTGAAGGACGATCGTCACAAAGCCCACCATATCCTTGGCCCAGATGCTCTTATAGAGGCTCACAAGCTCGAAATCCTTCACGCCAACGCCGAAGCTCACCGCTTCTCCATCACCTATTTCCGCCAAAAGCAACGCAAACGCACACTTTCCTAATATTGTTTTTTTATTGGTGCAAATACCATGCTAAAATATTCATATGATCAAGACTCGTGTCGCAGTTTTGCGTGGCGGACCTAGTAGTGAATACGACGTGTCAATGCAGACCGGAGCGGGTGTCCTTCGAGCACTCTCCGACCTTGGCTATCATGTGGCGGATGTCACCGTCTCCAAAGCTGGTGAATGGATTGTCGATGGTCGGGTCAAAGACCCTGACAAGGCGCTCATGACCACTGATGTCGTCTTTATTGCCATGCACGGAGCATACGGCGAAGACGGCACCGTCCAGCGCATCTGTGAACGGCTCCATATCCCATTTACCGGTAGTAATTCATTTGCTTCCGCCATGGCCTTCAACAAAGATATGACGAAGCGTGCGCTCCGCGAGCATATCTTTCATCTCCCCCGCCATGTTCGAGTAACAAGTGACAACCTCCTTGATATTGAAGCAGTGTCCAGTGTGATAGCTAGTAGCTTTGGTCCAACGTATGTCCTTAAGCCCACCAGTAGTGGCTCATCCCATGGTGTGCAGATAGTTTCGGCTGATACGCTCAAAGACGCGCTGTCACATGCGGTGGCAAAATACGGCGAATGTATGGTTGAAGAACATATACAAGGAAGAGAGGCTACCTGTGCGGTTTTAGGTGACTTCCGTGATAATGAGCTCTACACTCTTCCAGCTATCGAAATCATCCCACCACAAGGCAGCGCCTTCTTTGATGAAACAGTCAAGTATGATGGTAGTACCACTGAACTTTGTCCCGGCCGTTTCTCCTACGATGAAAAAGAGAAAATTGCTGAACTTGCTGAGACAGTACACCGTGTCCTGGGACTCTCGCAGTACTCCCGTACAGACTGCATTGTAAAAGATGGGGAAGTGTACTTCCTTGAAGTGAACACACTCCCGGGTCTCACCAGTGAATCGCTTTTCCCAAAAGCAGCGGCCGCGGTGGGACTCAGTTTTAATGATCTCATTGATCACCTAGTACGGACTGCTCGAGTCTACTCGTAATATGGCTAAACTTACCATAACCAACAAGGTCACCAAAGCCACGAAGCTAAAGGCAACCAAAAAGGTGATGGTACCAAAAGTACCGCAGAAGCGTCTGCGCGCCTTGGGTCACCACTGGACCTACGACCAGAAGCACCAAGTATTGGTGGGTCAGTTTGTTTTCTCACGCTACCTCGATGCCTTTATGTTTGCCACCCGCATCACCGTTTATGCCGAAGTGCAAAAGCACTATCCCGAAATCTGCATCACACCCGAACTGGTAAAAGTGACCCTCAAGACACCTAGTATAAATGCCGTGACCGAAGACGATCTCGAAATGGCCGAGCGCATCAACCGCATTACAAGCAATCTTCGCTAGCAGCTTCGTAAAACTTTTTCAACACACCACTTACACAAAGTGATGGTTAGGGACTATACTGTAGCTATATGAATTTAGAAGGTACTAAACACGAAAAAGCCGTGCTCGTTGTACTGGCTTACATTATTGGACTTACTTCCGGTTTTATTGGTTTTGGTATTTCAAATCACTTCTCTCTGGAAACCAGCGAGGTAGTGGTAGCCCCTGATTTTGTTCCAGAGGGGTATATACCACCAACTGGCAACCCACCGGAAGACGTTGTACCAACAACCACAGAGGAAGTAGCTCGCTATGAAGATGGCAAACTCTATGCCTATGTCCACGGCGATCGGTTTGTTCTCTCTCTCAGTAATGAAATAATGCCAGTAGAAAACGTGGAAGGTTTTGCTACCCAAGGTATCCACAAAAAGATTCCTACCTATAGCGCATCTGCAGACCACCGCTTTGTGCATTTCTGTGAACAACAGACAGAAGTAGAAGAATGTACCCACTATATCTTTGATGTGGAGGAAAACGTGATTCAGCCGGTTTCTTTTAACGGAAAGAAGTTCATCACCAATATCAGTGACGCGCTGACTGCGGCCTGGAATGGTGATGCAATCACCATTGGACAGTATAGTTCAGCCGCTGTAGCCACCCCGTGGAAACTTCAAGTTCTAGAATAATCCTATTGACTATTTACTCTAGATTAAGTAGTATATGCACCAGCTTTGCAGGTGTCGCGCTTGCAAAACTTGGGCCCGTAGCTCACTTGGTAGAGCGCCTCATTTGCACTGAGGAGGCAGGGAGTTCGAATCTTCTCGGGTCCACATCGGCAGACAAACAAAGACCACTCACTGGAGTGGTCTTTGTTTTGTCTAGGAAGCGATAAGTATCGCTTCCGTGCCGATGTGGAAGCCGCAGCGATGTTTTTCGCCCTCGCAAGGCGAAAAACCGCGAGGCGGGGTCGAGAACACTTAGTAGAATCTGAACGTAGTGAGAGATTATACTTAGTGATTCGTGACCACTGCAGTAATTGCAAAACAATATAGCGACAACGGGTACTGGTTCTGTAAGGACCGAATCTTCGAGGGTCTTCCATTTTACATCCTACTCAAATCCTCTATGCTACCGCCAGACAAGGAGGTCACCATGGCCAACAAAGAAGCTAATCGCTACACTGCACTTTGTGAGCCACAAAGACCTTAAAGAAGCTTACGTAACGGCCTGTGTTATGGTAGGCGAGTATATCGAGTCAATCCGCCGTATTCCGTTCTCTCGTCGTCATGACTGGAGCCGGTGGGTCGAAGCGATTTCAAAACGTGTCTCGGCAGAAGAAGTCGAGTACCCATATATAAAGGCGGGGTTACACCCCGGCTTTTTCAATATTATATTCTCATAACCCTTGATTTTTACCAAAATCTGTGCTATTATCATAGCAGCTGAACACGGAGGTTCTTCTAGATGAAACTGCAATATCTTGCTTTGATGCTTACGGTTGCGCTCGTGACCTTCGCCGCATCGTCGTACACGTACCGAAGGGGCGTTGAAGCAGGCCGTGAATACGGCTACGCTGCAGGTCAGAACCAACTTGGACTCGATCTGATCGCAGCATGCGCCGAGAGCGAAAGCTGCCAGTTCACTTACGAGGTCATGGGTACCAACTACTTGGTGTCCATTGACGGCAAGCCTGTCCTCTGCCGTCAGAATCAAGGAACAGGCTACTGCTGACCTGTCACAGCCCCCAAAGGCCGCGCTCTCCCCAGCGCGGCCTTTCTCTTTTCCATATCAAAAAGGCGCCCAGTGTCCCGGACGCCATATCATTTGGTTCTCTTCACGACGCAGTTGGTACGAGCGTGAAAAAATTCTGACCCCAGAATGGGAATCTTATGTTGGTAGTAACTCCATCTCTACGGATTGGAATTTCTCGGCGGAGTTCATAACCCCATTCTTCAGTATAGAGCACAAGACCATACACGTCCCGTTCTTCCATCGACATGATGATCCATACCCGTGCCGCCCAGATGACAACCCGTATCTGGTCCACTGGGAAAGCCTTTTTCGGTAGCTCACCGATATGCGACCGCCAGCTGTTCACTACCGGAGCGAGGTCTGGTGTATGTTCCAAGACCACATGTCGCAGTTGCTTATTGGCGAAAAAGCGCAGTGACATACCGACCGCTTCACGATCAAGATCATCAGCAGTTCTATTCACTTTGTAGCAAACATTCGCGCGTAGAGGCTCTTTGAAGTTCGGTATCACGATCAACCTCCCGATGATCTATCTGTATTTATACTGGCATAGGAACGGCATTCTGCCAAGCTAGGTAGCAAAATCAAAAAGGCGCCCGATTACTCAGGCGCCCTCGCTATTTCAACAGCAGCTGCGGTTGCTCAAGCCGCAATGGCTGTGGCCGCAGCATCCGAAACGTCGGACTGTGGAAGAGGAACATGCTCGTGTTCCCATACTCGTCCTCGAACTCAAAAGAGCGCTCCGTGAGCATGTACCCACTATCGGCAACATACGCGCAGAGGGACTGAAAGACGCTCTCAGGCATGCTCAGGATGAACCACCCACGCCCCTTCCACACGATTGACCGACAATCATATGGGGAAAGTCGCGGTTGTCCATACACCCGGATGAGGTCGTCGTTCCACTCCTTGATGATCCGGATATTTTCCTTCGTGTCGGCTAGTACTACATGCTTTAGACCTGGCTTGTAGAAGAAGGCTGCGGACACCGCTTTTTCTTCCGGTCTTGCTAGGCCTCGACTATCAGTTTTGTAGCAGAAGTCTGCCACAAACTTGTCGACTCTTATCGACCTCATGGCATTCCTCCAAAATGTTCAACCTGCCTTAATACTGACACATGAACCGCTTTCTGCCAAGAAGTTGTAACTGTTGAGCTTTACTATATATGAGATAATTGACAGTTTTATGTTATATTTATAAATACCAATTCTAGATTCTCTTAAAACTAAACTTACAGATATTGATCTAGAAACATCTAGCCTTAATTTTTAAATCAATATGGAAATTGAATTTGAAGCCCTACACCTTTTAGCACTGGCGTTTGTTGCGGTTGTTATCATCATTGCCGACCACAATGGATACCTGTATATGCGGGGGAAGAAGGCTGTACTAAACGCTGTGAAGGTCAAGCGTCTCCACCAGCTCGCCTGGGTAGGCCTTGGCGCGATGATCGTCACCGGTGTCATGTTGGTCAGACAAAATCCTATTGTGCTTGAAGAACCTACCTTTGCAGTGAAGATGCTCATGGTGTTAGCACTCCTCGTGAACGGCTTTGTGATCGGTCGGCTGTCTGCGCTGTCTACTACCACACCGTTTGCGAGCCTCACTCGTGGACAGAAGCTCACACTCCTCGGCTCTGGGGCAGTATCGGTATCGTGTTGGATTGGGGCGGCTGTCATTGGGTTTAACTTTTTATAGTACCAGGTAGGTCTTGCAGCCCGTCATATGTCGTTTCATACTAAAAGTATGAAAAAGCCGACACTAGCTGAAAAGAACCAGCTTAAAGAGCTTGCTGGACGTGTGAAGCAGTTGCAAAAGGAACTTGTGACTGCGAAGCAGGTAGAAGGGATCGATGAATACCTTGCAGTACGAGTAGGTGGTACAAAGCTGCGCTTCTCCCGAACAAAGGTAGCAGAAGGTCCAGATAAGGCAGTAGGTGAATTCCGCTTTGTCCTTGAGCTCACTGCGAAGCAGGTGCCGCTCTATGTACCGCTTTCTATAGCGTCTGGGAAGACGGTTGTCGGCTTTATGTATCAGATCGAGGGTACCGGGGAGAGTAGTGTTGCTAGTGCCAGTGTCGCGGTACAGACACGAGGGCTGACCCAGATCAGTGTCGGGACACTGCGGTACCTCGTCGTACCAAAAAGTAAGACAGCTGAGCTTGAGCTCGTCGTGACTGTGCGCGGCAAGGTAGGGAAGCACTACCGTATCGTAGTCAATCGCTTGAACTACAAGCTCACCATAAGTGACGCCCGGTATCAGCAGTATCTAAAGCCACTGGGGAGTAAAAGTATGCGGTTTGTATAATTACATTTATGTCTCGACGATCAGAACCAACTCCGTTTGAATACTTTTTTAGTGAACTTACAGAACTATCAATAATGCTACCGCTTTGGGCAACTATACCAGCGGCAATTCTTTTGTATTATTTTGTTCCAGCCATCGAACTCTCACAATCGCTTTTTCAGGATCAATCAGGTGTGCTGCTGATGATCTTTAAAGTTTTTTACATAGCGCTCTTTAAATACATAGTTCCAGCTGCGTTGCTAACCGGTGCACTTATCAGTGTACTGCAACGAATTCGGAGTCGTGTACTTTTTGGCTCTATTTCTCAACAAGGCGCTTTAAAAGCAATTCAGTCTATGAGTTGGCAAGACTTTGAGTTTTTGATGTTCGAGTGGTTTAAGAAGCAAGGCTATAGTGCACAATTAACTGGTGGTGGAGGTGCAGATGGTGGTATTGATATAAAATTACATGACTCAAAAGGACTTCACCTTGTCCAGTGCAAGCATTATAAAGCAAGTAAAGTACCAGTGACTGTTATCCGTGAAGTCTATGGATTAATGACAGCGGAAAAGGCAGTCGGTGGTTTTGTTGTGACATCAGGTAAATTCACAAAAGAAGCGCTGGCATTTGCACAAAAAAATAATATTAATCTCATCGACGGACGAAAACTTGTATCAATTCTTGATGATAAGGATTTACCAAAACAAAAGCTAGTTACAGTTACTGAAATAACTTGTCCAAAGTGTGGTAGTAAGCTAGTTGAAAAATCTGGCAAGTATGGAAAATTTCTTGGTTGTATAACATACCCAAAGTGCAACTATTCTAAGTCACTATAATAAGTACTTGAAATTATTAATAATCTGTAGTTTACTGTCACTACAGAGGCTTACTTTATACGATGTAAAGATTTGAAGAGCCTCTGGGAACTAAGTTTTTTAGCCAGAGGAGCATATAAATGCAGAGACGATACTTTATCGATAAAAATGGATTTATTCACTGGAGTCCAGCTGACTGCCTTGAAGCAAACAGTAACTAGTGCCTTGTGGGTTTTTTGCCCGCTTGAGAGCGCCCTTTGGATACCTGGGGCGCTTTTCGTATACTCGGGAAGCGCATCGTCTTTTTACAGGCAGCTTTAGAGCAATGGATATACAAAGTAGCCAAGGAGTATTTGCTGCACGAGGAGGAGGGGAATCGCTACTTGAAAGTACCACTTGCGGATCTTGTGCCGAAAGGCAAACATACCAAGGAGAACACCAGCACTACCAAAAACGATGGCCATGAGAAAGAGTACGCCTTCAGGAAGGCGTGGAGCATCGGAATTGAGAGTGTTCTGACGCTTGTCATAGCCCATAAGCATGATGCTGATGAGATTAATACCAAGAAGCAAGACAGCGATAAGTTCGACGGTAACCATACGCTGATTATAGCAGGTTAGACCTCGACTATGACTGCAAGTCGGTCGCATGTTACACTTTTCCTCATGACAGCGACGATCACGATATTTACAGACGGGGCAGCTAAAGGGAATCCCGGCCGCGGTGGCTATGGAGTAGTCATTACTGATGGCAAGACGGTCACCGAGCTTGGTGGATACAAAACCAGGACAACCAACAATGAAATGGAGCTAACGGCAGTCGTAGAGGCACTAAAACAGGTTACCGGCACCACTGCTACGGTACACATCTATACCGACTCGAAGTACGTGGTTGAAGGTGCTACCGGCTGGGTGTATAGGTGGGCCGAAAATGGCTGGCAAACGAAGGCGAAGACCGATGTGGCGAACAAAGAACTGTGGCAGGCGCTTCTACCGCTCTTGAAGATTACGACTATCGATTGGCATAAAGTCCCAGGACACGTCGGTATTGTCGGTAATGAACGAGTAGACGAAATTGCATCAACCATGGCAGAGAAAGGCACTTACCCGCTTTATAACGGGCCTGTGAAGGACTACGGGCACGATCTCTCTGATACAAGTTATGACGACACCAAAAAGCAAGACCGCAGTGATGCTCGCAAGCGCCAAACGCAGAAGGCCTATTCGTATATCAGCAAAGTTGATGGGGTAGTGCAAATACATGCTACCTGGGCCGAGTGTGAAGCGCGGGTTAAAGGGGTCAAGGGTGCTCGGTATCAAAAGACACTCAGTCGCGAGGATGAGGCAATCGTGCGTGCAGAGTACGAGGCAGGGAAGTAAGTTGTTAAAGAATAAAATAGAAATGACCAGCACTGGTAGACGCTGCTGTGATGCTGATCAGGCAGTGGCATGAGCGTAACTGGATCTGTGTCGCGGTCTGTACCGGAGAGCGCTCAGTCGAGGTCAGTCTGCTGGGCTCTGGATTGTGAGGACGAGGTGGCTCTTTCAGTACCACCGGCCCCACCCCCCGCGGGAAACGTTCCACCGGGGTTACGACGAGGAAGCGCAGCGGCAGCCGCTGCAGCCTGACGGGCAGCTTCAAGGCGAGCGTCGTTGTCATCGAGCGTATCCGCATCCGGAGTGACTGGCTTGGTTGCCTTACCTGTAGACGTTTTCTTGAAGCTGAGTCGGTGGGTAGGTGGGCGAGGTGTGCGAGGGGTACGGCCATGTGATTCTCCACAAATTGGCAACTGTCTATCGATACTGTACAACATTTTTTAGATATTGCAATAATATGACTGTCTGTAAAATACAAGTAGCAAAATCACTACATAAGGAGACGAATGGGCAGAATGTCAATGGTCTAAAAGGCCATTTTTTGGTGTAAACTCGCTTGATTTAGCGGGTCTGTCAAGTTGTGCGAGGAACGTCTGGTGGTAGTATACGGTTATGGAAAAACTCCTTATCACCCTAAAAAACAGCCAGGAATCTGCCCTGAAGCAGCTCCAAATGCTCAAGCGTGAAGAAGAGCGTCTTGGCGTGCGTTTGCTCGCGGTAGAGCGCTTTTTGCGCCAGGCTGAAGCTAATTTGGAGACGGTATCAAACGAAGATGAGGAATCAGAAGAAGCGAGTGACATTCTCGCGAATATCGAGGCTGTCCGCTACGACCTCTCGACGTACCTCTGCCAACTCAGTGATCGTCGCGCCCATATTGAACAAGGTCTCAAGACCGCCCTTGATGTGGTGGCAAGTCCAGCTTTTGTGGGGTATATCGAAGAAGACGCTCGTCTCACCGCTCGTGATGCCGCTACCGCCCGCGAAGGGTACGATGATTTGATTGCGAACCTTAGTGAGATTACACACCAGCGTGATAATGATTTATAATATCGTTCATTTCTGACCACATGGAGCCATTGTTCGACCAATACACGTACGATATTCCTTCTGACCTCATAGCGCACTCGCCTGTTAATCCACGCGATACTGCTCGTTTATTTGTCTATGATACACGGAGCAATACGGTATCGCATAGTAGCGTTCGCGATCTTCCTCGCTATGTAGCGGGAGCACAGATGATTGTGAATGACACAAAAGTGTTGCCTGCTCGGCTCAAAGGCAGCTACAACAGTGAACCCATCGAACTCCTCATTTTGGTTGATCAAGGCATTACGCCTGAGGGTAAAGTACGGGCGCTCGTGAATCGTAGCGTACAGCTTGGGGGTATCATCGAAGTGTTTGATATGTTCTTTACGGTACTTGAAAATCACGAGAAAAGCATACTTCTCCAGTTTAATGGAAAGGCAGAAATCCTACATGCACTCTTGCTGGCTCATGGTGAGACACCGCTGCCACCATATATCAAAAATACCAACGACGAAGCAGTCAAACGCGCAGATTATCAGACGATGTTTGCACATGAGACACCGTCAGTGGCAGCACCAACCGCCTCGCTCCATTTTACCCCTGGTCTTATTGAATCGCTGAACAAAGTCGGAGTCACTGTTGCACCAGTCACCCTCCAGGTCGGATTAGGAACATTTGCGCCAATCTTTGCTGAGAACTTTGCCAACAAAAAACTTCACGAAGAGTACTACGTGGTGCCAGACAGTACGGCAAAGGTTATCAACAGCGCAAGAACAGCTGGCCGACCAATTATGGCAGTGGGTACCACCGTCGTACGCACGCTTGAAAGTGCCAAAGGAGCTATTGGAAATGGAGTGGGTGAAGTAGGAAAGGCGGATCTGTTTATCTACCCACCATATACCTTTACCTATCCAGACATCCTCATGACAAACTTTCATGTGCCGAAGTCCTCACTCCTTTGTCTTGTGCAGGCTTATATCGAGCATAAAGGAGGTAATCGTCACATTGTGGAGCTATACCAAGAAGCAATAAAAGAGCGCTATCGCTTTTATTCATTTGGTGATGCGATGCTTATTGTCTAAATGAGAGTACGAGTTGCTCGGTAATGATTTCATGATAGAATCGTACGCACCGGGCCTTTAGCTCATTTGGTAGAGCGCTTCCATGGCATGGAAGAGGTGAGGGGTTCGATTCCCCTAAGGTCCACAATCAGCCGACCACAATGTTTTTGCATTGTGGTCGTTGCTGTTGTGCGACCTTAGGGGAATCGAAAGACGTAGCCGGGGACCCTCTGGGTCGGCGAGGCGGGGTGGACAGCACTTAGTAGATTTGGAGTGAAACGAACAAATATACTTAGTGACTGGTGACCGATTCCTATGTCGTTGCTGTTGTGCGACCTTAGGGGAATCAAAAGTTTACCAGTTACTTGCGAGCATTGCGACACAAAATAGCGATAAACTATACTAACCATGTAACGATAAATTCCACCACCATCTAACCCACCACCATACATCCCTCGTAAGTAAAGTCCTAGGCAGGCGTCTTCACTGGTATAATCTAGATCTTATGCAAACAGTTTCTAAACGGCAGTTTATTATTTATGGTGTTTTTTTGGTGGCACTTTTAGCCGCTTGTTCAGCGCTTTTTTGGTTCAGTAATAGTATGACCTTTAAGAATGAAGACACCCGCAAGTTACCTGAGTCCCTTGATATTGCTTTTGACTTTTATGATGCCTGGCTTGATGAGGTGCAGGCTAATGGTGGTAAAATGAAAACTGACTCAATCCTCCTCAGTAGTACCGCTCTTGAAAATGGTGTCCGAGATTCACTTATAGCGAAGCTCAATGGTGGAAACGACGGGGTAGATCCAGTACTCTGCCAGAGCGTAGCACCAGACAAAATTAAAATGAAATATGTTTCTGAAAATCCTACCGAAGTGGAGCTGATGGTCATTTCAGATTACGCTACCGGAACTCCAAGTGGTTTTGCTTTGGTGAAGATGAAAGTGGCTGATAAAACCTGGGTAATAACGGATATCAGTTGTTCCAAGGGTGACGTACTCGAAGAACGAGAATTCTCGTTCTCAAATAAAGGACAGCTGCTAAAGAATGTACCAGCCCCGTTTGATAATACGCAGTGGCACCTCGTCTTTAGTGAAGGCGGTACACCTGGACACGTAGCGCCACTCCGCTTTAGTGCCGCCAGTACCTGCCGCACGAATAATACAGATGCAATCTGTGATATAAACACACTCAAAGAAGCCGCTTATGCCAAGGTAGACGGTACGATGACTGAAACGGGTGTTGATGTTGCTAAGATGGAGTGGTCAGAGAGTCCTTTTTAAGGTACTCAACTAGTTTTTGGTAGCAATCGAGGTGATCTTCAACGAAGACAGTATCAATAACGCCAATTACTGACTCATCATTACCGCCAGGGTAGAGACCGTCACCGTAGTATACACACGCATCATCGCTCCATCCCAGAAGATCAATGAACTTTCGGACATTGTTACCTTTTTGTCGATCTTTGTGAAGATAATCGAGACTAGTTGACCCGCCAATTTTTACAACCAGATCTTCTGCTGCAAAAGGAATGGTGGCGAGAATATGTTCACGCTTCTTTCTGTCAGGATCATAGGTTGCTTTTACCTCAACTGGAGCTGTATTGCCGATTGGACTAAATGTAATTTGTGCACCTCGGTCTTCAATGGGGGACCACTCGTGATTTAATTCATGGTCAAGAATCTCAATAACTTCATTGATATGATCGAGAATCTGGTCACGGTGATGTTGTTCGAGTGGTGTATGCCAAAGTTCTACTCCTTCTCGGTCAACCGCATGGTTGCCATTTTGTCCCAGTCGATACGCCGGTAGGTTATTACTTTGCCAGGCTATTAAAGGCACTGTTTGTCCTGACACAATGACGACATCTATAGGACTTGTTGATAATAGCTCATACATTTCATTAAGGATTGGCTGACGTGATGGAGCAATAGTCTTGTCCATATCAAAAAAGAAATGCTTTTTCATAATTTATGTATTTGTTCTCTAGTATAACAATTAACAGAGGAGAGAGGTAACAAGGTTTTGAGGTGGTACTATAGAAACATATGGAACTTCTTATCTTATTTGTAGCAGTGATTTTTAGCTTTGCGACCTCACTTGGGGTCGGGAGCTCAACCTTAGCCATAACGAACTTTTTTGTCGCCATCGCTGACGGGTCCATCGATGGCACCGAGCGCAAGATGATGTCCGTGTTGTACGTGGTATTACGTGTCGCGATGGTGGCTTTATTCTTTACCCTGGCTATTCTCACCGCATACAATACGTACCACCTGGGAGCAGCGGCCTTTACGCCACTCTTGTTTGCACAGTGGACCATCCTCGCAGTGCTCTATAGTAATGCCATCCTCATGACCCTCCGCATTATGCCGAGTACCTTTGGGCCATCACTCCAGGCAGGGAGTTGGTACACCCTTGGTACCCTCGCCGCACTCCTGCCACTTGGCCTCACCAGCTTCACCTATCTCCAGTTCGTACTCGGCTACATCGCGATGCTCATGCTTGCGACCGGACTTGTGAATGGCATTATGGCAATACTTAAGTCACACAAGAAGCCAGTACCACCAGCTCCCACTGTATCAAATCAAGACTAATTGATTACACGAAACAAAACGCGGCACCTAGTGGTGCCGTAGTTTTGATTTGTAATTGGTCTAACGATGACCAAGTTTACCTGGCTTTCGATTGTATACTATCGGAATCAGAATCAGGGTAATGATAACTGAGAATGATAACCCGAACATCACTGCGTAGGCCAGTGGTGCCCAAAGATCACCAGCGTACGTGAGCGGAATCATACCAATCACAGTGGTGAGGGTGGTCAGAAGAATGGGACGAAGTCGACTGACTGCTGCATCAATAACCACATCACGAATGGGACGATCAGGGTTACGACGACGTTCTTGGTTCATCATATCAATCAAGAGAATTGAGTTATTCACGACAATACCCGACAATGCAATGAATCCCATAATAGAAGGGAAAGAGACTGGGTTAAAGGTAATGCCTAGCCCAAAGAAGATACCGATGAGGGAGTAGGGAAGAATGGAGAGTACATAACGGGTATGGAGATACGAACCAAATTGGTAAACCAAGATGGCTACCATCAGGATTACTCCAACCACGAGCGCAAGGAGCATTTCGAAAAACGCCTTGTTAGATTCTTCAGTTTCACCTCCACCAGTACTAAGGGTCACCGTGTCTGGCAAATCTAGTTTTTCTTCAATTTGTTTTAAGACTTCAGCTTGCACTTCACGGACATTTCCAGTAGCAGTGACATCCGCAGTTACTGATACAACTCGTTTTCCTTCCTCGTGATTGATTACAGAACTCGACTCACGCAGCGATACAGTCGCAATTGCAGATAAAGGCACCGATCCGTTAGGAGTCGGGATTATAAGCCGCATGAGCGCATCAATAGTTGTATCGTTGTTAGTAGCAGTAGTTGCTTGATCGTCTCCAGAGAGGTTAAGCTTCACCACAACTGGAATATCTTCAGTAAGGGTGGTCAAAGCAGTTGCTTCACTACCATACACTGCGGTACGCATGAGCGCAGAAACACTAAACGGATCAAGTCCCAAGGCTGCTGCTTTGGCCCGGTCAAGTTCGAGCACAAACTCAGTATTGTTATTATTGGTACTCGTATTCACATTGGTGGTATGTGGAATACTGCGCATAAGGGTCGCTGTTTTGTCTGCTACTTCAGTCAACTCGACCAAATCATCACCAAGATACTTGATAATGATCGCAGCTCCAGTTGGCGGACCATCACTAGGTTGCGTCACAGTTACTTTAACATCACGAATCGGTGCCAGCGCGGTGCGCAAGGTCTCAACCATTTCTGTACTTGTTTGATCACGGTCTGGTGTGAGGGTAATGAAGATATTCGCAAGTTTTTCTCCGGTTCCGCCACCAGCAAACTGACTGCCACTACCTACTGTTACTACATAGGATTCAATGTTTGGGATGGTATAGAGGATTTCTTCCACCCGGCGGGTAGCGATATCCGTAACTTCTTTTTGTGTACCCTCAGGCTTCTCGATACCAATAATGACATAATCAACGTCACTCTGTTCGAAAAACACTACTTTTACTGGGTTAATCTTTGGCAAGAACTGACCACTCGCAAAAATTGTACCACCAAGGAGTACAAGCATAACGACAAATGAGAACAGCCATTTGAAGAAGCCTCGCCACGTTTTGGTTCTGAGCCACCGTTTAATGCGAAGACCAAAGAAGTACGTGATAAGGAAGACGAGAACAGCAGAAATGAGACTATATACGACCACCAACGACGCCAAAAGGAGGGAGAAAATTAACTGGAGGAATTTTTCTTGTTTGACATCATCTCCCAGCATTTGCACGAGATAGGTTCTATAGCGACTCTCGAGCGCATGAGCGTACGCAACCTGCTTCGCTTCAAACGCTGTACTGTTGCGACGACGTAAGTAATGTGCTGCAAATAGCGGCACGATTGAGAGCGCTACAAACATCGACGCAAAGAGGATGAAGATAAGTGTAAACGGGATTGAAGCAATAAATTGTCCAATGACACCACTTACAATAAAGAGACCCGCAAACATCGCTACAGTCGTGAGTGTGCCCGAGATAAGCGGCGCGGCGAATTCACGAATAGTCAGAATCGCAGCTTCATCTTTATCAATATTTGGATTAGCTTTCATGCGAGCATTAATGCCTTCCACCATCACGATAGCCGAGTCAACCAAGATACCAATACCGAGAATAAGAGCAAAAAGACTAAGGAAGTTAATTGTATTACCTGAGAAGTAGAGTCCAATAAACCCAATCAAGAAAGACAGAGGAATAGATGCGCCAGCAATAAGACTTTCACGCCAACCAATTGTTAGGGCTAGCAAACCAACAACAAGGAGGACAGTTTGTACGCCTGATAGAGTGAGGTTTCGAAGGTCTGTTTCGATCTGTTCACCAGAATCAAGCAATACTGTGTAATTGAGTCCGTGGAGAATATTACCTTCTTTAGATAGCTCAGCCAAACGTTCGTTCACTGCTTTGGCAATTCTCGTGATGTCACCACCACTTTGCTTGAACACATCAAGTGAAATAGAGGTGAGTGAGGGTTCGCCACCAAAACTCACCCGCGAGAGGGTAGCGGCCGGGGCTAGTTCATCTTTCACTACAGCGATATCACGGACGTACACTGGCTGACCACCTTTTTGACCAACAGAAACGTTCGCAATATCAGCAGGAGATTCAATATCACCTTCAAAGGCTACATTGTATGTCACACCATTGTTGGTAATCTGGCCAATGGGAAGGGTTCGATTGGCATTACCAAGAGCTTGGGTAACGGCACTCAGTGATAAGTCATAACGTACTAATGCCGCCTGATCAACAATGACCGTTAATTCACGTTCTTCTACACCAGAAACAGTTACCCTTGAAATGCCGGGAACCGACTCTATTTCTTTTTCCAGATCATTTGCCAATGTACGAAACTCAATCGGTAACAGATCACCTGCCACTGCCACGGTCATAATTGGCTGATCAACGAAGTTGACCTCACTCACAAATGGATCTTCAGCTGTTTCTGGCAGATCGCGTGCAATGGTATCTATCTCATCTTTGAGATTTTGAATTGCGGTATCAACTTCGGCACCGGCATCAAACTCAACTTGTACTATAGATACACCTTCACGAGAGGTTGACGTAATCTTTTTTACATCTTCAAGTGATACAAGGCCTCGTTCAATCTCGTTTGTTACGAGCGACTCGACGTCAGCAGCTGGTGCACCAGGAAGTACTGTCTGCACGATACCAACTGGGATTACCACTTCAGGTGCTGATTCTCGAGGAATGGTCAAAAGTGTATACGTACCAGTCGCAATAAGGGCGACCACAAAAAGGTAACCGAACCGTGTATTTCGGACAAAAAATTCCCACATATTAATCGCGAATTACTTCTACCTGCTCCCCGTCAGTTTTACCACGCGCATCTACTACAAATTCAGTAGTACTATCGATACCACTTTTAATAGTAACCAGTGAACCATTCACTTCTCCGATTTCAACCGGGACGGCACGAAGGAGATTGTTATCAACAACAAAAACAAAACCAGCTGTGTCAGTAAATTTTATAGCAGTAATTGGCACCTCGAGCTTAGTTGCTACAGTGCTCGTACTCGCATTAAGCGTTACCGAAACGGTGTCTCCATTCACTAGGTTCATTGCATCAGTAGCAACTTTAACTTCTACTTTTTGCGTGACAGGATCAATTGCTGGTGCGATATTCACTACCGTACCAGTTGCTGTTCCATCTATCTGCACAGTATTACCAATCACAAATTGCTCACGGTCGCGGTCGCCAACGAAAATTGAGATTTCGAGTCCCGTACCACCTGTCACACGGGCAACTGGTGTTTGAGCAGCAATATACTCCCCAGCATTAACACGGAGGACAGCTACGGTTCCAGAAATTGGAGAGCGAATAATTGTCTTTTCTAGATTCGCTTGCGCAGCACGGAGCGCGCCAAGTGCTTGAGTGATGGCTGCACTATTGGCAGTTGGTCCACTACTACCAGCAGTAATCTCGGCCCGGGCTTTCGCATCTTCAGCCGCTGAGATAGCAGAGAGAGAACCTTGGAGTGAACTCTCGATACCAAGCAAAGTACCACGAGCGGTAGTAAGCACCGTAATATTCGCTGCTCGTTCCAGGTCTCCAGCTGAACCACCAGCGGTATCACGTTCAAGAGCTGTAATCAAACTATCTACTAGCGCAACTACTTCTTTGGTGTAACGACGACCATTTTCAATCGCGGCTGTAATGTTACCTGCTGGGGTCAGGGCAGTACTTTCACTCTGCCACTTCGCAAGTGTACTTTCGAGTGCAACACGAGCTGCATTAATAACTTGGGTACTCCCTTTGCCATCGATACGAAGACCAGGCAACTGCGAAGTTGGATTTGCGAAGTATGAGTCTACTGTCGTTCGCACAACACCACTCACTGTATTATAGGCACTAGCATTACCAGTTACAGCATTACGCTTCGCAGTTTCAAGCGCAGTGGTAGCCTCGGCAATGCCAAGAATGCCTTGGCGATTAGCAGCGAGTGCTGCTTGGTACGACCCTTGAGCTTGCAACACAGCCGCTTGTTCTGAAGCGTTTTCCAGTGTGGCAATAACAGTCCCGGCACGAATAACATCACCGGCTTTAACACGAACGCTAGTAACTCGACCACCACGTTCGGTTTGAAGGTCGGCTTCACTCACCGAACGCACAGTACCAATAAACTGGGCAGTATTTTGATTTTTTAGGGTATCTACCGTAGCAACCCGTACTTGCGGTGGGAGACTAGCTACTTCTGGGCTATCTTCAGTACTGCTCACGAACCACACAATAGCTCCAGCCGCAACGAGACCTACCAATATAGTAATTTTCTTTAATGACCAGCGTGAAGTGAAGAATAATTTTACTTGACTAACTAAAGTCACAGAAATGAAGTGAATTATTGAGTCAATGACAGCCTGAATGATACCCATATACAAATACTAAAAATAATTAGTATAGTACCATAAATATTAGATAATGTCCATATTTCATCTGTTGCTGGTGGTATGTGGTATGATGGCGACGTATGTTTGGAAAATTAAAGAACATGGCGATTAAGAAGCTCGTACAATCGCAAATGAAAAACGTCCCAATCGAGCAACAACAAATGATTATTGAAATGCTCGAAAAGAAGCCCGAGCTATTTGAAAAAATTGCCAAAGAGATGCAAGCGGAGCTTAAATCAAACGGCAACAACCAGATGGCAGCGGCTATGAAGGTACTCCCAAAGTACCAGCAGGAGATTCTCGCCGTGATGAGTCCAGAAATGAAGGAGAAACTGGCGAAGATGCAGATGGGAGGTGGGGCGGCAGGTAAGTTTAATCCCAACGGCTCTATCCGACGCTAAGAATCAAACAATTAGCCTAATCGTCGTTGATGTCTTCACCAAAGAAACAGTCATCATACAAGTAAGTACGACTCCTAATTCTTTGGCTCGACGCCTAGAATCTCGGGCCACTTGTCTAATTCTTGATTTGATTTGGTTTAAAAATACTAAATTAGTATTATCAACAGGACATCACATTCGTGATGTCCTGTTGCCGTATACTCTAGGTATCTATGTCAAAAAAGATCTTAGTTCTTTGTGGTCACCCTGATCACGAGTCATTTAGTGGGGAAGTAGCGAACAGTTACGAAAACGCCGCTCGTGAAGCTGGACACGAAGTTGTTCGCGTGAATCTTGGCCAATTGCAGTTTGATCCTATCCTCCATAAAGGCTACAAAGAAATCCAACAGCTTGAACCAGATCTCATTGACCTCCAAAACCGCTTCCGTGAAGCGGAACATATCGTGATTGTGTATCCAAACTGGTGGTGTGCCATGCCGGCTTTACTTAAAGGTCTCTTTGACCGTTTTTGGCTCCCTGGCTTTGCCTTTAATTTCAATAAAGAGACGAAACGTATCGACAAACATCTCAAAGGTCGTTCAGCCCGTGTGATTGTCCTCTCTGGTACCCACTCACCATTCCAGACCTGGTGGCGTTTTGGTGATTTCACGAACGAAATCCAGTACGGTATCCTCGAATTCGCTGGTATCCGCACCGCCGTGACTGCTTATGGCCCCTGCGAGAAGGTCGGTTCACCTTGCCGCGAAAAATGGCTCCGTGAGATTGCCGCGATGGGGAAGAAAGGGATCTAATCAGAAAAATGGCTCTACTATCAAGAAAATCAATGCTAACACATTGATTTTCTTTGTTTTATGTGATATAGTACTAACGAAATTGATCATCGCCCAAGGAGGCACAGATGAATAGATTTATTCTGTTTCTGCTGTTCTTGGTAGCAGGACCGGCACTGGCAGAAATCGAAGTCTCGCCGTCGTATGTGGAACGTCAGCTCAGACCTGGTTCTGACCGACTTATGTGCACGAGCGTAGACCTTGCAATCGAATCCGCGCAAGTGGGTGAAAAACTGCAAGGATGTGGTTGGTATATGATTCTGGCACCCCGAGTTCGTTCGTACATGAAGCTTCACGGTAAGACTTATACCATTCTTGAAATTGGTCCGCCTTGGAACGAGCGCTACTGGCTCGAACCAAAGGTGATCAAGGATCGGAAACGTCGACTGAAGTCCAAGCAATAAACCACAGCGGAAAGGCGGGTCAAAGACTCAGTCTTTCCGCCTTTTTGTTTGGCACACGTGATATAATAGTGATATGGAACAGTACACGTGGTACGCAACCCTTATCAAACCAACCTGGGCACCTCCAGCTTGGCTTTTTGGTCCGGTCTGGAGTGTCCTCTACGCCATTATTGCGGTGAGCTTCACGTACGTATTTTATAAAACCTACACCGGCGAGGTACCGTACTGGATTGCCGGTATCTTTCTCCTTAACTTAGTCGCCAACATACTATTTACACCATTGCAATTCGGTCTTCAAAGTAACCTCCTAGCTGCTATTGATATTATAGTGGTGCTCGGTTCTCTGGTTGCTGCCCTTTACTTCATCTTCCCATATTATCCATGGATTGTGTATGCTAATATCCCATATCTCCTTTGGGTTTCTTTTGCGACAGTACTCCAATTCACCATTACCTACCTTAATTGGTAGTACCTCTGCTATACTGAGCACTATATGTCTCATATGTCATTTAGGCGGGAGCTCGCCAGTGTTTTACTCAAAGTCTTTGCTGTTATCCTGACCCTCGCTATCATCATTGGGATGATTGGCTTCTTTACCTTTAGTCTCACAAGTATCAGTGATGGTGAATGTAACATCGCAGTGATGCCCATTAATGGGGTGATTATGCCGTACGGCAATGGAGTGATGTACGATGACTTTGTGACCACACCAACTGATGTGCGTGACTTCCTCTCGACTCTAGAGTACGAAAGCATGATTGAAGGCGTAATGTTTGAAATCAACTCACCTGGTGGCACACCAGTGGCGTCTGAAGACATCGCCAGTCAGATCGCTGCACTCGAAATACCAAACATCGCACTCGTCGGAGACATCGCTGCCTCAGGTGGGTACATGATTGCTTCGGCTGCCGATACAATTGTGGCGTCCCCGATGTCAGACGTCGGGAGCATCGGCGTGACCATGTCATACACCGAGGAATCAGAAAAGAATGAAGAAGAAGGTATCACTTACGTACCACTTAACTCTGGTAAATTCAAAGACACCGGCAGTCCAAACAAACCACTAACAGAAGAAGAGCGCGCACTCCTTGAGGGACAGCTCGAAGAGATACACAACTACTTTATTGATCTCGTGAGTAAATACCGAAATATAAATCGCGATGACGTGGCCGTACTTGCCGATGGTTCAACCCTCACCGGTACCAAAGCCCAAGAAAAAAAACTCGTTGATATTCTTGGTGGTCGTGAGGCAGTTAAAGAAGCTTTTGCAGTAAAGCTGGGGAAGGATAAGAACGAAATCAAATTCTGCGAATACGTCGCCCCATTGCTATAACTATCGTCTCTGCTATAGTAGAAATGTCGAGGTGAGCCTCATTGATGCTGGCCGCATGATGTACCTAGAGCAGTCCCGCCGGCTCCTGGTACGGCTCCCTCGACACCGCCTTCTTCGGAGGGCGGCTTCTTTTTTATAGACTTTTCTGCTACACTCAGCCCCATATGTCAAAACTATCAGTCGGTATTGTCGGCCTCCCAAACGTCGGCAAATCAACTTTATTCACCGCCCTTACACGCAATGAGGTCCTCATTGCGAACTATCCTTTTGCTACCATCGACCCATCTGTCGGTGTGGTGGCAGTACCGGATAGTCGACTCGAGACCCTCAGTGCTATTTCTAGTTCACAGCAAATTATTCCAGCAGTGATTGAATTTGTGGATATTGCCGGATTGGTTGAGGGTGCCGCCAGTGGGGAAGGTCTCGGCAACAAGTTCCTTGCCAACATCCGCGAGACCGATATGATTGGACAGGTGGTACGTATCTTTGAAGACGAAGACATCCACCATGTGGCCGGCCACATTGACCCACGTGGGGATATCGAAGTGATTAATCTCGAACTTGTGCTGGCTGACGCAGAGACCGTGGAGAAGCGCCTCCAGAACGTCGAACGTGATACGAAGCGAGGGGACAAGGATGCGATCGTCGAACGCGACCTCCTCGTTCGTATCAAACAGCATCTCGCCGATGGAAACCTTGCAAACCAGCTTGAGATGAATGAAGACGAGTTAAAGGTCGTAAAACACCTCCACCTCCTCACCATGAAGCCCTTTTTGTATATTTGTAACAAGAAGCACGGCGGCATGAACCTCGATGACCAGAGTGACGAACGCTGGCATGACTTGCTTGATTTCTTTGATGTCACCGGTGCAGAGTATGTAGTGGTTGACGCTGGGATGGAACATGAACTACGCGACCTCGCCGAAGACGAGAAGATGGACTTCCGTCGTGAATACGGTGCCCAGGATAGTGGTATTGGCACCCTCATCCGGGCTTGTTACACCCGGCTTGGACTCATGTCCTATTTCACCACCGGTGAAAAGGAGACACGTGCCTGGACCGTACCAATTGGTTCAACTGGACCAAAAGCAGCGGCTGCCATCCATACTGATTTTGAAAAGAAATATATCCGCGCACAAGTAGTAACCTTTGCAGACCTAGTCGAGTGTGGCTCAATTGCCAAAGCGCGTGAAGCCGGCAAACTCCGCACCGAAGGTAAGGAGTATATTGTGCAAGATGGTGACGTGATTGAGTTTTTGATCTAGCTACCGCTACAAAGAGGTACCATTTGTAAAAACATAAAGTGCCAGTGCAAAAACTTACTATCATATATGATAGTAAGTTTTTGTTATTACTTAAACGTTTTTGAAGCTTTTAACTAAGGTCGCTCGGAGGATTGGCCCGCTGGACGGGACTGATAATTGTTGGGGACCACTCGGCTTTGATAGCGCCATGGGTCTTTTCGTAGTCGGCAATTTGGTGCGTGAGATACTGCTGCAAGCGCTTCGCGTGCTGGGGAGTGAGTGAATAGATAGAGGCCTGATTACCAGAGGAGAGTCCCATCACAAAGAACTCGGAGGTAAAGCCAATGTTAATACTCTCACAAAAAAGCTTGGGGGCTTGTTTCAAATCATCAGGTTTCATATACCTAGAGTATACCGTGATTCATCGGTTCTGTAACCTTTTTCCTACTTCGACCGTCATAGAGCAAGGAAAAACCAAAAAAGGAGCAGTCTATGATTATATATTGTCCGCATTGTGGCCACGCGTTCTTCACCCCAAGCTTTGAGTGGGTGGTACGTTGCCCACACTGTCGGTACTTGGTGCCACTCTGGCACGTCGGGCGCTTTGCGCCCCTTTTTTCTTTCGCCACAAACTGGCGTATAATACTGGTATGGATACCAATAAGCGATTGGCTGACTTTTTATTCGAAGTAGGTACCATGCGCCGTTTGCAGCGCATGCACCGGCAGACGCTCCTTGTCGAGGATTCGTCAGATACTATTGCTTCGCACTCTTACCGCGTCGCCATTATCGGCTGGCATTTAGCCAAACTTGCCGGTGCCGATCCATACAAGACAGTCATGATGTGTCTTATTCATGATCTTGGTGAAATCCGCAGTAACGACCACAACTGGGTACACAAACGCTACGTGAAGGTATTTGATGCAGAAATAGCCGAAGATCAACTTGGCACACTGCCATTTGATGACCTGCTGGTACTTAACCAGGAGTATGAGAAACGAGAATCACTCGAATCTCTCTGTGCCAAAGACGCTGATATTATCGACCAAATACTCCTCCTCCGTGAATACGAGTGGCAGGGTAGTAAAGAAGCACAGATTTGGCTCGCAGGTAAACGCAGCGATGTAGATTCGCGACCAATTGATCGCCTCAAGACTGACGCTGCCAAAGAACTTGGCAAAACCCTCTATGAGCGGGATCCGTCCGAATGGTGGAAAGACCTTTGGACCAATACCAACAGATAGTTACTTTTCAGCCTGTATAAGCGTATAATAAAGATATATGGAAAACACACCACGTAACGTTGTCTTACAAGTAGGGTCATTAATTGCGCTTTACTTGTCTGCATCATTTTTAATCACGCTCTTATTTGGACTTATTAATATCAGTTACCCAAGTGCTAGTGACACCTATTGGGAAATAGAAAGTGCTACTGAAGGTATCCGTATCGGTATTGCGATGTTGCTTGTCTTTTTCCCAACTTATCTCGTCCTCACTCGGCTCATGAACCGTTTCCGTCGGGTTGAACAAGGTGCACTTTATCAGAACATCACGAAGTGGCTCATTTACCTCTCACTCCTCATTGGCGGACTGGTACTCCTTGGGACACTCGTAACCACCATCTACACCTTCCTTAACGGTGACTTGACCACCCGGTTCCTCCTTAAGGCCGCGACCGTACTCGTTGTGGTAGGTGCCGCCTTCCATTACTACATTCTTGATGCCCGCGGTATCTGGGTGAAAGAAGAGGGGAAGTCAGTCATGTTTGGTATTGGTGCATCCTTGGTGGTATTTCTAGCAGTTGCCTTTGGCCTTGGTAATATCGAAACCCCAGCCGTGGTCCGCGACATGAAGCTTGATGAGCAACAGGTAAACGACCTCCGCAATATCCAGTGGCAAATTGATAGCTATATGGCGATGAGTAGCTCAACCCTGCCAAATACGCTCGAAGAGGCGTATACGGACGTTGGTGGGGTAGTACCAACCGCACCAGAAGGACGCGAGGCCTATAGTTATGAAAAAACCGACAAGGGCTTTAAGCTCTGCGCCACCTTCTCCCGCGATAGTGCGCCAAATGAGTTCATGGACAGTGGCTATGTAGACCCGATGGCCAGGATCAAGAATCCTGAAAATTGGAACTATAAAGAAGGACGATATTGTTTTGAACGAGTCGTTAAGTAAAATGAGCTACAGAGCGCAAAGCGCGACAATTGCGATTTTTCGCGAGTAAAGCCTATTCCTAATGGCTTTATCCGTGTCTTATCACTTAGTTTTGAATGGTGATAACAAAACTGCTTCCTCAAAAGGAAGCGGTTTTTGTTTGTCTATGCCACTGGAAGCCTGACAATAAAGGTTGTACCCTGATTCTCAACTGACTGCACGGTAATCGTCCCCCCAAGCTGCTCCACTGATTCCTTCACGATGTAGAGCCCAAGTCCTGTACCTTCGGCGCGGTGCTGCATAGCATTTGAAGCCCGGAAGAACTTACTAAAGAGGCGCGGCAGCTGCTCGGCGGGAATACCAATACCGCTATCAGCGACGGTAAAGACGAGTTCATTGCCTTCAAGCACGTAGCCAAAAGCAATACGATCGCTCGGTCGCACGTACTTCACTGCGTTGGAGAGAAGATTGCTCGTAATAATATGGAAAAGACGACTATCAGCAGTGTAGGTGAAAGGTGCCGGTTGATAATTGACCGTAAGTTCAATCTGCTTTTCTTTAATCTGACCTTCAAATTCTTCCACAATGGTCGGGAGGTAGGTCGAGAGTTCAATCGGCTCGGGAGCAGTGGAGAAGGTACCAGTCTCAAGCTTTGAGACACTAAGAAAGTCATTAATGAGGGCGAGCATACGGGTCACATTGCGGCCGATCTTCATGAGGTAGTTGGTTTGCTTCTCACTCGCGGCACCACGCATCGACCGTTCAAGCAGCTCTACATTCCAGCGGATAGCCGCGACAGGCGTCCGCAACTGGTGGGTCGCAAGCGCGACAAACTCGCTCTTCGCCTTATCAACTATCTTATGCTGTGTGACATCAATCATTGAGACGAGACGTTGGTCAAAGGTCTGGTTTACGAAGTAGTACAGAGAGACCCAGCGTAGTTCATCAGTGTAGGTACGAAATTGTAGTTCGCTATCCATAATGGTCGAGCCAGATGAGAACTTACCGAGCACTACCGAAAGATGTACCTCATCCTCGTGAGTGAAGCGGTCACTCACGGTTGTACCGACCATTTGTTCCATCGTAATTCCAAAGAGGCGAGCGGCTGCTTGGTTACACGTTGTAATCACCCCTGCCTTATCCAGGGTAAGATACGGCACTGGACTCTGCGTATAGAGGGTGGAGTAAAGTTCGCGGGTCGAGAGGAGTTGGTCTTCGTGCCATTTGGCCATAGCTTCATCAGGCGAACCAACTGTCACCACCCCAAAGGCAAGTAAGAGTACGAAGCTTACAAGCAACACTGGCCCGAGTATAGTTGGCAACAAGAGCGACACAACAAAATAGATACCGCCATAGACTGCAGACAGAGCGAGAACAATAAGGAACATACGCACGGCTCGCCAAGTCCCGAAGCCGACCTTAATTTGCATATACAAGTATCATACCAATGTGGTAGAGGACAGACCATGGGTAGCTATGGTACAATCGGGGACATGGAAAAACGTATTCTTGTCATTGAAGATGAAGTCGACCTCCGCGAGGCGATGATAGAAGCCCTCCACGAAGAAGGATACAAGGTATCAGGAGCCGAAAACGGTCAGGTAGGACTTGAAATGGCGCTTCGTGATCATCCAGACTTGATTCTTCTTGATCTCATGATGCCGATTATGGACGGACAGGAAATGTTCCGTCGCTTGCGCGAGGACGAATGGGGTCGGAGTGCCAACGTGGTGATTCTTACTGCCATGGATGATGTGAACAACATCGGCCTCGCACATGAAGCGAAGCCTCTCGATTACTTTATTAAGGCGCACCATAGCCTCGATGACCTCGTGAAGCAGATCAGACTCCTTTTATACACAGCAGAGTAGAAACGAGAAACCCACAAACACCACGTTTGTGGGTTTTCTTACCTGTGGATAGACAAATGTCGCTATTTTTTGTAAGGTCACGAATGGACCTGCAAATCAAGCAGGGAAACAGGCACCAGAGGGAGTAGCCAATGACAGAACAAACGAACGAACCGCACCGCAGCTGGGGCGAACACACACCGGAAGATGACCGGACCCTCTATTGGGCCGTGTCCATCGGCCTCGCTGTTCTCGTCTTTGCCGCTATCGGCACGGTCGGGTACTGGGTTGGCTGGTGGACATTTTTCCTCGCCACCCTCGCCAGCATCGTGGTAGCAGGGTCAACCCTCCTGCTCTTTTTCAGGCGAAAAGACCAGGATGGGGCGGCAGAACCGCACGGGGAAAATACCTCACTTCTGGCTCGCTTCGGTTATGACGATATGGATGAAATGCGGGGGATTTCCGGATCACCGGCGCAACCGACATCAGTCCAAGTCACGGAAGAAGAAATCGACGAAGTCGAGGCTATCATGAAGTTCGCAGCAGACGACACAGCGGGCGAGGCGGTTGAACCGCCACCGCCGAGCAAATGGCGGTGGCTCAGTGTCCCGTTCATCTGGGTGCTCATGCTCTGGCCGGTCTACTTCTGGCCGCGCTACTTCTGGCAGTATCTGTGTCAACATCCTTCCGAGGATGCGACAGACCGGGCCGAAGACTGGATGTGGTGGGTTGGTTCAGTCACCATCCCAGGTATCATGTTTTTAGGCTGGAACAGCAAAGGTTCATCTATGCCGTTCTGGCTTGTGCTCGTCTCCTATGCTGGCAGTGGGCTGTTCCTATGGGCCATGCTGACATTCCGGCGGTCTACCACCACCTAACCGTTTCGAGCGGGCGCAACTTTGCGCCCGCTCGCTTTCTTTTTACATTCTGCCAATTCATGGCATACTAACAAATACGTTATTCATAAATGAGGTGGTATTTTCTATGCACAAAAAATTCGACAACGCGATTGAGAAGAAGTGGCAACAAGTCTGGGCCGAATCGGGTCAACACACGGTTGGTGACCGTGACCACAGTCGCGAAAAGGAATACCTCCTCGTCGAATGGCCATACCCCTCTGGCAACCTCCATATCGGTCATTGGTACGCTTTTGCGGTACCTGATATCTACGCCCGCTTTCGCCAGATGCAGGGTAAGCAGGTGCTCTTTCCGATGGGCTTTGATGCCTTTGGTCTCCCCGCCGAAAACGCCGCTATTAAACGTGGCCTCAACCCCAAGACCTGGACGTATGACAACATGGCCTACATGCGCGAGCAGCTCGCGAGTATGGGCAACATGTTTGCCTGGGACAAAACCACCTCCAGTACCGACGAGAGCTACTACAAGTGGACGCAGTGGATGTTCACGCAGTTTTTTAACAATGGTATTGCGTACCGTGGCAAAGGGGTCGTAAACTGGTGCCCGGGTTGTAACACGGCGATAGCGAACGAACAGGTACTCGCAGACGGTACCTGTGAACGGTCGGGTGATGTCATAGAGAAGCGCGAGATGCCACAGTGGATGTTGCGTATCACGAAGTACGCTGATCGACTGACGGACGACCTCGCCGCGCTCGATTGGCCAGAGCATATCAAAGAAGCCCAACGGCAGTGGATCGGTCGCTCAAAGGGCGCTGAGATAGACTTTACTCTTTCAACTGGTGACAAAGTCACTGTCTTCACCACTCGTCCTGATACGCTCTTTGGGGCTACCTACCTCGTCCTCGCCCCGGAGCACCCGCTACTCCAGACAGCTGAAGTGCGGGAAAAAACCGCGAACGTAACTGATGTGGATGCATATGTAGCCAAAGCCAAACAAAAAGACGAACAAGATCGTCTTGACACCACGAAGGAAAAGACGGGCGTGAAGCTCGAAGGTATTACTGCTATCAATCCCGCCAATGGAGAAGCAATCCCTGTCTTTGTCGCAGACTACGTGCTTGGTGACTACGGCACCGGGGCGATTATGGCCGTACCAGCTCACGATGAACGTGACGGTGAATTTGCAAAGAAGTTTGATTTGCCGGTGAAGCAGGTGGTACGAAAAGTCTTCGGTCAACCTCTACCGAATCCGGTGCCACGCACTGCTGTTGGATCACTCGTCTACAACCCTAAGACCGACAAATATCTTGTGCAGTATAGTCATGAGTTTCAAAACTATAGCTTCATATTTGGTGGTCTCGAGAAAGGAGAAAGTTATGAGGAAGCAGCGATCCGTGAAGTCGAGGAAAAAACAGGTTACAAAACCAAATTCGTTCGATTTATCTCTGAGGAAACAGAAGCTCACTTTTTCCATCCCGGTAAACAAGTAAATAGAGTTCTAACTAGTCGTCGAGTCCTCCTTGAACTAACTTCAGACACACAAAACGAAATACCAGCTGAGGAGTTAGCTAAGCAAGAACCGGTATGGCTTACCAAGGAAGAATTACTTGAAAAGTTTACTATCGAAGAAGATCTCTACTGTCTCCGACAACTTGATGGGGTGATTCCATTTACTGGTAGCGGGACTGTCTGCAACTCAGGTGAGTTCGATGGATTACCGTCAGAAACCGCCAAAGAAAAAATTGTTGCGAAAGTCGGTGGTCGGATGACCTCGACCTATCGTCTCCGTGACTGGTCGATTGGGCGACAGCGCTATTGGGGCGTCCCAATCCCAATTGTATACAGTCCCGATGGTGAAGCGCACGTAGTACCAAAAGAACACCTACCATGGCTCCTACCCGAAGGTGTCGATCCAACCCCTACCGGTGTCGCCCCACTCGCCAAAAGTGAAGAGTTGAAACGCCGAACCGTCGAGCTATTTGGTGAAGGATGGTCACCTGAAGTTGAAACTATGGACACCTTTGTCGACTCTTCATGGTATTTCCTTCGCTACATCGATAACCTCAATGATGATGCTCTCTCCAGCCTAGAACGTCAGAAAGATTGGATGCCGATTGATATCTACTTTGGTGGGGCAGAACACACCACCATGCACCTCCTCTACTCCCGCTTCTGGCAGAAGGCGCTCTTTGACCTTGGTCTGGTGACCGAGAGCGAACCGTACCGTCGGCGTATCAACCGGGGACTCATCCTGGGTCCAGATGGTAACAAGATGAGTAAGAGTAAAGGGAATGTTATTGATCCAGACGAACAAGTGAAGCTCGTCGGTGCTGATACAGTCAAAATGTATCTCGCCTTTATGGGGCCCTATGAGGGTAACAACTACCCATGGGACATGGGCGGTATCGCCGGTATCCGTCGCTTCCTCGAACGTGTGTATGGCCTTCCTGAACACATCGTCGGCGCAGAAACTGCAGAAGTGACCCGTCAACTGCACAAGACCATCATCAAAGTCAGTCAAGATATTACAGAGTTCAAGTTCAATACCGCAATTAGTGCGATGATGATCTTTGTAAACCTCGCTGAGAAAGCAGGACTCACCAAAGCCTCATACGAATTATTTGTGCGACTCTTGGCTCCATTTGCTCCACACCTGACCGAAGAAATCTGGCACGAGCTTGGGCACTCCTCAAGTATCCACCGTGAAGAGTATCCGGTCGGCGACGAGACACTTGCACGCGACACTGCGGTAGTGATTGGTGTACAGATTAATGGTAAATTGCGCGGCAAGATCACCTTGGCACCAGACGCCAGTGAAATTACTGCTCTTGAGCTTGCCCGTGGTGATCATCACATCTCGAAGTACGTGAGTGGGGGAACTATTACCAAAGTTATCTACATCCCTGGCAAAATCCTCAACATTATCGTGGCCTAGGGGCTTTACGATGGTGTTTGACGTTTGTCAAATAGCATGATATAACGGAGGACGACGACTACACGAGAGGGTGGTCAACTCAATTAAAAAATAGATTATTTGTGCGGAAATATGATTACGTTTAAACCAAAACAGGTCACCAAAAAGCTCCTTAGCGCCATTGGCGAACGTGCTCGTGATGTCCTTGAAAAGCGCTATGGCCTCGGCAACGATGGTGAGACTTTTACGCTTGAAGCAATCGGTCAGACCTATGGTATTACCCGCGAGCGTGTGCGTCAGATTGAAAACTACGGTATTTCAACTATCCAGAAGTCAGCGGTTTATTCCGAACACGCTGAACTCCTCGCCGAACTCCAGGAAGCCATCCGTCTTCTTGGTGGTGGTGTCGTGGCAGAGAACGTCCTCCTCGAGAGTCTCACAAAGGACGAATCTACCCGCAATCACCTCTACTTTCTCCTTGTTGTTGGCGACGCCTTCTACAAAGGCAAAGAAAACCCTCTCTACCACCACCGTTGGTTCACCGAAAAGAAGGTGGCTGATATGGTTGAAAAAGCTCTCAAAAATGTTCATAGCACTCTCAATCGTGACGACCTTGTATCTGAAAGTGAAATCCTCTCTCGTTTCCGCAATGAGTTGATTGAAATCGCAGATAAGCATGATGACGAGACTCTCAAGCGTTGGCTACTGATTTCAAAACAGATTGCCAAGAATCCACTCGGTGACTGGGGACCAGCTGATAGTCCAAATGTCCGTGTAAAGGGTATCCGCGACTACGCGTACCTCGCGGTCAAGCGTCACGGCTCACCGATGCACTTTAAGGAAGTATCAAAGGCGATTCAGGATCTCTTTAACCACAAGGCACACGTCGCTACTACCCACAACGAACTTATCAAGGATGAACGTTTTGTACTTGTAGGTCGCGGCCTCTATGCACTCACTGAGTGGGGGTACACCGCCGGTGTCGTGAAGGATGTTCTTCGAGATATCCTCGAAAACGAAGGTCCACTCTCACGCGAAGAATTGATTGAAAAAGTGCGAAAAGAACGTTACGTCAAGGACAACACGATTATCGTAAACCTCCAAGACACCAATCTATTCAAACGACTCAGTAACGGACAGTACACTTTGGCAGACTAATCAAACAAAAAGCGGTCGCGGCCTAGGCCCCGACCGCTTTTGTTTATCAACGCAAAACCAAAGACGCCTGAATAATTTGTTAATCTAGACCTAATTCTAGTGTACAATATACCCACCTATGTCCGATTTGTTCAAAGCCATGCTTGGATTCTTGGCTGCACCAATTCTAATTATCATCGGTATTCTCGTAATGCGCACCACGTTTAATATCATGGGCGTCGATATCGAGCCGATACTGTCGCTTATAATTGCAATAACGCCAATCTGGTTGCCATTTTTGTTGTTCTGGCTTCTCTACGAAAAGTGGATGGAATACGTGAAGCATAAGTTCATGCACCAGCAAGGGCGAACAACCCTTCGTATCAAGCTGCCCTCAGAAGTCTTTAAATCTCCTGAAGCCATGGAGCAGGTTCTTTCTCAGGTCCACAACGTACAGTCACCAGACAACCTCTGGCAGACCTATATCGATGGGAAGCACCCCTTGGTGATGTCACTTGAGATTGTCTCGGTTGGCGGTGATGTTCGTTTGTATATCAACTGTCCCACAAAAAAAGTGAAGAATGCCGTTGAGTCCCAACTCTATGCGCAATACCCAGGGGTCGAAGTTGTTGAAGAAGAAATTGACTACACTGCTTGTGTGGTGCCAGATTTAGACAAACATGATCTCTTTGCATTCTGGATGAAACAAAAGGGTGATGAAGAATACCCAATTAAAACCTATATTGACATGGGTATGGACAAGCTTCCAAAGGAAGAATTTAAAATTGACCCGATGGCCGCCATGATTGAGCACCTTGGGACCTGTAAGCCGTACGAGCATATCTGGATACAGTTCCTTTGTATCCCACACGCCAAAAAGACCTTCAAAACCGGCCACTTCCATGAACACGGCACCTGGGAAAAGCGTATTCAAGCCAAGATTGATGAACTTATGGGTCGTGCTAAAGGTGGTCATGAAGAAGACGCTACCGGTGAACCACAAGTCCGCCTCACACCAGGTGAACGCGCCACCATCGAAGCCATGGAGCGTCAAATGGGAAAGTATGCGTATGAAGTGGGTATTCGTTGGATTTATGCCACCAAAAAAGGTGCTTTTGATGGTAATATGATTGCCCCAACCATTCGTTCATTTTCAGCGTACGATCTGATTGGTCGTAACCAAATTGGTGTAGCGTGGCGTACGGACTTTGACTACAACTGGTTCTCTGACTGGTCTGGCGCCAAAAAGCGTAAGCTGAAAATTCGTGAACTTAATAAGTACAAACACCGTGCGCCGACCCACGGCAACGCCTTACAACCGAGTATGCCAATGCAGATTATGTCAGTTGAGGAGCTCGCCACCATGTTCCATATTCCAAGTAGCACGGTTATGACTCCAGGATTATCACGCATTCCATCAACACGTAAAGAAGCACCACCAAATCTACCAACGGGTAGTTTTGACATCTAATTTATGGAAGGAACACCATCACCATTTACTGTGGTTTCTCCCAAGCGGGCTGTTAAGTACCTCGTACTGTTGCTTTGTATACTCGGTCTCGTTGCTATTGCACTCATTTACTTTTTGGTTCGTAATGCACCTGCACCAGCAAATTTCCCAATTGGTACCCCGATCACTATTGAAGAAGGTTCAAGTATCAGTGAGATTGTTACTACTCTCCACCAAAGTGGTGTTGTTCGCTCTTCGCTCTTACTCTACACAATTATCCTCACCAAGTATTCGCCGCAGGATATCAAGGCCAGTCAGTATGTCTTTGATAAACCGTACAATGTTTTTGAAGTGGCTGATAAGCTTGCTACTGGTGACTTTACCAGTAATCTCGTACGCGTAACCCATCGTGAAGGGGAGAGAGTAACTGAATTAGCAGCAGCAGTGCACACCGCCTTACCAAACATCAGTGAAGCCGATTTCATTGCAGCCGCCCTGCCATACGAAGGCACACTGTTCCCAGAAACATATTTCTTTCCGCCACATTTCACGGCGGATGATGTCATCAAAACGCTCAATGAAAAATACGAGGAATTTATGATTCCAAAGCGTGGCACCATTGCCGCCAGTGGTCTTTCTGAAGCCGAAGTAGTTATCCTTGCCTCTATTATCGAGCGTGAAGCGAATGACCCTGAATCAATGGGAATGGTCTCAGGTATCCTTCAAAACCGCCTCCGCGATGGTATGCCGCTACAGGCTGATGCCTCTATCGAATATGTGCTTGATAAGCCTCTTGAGGAACTTACGCCGGAAGATTTGAAGATTGATTCTCCGTACAATACGTACCTCAATAAAGGCCTTCCACCGACTCCAATTGGGAACCCTGGCGCTGCCTCGATCGGCGCCGTTCTTGATCCTACCCCAAGTGACTATTACTTCTATATCACCGGCAAGGATGGTGTCTTCTACTACGCCACCACCTACGACGACCATAAGCGGAATATTGCCCGCTATTTGAAGTAACTTATAAAAAGAGACTATGGGCATCAACAGACTGACAGGTGAGCGTAAGCGTAGCTCTGACCCACAAGCTGTTGAATCATGACGCCAAACCGCCTTGATTGACCGCCTTGGTCTTCAGGGCGATCTTTCATGTATATATACTAAAAAAGTTCTAACATTGTCCCATACAACCTGCTGATTCTCATTTCGCGTTTTCTAGGCTATAGTAGCCTTATCTATGGCTGGAAAAGCAAATAAAACCGTCTTTGTTGGACTATCAGGTGGGGTAGATTCATCTGTCGCCGCCCTTCGTCTCAAGAACCAGGGCTACCAGGTCGTCGGGGTGTTTATCAAAGTCTGGCACCCGGATTGGCTCGTTTGTAACTGGGAAGAAGAAAGGCTTGATGCCATGCGCGTCGCCGCTCACCTCGACATCCCATTTATGACCTGTGATGCGGTCGCAGCCTATCGTGATGAAGTAGCGGAGTATTTTATCGAAAGCTATCGCCAAGGCCTCACGCCAAATCCGGATGTGCTTTGTAATGAAAAGGTGAAATTTGGAGCCTTTCTCAAGTTCGCCCTCGAAAATGGAGCCGATTATGTCGCAACTGGTCATTATGCACAAAAAGGGAAGGGGGAGGGAGGGGAACGTGAGCTCTGGCGGGGGATTGATCCTCAGAAGGATCAATCTTATTTCCTCTGGTCGCTAAAACCTGAACAGCTTGAAAAAATCCTCTTTCCGGTAGGAAATACGGTGAAAAGTAACCTCCGAGCTGAAGCGGCTGTAGCCAGATTACCAACCGCCGCAAAGAAAGATAGTCAAGGAGTGTGCTTCCTCGGGCATATCGATATTCCAGAATTTCTATCGCACTACATCGCCCTTACCCCTGGTCCTGTACTTGATACAACTGGGAAGGTAGTGGGTGAACATCAGGGAGCTTTTGTGTACACCCTTGGTCAGCGTCATGGCTTCACCCTGCATCATACGAGCGCTGATAGTAAGCCACAGTATGTGGTAAAGAAAGATGTAAGTGCAAACACCATCACCGTCAGTGACGAAGCCCCTATTATCAGCGTTAATGATACTATCGCCATCACCAACCTAGTCTGGCGTGATGCTGTTCCGCCTGTGGTCGGCCAGACTATCGAAGCACAATTCCGTTACCGTCAAACACCATTTCCACTCACCATCACTGCCGTGCGAGACAATGAGATAGATCTCACTCCAACTACCACCATCGAACAAGGAGCAAGCGGTCAGTCCTGTGTACTATATGAGGGGGGAAGATGTATCGGGGGTGGTATGATGCGGTAGTGACGTTCCTCGTAGAAAAAGCTGATGGCACCAAGGAGTACTTCAAAGTCGAAAAACTTCGACGTTCACTTCGACGTGCCGGCGCAACTCCTGAAGAAATTGTAACTATTATTAATCGCATTGAGCATCAGCTCTACAACGGCATACGAACGCAAGAAATTTACCGTATCGCCTTTGACCTCCTACGCAACATTGGTGCTACTGCGGCGACCCGGTATGCGCTGCGGCGTGCCCTTTTAGGTCTTGGTCCTACCGGCTTCCCGTTTGAACGATTCCTCGCAAGACTTTTTGCTGCCGATGGCTACACCACCGAAACTGGTATCACACTGCAAGGCCACTGTGCACCGCATGAAATCGATATCGCTGCCTATAAAGAAGACCATGCCTTTGTGGGTGAAGCGAAGTTTCATGCCAGACCCGGCATCAAGACTGACCTGCAAGTCGCTATGTACTCTTATGCACGACTCCTTGATCTCCGCGACCAAAAGATCTGCCAAGGTGATGTCTGTGGGGTTAAGGAGTTTTGGCTCATTACTAACACCAAATTTACCGTTACAGCTGAAAAGTACAGTGAGTGTGTTGGTATTAATCTCTTATCATGGGACTATCCGCGTAAAAACAATCTCCATGACCGGATTCAGCGGGCCAAAGTTTATCCCATTACGGTACTACAGACTCTCAATCGTCTACAAATTGCTCGTTTAATTGAACGAGACATTATTGTGACGAGTGACATAACCGCAAAGCCGCATCTACTGCGGAGTATCAATCTCAGCCAAGAACGGCAAGCTGCCGTGCTTAATGAAGCGGCCTCGCTCACACACCACACTACTACCAGCGCACAATAAACGGGTGAGTGTCAACTATCAAGGGCTTTTTTATCCATGGTATAATGGCAAGTATTAAATTAATTGGTGTAATCGTATATGACAGACGTACAAAAAGAAGAATCTCAGAAGACCGTAGTTTCATTTGTTTTTGGACTCCTCATCGGTGGCCTCCTCGTATGGGCATTTATGGGTGGTGATAAAGGCAATGATAACAAGCCAATGGATGAAAAAAAGGAAGATGCAACCGCTACTTCAACTGAAGAGGAAAATAATTCTGATGATACCACCGCTGAAACTCCAGTTACCACACTTCCAATGGGAGAAGGTAAGGTAGTTATAAACGACAAGAAGGCTGGCCGCATGGTAAATCTCGCAGAAGTATCATACCCAATTGAAGAAGGTTGGATTGGTGTTCGTGAATACAACGACGGTAAGCTTGGCTACATCAACGGTGTGATTCGCTTTAGTAAGGCTGGCAACGTAGTACCCACAGCCATTCCACTTGTTACACCAACTGTAGCTGGTCGCGAATACGCGGTGATGATGTTCACCAACGGTGGCGATAAGTCATTCAACTCTGCATCTGATAAGCAGCTCGACACCGTATTCACCACTTTCAAAGCTGAGTAGTGACTACCCACTGACCTCATCTTCTTTGTTGGCTGCGTCGAAGAAAAGTTCAATGTACAATAAGTACACCTCACCTTTCTTCTCCTTGCCGTCTCGAATCTGAGACCATTGACTAGCCACTCTTAGTGGCACCTGAATACAAACGGGCGGAACCTTTGGTTCCGCCTGTTTGTGCTATACTCAAAGCATCATATGGCCGAATACGTAAAGAAATACAACCCAAACCGCAGTGCTGAGTGGAATTATGGGGGAGCGAAGTGGCGCTTATCCCGCTCGAAGATTGAATTTTTTGTGGAATGTCCACGTTGCTTTTACCTTGATAACAAGCTCGGTACAAAGCGTCCGAGCATGCCATCATTTAACCTAAACATCGCGGTTGATGAACTCCTAAAAAAAGAGTTTGACACTCATCGAGTAGCAGGAACAAGACACCCGATCGCCGAGAAGTACAACATAGACGCGGTGCCGTTTATGCACGAGAGTATAGATCTCTGGCGGGACAATTTCTCGGGCATTGAATGGACAGACAAAGAAACTGGCCTCGTTGTATCCGGTGCCGTTGACGATATCTGGCAGCAACCTGATGGCACACTCATTGTGGTCGACTACAAAGCCACCTCAAAAGACGGAGAGATACTCACCCTTGATGATTCATCCTGGAGTGCTCAGTATGCACGCCAGATGGGTGTCTACCAGTGGCTCTTGCGTCAAAATGGCTTCACCGTCTCTGATACTGGTTACTTTGTGTACGCGAACGCCAACAAAGACCAGGACGGTTTCTTTGACACGCTACACTTCGATACCACCCTCGTGCCATGCGTGGGAGACATTAGTTGGATCGGGAAGACGCTAAAGGCCATCAAAACCACCCTTGACTCTGATATGTATCCAGAAAGTGGTGCCGCCTGCGAATACTGCCCGTATCGCGAAGCGTGCGGCAAAAAGCTTATCGCCATCAAACAAGCAAGTAAATAAAATTTGCCTAGGGTACCCCTCGGCAACCTCGGTAAAAATGAAAATATGACAATGTTTAGCGAACAAGTGCATAGGGTGGTAAAAAGCATCAAAAAAGGTCAGACAATGACGTATGGCGAAGTAGCAGCCAAAGCCGGCAATCAGAAAGCCGCTCGCGCAGTCGCAAACCTCATGGCCAAGAACTACAATCCTGACATTCCGTGTCACAGAGTGATCCGAAGCGACGGTAGACTTGGTGGCTACAACCGAGGTGGGGAAGTTGTGAAAAGGGAGATTTTACAAAAAGAAGGTGTTATACTCTAGGTACTATGGCTTTTGATGATGTAGACACAAAACGAAAACTCGTTGATGACCAACAAAAACGTGTCGTCGATTTAGAAACCAAAAAGCAGCGGATCACTCTCATGATGCAAAGTGAGCTAACTGCCATTCAAGCGAAGTATGCCAACGACAATCGTAAAGTGACTCAAGATATCCGAACACTACAAAATAGCCTAAAAGCACTCCAAGACAATATAGACTACTATCAAAAAGAGCAAACCACTCTCCAAAACAAACTCAATAAACTTCAGGAAGAACAGTCTGTACTTCAACGTAAACACAACGAGCAGCACAACCGATTTAATGATCTCAACCAAAAATTAACAAGCCTCACACGTGAACAGAGTGAGGCTGAGCGACGAGCACGTGACACCCGTATGCGTGAAATCAACGCCCTTGATAGTGAAATCAGACAAAAGCGTAGCAGTCTCGGCAACCTCCAGGCCGATTTAACACGAGCTATGGCCAACCAAGCCAAGGCCAATCAGGCAAAGAACAATGTTACACCGAACACTGCCGGCCGCACAAACCTCAACATAAAGAGTTCAGGTGGTTATGGCTCTCGATCATCTGACTCGAGACGAGCTGCCTAAAACTATAAACATTATGTACTCCTACCGTATCGAACAAGCTATCCGTGCCGCTGCTGTCCTTCATCGCGACCAGGAACGTAAGGGTTCGATGCCGTATCCGTACATCACCCACCTCATGTCTGTGGCGTTTATTCTCCATGACTACACCGACAATGAGGATGTGATGGTAGCGGCTCTTCTTCACGATACCGTTGAGGATACCGACTATACACTGGATGAACTCGAAGAAGACTTTGGCGGTACGGTACGTGAGCTCGTCGAAACTCTCACCGAACCTACCCACGATGGCGACCGTAAGCTCACCTGGACTGAAAAGAAAAAGGCCTATGCCGTGCAGCTGAAAAAAGGACCGAAAGACGCTATTATGATTGCGGCCGCTGATAAAGCACACAATTTCCGCACCATTGTCGAGGAATATTACGAGACGCCAGCGCGGTTCCTTCAAGACTTTGGTAAAAATCTCACCGAACGTCTTGAGGTGTACCAAACCCTAGCGAATGTCATTAACAATCGCCTTGAGGGACCACTCTTAAACGAATTTAATCACGTATTTGAAAGTTACAAAGAATTTATTTATGCCGTCCAAAAATCCCAAGAAAAAGAGTTTTAAGTATACGCAAAAAAACAGTCATGCACCCGTGACCATACAAGAATCATGGGACTTTTCTTTGTACTACAAGAGTGATAAAGACCCGCAGATTGAAAAAGATATCGCTGCCACCGAATCTGCCTATCGTGCCTTTGCCAAAAAATGGCGAGGCAAAGCCTTTACGACCAAAACCGACCTTCTCCTTGCTGCACTCAAGGATAGCGAAGCAATGGCCGGCAACCCGACGTACTCACGCGCTACCCGTTACTTCTGGCTCCGTAGCTGTGTTGATACCAAGGACACGAACGCAACCAAGCAACTCTCACTTATTCAGAACCGTCTCCGCAAAGCGAGTGATGAGACCCTCTTTTTCCCACTTGAGCTCGGCAAGATTCCCAAAGCAACACAGAAGGTGCTGCTCAAAGATCCAAAACTCGCACCGTATCACTACTACCTTGAACGGCTGTTTGTTGGAGCTGCCCATCACCTCAGTGAAGCCGAAGAAAAGATTATAAGCCTCAAGAGCCGACAAGCCAGTGGTCGGTGGGTGGATATGACTGACAAAATCATTACTGACCGACACATCACCTGGAAAGGGAAGCGAGTGGCTTTGCCAGAGGCGATTGAGCTCATCAACGTGCAGAAGTTTGCCGACAAGCCAAAGCTCTGGAAATTGATTGTTGAGGAATTAAAGCAAATTGGCGAAGTGGCAGAGCATGAAATGAACGCAATTGTGACCGATGCTCGTACCGAAGACGATATCCGCGGGTACAAACATCCCTACAGTGCTACCGTACAGAGTTACCAAGACACCGAAGAAGCCCTCATGACTCTCCGTGAAGTAGTGGGGAAGAAGGGTTTTGCTCTCAGTCGCAAATTCTATGAAATCAAAGCGGCCTATCACGGTGTCCCTCACCTTGATTACAGTCAACGAAATGAATCAATTGGTGAAGACGTAAAGATCTCATTTACCGACGCGGTGGCTATTTGTCGTGATGTCTTTTATGACGTAAACCCACGGTACGGTGAACTCTTTGATACCATGTTAGAGAAAGGGCAGATTGATGTCTGGCCGCGGAGTGGCAAATCAGGTGGTGCTTTTATGTCTGCGCAAAGTGGCCAGCCAATTAATGTTTTTCTCAATCACATCACTGATTTCAAATCACTTGAAACCCTCGCCCACGAAATGGGTCACGCAATTCATGCCCGTCGTAGCATGGACGGACAATCGCCATTTTATGATGGTCATTCGATAGTGACTGCGGAGACAGCAAGTACCTTGTTTGAAAATTTGGTATTTGATGCGGTGTATGCGCAGATGAATGAACATACGCAGTTTGTTTTACTCCACGACCGTATTCTCCGCGATATCTCAACTATCCAACGCCAAATTGCCTTCTTCAACACCGAACTTGATATACATGAATCGGTTATGCGTGAAGGTGGTCTCACAAACGAAGAATACGCCGCACTCACTAACAAACATCTCGCAGCGTACCTCGGTAAAGGCGTGAAATTGACCCCAGATGATGGTTACACCTATGTGTACGTCTCACACCTCCGAATGGGCTTCTACACATACAGCTACGCCTATGGCCTTTTGATGAGTAGTATCATGGCCGCTCGCTTCCGCGCTGATCGGTCTTATAGTGCGAAGATTGACCAATTCCTCACCGCTGGCGAATCAAAGCTCATCAAAGATATCTACAAAGACGCTGGTATCGATACGACGAAAGCCGCTACCTTTGAAGCAGCGCTCACCAAGCTCGAAGAGGACATCAAAACCTTCCAAAAGTTGGCCAAAAAACAAAAGCCGAAATAATAATGAAGAACCCCACCGCAGCGGGATTCCGCTACTGTAAGGTAGGAAGGCTTCAACTGCCTAAACGTCTCGCTTCGACAAGCTTCCGTGTCGAAGCGTCCAGATGGTGCATCACCTCAAAAAGAAGCGACCTTGAATGTCGAGTGGTAGTTCTGAAAACAGTTGCCCGCCGCTACGTCCCAACTTGAACACCAGCTTCACTTCTTCCGGACCTCCATCAGAAGAGTAATCATACTCACCCATTTGAATCTCCTTGTTCTGAGTCACCACAAAAAGTAGCACAGCTGGTCTCTCTCGCAACCTTCCTCTCGCCAAAGCTCATAAATCTGGTATAGTAACTACCACTAGAAATAACATTATTTTGTATGAGCGGAAATGAAATCAGACAGCGGTATCTCGACTTTATGGCCAAAAATGGTCATGCGGTTATTCCGTCTGCCGCCCTCGTACCAGAAAATGACCCCACGACACTCTTCACGGGCAGTGGTATGCAGCCACTCATCCCGTATCTGATGGGAGAAAAGCACCCAATGGGCACTCGTCTCGCTGACTCGCAAAAGTGTTTCCGCGCGAATGATATCGAAGAAGTAGGGGACAATCGTCATACCACCTTCTTTGAGATGCTCGGTAACTGGTCTCTTGGTGACTACTTCAAAAAGGAACAACTCCGCTGGTTCTTTACTTTCCTCGTCGATGAAGTCGGGCTTGATCCGGCTCGTATCTACGTCACCGTCTTTGCAGGAGACGAAACACTTGGTATTCCCCGAGATGATGAATCAGTCGCTATTTGGAAAGAATTATTTGCCGAACGCGGCATTGAGGCCAAAGATATCTTTATCGGCAGTGAAGAAGACGGTTACGAAGTTGGTATGCAAGGAGGCCGTATCTTCTACTACGACGCCGGCAAAAACTGGTGGAGTCGCAGCGGCAAGCCAAGCAATATGCCCGTTGGTGAAATTGGTGGACCAGATAGTGAAGTCTTCTATGACTTTGGTCCGGAACACGCCACTCATCCGGTCTACGGCCAGCAAGCGGCGCATCCAAACAGTGACTCAGGGCAATTCCTCGAGATTGGCAACTCAGTGTTTATTGAGTATATCAAACAGGAGGATGGTAGTTTTGCAAAGCTCCCACAACGAAACGTCGACTTTGGTGGTGGACTTGAACGTATTGCCGCAGCGAAGGTAGGAAATCCTGACGTCTTTCATGTAGATCTCCTCCATACGGTGATCAAACAAATTGTTGAACTTTCCGGGAAACTCTACGCCGGTAATGAAGTCGCCTTCCGCGTCATTACTGACCATATTCGTGGGGCGGTCTTTATGATTGGGGATGGGGTATATCCAAGCAATGACCAACAAGGCTACTTCGTCCGTCGTCTCCTTCGTCGCGCGGTGCGGTATGCAGATAAGATTGGCATTCCGGCCGGTAAATTTGCCGACTTGGCTTCAAGTGTGATTGCGACCTACGAAGTTCACTACCCGAATCTCGCAGAGAAACGAGAAGATATTAAGACTGCTATTGCCCGAGAAGAAGAGCAATTCCGCAAGACGCTTGAGGCTGGTCTTAAGCAATTTAATAAAGTTTCCCTTCAGATTCATCTGACAAGTAAGGAGGTCGATGGCAAAAAAGTGATTGATAAAGACGTAGCACCGGTGACCAAGCAAGCCATTAGTGCCCAAAATGCCTTTGATCTCTACACAACCTACGGTTTCCCAATTGAGCTCACCGAAGAAATTGCGGCCGAGAAGGGACTCATTGTCGAGCGAGCGGGGTTTGAAAAGCTAATGGATGAACACCGCAATCTCAGTCGAGCGGGCGCTGAACAGAAGTTTAAGGGCGGCCTCGCTGACCAATCAGAGCAGGTGGTACAGTACCACACCGCCACCCACCTCATGCTGGCTGGTTTACGAAAAGTTTTGGGTACTCATGTCCACCAGGCGGGAAGCAATATCACTGGTGAACGACTTCGCTACGACGTAACCCATGGAGAAAAAATCAGTGATGAAGATCTCCGCAAAGTAGAGGCCTACGTAAATGATGCCATCAAGCAAGGTGGTCCAGTTACCATCACCATGATGAGTAAGGTGGCTGCGCAAAACGACCCAACAATCGAAGCTTCATTCTGGGATCGCTATCCCGATGAAGTAAAGGTCTACACCATGACCACCAATGCTGGTGTGGTCGTCTCCAAAGAACTCTGTGGTGGTCCACACGTCGAAGACCTCGCCGACATCAAAGGAACCTTCAAGATCACCAAAGAAGAATCATCGTCTGCTGGTGTCCGTCGTATCAAAGCAGTGCTCGAATAATACTCTTGCACAATCCACGTTCTCAGAACTAGTCGACTATTTCTGGTCGAGTAGTTTGCTATACTACAAAGAACATGAAGCTCTTTAGTAAGTCAGGAGGTACCTCACGAGTTGGTGCCATCATTGAGATTGGCTCTGGTAGTGTATTGACTGCAGTTGTAGTGTCTCTGACTAGTGAAAAGCAACCGACAATTGTCTGGGCCAAACGCGAGTTTGCGACCATTGGTATTGATTACGATTTTGCACGTAGTACCAAAAGTATGCTCACTGCGCTTATGAATAGTATGATAGCACTTGATAGTGAAGGACGAGCCGCACTGGCCAAGAGTTTCCCCCGACACAGTATCGAAACCCTCCAGGTGTCCATTACCGCCCCGTGGTCATACACAGTAAGTAAAGTTATTGAATACGAAAGTGAGACACCCTTTACAATTACCAGTGCCCTCATTGATAATCTGACCGAAAAGGCCAATCAAAAAACTATGGAAGCCCTCTCCGAAAGCGAAAAAGAGCATGGTTCTGGACTAACTATCATGACTCGAGCTACTACCGATATCACCGCCAACGGCTATCGTACCATGAATCCAATCGGGCAAACTGCATCAGTAGTTACCCTGACGCAGGTTTCAGCTATTGCCCAAAATCTGATTACTAGTGCAATTGAGGATCTCCGCCAGCGCATGTTCACCAATACTAAGCTTGAACGGTACTCAGCCATGCTAGTTTTTCATAGCACCATCAAAGATCTGTATCCCGATATGACCGAGTACTGCCTCGTTGATTTGACCTACGAAGCGACGGAACTAGCTATCGTTCGCGGTGGCGTCCTTCAGTACACTACCTACACACCAATTGGTATTAACACCCTGGTTCGTAATCTTGCAACACGACTTGATACCCCAGAAGGAGACGCTGCCACAATCCTCAAACGAACTTACGATGCTGATTCACTTGACTGTGTCACTGCTAGTGAAAAAGAAGCGATTACTGTTCTCATGAATGAATACCAAAATGCGCTCGAGTCACTTTTCCACGAAACTGGTGACAGTCTTGCTATTCCAAAGGTAATTTTTTTGCATAGCAGCTACCTCCATGAGCGCTTTTTTGATAACTATATCGCCGCTGCTGCAAAGGCCGCCACGAGCTCAGCCCACACGGTACACACCCTCTCACATGACCTCATGCTCACGCAATTTACTGGAGAACAAAAAATCGACCTCCTCAAGCGGAGAATTGACACTGGCGTCCTTATGAGTGGACAGTTTTTCCACAAACAGGGGAGTGCCACTCGCTTTACCCAGGTATAAAGAGCTATACTGTAGAGAAATCTATGACACAAAAATGGAACCTGCAGGACATTCGTCCGACCGAGCCGCGTCGAACTCGCACCGACGGTCAGCATCCAACTATTATCCGGTCGCAAAGTAACGAAGGGACTCCAGTACGGACCCAGATTAGTGACATGAAGCCTCCACGGGCTGGTGCTGGACTTGATATGCGACCACGCCGTCATGCACCAGAACCAGAAACGGAACCAGAAGAGACACACTTTGCTTCAGACGAAGATGAGGGTTTTGACTCAATACCGGTAATAAATGGTAAGAAAAAGAGTCGTCAGCATCTTATCATCGCCTCTGTTCTATTTGTTGGCATCACGAGTATAGGGATTTTTATTAGTTACCTTACCGGCGGTGCCACCGTCACGTTTTATCCAAAAATACGTGAACTCAACGTTAACGCCACCTTCACCGCGTATAAAGAACAGCGTCCAGAGGAACTGAGCTATGAGATCCTGACCCTTGAAGCCACCAGTGAGCGCCAGGTAGAAGCCAGCGGCCAAGAACAGGTAAAAGTACAGGCTTCCGGTGAAATAGAAATTTCAAAAACTACACCGGGTGCTGAACGCTTAATCAAAAATACCCGTTTTGAAACCCTCGATGGTCTCGTATTTCGCATCGAGGAATCAGTTGTTGTACCGGGAGCAGTAACAGTTGATGGTAAATTGGTACCTGGCACTATCCGCGCCAAAGTCTTTGCTGATCAACCGGGAGACAAATACAACCTCAAAGCCGGTACTGATTTGAAGGTGCCTGGTTTTAAGGAAGGTAACTACATGGACCTTTATAATGCTATTAGTGCCAAGAACCCAGTCGCCTTTACAAATGGATTTAATGGACCAAAGTTTATTATAAATGAAGACGCACTTGCTACCGCACGTCAGAGTCTCCAGGCTGAACTGAGAGACACATTACTGGCTCGAATCGAATCAGAACGTCCCGCTGGCTATACTACCTTCAAAGACTCAGTATCTATCGTGTACAACCAGCTACAGCCCGTACAGTACGGAGACAAACTCGTTACCATTAAAGAACAAGCCGTGCTTCAGATGCCGTTATTTAAAGCGGCTGACTTTGCCTCATTTATTGCCAAAGAAACTATTGTTGGCTACGAAAATGATCCTGTTCGGATTGATAATATTGACCTTTTGACCTTTACCTACACAAACGCTACCACCAGCCAAAGTTTCCTCGCCAATGAGGAAAGCCTTAGTTTCAAAATCGTCGGTGTCCCTAAGATCGTTTGGACCGTGGATGAAGGAAAATTGGCTTTAGACCTCGTCAACAAAGAAAAGACAGCCATTCCACAAATCATGTCGAGTTACCGAGGAATTGAGAAGAGTGAGGTCAAAATCCGCCCAATTTGGAAGCGCACGATGCCAAGTGACTACACAGAAATTGACATTGTCGAGGTGGTAGGAGAGAATTAGCCTATAAATTAACCCCTATACTGTTGACGAATTGCGATTCTTTTGCTACACTCACTCCCGTCTAAATGGATCAGCAAGAACTCGACAATTCACGTGAAGACCTAGTTTTTGGCACGGTGGAAGAAGCGCTCCCAAATGCGCTTTTCCGTGTTATTCGTGACGATACTAAAGAATCACAGATTGCCTATCTCGCTGGTAAAATGCGACGGTTTAGAATCAGAGTTTTAGTCGGCGACCGAGTTGGTATGGTTATCGACCCGTACGGCGGCAAAGCACGTATTAGTAAGAGAATGTAAGAAGAACAACATGAAAGTTCGTTCATCAGTCAAAAAGATGAGTCCTGATGACATCATCGTTAAGCGACGAGGTGTTATCTACGTAATTAATAAGAGGAAGCCACGTCACAAGCAGCGACAAGGCTAGTTAACAAAAGTGTATGCGTATTTCAGGTATCACAATCCCCGACGATAAACAGCTGGCCTATGGTCTCACCGCTGTTTATGGCATTGGACTTTCGCGCGCGAAAAAGATCCTTGCCTCGCACAAGATCAAAGAGACATTAAAACCTACTGATCTAAACACCGAACAGGAAAACCTCATCCGTGAAAGTGTCGAAGCCTTCACTATTGAAGGTGAACTTAAGCGCGAGGTTTCTGCCAATATTAAACGCCTCAAGGACATCCAAAGCTACCGTGGCTCACGTCACGCAAAGCGTTTGCCTGCCCGTGGACAGCGCACCAAGACCAATGCTCGTACCCTCAAGGGTGTGAAGAAGACGATGGGTAGCGGTCGCCGTAAGCTCGAAAAGACTTAAAAGTCTCTCTTAATTCAAGTATCTTAAACATATGGGAAAGAAACGAATCATGAAAAAGAGCGGCGGCTCGGATGTAGCAGGCTCTTCACGAGCACTCAACCGCATTCCAAAACGTAAAGTAGCAACTGGTCGCCTTAATATTTTAGCCACTTTTAACAATACTCTCCTTACTCTTTGTGACCCAAAGGGTAACGCAGTTATGAGTGCATCTTCCGGTGCCTTAGGCTTTAAAGGTTCTCGCAAGAGTACTCCGTTTGCCGCAGCCAAAGTTGGTGAAATCATCGGCGAAAAAGCTACCCAGATGGGTATGAAGGATGCTGAAGTCGTTGTCCGCGGTGTCGGTGCTGGTCGCGAATCAGCTCTCCGTGCATTTGCTGGCAAGGGCATTAGTATTACTCGCATCGTCGATATGACGCCAGTACCATTTAATGGTCCTCGTGCGCCTAAGCCTCGCCGTATCTAATCACCAACAGTCATATGAAAATTGGTCCTAAATACAAGATTGCGAAGCGTCTCGGTGCTCCAATCTTTGAAAAAACTCAGAGTGCAAAGTTTGCCCTCTCAGAACAACGTCCTGGTCGTCCACGAAAGCGTGGAAGTGGACAAGCAAGTGACTTTAAGAAGCAGCTCATCGAAAAGCAAAAGATGCGCTTTATCTACGGTATTACCGAAAAGCAACTTACTCGTTACGTAAATGAGGCTATCGAAAGTGGCCACCAGCCAATTGCAAAGCTCATTGAGCGTCTCGAAAGTCGACTTGATAACGTTGTATACCGACTTGGTCTCGCAAAGACTCGTCGCTTTGCACGTCAGATGGTGGCTCATGGTCACATTCTTGTAAATGGTCGTCGTCTTTCAATCCCATCTCACAAGGTGGAGGTTGGAGATGTCGTTACTATACGTGAAGGAAGTAAGGGAAGTGCAATGTATCTTGGACTCCAAGAATCAGATCAGCTTCTCTCAATCCCTTCATGGCTCACCTTTAATGCCAAGGGGCTAGAGGGTACAGTAACTGGTGTAGCAAGTTATACGCCAGCTGAGTTTATGTTCGATGCAGAGCAGGTCCTCGAGTACTATAGCCGTTAATGAAACACTCGTCGTTTTAGTCACGTTGTAATCACACACACTATGTTGGAAACAAATGTAACCCTCCCATCAAAGCCACGAGTTGTTTCAGAAGAAGAGTTTCAAGGCATCTACGAGATTGACGGCCTCTTCCCAGGCTACGGTCACACGCTTGGTAACTCACTTCGTCGCATTATCCTCGCCTCACTCCCAGGTGCAACCATCACCCAGGTAAAGATCGAAGGTGTTGCGCATGAATTCGCTACCATCGCTGGTGTCCGTGAAGACGTTATCACCATTCTTCTCAACCTCAAGCGCGTACGTTTTAAGCTCCACGGTGAAGGACCAATCAAGGTCACCCTCAAAAAGAGTGGCGTAGGCATGGTTACCGCTGCGGATATAACAGTACCTTCTCAGATTGAAATCCTCAGTCCTGAGCAACCGATTGCTGAAATTACCGAGAAGAGTACAACACTCGATATGGAAATCACTATCGAACGTGGTCTTGGCTACGTGCCTCGCGAAGTGCACCAGAAGGACAAAGTAGAAATTGGTACTATCGCTCTTGATGCGGTATTCACACCAATCCGCCGAGCTAACTATGAAGTAGAAAACATGCGAGTTGGTGACCGTACCGACTACAACCGTCTCCGTCTAATGATTGAGACCGATGGCACTATTACTCCTCGTGCTGCCCTTGAACAATCAATCGAAATCATGATTCATCAACTCAAGGCTATTATTGGTTTCCAGGATCAAACTCCGCACACCAATAGTGCTCCTGAGGTTGAAGTCAAAGGGGCAACAACTGAACCAGACACTGAAGTATTAAAGACTCGTATTGAGACACTTGAACTTAGTTCTCGTACCCTCCAGGCTCTTGAAGCCGCGAGTATCCGTACAGTAGGTGGCCTTGTACGCAAGAAGAAAGATGATATTCTTGCGCTCGATGGTATCGGTCCAAAAGGAGTAGAAGAAATTATTGAACTTTTGACCACTATGGGTCTTAGTCTTGCAGTATAACGTATATTAGTATGGTACACGGAAATAAAAATCGAACATTTGGGCGATCACGCAATCAGCGGACTGCCCTTATGCGTGGTTTGGCTGTCTCACTCATCCGTGATGGCAAGATCAAGACCACAGAAGCAAAAGCGAAAGAACTTCGCTCATTTATTGAACGTCTCGTTACTCACGGGAAGAAGAATACTGTAGCTGCTCGTCGCATAGTCGCGAGTCGTCTCGGCGAACCAAGTGCAGCCGTCATCAAGAAAGTATTTGATGACATTGCACCACGTTTTGCGCAGCGTGCTGGTGGCTACACCCGCGTGATCAAGGTTGGTCGTACTCAGGCTGGTCGTGATGAGGCAGTAATCGAATTTGTCGAATAATTATTATATGACTACCTCAACTACAACTCGTAACTACACTATTGACGCAACTGGAAAGCGTCTTGGTACAGTGGCGACTGAAGCAGCTAAAGTACTCCTTGGTAAGGATCAGGCAGACTTTGCAAAGCATCTCGTGTCCGAAGTAACAGTCACAATCACAAATGCTGGCAAGCTTGATATTTCTGAAAAGAAAAAGAAAGATGAAATCTACCAAACCTACTCTGGATACCCAGGAGGACTTAAAAAAGAAACCCTCAGACACCTCGGTGATCGTCGCGGTTACGCTGAAGTACTGCGCCGATCTATCAGTGGTATGCTTCCAAACAACAAGCTCAAAAAGCCGATGCTTAAAAATCTTATAATTACTGAATAATATGGCTACTGCAACTCGTTACACTGAAGCCATTGGACGTCGTAAGACCGCCACTACCCGTGTGCGTCTCACGCCAGCCAAAGAGACTTCAGTCATCGTGAACAACCGTCCACTGGCTGAATACTTCAAGCACGTTGGTCACCAACAGGTGATTGAGTCAGTACTCGCCACTCCAGACGCTGGAATCGAGCACTACGCAATTACCGCCAAGGTACAAGGAGGGGGTATCTCAGCACAGGCTGACGCTATCCGACTTGGTATCGCTCGTGCACTCGTGAAGGAAAAGGACGCTCGTCGTACCACCCTCAAGAAAGCCGGATTCCTCAAGCGTGATGCTCGTTCAGTAGAACGTAAGAAGTTTGGTCTCCTTAAAGCTCGCAAGCGCCCAGCTTGGTCAAAACGATAATCAAATGGAGTCCACTGCTGGACTCCATTATCGTTTTGAGGCCGCAGCGATGTTTTCTGCTTTACCAAAGCAGAAAACCGCGAGGCGGGTCCGAGAACACTTGGTAGATTTGGAGCGTAGCGAACAAATATACTTAGTGATTCGTGGGGAAGCGATAATTTTTGACGATTGGCTTTGTCGCTACGAAGAAAACATTGTTCGCTGGATTATTCATCCCACTCACAACATTTTCTCCTATGCTCCTCGCCATACATCAAAAACTTTCCGTTTTATAACAAAGCACAATAAGAAAAAAGACCCATTCGGGTCTTTTTTCTTGCGCGCCTCGTATTGCATCCAATTTCTACCGTTTTGAAATCTCACGCTTTACTCTCCATTTCATTTTTTACGTTTCCTGTCCGAAGCGTTAAAACACAAAATCCTCCTTCGGGAGGATTTTGTTTGTGTTTGTAGCTTTTTGATTTTTTTATATTCTGTGATATAATTTCAAAAGTCAGAAGGAGTGACCAGATGAAAAAAACCGGAACGCCCATCAACACCCGTGTACCGGACGATGCCTGGATCGGGCAAAATATGCTTACCGGCTTCCTGTACATTGCCGCCAACTGCGACGATGTCGTCGACATCGAGGGTGACGTCGGCAAGTTGCCTGCCGAAAGTGAACGGCAGGACGTGCAGTGGCAGCGCGGCAAGCTGGTTGTTGTGTCTGAGCCGTACGGAGGACCACCCATAAGCGCGCCAGTCACGCGACACATCATCAAGAAGAAACGCTGAAGCGGCATCGACCAAAAATGCAACCGGCTCCATACGTGGGGCCGGTTTTACTATTTTGACAGCAACGTTTTTTCGATTTATAATGGGAGAGTATGGTGAATAAAAAAAACGACGAACCTACTATTCAGACTGACAGTAGCGACCTCACCTACGAAGATAACAGTCCCTCTGATACTGAATTAGTAGATGAAGAAGCAACCGCAGAACAAAAATTAAAAGTATTACGTACGAAGTTACAAGAAGCGACGGAAAAAAACCGTGAGCTTCACGAAGAAGTCCAACGCACCAAAGCCGATTTCCTCAATGCTCGTAAGCGTCTTGAAGAGGAGCAGGTACGGAATCGTGAACGTGATACGGTAAAGCATATTGAGAAGCTCTTACCACTCGCCGACAGCTTTTACCTCGCTATGTTAGACAAAGAAGCGTGGGAAAAAGCTGACGAGAAATGGCGCAAAGGTATTGAAGGTATCAACAATCAGCTGACCAGTATCCTTCGTGGCTATGGTGTCAGTGCAGTGGATCCAACCGGTCACCCCTTTGACCCGATTAAGCACGAGGCGATGAGTACAGTTACTGTTGCGGATGAGTCACAGCACAATCAGGTAATGACCGTCATGCAGCTTGGCTACATCAAAGCAACCAACAATGGGGAAGAGGTTATCCGTCCGGCTCGTGTGACCGTTGGCGAATATACAACTTAAAGGCAAAGATGTTCTTAACATTAGTTATTTAATTCTTATTTACAGTATGGCAAAAATTCTCGGCATCGACCTTGGAACCACCAATTCAGCAATGGCCATTATTGAAGCTGGTGAACCAAAAATTATTGAAAACAACGAAGGCGTCCGTACCACACCATCTGTGGTTGCGATTTCAAAGACTGGCGAACGACTCGTCGGTCAGATTGCAAAGCGTCAGGCTGTAACAAACCCAAAAAATACCATTTACGGTATCAAACGCTTCATGGGGCATACCTTTAATGAAGAGGTGGTCCAAAAAGACAAAGCGATTGTTCCGTATGAAGTAAAAGCAGGCGCTGATGGCGGTGCGGTGGTTGTCCTTGGTGACAAGGAGTACCGCCCAGAGGAAGTCTCAGCGATGATCCTCGCAAAGCTCAAAGCCGACGCCGAAGCAAAAACTGGTGAAAAGATTACCGAAGCAGTGATTACTGTGCCGGCCTACTTTAACGATAGTCAGCGTAAGGCAACCCAAGATGCTGGCAAAATTGCTGGTCTTGATGTGAAGCGTATCATCAATGAACCAACTGCCGCCGCCCTCGCTTACGGTTTTAACAAGAAGAAAGACGAGAAGATTGTTGTGTACGACTTTGGTGGTGGTACTTTTGACGTGACCGTGCTTGAAGTTGGCGACGGGGTAGTTGAGGTACAGTCTACCGACGGCGACGCACATATGGGTGGTCGCGACATCGACTATCGTCTTGTGCAGTACCTCATCGATGAATTTAAGAAGGCCGAAGGTATTGATCTTTCAAAAGATGCCCTCGCGCTTGGTCTCCTTGATGACGCCGCCGAAAAAGCGAAGAAGGAACTCTCAACCACTGGTTCAACCGACATCAACATTCCGTTTATCGCAAACAACAACGGTGCACCAGTTCACATGATGATGACCATCACTCGTGCGAAGCTCGAAGAACTAGCTCACGAGTACATTGACCGTTCGATTGAAATCACAAAGCGTGCCCTTGAAGCGTCTGGTCTCAAGAAAGAAGACATCAACGAAATCATCCTCGTCGGTGGCCAGACTCGTATGCCAGCGATTGTGGACGCTGTACGCAACCTCTTTGGCAAAGAACCAAACAAAAGTGTGAACCCGGACGAAGTAGTGGCTCTTGGTGCTGCTATTCAAGCCGGTATCTTCCAGGGTGAAGTGCAGGACATCACGCTCGTTGACGTGATTCCACTTTCACTTTCAATTGAAACTATGGGAGGCGTAGCAACGAAGCTCATCGAAAAGAATACCCACATCCCTACGAAGAAGTCTCAGATCTTCTCAACTGCCGCTGACAATCAGACCTCAACCGAGATTCATATTACCCAAGGTGAACGTCCGATGTCGGCTGACAACAAATCACTTGGTCGTTTTGTTCTCGATGGTATTCCACCAGCTCCCCGCGGCGTCCCACAGATCGAAGTTACTTTTGACGTCGATAGTAACGGTGTCTTGAAGGTCACAGCTAAAGACAAGGCTACCGGCAAGGAACAGTCAATCAAGATTGAAGCCTCTTCCGGTCTGACCGACGCTGATATCGAACGCATGCAAAAGGATGCTGAAGAACATGCCAGTGAAGACGCGAAGAAAAAAGAACTCATCGATACCAAGAATCTCGCCGAGCAAATGGTCTATACCGCCGAGAAGTCTCTTAAGGATTTTGGTGACAAGATCACTCCCGAAATCAAGACTGACGTCGAAGACAAGATCAAGCTCGTAAACGAAGCCAAGAGTAAAGATGATATCGCCGCTATCAAGTCAGCAAGCGAAGCCCTCTCAACTGCCATGCAGAAAATTGGTGAAGTGATGAACCAAGCCGCCACCGCTGAAAAAAGTACATCACCTGAAATCCCACACGACACAGATTCTCCTGTTCGTGATGCGGATGTAAAAGATGATTCTACCAAGTAACGAGCATGTCCAAAATCTCGTCTGACGTTGTTGTGCTTCAATCGGAAACGTTCACCGTATAACCACATACAACTCACATTTCCTCATTCGCACGCCTAGTCAGTCAAGATTTTGGCCACACTCTCTATGAGCAACAATGTTGCAGACTCTCATTATTAGCGTAGCATGTGCGTATGAAAGACTACTACGAAGTACTTGGACTCCAAAAAGGCGCCTCACGTGACGAGGTGAAGAAGGCCTTTCGTAAACTGGCTGCCGAGTACCACCCAGACAAAAAGACTGGCAACGAAGCCAAGTACAAAGAAATCACCGAAGCCTACTCGGTCTTGGGTGACGAAAAGAAAAAAGCCGAATACGACACCTATGGTCACGCTTATCAAAATGGCGGTGGCGGAGGAGCGGGCTTTGGTGGCTTCAGCTGGGCCGACTTTCAGCAAGGCTTTGGTGGCCAAGGTGGTACTTTTGAATTTGATTTGGGTGATATCTTCGAAAACTTTGGCTTTGGCGGAGGAAGATCAAGGCAATCTCGTGGTCGTGATATCTCGATAGATATCAACCTCAACTTCAGTGAAGCGGTCTTTGGTACTACTCGCAATGTACTTCTCAACAAAAACAACACCTGTACCTACTGCGAGGGTGCCGGTGCAAAGAAGGGGACGAGTATGTCTACCTGTACCACCTGTAACGGCAACGGCAAGATCCGTGAGACTCGCCAGAGTATCATGGGTACCTTCCAAACCGTGCGCGAATGTAATACTTGTGGTGGTACCGGTAAGGTGCCAAAGGAACGCTGTGGCTACTGTGCTGGGGCCGGTATCATGCGCGCTGAAGAGGAAGTCTCGATTAAAGTACCTGCTGGTATCGAAAACGGTGAAGTAATTCGTATGACTGGCCGCGGGGAAGCGCTGCCACGTGGTCAAAGCGGCGACCTCTACATCAAAGTCCACGTCGAGGGACACCCGACCATCAAGCGTGATGGTTCGACCCTCTACACACGACTTGGTATCAAGCTCACCGACGCCCTCCTCGGTGGCGAATACAAAGTCGAGACGTTAGATGGACCGGTGACACTCTCGATACCCGCTGGCATTACTCATGGCGAACTCCTCCGTATCAAAGGGAAGGGTGTACCAGTTGATGGCCGTGCTCGGGGCGACTTTATGGTCAAAGTAGAAATTGGCTTCCCGAAGTCAGTCTCCAAGTCCGCCCGCAAACTCATCGAAGAACTCCGTAAGGAAGGCCTCTAACTTTAGGGGTCCAACCCCGAGTCTCGGGGTTGGACCCCTAAATTGTAGATAACGCTAAGCATTACTCAGTTTCAAACAATAGTGTCTTTAATTCTAGTCTTCGCCTGTAGATGTCTTTTGCCAGCGCTGTATTTTCGTTTTGATTGTATATATCATGCATTGAAGTATTAATAACAATACTCTTCATTTGATTTGTTAAATGCATTTTACTTGTTTGGTAGACTTCACCAGGCTCTGGTAAACCATGAACTAAGTGGTTTTCATTAATGTACGCAAGTAAATAATTTTTATATTCATCTGTATCGACATGCACTCGCTTATACTTGCCTTGAAAAAGTGCTCCTGAACGATTGTTGTGTTCATTGAAATACGCTGTATAACCATTTGAAACGCGCTTCATAAACTCACTAAGCCCAGTGTCTATAAGTGGTTCAACCAGTAAATGAAAATGATTCGGTAATAGCGCATAGGAATGTATATACACTAAGGGCTCTTTTCTGTTTGTAAATTTCAACTTGGCTGAATTAAAAGTTTCAGTTCGCTCCTGGTTATTAAAATACGCAAGTGATAAATAGAAACGTAGGTAATCATTTTTATTTTGAAAGACCACTCGTTTATCTACTCCACGATTATAGACATGGTACATTTCACCGGCCACTAACGGGACAACAGCTCTAGGCATACTTAATGATATACCCATTTTAGGGGTCCAACCCGGTGATTGTGCACAGTCACAGGGTTGGACCCCTAAAATACTTGAGGTCAAATGAAATAACCTCACAATGGACGGAACCGTTACAGGAGTATTTCGAGGTAAGTTTAGTCTACCATAACCTCTATTCGCTACACAAAAAATTATGAAGCGAAAACGCTTGACAGCGGATGTATAAAAAAGCTTATCATACTTTCGAGTAACAGGGGATAGCGCATCCACACACCACAAAAGAGTTCTATAATGTACCTATGAATACCGGGGACATCCTCCTCATCATCCAAGAGTTCGCGTACCTACTCGGCGTCTTTGGCTTCTTCTTGGTGTACAGCATCGTGCGTGGCCGACAGGCAGTGATCAATCTCACCGTCGGACTCTACTTCGCCCTCTTGATCTCCCTTGAGTTCCCGTATTACAGCACAATCCTCAGTGGTGGGGAAGGCGACTCATTTATGAAAGTGCTCATCTTTGGAGTCTTTACGGTCATCTCGACCATCCTCATGGCGAGACTCATGCCTCGACCTTACCAAGAAAAGAAGTTTGAAAGCTTTGGCAAAAAGCTCCTTCTCGCCACCGGTGGTACCATCCTCGTTATGGTCTTTAGCTTCCATGTCCTTCCCGTCACCGAATTCGTCACCCCCGGCAGCCCTATCCAAGCCATCTTCTCACCCAAAGAATACTTCTTCTGGTGGCTCTTGGCTCCGGTGGTCTTTCTCTACCTAAATTAAGACATAATTTTGACCTATTGACAAAAAAAGAAAACTGTAGTGTATTGCTAGGAAAACCCCAAATAGGAAGGAGGTGATACAGATGGGTTTTAAAGGCGGAAAAAGCCGCGCAGTTTCTGGCACCAGCTACCGCGGTAACCAGAACATGAACAAGTACAGCGGCGGCGGAAGCAAAGGTACGTCCAGCTCGAAGCGTCCGCAATGAGTCGGCTGGCAGCGGCAGAAGCTGAAATTCGCACAATTTTGTCTAGTCACGGTCAGTGTGGACTTGGAGGACGGCGGGTAAGTGGCACAAGTTTGAACCACCCCCTGCACGTTCACACGACTCACCTGACTCTGACGACCACAAAGCTGCGGCGGAGCGAGTAAGGCTGATGGGCGCGGAAGCAAAAACTTTCGCGCCCATTTTAATTTAGTATACTGTTTGTATGGTTCAGCAAGATAAACTCCATTTTGAAAAGTTTGACCTCAATAATGGTCATGTTTTGTATGTACAACAAAGTAATTTGCCAGTTACTTTTGTTCGTATTCTGATACCAGTTGGCAATGCCCACTCCCACACTGATAATCTAGGATGCGACGAGGGTTATTTTCATTTTATTGAACACATGTGTTTTGAGCGCTCAGTGATCTACCCTGATAAAAAAGCGTATCAGGAAATCCTTTCTGTTACTGGCTCTAGTTTTAATGCCTGGACAGGTCCGTTGATAACGGATTATAACTTTGAAGCACCTGCTGAGACCTTTGCAACAACTTTTCCGGCTTTTCTCAATCACATCGTCTCCCCGGTGTTTAATACCGATGATATTGCTTTGCAGCAAGGTATTATTAAAAATGAACGTCTTCAACGTAAATACTTTCCTGGAGAAGACGAGCTATCACATTATGCCTATACCAAATGGATGAATAAACAGTACTATTCTCGTGAACAGCTATTTGGGAGTGATGAAAGTCTCGATGCTATTACTCAAGAGAAGCTGCAAGTAGCGCACAAAAACTACTTCAACCAACCAATTAAAATATTTGTAGCAGGAACTTTTGATCTCGATACTCTTATTACACAACTTTCAGTTCTTCCCCTAGCAAATAGGGAACGTGTTCTGCTGCCTAAGTTCCAAATCCCTTGTTGGCAACAACAATCATTTCACGAATTCACCACTTCAGAAATTGATGCGAGCATCTATCATATTGGAGGCATCAGCACTCACTTCAGCCTTGAAAGAATGTGGGCGGTTGATTTTATTCTACACTTACTTACACACGAAGACTTCGGCACACTCACAAACTGGATTCGGCACGAAAATGGCTGGTCGTACGGGCTAGAGTACGAAATGGATTTTGATAATAACCGACTCATTTGGACAATTAAAATCCCTCTCTCAACATCAGAAGTTGTATCGACAATCAGAGCAGAATTACCAGAACGAATTGCAAAAACAGTAACGAACGAAACCCACGTCGCAGCTACCCAAAAGCGACTACTACTCCAGACCAACTTCGATCTTGAAACTCTCACAAGCCGTCTTGATGCTGCGATGATGAGCATGAGCTACACTGGACAGGTTGTCACTGAAGCAGATTATAAAAACTGGCTCCAAAACACAGTATCAGCTGCATACCTTAATGAAATCTATCAGGAGCTCTTCTCACCTGAGGCAATTGGCGAGTTCCTGGCTTTACCCAAAGGAGGAGAGTAGTCCCATCCAAGCCATCTTCTCACCCAAAGAGTACTTCTTCTGGTGGCTCCTTCTCCCACTCGTTTTTCTCTATCTTAACTAGGTAAAAACCTCTAAAATATCGATTCCTAGGGCCATTTTCCTAAACTTTTCCCCAAATACCTTTACTTTTAGGTCATTTTGTGCTATAATGGAGTTCGGTGGTTCCTTGAGAACCGATGAAATGGGAGGCCAAAAATGGCACTTGTGGCTGACGGACTCCCACTAGCGGAGTCGCGCAAATATAGATTGGGGGCGGTCCTTGGATGGACTGCCGCTGGTCTGAACGCCCTTGGCTTCGTGGTGTACTGCACCCCGATGCTGACGGGCGCCGCCCTCGACACGAATCCCTTGTCCTGGTGGTTCTGGTTTATCGAGACTTTCACGAGTCTTTTGATAATCGTTCACTACCTGGAGAAGGACAATGCCGCAGAAGGAGGGCATAAGTCCGTTTGGGCGACCGAGGCTGTCTCGATGATCGGCGTTACGATCGTGTCTGCGTATCTCATCTTTGAGCTGAGTCGCGGTGGGATCGGCGTAGTCTTCGACGAAGTTAAGCCTATCGACTGGTTTGTTACAGGCTTCGCAGTCATCTCACTTGGCTTCTGGCAAGTAACACACAAGCGTTATGGATCACGTTGGGCAGTCTGGTTTTCTCAGTTCGGTCCCATTGCCGCTGTCTACCCACTGTTTCGGGAGACCTTGGAAGATCCGGCTGGTGAGCCGTTCTGGGCCTGGGTGATCTGGACGATTGCCTTCGCTCTTCAGGCAGTAAGTGGCTGGCTGCGTGTTCGCACGCTGACAACCATCGTGGGACCAATCATCTACACGGTCACACATCTCGCGGTGGTCCTCGCGATCATCCTCGGTACCGCATTCTCGTGATGCGGTACTTTTCTTTTATTTATCCAAAAAATAGCATTGACACTAAGCATTTTTAACCGTATTTTAATAGTAAGATACTATGGCTGAAACAAAAAAACGTTTGACTGCGCAGAAGAAAAAAGTGTCGAAAGAAATAGTAACACCAACTGTCTGTTTGGATTACTCACCATACTCAAAGATTGATTTTGTGGCTATCAACAAACAGGCTAACGATTTGGTTGACCATCTCGAAGCAAAGTATGAGGAGCTTGCCCATATACTCCTTGAATACGAAAGCTATGAAGTGGTAACGGATGAAATCAGTCGAACCTTTGATCTCCTTCGGCACCTAAAAGAAAACGAAGAATATTTTAAGTTAAGAATCGGTGCCGTTGCGTCATTTTTGCCTCGAAATCAACCCCTGTACGCATTATCTTGTTTTGTGTTGGTCCCATCACTCATGGCGAGTGAGGTGCATTTTCGAATACCACAGAGCATGACACACTTCTTCCCGAAGTTGCTCGCACTACTTGAAGTAAACAAGCGATTCCCAAACGTCAAAGTATCAATCAAGCAGCGACAGGATTTCTTGAAGGAAAGAAGTGCACTGCGGGTTGATCCTGACACAAAAGAAGCATGGCCAGTTACTGAGGTGGTTATTTTCACCGGTACCCCTGTTCACGCAGACCAGCTACGAAATGTGTTTGATCAGCGCACCTTATTTATCACAAACGGAGCTGGTCACAACCCTATCGTTGTGAGCGAAGATGCTGATATCAATAAAGCAGTGGAGGCTGCTATCATGCTGAAGTTTTACAATCAAGGCCAAGACTGTGCCTCGCCAAACTCAATCATGGTGCATAAAAACATCTTTAATGAGTTTATGCGAATATTGCGTGACGAAATCCGCACCGTAAGAGTTGGTGACTACCGCGATAGGAAGTGCCGAGTTGGACCAGTTAGCGACCCAAATGACTTGGTTCGCATTCAAGGTATCCTCATAGATAACCGTGAATGGCTTGACCCCACGACACCGGGAATCATCCGAGCCTATGACGCTATTCTTGAACCGACTATCATCAACAAACCACTTCGTGCAGGTGCGAATTTTGATGAACTTTTTGCGCCAGCTTTAATTGTGCAAAAGTATGATGACGATAGTGATTTGGCTATCTATTTTGAAGATCCACGATATGCCCTAAACGCTATGTATATTACGGTATATGGAACCAGTAAGTACGTAAAAAAGTTTATGAACACCAAGGTGGCAGGTAGGGTGCTGCATGAAAAAAGTTCATTTTTACATAATGCGCATTTGCATATGTATGGCTATGAGCGTGGTACACAACCATATGGTGGTAATGGTTATGGGGCATCAAGCATCAGTATTAATGGGGTAGTGACTCCAAAAGCCACATTACCGCAACGTGATATTTTTGAATGGGTAGCCAAACCACTCTTAACAAAATCTGAACTCGAAAAAAGAAAAAGATTTTTGGCTGATGATTGTGAATTAGTGTACAAAGATGTACAGAAATTAATGCGTCTAAAAACACAATTTACTGAAAATGACGACGAGGGTAATACTACCAGTTTGACGGAATACGCATATCTCGATCGTGAGGGATTGGAAGACAACAAAAAGCGCTATACAAAACTTGATCCAGAGCAAATCTACACACTACTGGAAGTGCCAAATGCGACATTTATTACAAAATTAAGTATCGAGGAAGTCGATTTGGTACGGAAACTTAAAAGATTTATTGAAACGTCAATACATTTAGAACCATTAGACTTCTCTACGAAACTCTACGCCTTACCAGCTGATCCCAACGCTTCAAAAGCCGAAAATAGAAAACTGCAGTTTAAGTTTTTCCGACTCGTCTACCAATTGCTTTTTGGAAAAGATTCTGGACCACGACTCGCTCAATTTATTCAAGAAGTGGATCAAGCGCAAATCTGCAAATTGATTGATGTATAATGGTAGTACATTGAAAGATAAAAACGTGAAAGCAAAAGACAAAAATCAAACCAGTCGTAAGTATCCATTATGGATTGGTATTTTTGTGCTTTTTATTGCTGTAAATGTACTAGTGGTATCTTCACAAGTACTCTACAATCGAACAGTTGATTTGCTAACAGAAAACCTTCGAGAAAGAATTCTCACTATTTCCATCACTACTGCCGCCAACATTGAAGGGGAGGATCTCGCACAATTGCGAACAGAATCGGACTGGCAAAAACCTGAATGGAGGAAAGTTGTTACAAAACTCAACAACTCAAAATATAGTAATGATGACGTAGTTTTCATGTATATCTTCCGCAAGACCGCTGAAGATCCAACCCAAATGGAGTTTGTCGCTGATGCAGACTCAATTAATCCCTACGCAAACGACACTATTGATCCGCGGATTAATGTCGACGTAAATCGTGACGGTATCATAGAACCTGAAGGTCCTGATAAACTCCAGTGGCCAGGACAGCCGTATCCCGAAGCGGTTGATATTCCTGAGGCATTTGCAGCCTATGACGGACCGCTAACCAGTGCAGATTTGTATAGTGACGAATACGGGACTGTTCTCACCGGTTACGCACCAATTAAAGATGCACAGGGTAATATCGTGGCGATTCTTGCCACCGACATCAAAGCGGACGACTTCTTTGAGATTACCACTCAGACCCTTCGTCCATTTGTTATCTACATCGTATTTCTTGGTTTTGTTATTACAGCCCTTACTTTGGTAATAATATTCGCCTCTCGTAGGCATAGCCGCAAAATTGAAAAATCGAAGGATGACATTGAAGAACTAGCCAAGGGTCTCGAAAAAGCCAATGCTCGACTGCGTGAGCTTGATAAGCAGAAGTCTGAATTCGTCTCTGTAGCATCACACCAGCTCCGCAGTCCACTCGCTGCTATTCGTGGTTACGCCTCGATGTTGGTTGAAGGAAGCTTTGGAAAAGTAGATGAGAAAATGAGGGAACCGCTCGAACGCATCGCTGACTCTGCCAAGATGATGAACGAATCAGTAGAAGACTTCCTGAGCGTATCTCGTATCGAAGGTGGAAACATGAAGTATGAACTGGCTGACTTCAATCTGCGCGATTTGGCCGAAAATATCACCGATGACCTCCGTCCCGAAGGATTTAAGAAAGGTCTCTTATTGCTCTTCAAGTCTGAACTTACCAGCCAAGGTCTCGTCCATGCCGACAAAGGGAAGACTCAACAGATCCTCCACAACCTCATTAATAATTCACTTAAATACACCCCAAAGGGAACTGTTACTGTCTTTGTACATGACGACATACGCAGTAAAAAGATTATTGTCGACATCATCGACACCGGTATTGGTATGAGTAACGACACCATTCACTCACTATTTGAGAAGTTCTCCCGAGCCAAAAATGCCAACACGGTCAACATTAAGGGTACTGGCCTCGGCCTCTTCGTCGCCCGTGAGATGGCCCGTGCGATGGGCGGCGATGTCATCGCTCACTCTGACGGTGAAGGCCACGGCTCCCGCTTCGAATTCTTCCTCCCAGTTATTTTGTAGAAAATTACCTGCTTAACAGCTTGCAAATGCATGCTATATTTTCACGGGTAGACCCCGTTCACAACTTTTTTACAGAAGGATGACACCAATGGGTGGCAAGAACCATCAGCCGCGCGGCCGCTATCTCCAGAACTCGACCCTGATGTCCCGCTCCATGAGCTTGGCCCAGATCGGCCTTGAACTGGCGAACGTCGCACTCGAAGACCTGATCCTGGCCGAACTCGACGGCAAGATCGGCGACATCGTGCCGATCTAGACGCACCTCGACGAGTCCCTCGAACACCTGGCTGGCATGCAACGCGCCATCGACACTCTGTCGATCCAGATGGACACCGAGAAGTATGTCGATCTGCCGCCGATGAAGACGATGGATCTGCTGGCTTTCGGTCGCGAAATGCGCGCCGCCGGCCTGCACCGGTCCGAATCGGCCTGGAACAACATCGCCGCAATCATGCAGAAGTCCGGGTTCGTCGCGACGCTTCATCATCATACTGCGACGTTGGCGAAGCTCGTCTGCCTGACCAAGGACCTGAAGACCTGCATCCAGAACTCGACGCCGGCGGCCGTGGTCGGCAAGCTGAACGTCGAACTGGAGGAGAACCGCGCCTTGAACTTCAAGGCCGAGTTCGCCCGCGTCTACACTGCCTGGGCCGACTTCCAGCAGGAGTTCCTGGCTTCGAGCATGATCTCGACCGAGGTCTGGTATCGCCACAACAACAGCGGCTCGCTGCTCGACTTCGCTCGCGGCGTTCGCGCCGCATAACGTCGCCTCGTGCGATCTTCGAGGCACCCTTACAATGGGTGCCTCTTTCTTTTATGTCTTGAAAATGAAATAATGACTCTTAATATGACACATTCACAAAATATACAAACTATCCTCCATATCTTACAAGATGAAGCAAATGGTGATGTTCGCGCCGCACTTAATAAAATGGCGAAGGACTACCGAATGACCTGGGTGTATAAGTCAAAAGATGAGCTTTTCCCAAAAAACTGGAGACGATGTGCACGGTGAACTTGATGAGGTTTATCCTATCAAAGGCAGACAATATGATATTCGCAACATTGCTGAGGGAGATAATGTAGTAATGATTGAGATGATTGAAAGTTACCCTGATCCAGAAACAGGAAAAATGTATCGGACTCCGCAAGTGATTGTATTGGAATTAATGGACGGATTGATACGAACTGGACGTCACTATACCGACCCTGATTTATCGTATATGGAGTTGACCGTTGATCAGATAAATCAAGCGTTGCGAGACACAGAAACAAAAATTCTAATTAAGAGTGAGGTTGACAATAATTAAAAAATGATACATATTTGTTCATAACATTCACCGTACAGGAAGGGATGCCATGTTCAGGTTTCGTAAGATGTTCGCTATAATCTTTGCTAAGTTCCGTACACAAAGCGCCGAGAAGAAGAGGACTGAGCGCGCGACAGTGACGACGGATTCGACTTCGGAATCCGTACCCAGCAAACATGGTGACCTTATACCAAAGGTTAAGCAGTCTTCCGACAACGCCCCAGACTCTTCGGTGAGACTGGGGCTTGTTAAATGCAAGGAGACTTTTTTGGGGCAAATTCGTATGATATAGTGCGCATATGAAAAAGCGACTTTTGACGGGGCTGCAGTCCTCGGGTGACTTACACATTGGGAACTACTTTGGTGCCTTAAAGCCCTTTGTTGATATGTACGAAGACTATGAGAGCTTCCTCATGGTGGCGGACTACCATGCGCTCACCTCTGTGCGTGATCCCGAAGTGATGCGCCAGAATATCTACAACGTAGTGCGCGACTATCTCGCAGCCGGTGTGGACCCTAAGAAGGCCGTGATCTTTCGCCAATCAGACAACCAAGACCATATGGAACTGGGCTGGGTGTTTGATTGTATGGTGACCGTGCCGTTCTTGATGCAAGGTCATGCGTATAAGGACAAGGTAGCGAAAGGGATTGAACCAAACGCAGGACTCTTTACGTACCCGATGCTCCAAGCGGCTGATATCACGCTCTACGATACAGATGTCGTGCCGGTTGGAGAGGACCAACGCCAGCACCTCGAGTATACCCGCGAAGCAGTGCGTAAGGTCAATCAGTCATACAACACCAAGCTTCTCAAAGAACCTGAGACACTGATTCTTGATGCGGTAGGGATTGTACGTGGTACAGACGGCACCAAAATGAGTAAGAGCTACAAGAACACCATTCCGCTCTTTGGTACTCGTGAAGAAATCCAGAAGGCAGTGATGAGTATTGTGACCGATAGTAGTGGAGAACGACCAGAGCATGTCTATGCTATCCACAAACTCTTCAAAGCTGAAGCTGAACTGGCGCCACTCTACGAAGCAAACCAAGGTAAGTACAAGAACCTCAAAGAAGCTCTGGCTGAGGATATCGACGCTCATCTCGCACCAATGCGTGAGCGTCGCAATCAGATTACTGATGCTGATGTGCGCGCCGTCCTCGCCGATGGGGTAGCGCGAGCAAAAGAGGTATCCGGTCCTGTTCTTGCTCGTGTCCGTCAAGCGATTGGGATTACTTTGTAATTATGGAGAAGATACCAAAACCAACGATTGCTGATTTTGAGGATAGTGGCGTACTTAAGCCTGTGGTGGAAACTGCCAAAAAAATCACCTATGCACTTGGAAACAATGGATACAACTTTGCCGTTACGGAATACAACCACAGTCTGCTTATTATAATGCATGAAGACGACCCGATTACCACCCCGACATATAACACTATCGTCGAAGATTTAACTCATCCAGGAATAGTGATCAGTTTTAATGAAGATGAACAGATCATTAGGGTTGCTCCGTTCAAAAATTGACATTCGCATACATTCTGGCAAAATAAGAAAAACTGATGACGTGGCTGACACCCACCGAGGTTATAGAGGGTAGTAAAGAGACCAAAGTAGGGTGGCACCGCGAACATACAATACTTACTATTGTAATCGCCCCTGCACAAGTATTAATTAACTAATATTTGTGGAGGGACGATTTTTCGTTTCTCCGTAACTCAAAACTATATGACGAGAACCTTAATTAATGAACTGAATACCCACATCGGCGAAACCGTAACCATCAAAGCGATTGTCGATGTTCGTCGTGATCAAGGCAAAATGGCCTTCTTTGATTTTCGTGACCACACCGGCATCGTCCAGGGAGTAGTCTTTGGTAAACCTGAAGTGCTTGAGGTTGCCAAAGAAGCGAGTAACGAATCAGCCGTTATGGTAATGGGCATCGTAAACGAGCGTCCAGAGAAGATGGTAAATAAGAAGGTACAAAATGGTGATATCGAACTCGAGATTACCGCTATTAACATTCTCAATAAAGCAGAATCATTACCACTTGAACTTGATAGTGAGTATGGGCTTGAAGTTCGTCTTGATAATCGACCGTTAACCCTAAAGAGTAAGCGTGACCGCGCTATCTTTAAGATCCAAAGTGAAATCACTCGTGGGTACGCAGAGTTTCTTCGCAGCCAAGACTTTACCGAATTTCAGGCCCCAAAGCTCGTCGGTGGCGACGCCGAGGGTGGGGCAGCGGTGTTTAAGGTACCGTACTTTCGTGAGACGACCGCCTACCTCGCTTCAAGTCCCCAGTTCTACAAGCAGATTCTCGTCGGCGCTCTCGAACGAGTATTTACCTTTGCAACTGCCTTCCGCGCTGAGAAAAGTGCGACCACCCGTCACCTCAGTGAATATACATCACTCGATGCCGAGGTTGGGTTCATTGAAGACCACCACGACCTCATGAAGATCCTCACTGGTCTCATGCGACACCTGCGGGCACACTTAGAGGCAACCTGTGCACCTGAATTCGCCACCCTCGGTATTGAACTTCCAAAAGTACCAACCGAAGGGGAGATATTTCCATTTATGAAGCTTCGCGAGGCACAAGCACTCATCAAGGAAAAGACCGGCGTAGATAAGACAAGTGAGCCGGATCTCGAACCTGAAGATGAACGCTGGCTCTGTGAGTATGCCAACAAAGAGCTTGGTAGTGACTACATTTTTATCACACACTACCCAGTTTCAAAACGTCCATTCTATACGTACGAAGATGAGGCCGATCCCGGCTTCACGAAGAGTTTTGACCTCCTCTTCCGGGGAGTTGAAATCACCACTGGTGGTCAGCGTGTCCACGACTACAAGAACCTTATTGAACGTATCAAGATGAAAGGGCTTGATCCAGATAAGTTCCACTTCTACCTGCAGGCCTTCCGCTTTGGTATTCCACCACACGGTGGATGGGGAATGGGGCTCGAACGTCTGACTCAAAAGTTCTGCGGCCTTGATAACGTGAAGGAAGCCACCCTCTTCCCACGCGACATCAATCGTATTGATGTATTTACGAGCTCAACGCAGAGCGACGAAGCCGATATATAGTCCTCACAGCAACAAACAAAATACTCCATTTAAATGGGGTATTTGTTTATGTATATCTATACTAAATATGCTCAATACCCCAATCAATTGGGGTATGGCGAGATATATTGCAGGGAGATATGTAGTTGCTATACTGCTATCTATATGTTCAAACCATCCTACACCCCGCCAGCTGCTATACTTGAAAAGTACGCTAATCTCATTGTCGAATTTGGACTCCAAAACCGTAAAGGAGAAGCACCAAAGCCTGGGGCAGTGGTGCACTTTATCGTGCCTGAGGCCGCACGCCCGCTGTACTTCTACCTCGAACGAGCGATCCTCAAACATGGATTTCATCCGCTTGGTGAATACCTACCCAGTAGTGATGAGACGTACAACTTCGAAAGTAACTTCTATGAGCATGCCTCGCCTCTGCAACGTGCCTTTGATCCGTACCTGGCGAAGAAAGGTGTGGTGGATCAAGCAGACTGTGTTATCCGCATCTTTGCTGATACCTTGCCGCATGGACTAAAGAAAATACCAGCTAAACAAATCCTTGAACGTCGTCGTGCCCAAAAGAAAAGTATCGACTACAAGTGGAAGAAAATTGAAGACGATAAACTCTACTGGACCCTCGCTCTCTACGGGACTGAGGCGATGGCAAAGGAAGCTGGCATGAGTCTCAAGGCTTACTGGCAGCAGATCATTAATGCTTGCTACCTCGATACCAAGAATCCGACCAAGGAATGGTTCAAGATAAATGATACCGTGCAGGGTGTCGCAAAACGACTTACCGATATGAAGATACAATGTCTCCACTGGCTTGGTGAGGATGTAGATATGACCGTTGGTCTCGGGAGTAATCGCGTTTGGCTTGCGGGGGGAGGGAACAATATCCCGTCTTTTGAAGTCTTTACTTCACCGAATTGGCGCGAGGTTGACGGTTGGATTCGGTTCAATCAACCACTCTATGTTTTTGGAAATATGATAGAGGGGATCGAATTGTGGTTTGAAAAAGGGGTAGTGGTAAAGTCTAAAGCCACGAAGAATCACAAACTCCTTCGGCAAATTATTGAAACCACAGGCGGAAACCACCTCGGGGAAGTTTCGCTAACTGATAAACGCCTCTCCCGGATTACAAGGTTCATGGCCGACACGCTTTACGACGAAAATACCGGCGGGGAATTTGGAAACACACATGTGGCGCTCGGCACCTCATTCCATGAGTGTTATAAAGGACCCACGCCCAAGAATGCAGCCGCTTGGGACAAGCTTGGCTACAATGAGTCAGTGGTGCACCACGACATCGTCTCAACGACTGACCGCACCGTAACCGCCACCCTTGAAGATGGCACGAGTAAAGTGATTTATAAGAAGGGTCAATTTGTAATTTAGTAAAGAAACAATCCGTCACGACAGTGAGTAAATATGCTAGACTAGAAGCATGGCAATTGGTGGCACACTCGATTTTTCGATCAAGACACACGTGTTTGAGGGACCACTCGAACTCCTGATTGAGCTGTGTGAAAAGCGAAAGCTCCTCATCAACGATATCTCCTTGGCGGAAGTCACCGACGAGTATATTCGTCGCGTGAGTGAGATGCAGGAGAAATCACTCCCTAATACCGCCCAGTTTATTGGGCTGGCGGCCACTCTCCTCCTTATCAAATCAAAGTCCTTGCTGCCGGTCCTTGAACTCACTAAAGAAGAAGAGGCAACCATCGATGACCTTGAGGAACGGCTGCGCCAATACCAAATCTACCGTGATGCCGGGCAGGTGCTCGCCGCTCAGTTCGGGAAACAGATTATGTATAGTCGCCGGTTTGTGGCTCCAAAGAATCCGCTTTTTATACCCGATACCTGGTGCACCATCGGGGAACTCCATACCGCGATGTGGAATGTCCTTCAGAATCTCCCAAAGAAGGAAGTGAAGCCGAAGGTACAGGTCAAAGCCTCAATCAGTCTTGAAGACATGATGGCAAGCCTCCAGCGCCGCATTGAAACACAGCTAAAGGCCAAGTTCTCCGATATCCGCAAAGAGGCAACAGAACATAAGACGGTGATTGTGGGATTTTTGGCGATTCTTGAACTCGTGAAGCAGGGGAATGTGCTCGTGAAGCAGCTCGGACGGTTTGATGATATTGAAATTGAACTCGAGAAAGAGGGAACCCCGCGGTATTACTAGTGAATAGTGAAGACGGAATATCAAAGTTTGAATAGAGAAAATGAAACAGAAGAAACTGATTCCAAAACCTTTCTATCATATATGATAGAAAGGTTTTGCTTATCTGTGAATAAAAATTCCCGAGGCAAGGTCTGGGGATAAAATTTCAACACACTTTTCCAAGTACGAGGCGAGACCTCGTACAAACTATGTTTACTTAAAAGTTAAAAACCCCCCGTCTGCAAGCAAACGAGGGGAAAGGGTTAAGCCCTTCAAGCTACGACGTTCTTGGATTATTGCGGATCAGTTGTCTGCTGAACGCAATTCTCCAAGAGGTCGGAGGCCTGACCTGATCAGGTCAGCGAAACAATGGCCGGCGTGTTGCCGCCGGAGCCCGGGTCGATGTCGCCCAGCGCGCCGAAGTCGGAATAGCCATTGCTCAGCATGGGCGAATGCCCACCGGGGTCGAAGAACATGATGAGAACCTCCATCTACCTAACAAAGCGGAATTGCTTGCAGGTATGTACTACAATAGCATACTTCTGCTATAAAGTCAAGCTAGGCCAGAAGGTGGTGAGGTTGTCAACAAACCGGCACGAAAAAACAAGGTTTTTTCGTGCCGGTTTTGTGCTACACTGGTAGGACATATGCCACTCGATATCCTCATCGAAGGACTGCTTTTCTATAAGTCGCAACCGCTCAAAAAAGCGCAGCTCGCGAAGCAGTTTGGTGTATCCGACGAAGACCTCCGTACCACCCTAGATACACTCCGGGGCCGTCTCGAAGCCGGTGCCACCCGCCTCCTTGAAACTGATACTGACATTGAACTCGTGACCGCACCAATCCTTGCACCTTTTATTGAAGAACTACGCAAACAAGATATCAAAAGCGATATCGGTAAAGCTGGAGCGGAAACGCTCGCCATCATTCTCTATCGTGGTCCAATTTCCCGCAGTGATATAGACAAAATCCGAGGTGTAAACTCATCATTCATTCTTCGTAACCTCCTCATTCGCGGACTTATTGAACGTGGCGAAAAGCAGGGTAGTGGCTACCTCTTTAAAGCGACCCCGAGCCTCCTCGCTCACCTCGGCGTCGACCGGAAGGAAGCTCTTACCGATTTCGCACGTATTACTGATGCCCTTGAGACTTTCACCGCTGAACATGCAGCCGAAAATGATAGTGTTGCTGATGATATCGACGAGACGGACGAAGCGATAGTTAAAGAGAGCCTATGAGTGACGGCGAATTCATTGATGTTGCAACTACTCCTTATAAACAAGAGCGACGTTTTCCAGCGTTAGCCCAATTTCTCGTCCTTATGGCAGTTCTTGGCGGACTCCTCGGTGGCGTAGTTGTACCGTATATCTTCAACGATAAACCAGGGTCACCAAGCAACAATATGGCTGCGATGACTGCCACCGCTGACGAAATACCGATCATACCAGAGATCACACCGCCACCACTACAAGCGCACGCTGTCTACGTCTATGATGTGGTTGGCAATCGCGCCCTCTATAACAAAAACGCCGACGAAAGCCTCCCACTTGCCTCTATCACGAAGCTTATGACCGCACTCGTTGCCAGGGAGCTCGTGACTGATGATACGCATCTGCGCGTCCCCGAACGCGCCACCACCCAGGCAAGTGCTAGTGGGCTACGGGCAGGCGAAACACTTATCGCCAAAGAACTCCGCGACTACGCCATGCTCGCTTCCTCTAATGATGCGGCGTACACGCTCGCCAATGGGGTAGGGAACATACTAGTCGAGAACGAAGGTGGACGAGCCTTTGTCGAAGCAATGAACATCACTGCCGAAGAGCTCGAACTTGAATCATTTACGTTTTACAACGCTACCGGGCTTGATATATCACCTACAGAAGCGGGCGCTTACGGAAGTGCGCGAGACGTGACGTTCCTCATGAGCTACATCCTTCGTAACTACCCAGATATTCTTGCACCCACAACCAAAGCGTACGACCGAATTGTGGCCATCGATGGTACATATCATGAAGCTGAAAACACCAACCCAGATATTTTTGCTATTCCCGGGCTCATTGGTTCAAAAACTGGCTACACCGACCTAGCACAAGGGAATCTCACCATCGCATTTGACGCTGGGTACAACCGACCGGTTATCATCACGGTACTTGGTTCAACCTATGAAGATCGCTTTAGTGACGTGCTCGCACTCACAAAGAGTGTGCAGAAGGCCTTTAGAGAAGCCGAGAAATCGCTATAATCTACACGTCTATGGAATACCCAATTATCAAAGTGTTTGTCCCGGCGATTATGGCCTTTGTGATTGGCCTCATTATCACACCACTCATTACCCACTACCTTTTCAAGTATAAGGTCTGGAAGAAGCAGGGTGGCAAAACCGCCATGGGCGGACATGTAGCAACTGAGTTTAACCGTCTTAAGGGTGACGGGGAAGTAAAGACACCACGAATGGGTGGGATTGTGATATGGGTGAGTGTACTATTGACGATTGTCGCACTGGGCTTGATCGAGATCATCTTTCCAGCCAGCCAGTGGGCGGCGGTATATTTCCTTAGTCGCGCACAGACCTGGATACCTGTCGCCGCACTCATGATTGGAGCGAGTATTGGTTTTTTAAATGACTATTACGACGTCGTGCATGGTGGCAAAGGACTTTCACTCAAGATCCGTCTTATTATCATTTCTGTACTTGCTGGAGGAATTGGGTACTGGTTTTATGCCAAGCTTGGCGTAGACGCTATTGGTATTCCGTTTGATGGAGCAATGTATGTCGGATGGCTTATCATACCGCTTTTTATCTTTTTAACCATCTCACTCTACGCTAGTGGCGTTATCGATGGGATTGATGGTCTCTCCGGTGGAGTTTTTACCGCTGTCTTCTTGTCGTATGCTGGTGTAGCCTTTGTACAGTCGCAGTATGATATCGCTGCACTCTGTGCCACCATCGCTGGCGGCATCTTGGCCTTCCTCTGGTTTAATATTCCACCTGCTCGCTTCTGGATGACAGAGACCGGTTCGATGTCGCTCACCCTGTCACTGGCGGTAATAGTCTTTATGACCGATGAACTAGGTGAAGGACACGGGATTGCACTTTTACCAATTATTGGACTTCCTCTGGTTGCTACCGTCGTTTCAAATGTTCTTCAGCTTTCGTACCGCAAAGTGACAGGAAGGAAACTTTTCCGTATTGCACCACTTCATCACCACTTTGAAGCGATCGGTTGGCCGAGTACGAAGGTGACCATGCGGTATTGGGTTATCAGCATCATATGTGCAGTATCAGGCCTTGTCTTGGCAACTATCATGTAACGTAAGAGTAGGTCCAGAAATACTGCCATACTTTGTTGTACTTTAGTCGGAACCATTCATCGTACAATACATACGTCACGTCTCACGATTCCTTCTTCGCATACCTTGTCTGACATCATTCTGAACATACTCTATAGTGGCAACAGAACGAATTAAAAAACTTTTTTATGAAAAACCAACCAAACAAATCCATCGACAAGGTCCTCGCCTTATTTGTCGCTCTCCTCGTGGGGTTTGGTTTTTTGATTTTCTCCTCCGCTTCACTCGGCCTCCTGGCGCGCGATGGCGCAAGCTTTGGCAGTGTCGCGACCAGTCAGTTTCTCTTTGGTATCCTCGGTGGGGGAATAGCCCTTTTTGCGATGTCGCAGCTCCACTACCGACACCTCCGCCGCTATGCATTTTATATCTTTCTTTTGACGATACTCCTCACACTCGCCGTGTTTATCCCAGGACTTGGTATGACACACGGGGGAGCGACTCGCTGGATTTCTATTGGTGGTTTTACACTTCAACCAGCTGAGCTGCTGAAGCTTGGGTTCATCATCTACGTCGCTACCTGGCTCTCGGGGATGCGTGATGTAATTACCGATACAATCAAAGGCACATTGCCGTTTGTTGCGATAGTTGGGAGTGTTGGGATCGTCATGCTCTTACAACCAGACACTGATACCTTCTTAATTATGGGCGCTGCTGCTATGGCGATGTTTGTGACTGCTGGTGGCCGATGGCGGGATGTGGGGCTCATGTTTTTGTCAGCAGTGCTTCTCCTTGCCATCGTGGCAATGGTGCGTCCATACATCATGGATCGCCTCACTACTTTCCTCCATCCCGAGCGAGATCCGCTTGGTAGTGGGTATCAGATTCAGCAGTCTCTGATTGCGGTTGGCTCGGGTGGTTTTTCCGGTCGTGGCTTTGGGCAGAGTATTCAAAAGTTTGAGTACTTACCTGAACCAATTGGTGACTCGATTTTTGCGGTATATGCCGAAGAATTTGGTTTTATGGGTTCAAGTCTCCTTATCCTTCTGTACCTAGGCTTTACCTTACGCGGCTACAAGATTGCCGGACAAGCACCTGATTTGTTTGGGACACTCCTTGTTGTTGGTTTTATGACACTCATCATCTGCCAAGCCTTTCTCAATATAGGTGCCATGCTTGGTGTCGCGCCACTCTCGGGACTTCCGCTACCATTTATCAGTCATGGCGGTACAGCACTTCTTGCCACCCTCACTATGGTTGGTATCGTCCTTAATGTGTCAAAATACCGGGAAACCAAGCGAGGCGCGTGATAGTATTACCAGATATGAAGATAGCACTTGTTGGTGGCGGTACCGGCGGACACTTTTATCCACTCATTGCAGTGGCTGAAGCTATTCGTGATATCTATCCAACCGCTGAGCTCTACTATTTTGGACCACACGAGTACAACGCTGCAGAACTTACTCGTCTCAATATCAACTTCGTCTCTTGTCCGGCTGGTAAAGTCCGACGGTATTTTGCTATTGAAAATTTCACCGATATCTTCCGTACCATTGGCGGCCTCTTTGTCGCTTGGTACAAACTTTTTGTCCTTTACCCAGACGTCCTCTTTAGTAAGGGTGGCTATACAAGTGTCCCAATGCTCCTTATGGCGCGTTTTTATCGGATTCCTGTAGTCATCCATGAGTCTGATAGTAAGCCCGGACGCGCCAGTAACCTCGCAAAGAAATTCGCTCGCTATATCGGTATCGCGTACGCAAGTGCCGCAGAATATTTTCCAGCTGAAAAAACTGCCCTCGTTGGTATTCCGATTCGAAAAAGTCTGCAGACACCACACCCAAACCCACACAAGTTTTTAGGTGTACCAAAAGACCGACCAATCATCTTTGTAACTGGCGGATCACTCGGTGCTATACGCATCAATAATTTTATTCTCAATAGTCTTACCCAGCTCTTGCCTCAATTCACCGTCTTTCACCAAACTGGCCCGACTGAGGAGAAAGTAGTGATTCAAACCTCACAAGCTTTGGTTGCGGACAAAAACTTGCTTGAACGCTATTTTGTGAAAGGAACTATGGACGCTGAAACGATGTCAGCTTTATTTGAGGCGGCAAGTCTTGTTATTACCAGAGCAGGGAGTACCACCCTCTTTGAAATCGCCCTCCATGGTACTCCCGCGATTGTGATACCTATCCCTGAGGAAATCAGTCACGATCAGCGCACCAATGCCTACGCCTATGCCCGTTCCGGCGCTGCCACCGTGATGGAAGAGGGGAATCTCACACCGTATTTGCTTACCTCAGAAATACAGTCTATTATGGGGGACCCCGTTCGTTATGAGGCTATGAGTCGAGCCGCTCGCACCTTTGCGACCCCACACGCTGCCAACCAGATTGCGCAAATCCTCATTGCTATAGCACAAGAACACGGATCTATCTAAAACAATATGTCAGACACTGTTATCACTCGCATTCCACCAAGCCCAACCGGCAAACTCCACATCGGTACTGTCCGCACGGCACTTTTTAACTATCTCTTTGCCAAACATCACGGCGGCCATATGGTCTTTCGTAGTGAAGACACGGACAAAGCGCGCAGCACCAAAGCTTTTGAAAACGAAATCATCAATGGACTTTTAAGCCTTGGTCTTACCTGGGAAAATGATGACGGTAAAATAGTCCGTCAATCAGAACGAGCGCACATTTACCGTGAGCACCTCGAGCGTGCAATCGCAAACGGCAGCGCATACATCTCAAAAGAACCAAGTAAAGCCGACGCGACGGTCATGGTAGAGGTGGTTCGGTTACGTAACCCAAACAAAGACATCACATTTAATGACCTCGTGCGTGGTGATATTACTTTCAATACTACCGAGCTCGGTGATATCGTCATAGCACGTTCTGTTGATGACGCGCTTTACCACTTCGCGGTCGTAGTTGACGACGCGCTGATGGGTGTTACCCACGTTATTCGTGGAGAAGACCATATCTCAAACACCCCACGGCAGATTCTTATTCAAGAAGCACTCGGTTTTACCCGACCGATTTACGCCCACTTACCTCTTATTCTCGCACCCGATCGATCAAAGATGTCTAAACGACATGGTGCAGTATCCATCGAGAGCTACCGACAGGAAGGTTTTCTTGATTCCGCGATTATTAATTACCTCGCCCTCCTCGGCTGGAACCCTGGCACAGACGAAGAACTTTTTACCCTTGATGAACTCGTTAAGCGGTTTGATATTACCCATGTTCAGAAGAGTGGGGCAGTATTTAATCGTGACAAGTTCTTGTGGTTTAATCGCGAGCACCTTAACAAGCTTTCCGAGGAAGCTTTTCGCGACTACATCAAAGCTGACATCCCAACCAGACTCACCGAAATGCCTGGCTACAGCGATGAAAAATTCACCAAACTCTTACCAACTATCCGAGAGCGCATTTCTGTCCGACAAGAATTCATTGCTAATGTCGAGGCAGGGGAGTATGACTTTGCCTTTAGCACCCCTATTTATGAAGCATCCTTACTGATACCCAAGGGAGTCACCGAACCAAAAGAAGTCATTCCACACCTCCAGGCGGTCCTTCATAGCCTCGCCAGCGCTGATTTTTCGTCTCCTGAGGCAATTAAGGCATTGATTTGGCCATACGCTGAATCAGCAGGCAAGGCAGTTGTTTTATGGCCACTCCGGACGGCTTTATCCGGCCGTGCCCAGTCGCCAGACCCCTTTACCATCGCCTATATTCTTGGTCAACAGGAAACTTTGACGAGAATTGTCACTGCTTGTGATAAAATAATCCGTAATGGATAGTGTTGTTCATCACAGACTAGCTTTTGTCTACGGGGTCTTAGTGTTGCCACTTTTGTTTGCTGGCGCCTTTTCTGTGTCGGCACAATCATCTGAAGTTGATAAGTTGAAACAGGAGATCAATGACCGCAGTCAGCGTCTCCTTGATATCGAAAAAGAAATTGCCCAATTTGAACAAGATCTCAAAAAAGTTGGCGCCGAAAAGAACACACTCCAAAAAGCCATTAACCAGCTTGAACTCGAACGTAAGAAAGTGCAAGCTGATATCCGCTACACCGAAAACAAAATTGCAGCCACCGACCTCGAACTCTCACAGCTTATTCTAGAAATCGAAGCGACTGAAAATGATATTGATAAACAAAAAGCTGCTATCAGTGAGATTATTCGACGGAGCTACAAGACCGAACAAATGAGTATGATCGAAGTGATGCTGCAACATAAACACCTTTCGGATTTTTGGTCACAGCTTGATATGATGCTACAGATTCAAAGTAGTATGGCTGAGAAAGTTAAGAAACTTGACTCGCTGAAGCTCGCACTTGATGAAAAACGTGACGCCACCGAGGATCGCCGTGGGGCACTCGTCGATCTTAAAGACCAGTATGGTAACCAGAGTACCGTACTCGCCAACAACAAAGCTGAACGAACTCAACTCTTAGCCGCTACCAAAAACAAAGAAAGTGAGTATCAAAAAATCATCAAAGCTAAGCAAGCTGCTCGTGAACAAATCACTGCTGAGATGCGTAGTTTTGAAGCTAAACTGCAATTTATCCTTGATCCAACTACTATTCCTGCAGCTGGTACGGCAGTATTTGCCTGGCCAATCAAAAACGTCGTCATCACCCAGTACTTTGGTGGTACTGAGTTTGCCAAGCGTAACGCGAGCGTCTACGGTGGCCGCGCTTACCACCCTGGTGTCGACTTTGGGGTACCGCGCGGCTCCGCTATCTATGCACCTCTCTCCGGAACAGTACGAGCTACCGGGAACACCGACTTGGTACCGGGTTGTTACTCATGGGGGAAGTGGACACTCATTGATCACGCCAACGGTCTCTCCACCCTCTACGCCCACCAGGACACGATTGCGGTCACTCCTGGCCAGCGAGTAGCTACCGGTGAGATTATTGGGTACACAGGTAATACCGGTTATTCAACCGGTCCTCACCTCCACTTTACTGTTTATGCAAAAGACGGAGTAAGCGTTCGACAGTTTAACGAGATTAAGACCTCAACCAGTTGTGGTTCAGCCACCACACCGGTAGCCGCCACCGAAGCCTACCTCGACCCAATGAACTATCTTCCGCCGTATTAATAATACTATGCGGTCCCGTTTGGGACCGCATTATTTTTCTTCTTCGGCTCTGGGTCGGCTATCAAGATTTGCCGCATAGTCATAGCGAACAATGAGACGAGCACCAAAGTTTCGTTGAATTTTGTGACGTAAATCGTGAAGCGCAAAATCATTACCAACGAAATAAGAAGGTACTGTCGAAAGAGTCCAACCAGCTGAATGATGACCATCTATTCGTACAAATGACCCTACAGACTCATTATTGACCACATAGAGACCGAGCACACCAATCTGAACCTCACCAGCCTGGAGATAGATGATCTTATAGAACTGCATCAAGGCCTCCTTGATTACTTTCATAAGTATAGCAAATAAGCTCATATTTCGTTACAAACGAGAAACCCGCGCCTGTAAGCGCGGGTGATGTTTTATTTACCAACCGCCTTGCGGTGTTTGGCAATCAGCTGAGGACGGGTGAGGGGAGCTGGGTTCTCACTTTGGTATTTTACAAAGCAGGGGAGCCAGGTACTGCGCTCACACATGAGCGTTACCTCGTCCGCAAACATTGGACCAAACCGAAAGTGTCCCGGGAGTCGAGCAACCTCGACATACCCACACTTGTCACTATACCGAGCACTCCGACCATTGTAGTCAATGTAGTGCGAGTAGATCCGCCGGAGGTTCAAGGTATCAAACAAATACTCGAGGAGTACGAGCTTGGCCCTGGTGGCAATCCCTTGGTTGCGATGCTCGGCAGACCAGATGAGCGTACTAGTAGTTGCGTGCCCATGTACGTAGTCGATGTGATGGACGCCCATGGTACCGATGGCGGTTTTGCCTTGATAGATCACGAACACCAGTTCTTTGTCGGTATCAGACTTGAGCCACCACTCGCGCTGTGCCGCTTCAGTTTGTGGAAACTGTCGCAAAAGATAGATACGATTCTCGACATCGTTGATACCTCGCCACGCCTGGGCGATCATCGATTCATCGTTGGTCCGAGGACCGAGGCCGCCGCCGGCAAATGGGAGGAAGATGGCGTGACGGTTCGGTTCAACTTGAGAGGTCGTCATGGTTTTCTCCATTGTGAAAGAACAGATTTTTGCTCACATAAAATCCCTCAGGCCTTTTATGCGAGCCGAGGGATTTTTATGGTTTTATTTCTAGAGGAGAATTATTTCATACAAATTCCACGGCTATATACAAGGCCACGTGTGACAATCGCAAGCTTGACGGCAGAAAAGCCACCACCCCACAATCGGCGACGTTCATCTTGGTTATATACTTGTGCGAATCTGTGATTCATAATCCTATATAATCATGGGGCATTTTTTTGTCAAGAAATTTGAGTAAATCGAAGGTGCCAAGTTCGAAAGGGAGTAGTGCGTAGCACAGGCAGTCCATCAAGGGAAGCGACAGGTGGGTCACCAGCAATTTGTGCACACTGAGATGAGGTCAAGTGAGTTGCCTATATCAAAATGTAACTCCCCTACTTTACTTGACATTTTATAAAAATATTGTAATTAGAGAAATGGGGGACTTGAACTCATTTTTCTGTCTTGATCTACCGAGTCTTTATACTGCAAAGTTTAGTTTGCTATATACATAGCCGTCATCACAGTCATAAGAACTAAAATTCGCGATGAAATTTTTTCAAAATTACACTTGGACAGTTTTTGTCAGATTTGTTGAAAATTCTGATGCATACCAAACCTCACGTAGATGATACTTCTAAGGCCAATATTCGCTTGTAGACTGTCATCATACGAGGGCGTATACGCCTCATAGAGCCTCGCAGGGCATTTGAGATGATATATACGTCATGTAGAAAACTGTCGTAAGCCTTGGACCTGATACAAGTATCGGCTCAAGGAGGCCTTAGACCTGATACTGACATCAGGTCAGAAATTTGCGCCAGCGTAGAGCCAAAGAAAAGTGATCAAAAATGAAATAAATCAAAATCTAAAATTTAAAATATTTTAGACGACTGTAGGGAAGAGTACACAGACACTGACGACGGAGTCTAACCAAGGCCAAATCGCGTATTTATATCAAAGGTTAAAAATAGCTTTATTTTAGATATAATACTGAGTATTAGAGTTATTATACTCAGTTATTAACAGCCCTAAAGGGAGGTGCCCCACTGCCGGGGTATAATAGAAATACGAATCCAAAGAATCTGGTTCACGATAAAAATATGGCAAAAACTTCAACCAATACACTTCCCTCGATAGATGACTTCTTGTTGCATATCCAGGCGAACAACTACTCACACGAAACTCTGTACAACTACGAGCGCGATCTCGACACATTTGCGAATTTCCTCAAAAATGAAATGCGCGACCTGCCATTTGAGAAAGTCACCAAAAAGACCATCGAACAATACAAGGCCTACCTCAACTCCCCCACCCGGAAGACCGCTGATGGGCAAGAATCTGAAGTGAAGCTCAAAAGTGGTTCGATCAACCGCCATCTCACCTCTCTGCGGCGTTATCTCTCCTACCTCCTTGATATGGATGAGTTTACTCCCATTCCCCCACAAGCGATTAAGCTTCTCCGTATAGGTAAGCAGCATGGCCAAGTGGCTGAACTCCATGAACTCATTAGACTTATTGAGTGCCCCTCAACCGTCGAGAAGGATGAATTTGTAGCGAAGCGTAACCGCGCCATCATGGAGACCTTGTTTGCGAGCGGTATGCGTATCTCAGAACTGATTTCACTCAAGATCAATCAGCTCGATCATTCGGGCAAAATCTTCGTTGAAGGTAAGGGTCGGAAGCGACGCTTCATCTACCTCACCGCTAGGGCCGAAGGCTACATCCGCGATTACCTCAAAATGCGTGATGATGAAAACCCCTACATCTTTGTAGCCGAACGGGGCCTCAATGCCAACAATAAAAAGAAGCATATCTCCCCTAACTACGTGCAAATGAAGATTAAGTGGTATCGTGAATACCTCGGTATGAGTATCAAAACAAGCGCCCACAGTCTCCGTCACGGCTTTGCGACCTATCTCGCTGAACAAGGGGCGAACCCAGCGGCCATCCAGGTGCTCCTCGGTCACGAATCCCTTGAGACCACCACCCGGTACGTACATGCCTCTGATCGCTTCGCCGAAACCACCCACCGCGACTTCCATCCACTGAAGAAATAATTTGGTATACGAAACCCGGTTATTTCATTGACTGGGGCGTATATTTTGAGTGCTTCTAAGCGCGCACTTGTACTGTTGACAGCCCTTCTACGGAAATTTCGCATTTGGTACATGACATGCGTAATGCAATGAAAGAGAAATGGCCGCTTCCCTGCATCGACAGCGTTCCGGTAGTAGTTGCGGGTCACGGCACTGATACGCGCATGGCGAAGGCGAAGGTAGTCTTCGACATCGTAAAAGCTGTAGCTCCCACCATCAGCGTAGTCATAGGTGACTAAACGGTCCGACCGCAGGCTTCTCGGATCAATCACATACGCCTCTTTGCCAATCAATCCACTGTGCCCACAGGATACAGCACACGCCATGGAGCACTTGTAGATGCACCGGGCTGAGGAAGATGACATTCTTACCAGGGGCAGTCGAGCAGAGGTATGAAGTTTTGTGGCACCTCTTCCCTGCCTTAGTACTTCTCTATGGCTTTGGCGTAGACTCCCGGATATTCATCTCGGAGTGTGGCGAGCAGCAGAAGCTTGTCCCCCACTACCCCACCTTTAGGTATGATATGGTACAGCTTCATCAAAGACTTCGTTTTATTCAGATTTAGTTACAATAATGACAGTAATTACAGGATTGTCAATATAGAAACTATTAGTGAGATATGGTGCGGTTCTTTAATTTTCTTGTTTCACTCGAAAATATGTGACTCCGTGTATTGCTAATATCTGTGGGCTCACCTCGTATATTAATTGGCTAAAAATCGATTTTTCACCCTCCCGAAGAGAATCTAAAATTGAGTCTGGAGTATGAGAAGTTATTTTTTGATATATTCATAAATAGTACAAATCGCATCGTACTCCTCCTTTGTTACCTCAGTAATCGAAAGCCTGTTCCCGGCTTTGAGTATTGTCATATTCTTAAGGGCTGGGGTGGCGCGTAGCTCTGCTAGTGGCACTACCCTGCCCCAGGTAGCTACGTGCCGTACCGGGAGAGCAAGCCAGCGCGGGTTGTCCATGGGCGACTTTGGGTCGTAATAGTGGCTTTGTGGGTCAAACTGGGTCGGATCTGGAACTGGGCTGCCCACAATCTCCATCTCCCCCGCTACCCCTACCTCCTTACACGACGAGTGATAAAAGAGCGCCTTGTCCCCTACCTTGATAGTATCGCGAATGAGGTTCCGCACCTGGTAATTGCGAATCCCATCCCAGAGGGACTCCCCTTTCCGTTCAAGATCATCGATACTAAATTCACTGGGTTCGCTCTTCATGAGCCAATAGCGTTTTGCCATAGGTGTATACTATAGAAGGAACAAGTTATCGTCTACTGTCTCGCTCCTTGTACAACGCGATACAAGAGACATCAAATATTTATACAAAGAATTAAAATTTTATCGATTATGATAAATGATTCACAACGAAAGACGTTACAAAGTAATGGAATCTTAGTTGGACGCACCCTTATTGGTCTCCTCTTCCTCTATACCGGGTACGGTATGCTTACAGGAGGAGCTGAAAGCACAACGGCATTCTACGCTTCAGTTGGTGTGCCAATGGCCGCTCTTGCCTACTGGGTAGTGCTTGCCGTAAAGCTCGGTGGTGGTCTCGCGCTTGTCCTTGGCTACAAAGTTGAACATGCTGCTCTGGCGCTTATCCTCTTCACCCTCGGTGCTACCTACTTCGGACACCGTGACTGGAGCCAGCCAATGAACGATATTGCCACCTTAAAGAACCTCGCCATTATTGGTGGTCTCTTGTATGTGATGGCATATGGTGCAGGAACCGGTTGGAAGATCAAATAATCAATTATATTAACTCATCTTCTTTGTTGTCATCGTCATAAATTGATTCAACGTAGCAAAAAAAGTACGTCCCACCAATTTATTCCTCGACGTCTCGAATCTGAATCAATTTAATTGATTATTAAAAATACAAAGAAAACAAAAACCCCCTAGAGGGGTGTTTTGTTTTTGCTTTCGCTTGATCTCGATAGTGGAGACTGGCGTGGTCAAAAAAATTTGAGTGACGAGGCGCACGAGTGAGCAAAGACGACACGTACTTGGTAGTACGGCGAGTCATTGCGAACAAAGTGCAACAAAGTCAATCGAAGATTTTTTGACTACGACCTAATTCATGGCAAGCGTCTTCGCCCAACAAGGAGCCGACGCGTTCCATGGTCGTGTACCCTGCGTCTCATAGAGATGGCGGGCATAGGCCATGTTGCCGTGAATATCATCGAGATTAAGACCCATCGCAGCGGCAGCCTTCTCGTGGTAACGCTTGTTGATTTGCATTACTCCGGTATCGGCGCCGTCTACGCGTCCCTTAAGGACGGTTCCGTCAGCTAGATAGTGACGAAAATGTGACTCACAGCGGGCTATCTGAATCATAACCGGTACGTCTGCAAAGTAGGCACGTACGACGGCTTCGGTATCACCGACAGCTGCAGCTTCAGGGGCGTAAGCCACCTTTTTATTTGCTGGAGCAGCTGATTTTGCCTCAACAGTCAATGTACTTACTTCACTTTCGGTGGTCGTGATTTGTCCGTAGGCCATGGTTTCCGGTACCGAAAATGCGGTAGAAGCGGCAATGACAGCCAGGACGATAGTCGATATAATAAGCCAATTGTCTTAATGGATAATACCGGCGGGGACCGCCCAAATCCGGTAACCGCACAATCGTAACAGACTTTTGCGGATTTCTAGCATAATAGCACATTTTGGACTTACTGTCAATGAAATTGGCTAGTTTTTGACTCAAACAAAGGACAAAAAATGGCTCTATTGAGCCATTTTTTGTGTATACTTAAGTAACGCACCATTATTTGACTTTTCCTAGTATATATGTATAATTTAAAATAGTTCTGATTGGACGCAACACAAGTGCATGTGTGGTGCTACCAACCAATCAAGTCCTAGGCGCTCCCTCGTATGGGCGTACGGATTTCTTAGCGTGCATAGGTGGAGCAGCTCACATGCTTCCAAGCGGTCCTATAGAGACCGCATTTTTTGTTGTAAAAAGGCCAAAGCGCCGTGCACACCCGCTTCATCTCCTAATTCAGCAGTAGTGATGAAGGGGCACGGCATCACCCCATCAAGAACGGCTACCGTCGCGCGACGTACTGAATCAAGGGGGATTCTAGGATCCCCTACCATCATGGACCCCCCAAGGATGATGGCTTCAGGAGACCAATAGAGAACGGTGTTACGCAAACCCTGAGCCAAATAGCCGGCTAGTTCATCCCAAATCACGTCATCTTGGGCAATTTCGTACGGTTTTACCCCCATACGCCCTTCAACCGCCCGTCCAGAAACAAGGTTCTCCAGGGTTGGCGGAACATCTTCACCGAGGATAGTGCGGTCGATATCAAGTACTTGATGCCCGGGCTCAAAGCCGATACTAGCCATATCGATGACGCCGTTTTCAATCCGCACCCCACCAACACCGGTACTTACTGTGTGGTAGACCACAAGCCCAACTCCCTTCCCCGCACCATATATCGCTTCACCGAGGCCAGCAAGCGCAGTATCGTTTTCAAGGAATACTGGTACCATAAACTCACCCGCGAGGAAATCGACAATCGACACATTCGCCCACTTAGTCAAAATACCATCATGGTCAATGCCAAGACGATCTTCACGGAGTACGCCACGCACCCCACCGGCAATAGCGGTAACGGCACCTCCACACTCTTTTATAACGGAGACCACCTCTGCGAGACCCTGCTCAGGCTTAGGATCCGTTTTAAATGACTTCACTGTATCAAGCTTCTTACCATCAGCAGAAAAGCCAATGCGTGTTTTGGTTCCACCTATATCAAATACAACAAAAGTCATAATCTAGCGTTGGTTGTAGTTAACATTACAATCAACATTTTTCAAAATATACTTTTCCGCCTCTTTGATATCGTCAAACACTTTAAAGATATCAAGATCTTCTTTACTAATAGTCTTGAACTTTTTCATGAGTTCTTTTTCAAACCAAGCAATAAGCGGGTTCCAAAAATCGCTTCCTATCAATACAACCGGGATTTTTTCAATTTTCTTGGTTTGGATCAACGTGATGATTTCAAAAAACTCATCTAGGGTACCGTACCCGCCTGGGAAGTACACATAGGCTTCAGAGGCAAAGGTTAGCATCACTTTGCGTGAGAAAAAGAAGTCAAAGTTCAGTGACTCGGTCGTGTACGGATTAAGCTTCTGTTCAAACGGAAGCTGAATATTAAGACCTACTGATTTGCCACCGACCTTAAACGCACCAACGTTTGAGGCTTCCATAATACCGGGTCCACCACCAGAGATGACAGAGAAACCTTTCTTTGCTAGACGGGCCGCAAGCTCTTCGGCCATCTTGTAGTACGGATCGTTTGGTGAGAGACGAGCACTTCCCCAGAATGTTACTGCCAGACCGTGATTGCGGAGTAGTTCAAAGCCCGAAACAAACTCGGACATAATCCGAAAGACGCGCCATGACTGAATAGCGTCCCCATCGGTTCCTTTTGGGTCGAGTAAATCAGTAACGACGCGGCAGTGTGGTAAATTTTTTGCTGCTTTATCTTCTTTTTTCTTACGTGTCAAACCAAGAACTTTTCGAACCATATGCGTGTATTGTAGCACGCAGGCTCATCACCACGGGATAGGATACGAAGCAAACTCGGGGAGAAGTGGCCGATTGTATAGGAGTCTCGCCGCCACCTCCGCATGACACTTTGCTCCGGTAAGCGCATTGTGGGGATCTGGTTCTTCGGGGATGCCACAGTAGTTGAGAACTGCATCGAGATTGAGTGCGGTGCGCTTATGTTCAGCGTCAAATGGTGGCATAATCCCCGCCTTCACCATATGCATGTAACACATGGTATGGGTATCAAGCGTGCGGTATGGCAAGGTCCAATTCTCCCCCGCTCGAATCACGGCCGCCTTGAGCATATCGCGATCAAAGGAGACATTTTGTCCGACCAATGTTCGATCACTGCACATCTGCGTCCACTCCATAAACTCACGCACGAGCTCAGCTTCGCTCATTTTGGTGGCGTCGGTGATTTGTGCTTCCGTAAAGCCATTGACCGCAAGCGCCTCCTCCATAATATGTGCCCCATCCCAGACGCGACACTCGACATAAAACTGCCGCTTTGGATTACTCATATCAATCGCTCCAAGTGAGACAATCGAGTGCAGTTGATATTCTGTGCCCGAAGCTTCTATATCGATAACTATCATACGAGTATTATGCCATAGTCTGTACAGGTAGCTCCATCATGCTATAGTAGAGATAGAAAGGAGTGCAAACCATGCCCACCGACTTTATTAAAGGACGGACGGCAAGGATTGATCTCCGCCGTCCAGAAGACCTGCATATCTTGCTCATCGAAACCGACCGCAACAACAGCTTCAGCTGGGAACTACCTGGTGGCAAGGTAGATCCGCACGAAACCATCAGGCAAGCAGCGCTGCGTGAATTACGAGAAGAAACCAGACTCCAGACTCAACTGAAGTTTGTGCGGTATAAAAAGCGCGCCATCCCCCATGATCCACATGTGTTCTGGGAGCACTACATGTTTAGGGGGGTGTATGAAGGTGGCACTATCGTGCTCGAATCACCGGCTGCCACCCATTGCTGGAGCAGTGTCCACGACGCCCTCCATCTCTGCACAGATTGGTGGACAAAGCACTATCTTCGGTCACTACTCACCTAAACGCCACCAGTAGCAGCACAATCGCCGCCTCTGGTGGCGTTTGTTGTTTTTGTTTGTATACTATGGTATATGGTCGTACGCATCGAAGATTCGTGGCGGGCGGCACTCGCCGCCGAATTTGAAAAGCCGTATTTCAAACGGCTCACCGAATCAGTGCGCTTTGCCTACGAAACCGAAACCATCTACCCCCATCCAAAAAATGTTTTTCGGGCGTTTGACCTCACGCCACTCCCTGCAGTCAAAGTAGTGATAGTTGGTCAAGATCCCTATCATGGACCACATCAGGCCAATGGACTGGCCTTCTCGGTAGAAGACGGTACGGCCCTGCCACCGTCACTACAAAACATCTATAAGGAACTCGAGAGCGACGTGGGAGTCAATCGCACAACGGGCGATCTCTCCGACTGGGCGACACAGGGCGTCCTCCTCCTTAACAGCACGCTTACCGTGCGCGCTGGCGAAGCCGGCGCGCACCAGACCTTTGGCTGGGAAACCTTTACGGACGAAGTGATTGCGACTATCTCGCGCGAACAAACCCAAGTAGTCTTTTTGCTCTGGGGAGCCTTTGCGATTGCTAAACGTCGCCTCATTAATGAAACAAAACATCTCGTACTCACCGCCCCACATCCTTCTCCCCTCTCCGCCCACCGCGGGTTCTTTGGCTGTCAGCATTTTTCCAAAGCCAATGCCTATTTAGAGGAAATTGGACGAACACCAATTAACTGGTAGGCCACTGGCCGCGGGCTTCGTCGTAGACTCGAGCGAAGGCCGCGCCGTAGAGAATGATACTCGCAACCACGTACACCCAGACAAGGAGTGTAATGAGAAGTCCTGCCGCGCCAAAGAGAGTTTGGACTGGAGCGGTCGCAAAATGGAATGCGACAAGCCCACGACTAAACAGGAGAAATAGACCTGCGACAGCGGCCCCCATAAACCGTCCAGAGAAAGATGGTGCTCGAAAGGCTAAAAGACCATAGGCAATGGTGAGTAAGAACATGGTGAGAAGAAAACTTGCAAAGAAGTTAATGAGTGGCCAGGCACTTGAGCCAAAGACAGTGGCGGTGAAAGAGAATATATCTTCCAATAAAATAATCGCCACCAAATAACATTGAAAGACACAAATGAAGAGTGAAATACGCCACAGTCGAGAAAGATAACTTCGCCAACCATGCCGCTCAATTTCCCATAACTTATGAAAACCGATGATGAGACTATTAAGAGTGATGTAAATCATGATTAACAAGAATACAAGACCTATAATCGGCCAATAGTAATGTGTCGTCACACTATCAAAGTTCGTCACTGAACTATAAATTAAGTCGGTCACTCCGGGATCAATTGAGTTCCCCCACCGTATAAGCATATTCGTGATTCGCTCCGCTCCATACATGAGCCCTACAATCGAGACGGAGAGGATGATAAGTGGTGTAAGCGCAAACGGCATGAAGTACGCGAGAGCTGCTGCTGACTCATCTGCCCCACGACTAAACCACAAGACAAACGCCCGACCGAGTAACCGTAAAAAATACATAGTAGCTTCTATTATACTAGACCTCTGCCTCATAATATGTCTCCAATTGAGCATGGTGTGGGCACTGCGAATTCTATAAGTCTGTTTTCAAAAAGACTTCAGACTAGGCGCGCGAATGAAGAAATATGAGACGTATGTGGTTATACGTTGAATGTTTCTGATTGATGCGCAACAACGTATGAAGGCTTTTTGGGCAGACCTCATAAACCGGGGCAATTGGCGGCGGGTGTATACCCCGCCGCCTCAGCCTCGGCCGCCGTGGCAAAAAATACCTTGTTCTCTTCTTTTATACGCTTTGCACCAGCACAAGTCATAAGATGGTACTTCGTACCAGACTTTGAACCTACATATTTGGCAGTCTCTGCGGTTAGGGATACAGGGGGTGGTGTAGTGCTTGCTACCGCCGTAGTGGTCGCAATTGGTAGCAGAGCCGTCGCTTCAAGCATCAAAGCCGGTGTCCGAGGAGCTATCTCAGCAACTGAATAGCGCCCCAAAAAGAAGGCGGTTACCGCTATAACACATAAAAGCGTACCTGTAAATATAGTGTCATCAGCGAGGAAACGCTTGAGTTTTTCTAACATATGTCGTATACTCCACGGGTTACGAATTCATACCATCCCTGAGTAACGCTTTCACCGTGACGCTAAGGAAGGTTTTGTGCGAAAAACAAGCTGGAGTCTGAGTCATATCGAGATATATAGTGAAGACGAAGCGAAGTTTTGTAGCTAAAAGATTCCTTGGTGCGTGAAATGGTTAATTAGGGATGGTATGCAGCAGACATATTTAGTATAACCTATGGCAACAAAGAAATCGGCCGGTTCGGCCAAAAACCTGAAGGACTCTCAGCCAAAGTATCTGGGGGTCAAGCGTACTGACGGACAAGTCGTTAAGACTGGTCAGATTATTATTCGTCAGCGCGGTAGTAAAATTGAAGCTGGGAAGAATGTGAAGATGGGTAAGGATCACACTATCTTTGCGATGGTAGATGGTGTTGTGGCTTTCCGCAACATACGCAAAACTCGCTTTGATGGACAGCTCGTCCAGAAGAAGGCAGTTGATGTAGTCGCTGCATAATTCACTCTCCACACACAAAACCGGCGCCCAAGGGCGCCGGTTTTGCTTTATGGTAATTCTATTCTAGAAGCAAGCAAATGGCCTGAGATGCAAGGCGGCAAGGACTGAAAACCTAAGGTGTATTAGATATACATTGAAGGTTTGAAGGACGAAGCCAACGCCGCAGATTAGGCTAGTTGATTGTTTCTAGCGGATGGTGGCTTTAGTGATGATTACTGGTTCAACCGGTCGATCCCCTGCCCCCACCGCGACTCCACCAATTGCATCAACCACCTCCATACCCTTTATCACGCGACCAAAAACTGGGTGCTTTGATGAAAGTGGTTGCTTATCAAAATCGAGACCAGTGTTGTCAACGAGATTGATGAAGAATTGACTACCACCTGAGTTTGGTCCGGCGTTCGCCATTGAGATGGTGCCGCGGACATTACTGAGGAGTGGACCAGCGATATGTTCGTCAGGAATCGCGTAGCCTGGACCACCAGTACCCCAACGAGCCATCTGACTATCATCCTTCGTAAGCGGATCGCCCCCTTGAATCATAAAGCCGTCAATGACTCGATGGAACTTAATACCGTCATAATAACCTTCCTTAACAAGCTTCTCAAAGTTACCTGCGGTAATAGGCATGGTGTCTTTGTAGAGTTCTATTTCAATAGTGCCTTTATTCGTTTCAAGTACAGCTACAGGGTTCATAGTATTGATATTATCAGGGTTAGTAACATTCAACTCGCTAGGTGAGAGTGGCGCAGTAATGGCTGGTGTATCAGGCTCAGTGATCAGTTCCAGCTCCGGTACCTTGTCCATTGACGCCCAGTACGCGAGCCCAAAAACCAAGAGGAGTGAAACACCGATAATTGAAGCTACCTGCAAATATTTTGCCATACGTTTACTTAGTCTCTACGTTAATTGTAAATGATCCACTCACCCCACCAGCCTTGACTCCTACCATGTGTGTCCCAAGTGACTTGATGGGGGTCTTAATGTGGAGTACAGCAACTTCAATTGGGTGGCCAGCAGCCGCAGCAGCGAGAGCAATGTCGGCAGCCTTTACGGCTTGAAAGAGGTGCCCTTGCGCGTTTGCTTCCACCCTAACCGTCAGGGGCGATTCCGTTAGAGCTTTGAGAGTTGCCCGAAGACTCTCCTCACCAGCCTCTTTATGAGCAGCCACTTCCTTGTTTCGGGCCTGTACTCGTTTGAGGTTCTCTGGCGTCGCAGATTGCGCCTGGCCTTGCGGAATGAGTTTATTGAGGGCAAAGCCGTCGGGTACTTCTACGACACTAAATCGTTTCCCAAGGCGAGCCACATCTCGCAGTAAAATTACTTTCATGAGAGAGTACTGTTTATAACTTATAAAGTGTTGCCATCATACCGAAAACCGCTTGTCTCGGCAACCAGCCGAGGGATTATTCACTCTCAGGAGTGGTAGTAGCTACTGGTGGGACGTAGGTTCCATGGAGAACTGCTATCGCCGCATCTAGTTGAGGATCTCGATTAGCCTCACGGTCAGCCGCTGTACGCTCTACGACAATATCAGGTGTGAGACCACCGTTTGAAATCGAGCGACCATTTGGGGTAAGCCAGCGGGCAATCGTCACCTTCAAAGATGAACCGCTCGGGAGATTCACAAGTTCCTGTACTGATCCTTTACCAAATGACGCTACCCCAACTAAAGTCGCATAGCCCTGCTCCTGGAGCGCGCCAGCAAGAATCTCGGACGCTGAAGCAGAACCGCCATCAATTAAGACCACCATTTCTTTTGGTGCAAACTGCTTGAGGGTGGCTCCCCGACTGCGGTACACCTCTTCTTCTCGTTCGTCACCAAAGCTTTCGCGCAGGACCACCTTACCAGCTGGCATAAAGTAACTCGCTATCGAGACGGCACCTTGGAGGTAGCCACCTGGATTACCACGGAGGTCAAGGACGAGTTTCGTCGCACCACTATTTACATAGTCACGGAGTGCTTGCTGCATTTTCATTTCGGCTAAGGCATTAAAGCTGTAGAGTGAAATGATGAAGGTGTCACCCCGCTTTTCAGTCTTGACGGTTGGCACTTCAATTTGAGCACGAGTTACTTTGTACTCAGTTGGTTCGGTCATGCCAGTTCGAAGGATAGACAAGGTCACCACAGTACCTTCTTCGCCACGAATATGACGAACTGCTTCATCTACTGCCATACCATCAGTTGAAGAACCATTAATCGCGATAAGTTTATCACCAGCGAGCAATCCGGCTTTTTCGGCTGGAGTACCAGGGAGCGGTGCAATGATAGTAAGCATATCATCACGCATACCTACCTCCATCCCTACACCGCTAAAGTTACCAGAAATATCCTCATTAAATGCTTCGGCTTCTTTGGGTGGAAAATACGTGGTGTACGGATCACCATAGGCACGGACAAGCCCTTCAATCGCTCCTGCTACCTTCGCTTCAGGCGACAATAGGTCGGTACCAGAGGCTATCGCAAACTTTTCATCAAGTAGGTCCCAGACGCGCCAAAATTCTTTAAGGTCGGCGTTTGGATCAGGCTGTGCTTCCCCCGCGAGTAAGGTACTAAGATTCCCAATACCAGTTTTCTGTCCACCAAGATGAAGACCAGAGAAAAACGCACCGGTCGCGAGCACGAGCGCAAGGGCTACCGCCAGTGCGGTTTTTCCGCCCTGACGCTTTGGTACATCTTTTTCTTCTGCTACTCGTGTGGTATCTTGATACATATGAGCCTATTATCGCACGACAAATCATCATCGCCAATGAGTTGTTGCTGTTGGTAACAAATCCTCCCACTCCTTATTACTACTGTCTAGCGTTAACTCCACTATGCTCTCACTTTTCAAAAAATCAAACCCCCTTCCACCAGCTCCGCCACTGCGTCTCTACTCAACCGAAACCCGCGAAATTGCCTTCTTTGTCCCACGCCAAGCGCCGGTAGTGACCCTCTATAGTTGTGGACCAACAGTCTACGACTTCGCCCACATCGGGAACCTCCGCTCGTACGTATTTGCCGATATTCTCAAAAAGACGCTCGAATACAATGGGTATGAGGTCCGACACACCATTAACCTCACCGATTTTGGTCATCTGACCGATGATGGCGATGATGGCGAGGACAAAATCATGAAAGGCCTTCGTCGGGAGGGTAAGCCCATCACCCTCGACGCTATGCGCGAGTTAACCGACATTTACATCGATGCCTTTAAGACTGATATCAAAAAGCTCCGCATTAAGGAACCAACCACCTTTTCGCGCGCGAGTGATTATCTCCGTGAGCAAATTGATCTCGTGAAGACACTTGAAGAAAAAGGTTACACCTACGAGACCAGTGATGGTGTCTACTTTGATATTGCAAAATTCCCCGCCTATGGCCGTCTCGGACATATAGATCTCACTAAACTGCGCTCCGGTGCCAGAGTCGAAGAAAATACCGAAAAGCACCATCCGGCGGACTTCGCAGTTTGGAAAAAGGGCGAACTTGGGTGGGATAGTCGCTGGGGCAAAGGCTTCCCTGGTTGGCATATTGAGTGCTCCGCGATGGCCATGGCCACCCTCGGTAAAGAAATCGACATCCATACTGGCGGTATCGACCATATTCATACCCACCACAATGCTGAAATCGCTCAGAGTGAATGTGCCACTGGCAAGCAGTACGTCCGCTACTGGATGCACAATGAATTCATCACCATTGATCATGGCAAAATCGGCAAATCACTTGGTAACGCCATCAACATGAAGCAGCTCTCGGACGCTGGCTTCTCGGGTGACGATTACCGCTATTTTCTCCTTGGTGCCCACTACCGCTCACCACTTAATTTCACCTTTGAAGCGATGAAGGCAGCAAAGCAGGCGCTCTTCCGCCTCAAGCGCTACGTCTACGAAGATTATGGGAATAAACCAACCACCCCCCACCCTGACTACCTACAACGTTTCCATGAATACATCAATCACGATCTCGATACCCCGCAAGCCATTGCGCTCCTCTTTGAAATTACCAAAGACGACCGTCTCAGCCCAGACGAAAAATGCGCCACCATGCAGGCGATGGATATGGTGCTTGATATTGGTCTTAGGGACAAACGAGACGCCGGCCTGGCTTCAATTGGGGTCGTGAGTGTCGCTGATATTCCAAAGTCCGTGCAAGACCTCATGAAGGCGCGAGATATTGCTCGTCTAGATAAGGACTGGAGCGAAAGTGATCGCCTGCGCGCCCTCATTAATGAAGCAGGCTTTGCAGTCGAAGACACCCCCCAGGGCACCAAAGTATCGAGAATGTAAATAGTTCAAAGCCCAGCACGGATGCGGGGCTTTTGCTTTTTGTGGCGGACAGGTCTCAGCCTTTTTCGAGGTCGTTGTCGCTTTCTCGGTGACTTGGCGTCTCACTCTTGCCATAGTACATCAGCATTGAGAATATGAACAAGAAAAGCGGAACCCCGATGAGCATAATAGAAATGACCTGGGAACGAACAGCGGGAAAAATCCAAGCTGTAACAGACCCAGCGGCAACAAGCGACAGGAACACTACCAAGACGCGTTTCATTTTGGTTTACCTCACGAACCGATTGAACCTCAAAAAACTATACACACTATCCCCAGATTCCACAATACTCACCCTGGTACCAATCTAGAGTATACTACTCACATCTATGGCCGACCACGCTCCCTCGCTTAATAAAAACCTCCGTACTGCGCCCCACAATATTGACGCCGAACGCGCACTTCTTGGTGCGACACTGCTGAAGCCCGACGTCATGCACGATATCTCGGTAACGGTCTTCCCAGAGAGTTTTTATGCAGACAAGCACCGGGTCATCTACGATGCTATCTACCAGATCTTCCTCAAGGGTGATCCTATTGATATCGTCTCAGTCACGAACAAACTCACTACCATGAACGCCCTCGAGCGCGTTGGGGGTGCAGCGTATATCGCCGAGCTCATCGAGACCGTGCCAGCGGCTGGCAACGCGCAGTATTACGCTGACCTGGTACAGGCAAAATCGACTCTCCGTGGTCTCATCCAGGCCTCAGAAGAAATCGCCGAGATGGCCTATCAGAACCCTGAGAACACCGAAGAAGCTATCGATAAGGCAGAAAAGACCATCTACCAAGTCACGAACGCACCGACCACCCAAAAGTTTGAACAAATTGGTCGGCCACTTAAAGATGCCTGGGAAAAGTTTGAGTACCTCAGTACACACCACGACGAACGGCGTGGTGTCCCCTCTGGCTTTACGGGTCTTGATAACCTCCTGGGCGGTTTTCAGAAGTCTGACCTCATCATCCTCGCAGCTCGACCGGGTATGGGTAAGACCACCATGGCACTTGATATCGCGCGCAATGCCGCGCTCTTGCACGACGCACATGTTGGTGTCTTTTCACTTGAAATGAGTTCACAGCAGCTCGTGGAGCGTATGCTCGCCTCTGAATCTGGTGTTGATTCGTGGAATCTTCGTAATGGTCGGCTTAAGGACGACAATGAGTATGCCGCTCTCCAAGACGCGATGGCGAAGCTTGATGCAGCGCCTCTGTATATTGTCGACGAACCAGCGCTTAATATCGTGAAAATGCGTTCGGCCGCCCGTCGCCTCAAGAACGAACATGGTCTTGATATGATTATTGTCGACTACTTGCAGCTCATGTCCCCTACCGCTACGAAGGCGAGTGATTCGATGGTGCAGCAAGTAACCGAAATTTCCCGCTCACTGAAGATCCTCGCGCGTGAGCTCAATGTGCCGGTCATAGCCCTCTCGCAGCTCTCGCGTGCCGTGGAGCAGCGCGGTGGTAAGCCACGTCTCTCTGACCTCCGTGACTCTGGTTCGATTGAGCAGGACGCTGACGTCGTGATGTTCATTCACCGTGAAGATAAACAAAACAAAGACCAGCCAGCCGAGCGGCCAAATATTGCTGAAATCCTGGTTGAAAAGCACCGACATGGAGCGGTCGGTAGTGCCGAGCTCTACTTCGACGGCAAGCATGTCCGCTTTCTTAATCTTGATACACATCATACAAGTGCGTATATAGGTAACGGTGACGACTTCTAGGTATGACCACTCTTGATCAACTCATCGCTCACTTCGAAAAATTTCCCGGGATTGGCAGCCGCCAAGCAAAGCGCTTTGCTTTTCATATCCTCACCATGGGTAAAGCTGAGGCCCAAAACCTCGCTGAACTCATTGCCTCAATCGATACAACAGTCTTCGAGTGTGCGTCGTGTCATCGCTTTTTTGCTCATAATCAGACGACAACTACTTCCCCACTCTGTGTAATTTGCAGCAACCCCAATCGTGACCAGACGAAGCTCATGGTAGTGGCGAGTGATAGCGACATCACTGCCATTGAAAAGAGCGGCCAATACAACGGTCTCTACTTTGTCCTTGGCGGACTTGTACCCCTCCTCCATAGTGAAGACCAAAAGAAGCTCCGCGGTGGTGCACTTAAGGCCACTGTCGAAGCCCGCCTCCACACTGGCCTCTCTGAGATCATTCTCGCCTTTGCGGTGAATCCCGACGGTGAAAATACTGCACGTTTTGTTGAATCAATTATCAATAGTATTGAAGTACCCGAGAAGCCGCAGGTGTCCCAACTCGGACGTGGTCTCTCGACTGGTAGTGAACTTGAGTACGCCGATCCAGAGACTATTAAAAATGCGTTACGTAATCGAGGGTAATATTCTTTGTATGTCATCTGAACAACCATCACTCTCCAACGAAAGACTCCCGTATGCTGAAAAAGTGAAGGCTATACATACCTGTCTACTAGCTGCTCTTGGTACCAATAGGACGCTGCAGGACAAGGACCTCATTGAGATGTTTAATGATTATCAGGATCTACCAAGCGCTGATTTACTTGCGAAGACAAAAGAAGCGGAAGCAGTTATCGCGGCTATGCAAGAATTAGAGAGGATTGCTCTCACCATGCGCATCGGTGGTATACTCAGTCGAAATCCTTTTACAAACTGACTTGGCATAACAAAAAATCCCCTCGCGGGGATTTTTTGTTATTTAGATTGTTTCAATCTTGATCTTAGCGTAGTGCTGACGGTGACCAATCTTGCGGTCACGGTTACTCTTGGCCTTGAAGCGGATGATAGAGAGCTTTGGGCCCTTGGTCTCGCCGAGATAGGTAGCAGTTACCTTCCCACCAGTGTAGGGAGCGCCGACGTTCGCCTTAGCACCATCGTCAGTCATGAGGACGGTATCAAAAGTAATGGTGTCGCCTTCTTTGTGATCACCAAGAAGCTCTACTTCGAGGGTGTCGCCCACAGATACGACATACTGCTTCCCTCCAGTCATGATGACGGCGAAAGCCTCGTTTTTTGTTGCAGTTGTTGCCATAGTGGTCGCTATTGTACTAGATTTGGAAGAAATTGCAAGGGGTTTTGCCCAGTGTCACAAGGTTTTCAAAAGCTTATATTTTAAGCGATATCTAGCCGTACTACACCTCGAGCGCGACTGGTACCACCTCAATATCAATTGACTGGGTCGCTGTTTCGGCTGGATTAAGTGGATTAACGCAAGTAACGGTCACTTTTTGGGTGGCTGCCAGCGGTCTCGTGGCATATGGTCCATAGATGACCTGACCGACATTGGCGGTATGTGAAAAATTAATTGGAGCTGTTACACCACCAGTAACTGTACAGTTGAGATTGATATTCGCTGTTATCAGTATGCGGAGACTAGCAGCTGATCCCGAGCGGACAAAGCGTGACGTTGGCGCAATCGCAAGCGTAATTGGATTGGCAATGACACTCACTGATGTTGTTGCAAAAAGACTGCTGTATGAAGCCACCACTGGGGTGATACCAATACTATGCCCAGTCACCTGCCCTCTGGTGCCAGAGTTCGTTACCGACGCGACGGCCATATTTTGGCTTAGCCAAGTCGCACTGTTCGTGACATCGGTGTAGCCAGCTGTTGCACAAGTCGGCGAAATTGGCTGATCGGCCCAGTAGCGAGCGGTAAGGTTACTCGAATTACCAAGAATAATTGAGAGTGCAGTTGGACAAGAAATGAGTCGTGGGATCGGACCAGAGGTTGGTGGGATGGTGATGGTAGTGGTCGTGGCCTCAAGGCCATTGGTTGGATCGGTTACTTCAAGGGTGAAGGCGAGGGTCTGAGTAGCCGAGCTTGCCGGAGCAGTCCAATTGATAGGCACGGTGAGATTAGTCCAGGTCGCTGATACAGCCATCGGCGCTGAAGTACTACCCATGCCAACCTGTACACCATTAATCAATATACGATATGGGAAAATTGGTGACGTTATCGAGCCGACATTACGGAGACTGATGGAGGTCGTCGAGAGGGTTGTCCCGGCAGGAACTGTGCGCGCTGCGTGACGAGCTTCAATATTAACCGGCAAGACCTGAAAGGATACCCAGCTACTGGTGTTGTTGCAGTCATTAAGCTCATCAACCGTAAACCAATGATCAACATAGGTAACACGCACGAGGTGTGTTCCTGCTATGGCTGATGCCCAGGTAAAATTTTCAGTTCGACTTTCTCCTACTGCGAGTGCTGGTCTGCCATTAAAGGTGGTGGCTGCATTTACAGTACCATCACTAAACAAATCTATCTGTGCACGAGCACGAAGCGATTCAGTAGCAACTGCTGTACCGATGTTAGCAAACACAAACGGTAGTAAAGCTGGCTGGCCAGCCACAAATGGACCAAGGGCGGTTGCAGTGCGGGTTGCGGTGAGGTCTGGTGCTGGAGTTGAACGGTTTACAACAGTAAAGCTAGACCAGATGGAATTATTGTCACTATTATTTGTCTCTACCACATCATTACCGTTATCAACATAAAGCATCACCCGATGATTACCGACAGCACCCATACAGTAGTCATTTTCTGGCCAACGGATAGAGCTTGGTGCGCCACCATTGTTTACTATAATTGATCCGCCGGCCGGTACTGGACCAAAGGCATCCCCGGATACCCACTGCCAACCACCATGTGGACCTTTTCCAGATGGATAGTTATTATCCGAAAACATATCAACTGCAACCCAGTTCGAATTCATAAGCGGTCGCGCCGTTCCGTTATCAGTTGTGCCGGTATTATTTAGATTGTAATAAAAAATCGGCATTTGTCCCACATAATATGGACCATAGGGACCACGTGGTGAAGAGGTGAGATTTGGCGTGGCCAGTGCAGCTGCAGCGGGCAAGGCTAAAAGTGCTACAATAAGATATTTGAGCAAATTGCATGTACATATAGTATAGAGCAACAGAACCAAGTCACTGGTCAGTTAATACACAGCATCATGTTATTTACCAGAAGCACAATGCAATAATGTATTCATGAAGATTCTTATTTACATACTCACATTTATTGCCTTAACCATTGCAGCCACTTTTTTCGTATTGGTGTATCGGCAACAAAACACTGCCGCCCCGGTACCAATCGAAACCCCAGCGATAGAAGAAACTGAGACAGAAATTGCTAAACGCCTGTTACTCGAGCAAATTGATACCCGCAATCTGAATCCAGAAGAAAAAGAACTGGCTGAAGCAAGTGCTCGCCAGCAAGTCGAAGATGATGCACGCCTCTATGATATGGCAGTGGCAGCTGGTACCACAGTACCGGAAAGCCTCATCCAATTTGCCTGGCTGCGTGAGGAATATAATCACACTGATGCCGCCGGTCTGGCAGCTTATATTGCGTCACTTGGTCTGACCGAAGAAAAATACCGCGCACTTGTCCTCCGTCGACTCACCACAGCTACATTTATTGAAAGTAAAGCTGCCGAGCGTGTCTCTGACGAAGACATACGGAAGTACTATGACGCACTGCCACCAGAGGAGCGTGAAGATTTTGAAATAATGTCACTAGAGATTCGAGAAAATTTGATTGGTATTGAAGCAGCAAAAGTGCGCAAAGAACTCCTGACCCAATAAACTATTGTTACTCGTAAAGTAACTTTTATTCTTCGTCTTTGATTGGTTTATCGATTGAGAGGATCTCTACGCCAGCGGCTTCACCAGTGATTTTTAAGATATCTTTATCTACCTTGGCAAGCTCTTTGTAGCCAGCATTGTAGTGATTCACTGTTGTTGAAAGAGTCGTACCAAGCTTGTTGTAGTAGTCCTCGTACTTGGCGAGGTGACCCGAGAGCTTTTCGACGTTCTTAATGATGTCTTGCGCCTTCTCTTCGATCTCGAGCGCCTTCAGTCCTTGCAGCACTGTCTGAAGGTAGGCTAAGAACGAGGTTGGTGACACAATAATCACCTTGTACTTGCCGGCCGCGCGCTGAATGAGGTTGTCTTCTCCGGCTCCTACCCGGTTAGAGAGGAGATCATAGTAGATACCCTCGTGTGGAATAAACATGAACGCAAAATCCATCGTCCCTTCGGTCGGGCGGATGTATTTCGAGGTTTCAGTGATACGGAGTTTAAGGTCGTTAAGGAAGGCTTTTTCGTAGTTCACTTTATCCTGTCCGTCGGCCGCTTCGGCAAAGCGGTTGTAGTTTTCAAGTGAGAACTTTGAATCGACTGGAATCACCTTACCTTTCACAAATACCGCGGCATCTACTATCTCACCATCAGCAAAAGCGTACTGCATCGCAAAGCTCTCGGGCGGCAAGACATTTTGGAGTACTGTCTCGAGATAGTACTCGCCGAGGATACCGCGCTGCTTGGGGTTCTTGAGAATATTCTGGAGTTCTTTCAACTGATCAGCGACCGCAAACACCTGCTTACTACTCTCACTCACGGTCGCAACACTCTTTTCCACGTGGAGGAGCTTTGCCCCCACGCTTTCCTGAATTGCGCGAATCTGCTCGTTCACATCACGATTGATCTGCTGCATGAGCTCACGACTCTCCTTGAACTGCATCTGACTCCCTTCACGCGACTGTTTCGCCTGCTCACTCATCTGACTCTGCACGATACGCGAAAGCTCTTGCATCTGCTGCTGCATGAGGAGAAGCGACTCAGGGGTCTGCGCTGGCTTGTCCACCCGCACAAAAAAGACGTAGGCCACCATCCCAATTAAAATCACTAACAACACCAAAACTGCAAAAAGAAGCATTTCCATAATGTCGATATTCTACCACAACACGCGATACGCACAGTGGGTACCTTTTACGCTCATTTTGAGAGGTTCATAATAATATCTACGTACAGGCAGCGTACGAGTAAAAACAAGTACAACAAGGAGGGACAGCATGAAGGACTCGACGAGTGTCACGCCACTGACAGAAGAAGAACAATGGGCATTATTTCACACCATCACGCTCTGAACCAGAGCAAAGAAGGAAGCAGAACTTCCTCCACACATCAAAGACATTCGCTTTGATGGGAGCAAAGACGGGCTCTTAACTATCGATTTGTGTTATGGCCTAAGACTGGGCAGACAGGATATCATTCGGGAGCGACTTCTTCGAGAGCATGACGATTACTTGTGTGATGCAATTTGGAATAAATCAGGCGACCAAATCTTGTTTGTGTTGAAGTCGTCTCCCAAACACGACCCGAATCGCAGACGACGAGCTCGTGGTGATTTGCCTACGATCCTCATTGAAATAATTGCTGCGCTCCAATAGTAACGGCAGCTGTTTGTCAGAGATATCGACTCGAGATCCCGCTCTGCCGGGATTTCCTTTTATATGCTACAATCACCTTACTAAATCAAAAAAATTATGTCATTACATACTTCCCTACGTGATTCCCTCAAAGAGGCTATGAAAGCCAAAGATGCAGTCAAACTCCGCACCGTCCGCAGCATCATGACAGCTGTCACAAACGAACTCGTCGCTACCGGCAAAACACCTCAAAGCGAACTTGATGACGCAGGTGTGCTTACGGTCATCAAGCGACTGGCCAAGCAGCGCAAGGATTCAATTGAACAGTACGAAGCGGCTGGTCGCACTGACCTCTCCGAACCCGAGAAAGAAGAACTCGTCGTACTTGAAGCCTACCTCCCTACCCTCATGAGCCGAGACGCGATTCGTCCGTTGGCCGAAGCCAAAAAAGCCGAACTTGGTATCACTGATAAATCAAAGATGGGCATGCTTGTTGGTTCCCTCATGAAAGACCTCAACGGACAAGCCGATGGCGCAGATGTTAAGGCGGTGGTAGAAAGTTTGTTTTAAAACTAACTCCTAGTTCTAGCGTTCAATTCGATTATCATCAATCCCATGCAGCCTTGCAATACCTTCTCGAGGCGCTATGATACCTTCATACACTTCTTTGGTGATTCCTTCAACTATACTCGGTTCTGCATCTTTGTTGCCCTCGGCGGTCCATTTGGCTAAAAAATACTGCCGCTCACGCATAAAATCGTTAATAGTAGGTTCTGACTCGTGATTATTTTCAAAATTCATGTGCCTATTATAGCTCGCCGAACTTCATTAGACAATCATTATTTTTTATTGTATACTACATATAGAAGCACCTTGCGGAGGTAATGATGACCGTTCCTATATTAGTCGGCAAACTAATCGACAGAACCGGTGATGTGGCTGACGTCTGGTACTACCCTGATGAACAGCACATCTTTATCTTGATTGGCGACAGTCAGGATGGTGATTTTCCGGTTGGTCAACCGTGCAAAGATGACCTACAACAAGTCCTGGCCCAAACCGCCTACACCGCCTGGAAGGCGACAGGTCATGTCGCGAGAGTGGCATTGATCCAGTCGCAACCTGAAAGTGACGACGATGATGACGATGCGGTGATCGAGCCATTCGAAACCGTGATCAAACACAGAACGAAGCATGTCCATTAACCAAGGAGTCTTCATGGGAGACTACAGCAAGATTACACTGCTCGTCGACCGAACGCTCATCGTCGACGCCTTCCTGGTAACTGTCCACCGGCACCAGAACAACAAGATAGCACGTCCGTTGCGGCTCTTACTTGAACGGGATCTGGTAGTCATCCAAGAACTCGATCGGGAATTTTCAAGAGTCTACCGGGCTGCTAAACAAGAAAAGAAGGTCTTGAACTATAAGGAACTGCGTGATGCGTTTCTTAACGCTAAGCAGTCGAGATTGGGCTGGTCGACGGAAACCAGAAATCTCTACGGCAGTGTGCTCAGCACAATACAGAACTGGAAGAACGCCGGGGGCCGAGATGAGAAATCTCGTTCTCTCCTCGCGACACTCCATCCTGGTGCTGATCTACTCCTACAATATGTCACGAAACTTCAACTTGAGCTGCCGCTTGAGAAGTAACGAGTAATCGCCACATCCTGGGGGAGAACAAAAAACCAGGAGAGCAAAATGGCAAGTTCGAAGAAACCCAGTCACGAGTTCATCGCTTTGGCTGCCCCTAAAGCGGTGTTTGAGTCACGAGGAACGCTCAAAGCCGACCTCTACCGCTTGCGGCGAGTGGTCGGCGAGAGCTTGAAGGCTGGTATCACTTCACGAGGTGATTTCATCCTCTACTCTGATGACCAGCAGACGCAGCGCCGACTCGTGGATATGTTGGTACCTTTCTCTGACTTCCACGAACAGCGCATCGATCTGACAAGAACCAAGATCGAACGCTTGAAGATCATCGACAAAGACGAGCCTATCTTCGCCTGAGGCAGGCGACAACAAGCAAGAGTCCGGACGCACCATGTGCGCCCGGCTCTATTTTTTTACATCAAAATAATTTCTTGCTGTGAGCGGCTGCCAATGCTTCAAGCGTTACAGAATCTTCAATCAAAAACTCCCCCACTTTGGTACGCCTCAAGTTAAACAGTGTTGCCGGGTAGCCGAGCCGCCGCCCGAGCTCTTCGGCCAGTGAACGAATATACGTCCCACTCCCTACCGCAAAACGCACTGTCACCAACTGGAATTGTTTACTCTCATATATAACAGAATCGTTCGCGCGGATTTCGGCTGCATCTACGCGCATTGCACGCTCGGGCACACCCGCGGCGTGCTCACCTTTTTTCTTTGCGATGCGTGCTCGTTTGTACATTGGGACACCATCAACTTTGATAGCACTATAGGCCGAGACTGAAAGTACGATATCGCCAAGCAAACTTTTAAGTGTGGTCGCAATAGTATCAAGCGGAATCTGTACGGGCACTTCTTTTTCCTCCAGTACTTCCCCTTCCATGTCACCGGTACTCCGCCTTTGGCCGATGAGTATCTCGGCTATGTACTCTTTATCAAGCTTCACGAGACTGGTGAGCGTCTTTGTGCCTGACCCTACTCCAATGACCATGAGACCGGTCGCAAGTGGATCAAGTGTACCGGCGTGACCGGCTTTTTTTACCTCAAGTATCCGCCGGACGCGCGCCACCACCCCAAAGGACGTGAGGCCCTTTGGCTTATCGATGAGGAGGATGTTTTCGGGGACTGTCATGTCCGCATCCTACAAAAATACGGCAAGCTTCGTCAAGAAGTAGGCAAAGAAAATGAGCATCATAAGCCCTTCCCAGCGCATCACCTGACGTGATAGTCCAATCACAAAAATCATGAGTGAAGCGGCCAGCATAAACCAAATACCAAGTCCAAGTACTACCGCATCAACGGTTAGTGGCGCAATGAGGGCGGGGATACCGATGACCACGAGTGCATTAAAGGTATTGGAACCAAAAATATTCCCAACAGCCATTTCCATTTCCTTTTTTCGCACGGACTGAATGCCCACCATAAGTTCGGGTAATGATGTCCCAATCGCCACTGCGGTGATAGATACAAGACCAACTGGAATGGTTAAAGCTGTGGCGATATTGACTGCCATCTCAACCGTGTAGTGAGCACCTACCAAAACGGCACCAAGTCCAAGCAGCATCATAAGGAGAGTCTTCGGATGCAGCTTTGGTCGTTTATTGTCTTCTGTATCGCCTTGCTTGGCCTCTACAATAATGTACCACAGATACGCTGCAAAAATTGCGAGCACAAAGCCTGCGTCAATCCGGTCAACTGTACCGTCTGCAATCACGGCCACCAAGATTGCTTGCGATATCACAAACAGCGGTAGCTCAGTTTTGAGGATATCCTGATTAAACGCGAGACGCCCTGCGATAACTGCCATCAAACCAACAATGAGCAGTATATTGGTGATATTAGAGCCAACCACATTCGCTGCTGCTAACTCACTTGCTCCCTGCAGTACTCCAGCAATTGATGAAGCTAATTCAGGAAGTGACGTACCAAATCCGACAATCAAAATACCAATGGTAAATGCACTCATGCCAAGTGCTCGTCCTACCAACTTGGTTCCATCAAGAAATATATCCGCTCCTTTGATGAGCACATACAGCGACATCGCCAACATCACTCCCCACTGTACTAACATCAATGAAATCATAAGTACTACTTACAACACCAACAAATCAGGATTAAACACCATAATCAAACCGAGAATCAACATGAGTACCCCACCAATCAAGAGCGAGAGTCGTGAGTATTTGGCCCCGTGCGCTTCAAGCCGGGTAAAGCCCCAAATAGCCAGTCCAAAGACTACAAAGTCATCGATCATGTAACCAAAGGTATAGACGAGAATGTACCACTGTCGCTCAAGGAAGGTGAGCATATTGAGGTCAAGAATCTTCGTGTACGCCTGTGGGATACCGATAGAGCAAGCGAACTCAATAATATTGACCGAAAAGGCAATAACAATAATCGCAAGCACCGTGGTGATAGTAAGTGGCTGATTGATGACCGCCTTCAATTTGCCAATGGTCTTCGTCTGAGAATCGATATCCGTGATATCGCACACGAGCGCGGTCGCTGAACTACGGTACCAGCGGTAGAGGAAAAATGTTCCTCCCGAGAGGGCCAAGATACCAACAAGTGGCGTCACAATCTCATCAAGCGCCACAAAGTCCCAGGTCTTATACCAGACGTTAAGGATGAGGTTGTACATGATAGCCTCAGCCACAATAAAGAGACCGGCAAGGAAGAGCATCTTCTGCCGACTCCCCGCCTGAGCCAAGAGCATGAGGAAGGTAATGAGAACCCACATCGCACAGGGGTTAAAACCATCGATAGTGCCAAGGAGAAGCGAGAGCGTAAATAGTGAAAACGATTTCAAATCAACCGTGCCAATGAGTGGCAAATCAAATACATATGAGGCTGTCGCTGCTGTACAACCGATATCCGAACACCCACCACCAAAGGCCACTTCCTGCACTGGTGCAAACTTGAGGTGATCTTCGACTGTTAGCACATCACTGTTTTGTGCCGCTTTAATCGCCTCTTTCATCTCTCGCCCGGTCGTATCAGGACTATTGAAGCCAAGGAACACTCGTTCACCAATGACAGTAACTGGGGTTACCTTACTCAAGTTATGCTTCGCGGTTACTTGATCATACAGCGCTTTTGCTGCCTCGTCCTCAACGATATTTAAATACGTATAGGGTATTTTCTCCTCGCTTAAAAATTCCTTTTCTGCTTTACAAAAACCACACGAGTCACGGCCAAAAAGGTAAACCATCCCTGACCCCATTGGCTCGCTTACGACAATCCCTTCGGTACTCGCCACTACCGCATTTGGAGTGGTTGCAGGTAGTATCGTAAAGACGGAAAAGATACCGAGTAATAGCCAAACGGCAAGGAAAATATTTCGCATAACCCCGCCAGTATACCAGATTAGTAAATCCCCAGAAAACTAGTCTGCTGTCGAGGTAGTAACAACATGACTATCCCGGTACGCCACTAGCTTTTCCCTGGACATACCAATGTGTCGCTCAATATGGCGAAGCTCACGGCGGCAGCCCGACACATCCTCACACCAAAGCGCGACCTCGGTCCAAAATGCCTCGCTATGATTAAGGTGTTTGCGGTGACAGAGCTCATGAATGACCACATACCGGGTGAGGTGTTCCGGTAAGAACTGGAGCTTGTAATGAAAATTGAGATTCCCTTTTGCCGAACAGCTCCCCCAGCAGCGCTTCGTGTCCTTGATAGATACACGGCCATACGTCACCCCAATACGGAGAGCTTCAGCCTCTATCATTGGTACCAAGAGTGCCCGCGCGGCCTCTTTGTGATTGAGGTAGGCGGTACGCTTCGGATTCGGTGTTGGTGCCGACCGTCGCTTTTTCGCGACGCGACGTTTTATCGTACTCCACAACTGCTTCATAACAAATGTAAATAGCTCAAAAAACTTTTAATAAAGTAACTTAAAGTGTGTCAAAAATCGTCGCAGACAAAGAAGGTAAATGAGAAAATATGAAACGTATTAAATATATGGTGAATGTTTTCGATTGCAACCTGACGCAGTATCAGGCGGTTTTGGCCACACTTTATTTTCGATAGAGGGCGCGGACTAAGCGAATCAGATCGTACCCATACTGCTCGCCCGTCGCTTCGTACAGCGGTTTTAGTTTCTCGTCACCAATTTCTTTGATGGCTTTCACAATCGCTGCCTCGCCAACGCCATCAGGATCAAGCTCGCGCACCGCGCGAGTCAAATCATCCACGGTTAATTCCCCACCCTCCACGAGCTTATCGATATGTTCAATAATAGTACCAATCGCTATCTCGCGCTCTTTAGCAATCGCCTTAAGCGTCTTGCCATCCTGCCAGCGCAATTTTGTCTCTTCGTAGGTCGAGAGCTTCTTCAACCGCTCCTTAACCGCACGCTTGCCAGCGACAATCACGGTATCAGCTGACGGGAGCTTGCCGCCAAGGGCAGTCACAAACTGGGTATGGAGCGTAAGGAGCTCCTCGTCTTGCATCGCGAGAAACGTATCTTCCGCCGTCTCTGAGTCGGCACGAAATTGTTTGTCTTTGTTCACCACCTTTGGGTCGACCTGGAGCGCATTTGGGTGCATCCCAAGGACCTTCAGTCCCGCCAAACTCCGCACCCGAGATAGCGCCACGTACCCCTGTCCAAAGACAAAAGCACGAGAGAGATCGACCTCAGCGGCATCAAGACTCATCCCCTGTGACTTATGGACCGTAATCGCCCACGCGAGTCGCAGCGGATACTGTTCGATTGAGGCACGTATCTTGCCGTCTTCAATGACGTCCCAGGTCGTCGTCTCCATGACAATCTTCCGGCCTTCGATCGTTTCAATAATCGGCTTACCACCCGCATCAAAGGCTGTGACGCGCGCCAAGGTGCCGTTTACATACCCTGCCTCAAAATTATTCTTTGTGCACATAACCATCGCATCTTCCTTTAGGGTCAGTGTCTCTGGTGAAAGACAGTTCTTTACCAAGACTTCAAGCAGTGGTTTACTCCCTCGCCCTGACATGGTGTATGTGCGAGCGCGCCCCGGGAGCGCGGCGAGTTTTGTCGCATTGACCGCATCGACGTCAGCGTTGTGCGTATAAAGACGAGTGGGTTCAATTCCTTCATACACAATATCAGTCTGTTCATTAAGGAGCGTGTAGTGACTTTCTTCAATGTCATTACGCCTAATCGACGACAACAGCGAGAGCAGGAGCTCATCCTCCTGACGGTGTTGCTCGGTGAGGTAGCAGACGAGTGGTCGCGCCTCAAGCCACGCTCGTGATTCAAACGCGTAGCGCATCATTTCTCCTTGTCTTGTCACCGGTGGCAACTGAAAGAAGTCACCCACGAAAATCACCTGCAATCCCCCGAACGCATCTTTGCGCTGCCGAATCGTCCGGCAAATCACATCAACCATATCAAGGAGCTTCCCATCGAGCATCGAGATTTCATCAATCACGAGTACCTTCGCTTTTTTCACCCGCTTCACGGTCGCTTCCCGCGAGACAATTTGATCGAGGTCGTACTGCGTGAGGGTATCACGTGCCCCGGCACCACTCCAGGAGTGTATGGTCATGCCACCGATGTGGGTGGCAGCGATACCAGTTGAGGCCGTAACGGCGACCGAGAGCCCACAGGCCTCAAGCCACGCGATGTATTGATTGATGACATACGTCTTCCCGGCTCCTGGCTCACCGGTCAGAAAGACGTTCGCTCCGGTCTTCAATATATCGAGCGCCCGCGCTTGGTTCATAGTGTGGGTAGTATATCACAATAATATAATGTATTGACTTTTTACTTTTGGTATGTATAATGCGAACCATACAATCAGTTCGTTCAAATGATCTAGACGAAAGACCTGTTGTGCTTTTCCCTTAAGGAGAACACACCATGCAGAACATCGTTACCCGCGACACCGACGACGCCATGAGGCTCTTCGAACACTTGATCGAGGACCTCGATCCGCACGCGTTCACGATCGATGAAATCGTCGATGAAGGCTGGGATAATCGTTCCTCGATTGGCACTGACGCGATGTCTGAAGACCATCGCAAGGCTCGCGTCAAGCGGCTTCTCAATTTCCTGATTCGTCAGGGTCTGGTGGAGAAGCCCGATGACGAAAACGTGTTCAGCCTGACTGAGGCTGGACACAACAAGCGCTTCTAAGTCAACCAACAAACCAAGCGCAAACAGGTCACCTTGATGACGACCTTATGTGAGTAAAAATGTTCCGCTCGCGTAACTGAGCAATAGTTCAACCTACACGACACCTAAGACGACCCGCGGCCCTGCCGCTTCGACCCCCACATGCGTTCGCGCTATTGGGGGATTTCATTTTTTAATTCACACATCATAACTATTTTCTACCGAAAAAAATCAGCGCTACGGTATACTACTTCTATATATGGCATTGCGTTCTTTAACTGTCGTGGATATCGACGAAGCACCTACTAGAAAGCGTAAAGGAGCGATCGTAAAAAAAGTCACTCCAAAAGCAAAAAAGCGACCAAACCTCGAAGCGACAACTGTCGATCCGGATTTGTATGTCAGTGCTGAAACCACCGAAAAAGTAAGCGTAAAGCTCCCAACCAAAACTGCCACCAAGGTAAAGACCAAAAAAGTAACCGTAAAAAAACCTGCAGCCAAAAAGACTCCCAAGACCAAAGCCACTCCGCTTAAAGAACCAACCCCTGAATCAGCAGTGGTACATGACCACGAACATCCACCACTCTCGTGGGTACCATCACGTGCCATTTCAAACAAAGACAAAATCGCTATCAAGCGTCACCCCCTTGGTCACCTACTCCTTGAAAAGAAACTGCGCGAAGCCGGTTTTCGTGGAGGTATCAGCAGTGACCGTAAGGTACTTGAGAAGTACAGTACCGACGAAAGTATTTTCTATATCCAACCACAGATAGTCATCCAACCAAAAGACCGTAAAGATGTCGAGACTGCGGTGAAGCTCATTGCGGTGGAGACCAAGCGCTTTACCTCTCTCTCGCTCACCCCACGTGCCGCAGGTACTGGCCTTTCGGGTGGATCACTCACGGACTCCATTGTGATTGATGTCGCCCCCCACCTCACCCATATCGCTGAAGCGAAGTCGACCAAAGAAGGCGCGACGATTGTTTGCGAACCTGGCGCGATGTGGCGTGATGTCGAAAAGAAGTTACGTAAGGTTGATTCGTATATTCCCTCATACACCTCATCAAAGGACATCTGCACAATTGGTGGTTCGATTGCGAACAACGCCGCCGGCCCCGACTCACTTCGCTACGGTCATTGTGCCGAATGGGTCGAGTCCATGGATGTCGTACTCCATGACGGTAATACCTATACACTGAAGCCTCTCTCGTACAAGGAACTGAAGTCCCTCACCAAAGAAAAGCACGCCTACGCTCGTATCGCTCGCGAAATCTTTGCAATGATTGAGAAGAATGAGTCACTCATCGAAAATGGTCGTCCAAAAACACAAAAGAACTCAGCTGGCTACGCGCTCTGGGATGTGATTTCAACAAATGTCGAAGATTTCAAAAAAGGTAAAGGCACCTTTGATCTCGGTCGTATCATCTCTGGTAGTCAGGGCACGGTTGGTATCATCGTAAATCTCACCATCAAGGCCATCAAGATTCAAAAGAACACGACCTTGATCGCCCTCCCCCTCTTTAAGCTTGATGATGCTGCGAAGTCTATCGTGACAGCACTGAAGTACAATCCAATCAATGTCGAAATCTTTGACGCACTCACGTTTGACCTTGCACTGAAGAATCCAGACTTCTTTAAGACTCGTCTCCAAGGTATGGACTACTACAAGGTCATCCTCTCGATGTACACGACCTTCCATATTCGCTTTGGTCGCCAGACACCAGAGTTCACCATCCTTATCACCCTCGATGAAGCGACCACGAAGGCCACACCAGCTCAAGAAATCGCAGCCAAAGTGTCTGCACCAGGCGCCAAAGCCCGGGTGATTAAAAACCCAAGCGAGGTCGAGATGTTCCTCCAGATTCGCCGTGCGAGTTTCTCACTTTCAAAACTGCTTGACCCCGAGAAGCGCCCCGCTGCTTTTCTCGAAGACATGACCGTGCCGCCTGAGAACCTCGGTAAGTTCTTCATGGAGATTAAGTCACTCTTTAAGGAGTTTAATGTGAAGTCTGCCATTCATGGCCATGGTGGCAATGGTCACTTCCACTTCTATCCGCTCTTAGACTTCACCAAAGCCAATACCCCGCTCCTCATCGAACGTATGGCCGAACGTTTCTACAATACCGCTATCAAGTACAAAGGTAATATCTGCGGCGAGCACAACGACGGTATCATCCGCACACCACACCTCTCAAAGTTATTCAAAAAGCCTCTCCTTGATCTCTTCGTAAAGACCGAAGCGATCTTTGACCCAGACGATATCTTCAACCCTGGCAAAAAAGTGAACCCACGGTTTGATATCAAAGAATCAATCCGCCACACTAACTAGCCAGAACCACTCTCACAAGATGTGACATGGGCCATTCCTCCTTTGTCCAAACTCATACTACCCTGTACGACCAAAAACATAAGTAGCCTAAAACAAGTTCAACCCCGTACGGAATACGGGGTTGCTTAGTCTACTTTCACTGCTTGCAGCATAGCAGCCAGCTGCCGGAGGGCGCGTAGGTGCGGCGCCCGTCGATGTCCAAACTCTTGAGATAGCGACGAGTCCCGAGTGATTCGAAACAAAATACAGGTAAAGCCCACGGCCCCAAACAAATACTCAGCATTCGGCAGAAAGAGATCATACTTCAGCGACCTGAAGGTTTTTGTTCTTGTCCAAGCGGAATCAATCCATGCTGCTGGATCATTCCGCCACTCTGTCTGACCATAGTACAGTTGCTTCGGCGTCATCTCGTACCCGGGGAGGGATGGGGTGATACCGTAGATCATAGTCTTGTTGACACTGATGTGTGCTAGTCGGCAGTCGATATCGACCATTGTCTTTCCCACCTTTCACTGTTCGAGCCACTACCTGTCTGCCCCTATCCTACCGCGAGACTGTCTTTTTGCAACCACAAACGAAAGCGGGCGCGCGAGGATAGGTATCCCCTCACGCGCCCGGGCTTTAAGCTCGTCCAGCCGAATGAACGTTGGCAAGGTGAGCATCAGCCGGCGACAGCCCCATGAAATCAGCAAGTCCGATTCTCAGTGCTTCAAATGAGGTAATACCAACCGATATAAGGTCAGTGATATCGTTCGGTTCCAGTGGACACTCTTCATAGCTGTTGATCGATTCGCGCCACAACACGACTTGACGCTCTTCATCGTAAATGAGTGCACCGTACCCCATTTCCTTGTCGATCTTGCCAATACGCCGACGTAGTTCAAGTTCCCTGTCTCCAGACAGCAGTCCAAAGGCAATAACGATCGTTAGCGTATTCTGATTCACTTCAGTCAGGTTAGCAGTATAGCTGAAGCCTTCAGAGTCGAACTCCAAGTCTATAGAGTTAGATTTCATCGTCGTTGAACATGGAACTCCGATTGTCTTTATCCACTCCAGTACAACCTCCATGGGGGCCGGTACTATTTGGTCGCTGTCTTCCATACCTGTATCCTCCAGATTCTTCTGCGTCTATACTACGCCATAAACCAAGAAAAACAATACTCTATGCACCCCTTCCCTTTTTCCTAATTGTCTGCTATAAATATGGGCACTTTTGCGCCCCTTTCGGGGCTTAAAAGTAAAAGAACAAAGGCATAACAAAAGCCGCATAACCAAATAAAATGGCCCTATCGTCTAACGGCTAGGATAATGAAATTATGTGGGACATAATTTCATCCGTAGGAAAAGTTTTCATCAATGAAAACCTGATAGTGAACAAAAATTTGAAGGAGTTGGAAGAAAAAATTAAATATTATGGCCCTATCGTCTAACGGCTAGGACATCAGGTTTTCATCCTGAAAATCGGAGTTCGATTCTCCGTAGGGTCACAAATCAGCAAAACAAAACCGCTTGTATATACAAGCGGTTTTGTTTTGCTGGTTTGTGACGGGCGCAGCGATGTGATGCGACTCCGCAGGAGCCGAACCAGCGAGCCGGGGTCGCGAGTACTTACTTGAATTGGAGCGCAGCGAACAATTATAGTTAGTAACTCGTGACCACAACGAAATATACTCGTGACCGATCCTCTTCACTCTAGCGACAACGGGTACTGGTCCTGTAAGGACCGATTCTCCGTAAGATCATCGTTTGGGGGTACTACCTTAAAAAACTTCTTACTTAGAATTGACATGTTATAATTTAAAACCGTGAGTGTAACGAGTCCTAGAGTAGCAGTATTCATCGATGCCTCAAACGTATAGCAAGCCCAAAAGGTAAAGGGACGGCTTTTTGATTTTGAAAAACTCAGGAGATACCTAGCGACTCATTACAATGCCGTGTCAGTGACTCATTATTATTATACTGCTTACCCCTGCAGATGGTACGCGGACATATGATACTGATGGAAAGCACAAGTTTTTTACTTACCTCAAGAAAGGTCTTGGTTTTGTTGTGCGCAAAAAAGAATTAAAACGTATCACAACGGCAACTGAAGTTGGAAATGTCATTCATGAGAAAGGTAACATGGATGTAGAAATGACCATTGATGCTGTTCACTATAAAGATAAGTTTGACATCGCTTTTTCTTTACTGGGGACTCCGACTTCTTGGCCCTAATTACCTACCTTCGCAATGCTGGGAAGAAAGTCTATGTGTACTCGTCACATAATATAATAATGTCTCTTCCGAGCTACGAACTGGCACAGACGGGTATACTGACATACTTACTGTAACTGAAGACATCTGGGGATCTAGTCTCAAATATCGAGCCCAAAAATAGAAACAGCCCTCCGCGAGGAGGGCTGCCCTTGGATGTAAAACCCTTGCGGTTTAATGGAAAACCGTAAGACGATCTCATAATATCACAACGGTAGGTAAAATCAAGACTTGTTATATGTGGTGTGCATTACTAAAATTGCAACAATCTCATGCTTAAAAATACACATGTACAATAGGGACAATATTTGCAACGCTAAAAGTTTAGGAGTATCGTTTATAAATGATTGATGGATTAAAAAATGTTATAGGATTTGTGATAGGTGCAGGTTTTTTGTTGCTACTTATTCTAATTAGTTTATAGATGATTCTAGGGGCTGTCTGGGTTGGAGAGCATGTCTTGCAGTGGTTAATAAATATGGCTTGGATTACCTTTGGAATAAACCTATTTATTCTTCTACCACTTGCATTCTTCAAAAAAACTGCAGTGGTTAGCAGTAAGCCGTGCCACCCCCAAGCCCCAAAGAGCCCCGTCCGGATCTGCGGGGCTCTTTGTATCGTATAAACAATCCCGGTATACTACTACTATGATTGACGAACACTCATTTGGAAAAATCCCATTCTCTCAATTAGCTGATGAGATAACCAATATGAAAGAAGCTGATCAAGAAATGCGTCGTCAAGGACTTGTTGGTGAACACTGGGATGATTCTATTGATATACAGAACACCAATCGTCTAAAAGAAATCGTTGCCGAGATAGGTTGGCCCTCTATAACTAAAGTTGGTGCTAATGCTTCTTATAATGCTTGGTTGTTAGTTCAGCATTCGTATGATGTGGCGTTTCAAATTACCTGCCTTAATTTAATGAAGGAGTTACCAGTGCATGAGGTAGACCAAGCAAACATCGCCTATCTAGAGGACCGCATTCGCGTACGACTCGGTGAGGCTCAATTATACGGTACTCAAAGAATTATTAAAGACGGGAAAGAAACTTTAGCACCCATCGCAGATGAAATAGAGGTAAACAACCGTCGTGCCGAGATGAATTTACCGCCTTTGCAAAAACATTCGCTTCGTGATGAGTAACCTAGATTTAACCTATCAACACGCCGCTACTCCGCCACATACACATACACGGTACAATACAGTCGTATCAGTATCACCATATGAAAATCCCACAAACATCAGCCAAAAAGCTTTTATCATTTAAGCGTGCCAACGAAGTCACCTCATTTTCAAAAATACTTGCGGCGGTACTTTTCGTCATGATACCGTTTATCGGCTTTGCGGTTGGCTTCACTCAGGCGGGTGGTGTGCTCCCAATTGGTTGGTAAGACTCATTTATAAGAAAAGCCTGGACTATGAGTCCAGGCTTTTCTTATAACTACGCACTCTCTAGTGCTCAAGTGGGCCTTGATACAACATTAATCCCCCTTCAAGCTGTCCTACCTTCACCCCATGCTTGGCTTCAAGGAGGGTACAGACGTAGTTCGAACGAATGGTTGAATGGCAGTAGACAATCACGTTATTTTCTGCGGCCAAGGAAATAATTTCATCAACAGCCGCCGGATCTTCTTCAATACTGATATTGCGAGCTCCCGGCAAACGTCCGGTGGCGAACTCTTCAGGACGACGGACATCGATGTAAATGGTGGGCTTCATGTACAAAGATTATACCTTATGGAGCACTAATCCGGTTGTGTATAACGCTTAGATTTACGCTCTAAATTCTTCTTCTATAATCTTACCGTCTTTTACGGTATAAATCGCAAGCTCCGTCATCTTCTGGCGACCCAAGGCTGGATCCTTGTAGGTGATATCCATACTAAAGGTCATGGCAAACGATTCATCAGCAATAACCGGCTCTCCCACAATAACCTCGTGCATTTCGGCGACACTCTCCATCCAATTGGCTCCCTTCTTCGCAATGGCCTCAAGCCCTTCATAGCGATCTGGCTTGCCTCCCCAGTTCTCGATACTGACCGCATCTGGTGTATAAAGCTCGCGATACACAGTTTCGTGATCATTCGCACGATTAAGCTCTACAACACGGGCGGCTATTTCTTGTATAGTCATAAACAAAAATTATTGAATACGTACACAGTATAACAAAAGACAGCAGGAGTTGCCTCACTGTCTTTTGTTTGATTATCTTTAACTTTAAGAAGTTATTAGATGCTAACTAAAGTACGCGGTAGCTGAGCGACGTGGATTGGGGCATTATGGATAGCCCCAACTCACGGACACCACAAGGGTATTTCCGTTTTTATACTCCTTACGTAGTTAAAAATTAGGTCATTTCGCCATTTTCGCGCTACACGCTCTGTAGCTCGTTTCTAATAGCGGTCTGTGTCGAATGATTCGACATCCCCACACTCGAGGTGGTCGTCATTGTCCTCATCCTCGTACTCAACACAGATGCGGAAGTAGTGGTCAGTATCGTCATTAAGTCCCGTCACTACTGCGTAGAAGTCGTCTTCGTCATCGAAGTTGGAAGCGACTTTTACTTTCTGGAGGTCTTCGTTGTCAGTATCGATATCACTGTAGCGGTCTTCGTCAGCCGCATCTTCTACCTGATCTTCATCTTCACCGTACACAAAGAAGACAATGCCGTTTTCGGTGTCACGCATATCTACTTCACCGCGAAGCTCGGCACGGCTGCTGGTTACATTTCGAGCACTGTTCGTCTGTACATCTGGAATATCTTCATCGTCATCATTCCAGGTGTCATAACGATCCCACCAGTCATCATAGTAACTAGTTGAACCAGAACTAACAGTAATGGTCTGTATAGCTCCTTCATAGACATTACCACGGCGGTCTTCGAGCACGGCCCGGTAGTAGTAGGTGCCGCGACCAAGGTCGTAGGCGTAACCGGTGAAGTTGCGGGTATTATTACTACTGTTACCAAGGCTCAACTTTGGTGTACTGTATGAGAGTGAACGATTTGGTCCAAATTCAAACCAAACTTTTGACTGCGTTGAGCCAGGACGAGCAGAACCACGAAACTCTACGTCGCCACTACCCTTATGAGTGGCACCACCGGTGGTCACAACACCACTCTGGTTACCCCAACTATTGTTATAGCCACTGTTGTAGCCACGAAGCGCATCAAGCTGCGCCTGCAGGCGCATAATCTCGGCCTGCAATTCGGCAATCTCACGGACATTACTGTTGTACGTTGTGTAGGCATCAGCGGTTGGGGTACTCGTTACCAATAAAACCACCGCCAAAAATCCTCCTGCAATATATCTTAATGTATCCATATACCAATACTATATGCTTATTTTGCCACGTGTAAAGGCATGGCACGAAGTGCCATGCCTTTACCGTTTTTAGAACTTTCTTGGATTACTTAAATTGATCCCTTTAGCCACAACTAAAAGTAAATAAATTGGCTTAGATTCGCGGCGCCGAGGAGTTGCAAGGGAGACGTACAGTGGTACGGTGACTGTCGCAACGACGCTGGCAACAAAGAAGATGAGCTAATTTATTCGCTTTTGGGATTTAGCGGCGCTTCCAAGCGGTGTCTTGGCGAACAAGAAGTTCCCCTGCTCTTTCCGGCTCCGCCATAATCTCCTCCACTACCCGCTCGGCACGCACCCCTTGTGAGCCTTTCACGAGAATGACGTCTCCTGGCTTGATAAGTTGCTGCAGCTCTTTACCAGCTGTTGCCGAATCTTCGTACTGGAAAATCTGCTTTTCAGACAGACCGTGCTCAAGAGCACCCTCAGCAGTCTTGCGCGAACGGACACCTATGGTGATAAGCATATCCACTGCACCGGCCGCTACCTCACCAATACGCTCATGCTCTCGAGTTGAAAATTGTCCAAGCTCAAGCATGTCGCCCAGGACAGCAATTTTGCGATTAAAGCCCCGAAGCTCTTTGAGAGTCTGGAGTGATGCCTCAACCGCAATTGGTGAAGAGTTGTAGGTATCATCAAGGATACAGGTGGCCTTGATACCCGGAATCACCCGCATCCGGCCCGCCGGCCCGACGTGTGAACGTACAGCCTCAGCCACAGCGGTGAGCGGTATATCGAACTGGGCCGCGACAGCTGCTGCCGCACTGTACGTGTAAGCGTTTTGAATGCCAATTGAGCTATTGACCCTAATCATCACGGTCTCGTCCATATGCGTCAAGGTAAACTGCGACCCTACTGGTACATCGTCACGATACACAATCTCATCCCCAGCCGCCGTAAATTGTGATGGTGCATAGCGACTAAAGCCAACACTCGGCTGACGGACATCAGCGACCGCTTCAAGGAGCTTCGCATCATCATGATTGTAAACAAAGACACCGTTTGGCTTAAGCGCCCGCACAAGTTCGAGCTTTTCTTCAGCCACTGCTTCCGGTGTACTGAAGTACTCAACATGCACCGGCACGTCGGGAAGCCGAGTAATCACCGCGATATCAGGCCGGAGCCATGCAGTTAAGGATTTCATATCACCCGGGCGATCGACGCCGGCTTCAAGTACCAACACTTCGGGGTAATTGCGACTGAAAGCAGCTATGAAGAAGCCCTCAATGATATTGGTGATCCACACGATGGGATTGTCCCAACCGTTCGGAAGCCCGAGCACTGACAGTGGCACCCCAATCTCTGAATTGAAACTCTTTTCACTCTTGCGGGCTTTGCGGTGGTTCTTAAGCACAGCAAAAATCGCATCTTTGGTAGAGGTCTTCCCGACACTACCAGTGACAGCAATCACAATCGGCTTCGTGCGACGGAGGAGTAGTTTAGCCTCAAAAGTAAGAACGGCGTATACAACTTTCTTGAAGGCGTCTTTCATATTGCTAACGATCAGGTGGAATATTGTAGTAATTAATCAAAAAGGTAGTGAGATCCATAAACGGTTCGGTCAATGTCTCAGACGCGTACTGCACCCCCTTTGGTTCTACAGTATACAGGAAAACAATAAATTGTGGGTCATAGGCTGGAAAATAGCCAAAAAATGAGTGGAGGTAGCGGTCGTCATAGTAGCCACCCCCAGGCTTGGCAATCTGAGCGGTACCGGTCTTCGCAGCGATGGTATGGTGTGGCAGCGCTACCTTACCACCACGAAGCGCCTCATCAACTACGGTTGCAAGCATACGTGATACCGTCTCACTAGTCTCTGGTCTAAAGACTTGGGCACCATCAGGGTAGGTAATCTCCTTCTTTGTACCGTCCGTATATTCAATTTCTTTGACAAGGTGAGGCGTAATGAGGTGCCCGCCGTTACCAAGCGTGGAAAGCGCGCGAACGGTCGCAATTGGCGTCATCGCAATACCCTGTCCGAAGGAGGCGGTGGCATATTCGACCTCTCGCGGTGACTCTAGGTTTGCCACCAGTCCAGTTGCTTCATTCGGTATATCAATCCCTGACTCACTTCCAAGCTTCAGGTTCATAAAGTACTCACGGAAACGCTTGTGTCCCATGAGCCCGACGATATGGGCCACACCGGTGTTGAGTGACTGATTGAGCACCTCTTGCATATCGACTGTTCCCCGCCCTTTCCCGTCGAAGTTTTTGATCGTAAAGGTGTTGAGCTCAAGAAAACCAGAGTCATAGTAGGTTGAATCAGGAGTAATCACTTTACTATCGAGTCCAGCTGCTACGGTAAGTGCCTTAATAATTGAACCCATCTCGTAGACGTTTTCAACGAGTGGATTTTGAAACAGCTCAATACTAGCATCTGCGCGGTTGTTCGGATCATAGGTCGGGACGGCGCTGAGGGCTCGTATCTCCCCTGTCTGAGGATCCATAATAATACCTCCCGTGAGCGTACTATTATACTTTGTCTGCGTATCCATGAGGACACGGTCAAGCATACGGGCCACCGTTGGTTCAATGGTAGTAACAATATCACCCTGTTTCTGCTCTTCATTATCAAAAACGAGGTTGCCAAGGTTACTGAATATCTCCGCAAAGAAGTTTACGGACATCTCTGTGTTGTTGCGAAACAAGACATCATCATATGCGTATTCAAGTCCGTACTTACCCCGCTCGATGTTACCCTCATCCCCATACCCAATAAAACCGATACTCCGCGCCCCGACCTCATGTCCCGGGTAGTACCGCCACTGAGTACGATAAAGTTGCACCCCGTCTTCATCTAAGGCTTCTATGGCTGGCGCTTTATCTTCGGTCACGTGCGGTTCAATCTCGACATAGGTGCGGTTCGGCAGTGTGGCTTTGCGAATGAACTCCTCTCGGTCAAGGGGCAAAATCGGTGAAAGTTTCTCATAGATGGCGGCAGCGTCAGTAATCATCGTTGGATTTACAGCGAGTACATAGCCAGATTTCATGCTAGCTGCCCCCACCTTTTCTCCATCTTTGGTCGTGTAATAGATGGTACCGCGGTCAAAGATATTTTGTGCCGTGTGTACATACTGTTTGCGGGCGCGCTCTTGATACACGTCACCTTGTACTATCTGGACGTAGTAGAGACGGACAATAAGCAAAAAACCGATACAGAGAATAACCCCAGTGACGATACGGATTCGACTTGGGGTTGTCATCACACGTCGCATACTATTCAGCACCAGTTCGAGATAAGGCCACAGTAGCTGGTACCCGAGAGACAAAAATCTTTTCGTTTGTCTCTGAGAGTGCTTCGGCACTTGCAATGCGCTCACTCACCGCATGCTGTGCTTCAATGTAAGTCGCCTCAAGCGCTGAAATCTCTGATTCAAGCTGCCGTGCATCATGATGTGATTCCTTACGAAACACCACATGAACCACCGACATCGACAAAAAGTACATGTAGGACACAATTAGAACAAACAAAACAAAAGACAAAGTAGTCACCCAAAAGGTTGGGTTCATATATGATGGCATTGTTTGTGGTATGTTCTGAAGGCGACTCATATGGGTGGTATTAAACAATTTTTTCAATAACTCGGAGTTTAGCGCTGCGGGCACGGGGATTTATTTTGAGCTCTGCCTCGCTCGCAATGATTGGTTTTTTGGTGACCAAGACACCTTTTTGATCGTGTACAAAGGCTTTAAAAGCCAACTTCACTATGCGATCCTCTAAACTATGGAAGGAAATGATGGCGAGCCGGCCACCGGGTCGGAGATGCATAAACGCACTATTGATGAAGGTTTCGAGGGTATCGAACTCATCATTCACCGCGATACGCAGTCCTTGAAAGGACTTGGTCGCGGCGTGCGTCTTGCCTCGCCGATATGGGCCTGGCACTGCAGACTCAATGATGTCGGCCAGGGCCTTGCCCGAGGTAATTGGCGCTTTGGCCCGGGCCTCTACGATGGCTCTCGCGATGCGTCTCGAGTAGTGCTCTTCGCCGTAGGCGTAGAGGACGTTCGCGATATCGCTTTCGGCCCAGTCGTTTACGATGTCGTAGGCGGTGAAGCTGTAATCTGTAGCGTCGCCGTAGGTCATCGCGAGACCTTCCTCATCATTAAATGAGAAGCCGCGGCCTGCCTCGATGAACTGGTCAGTACGCCAACCGAGGTCAGCCAGTACTGCGTCCACCTCCCTTATTCCCTGTTCGGTGAGGACGGCATCAAGATTGGCGAAGTTTTCGTGCACCAGCTTGATAGCAGCCTGCCCTTTGAGCGTCTTTTTTGCATAGGCGATGGCCTTAGCATCAGCATCAAAGCCGATGTATGCGCCGTCTTTACCCAAGACCTTGAGCATCTCCCCTGCATGGCCACCGGCTCCTAAGGTAGCATCAACGACGACGCTCGCCGATTGTAGGGCGAGCGCGCTGACAGCTTCCTGTTGTAAAACGGTAATATGCTCCATGCGCTCATTCCATAGTTATGAAGAATTTGATAGCGACTAGAGCACCCCGATATCCGAGAGCTTCTCCGCGAGGGAGTCAGCCTGCATCTCGATACGAGCTACGTACTCAGTCCAACGATTATCATCCCAAATTTCTACACGATCATGGATTCCGGCGAGCACCACTTTGCTTTCGAGCTTCGCAAAATCCTTCAAGAAATCTGGAACGAGAATTCGTCCAACACTATCCACCTCCACTTCCACTGCACCGGATAGAAAGAAGCGATTAAAACTTCGTGTGTCCGCGCTTCCGAGTGGGAGTTGACCGATTTTCTCGGTTATTTTCTCCCACTCGGCCTGCGGATACACAAAGAGACAGTTATCAAGACCTCGAGTAACAATCACCGTTGATCCAAGTTCCTTCCGCCATTTCGACGGTAAGGACAGCCGTTTCTTAGGATCAAGTGTGTGGCGATATTCCCCGATTAACATAATGTTGTCTTGATAGCTATTCCACTTCCATCCCTGACACCAGCCACCATCGGTGGAGCGATGCTGACTGCTGTCAGAGATAGTTGTGGATCTGTCTAGAACTTTCGTTCTATACCACTATCTCCCACCACAACTACACTATACACCACTTCATCCCACCCACAAGCCACTTGTGCACACATTTTGGGGATTATTGGATACAAAATAAAAAACCACCAATTGGTGGGTTTTTGGAGTCTGTTTAAATTTGATAAATTAAATATTTCGTTCCGCTAACTCGGTGTATACCCATATCGATACAAGTGGAGCCGTACGGGTAGTAGTCTAAGACGGTAGATACTCCTCCACTTTGGTTCGTAGTTACATTCGTAGAGGATAGGTGGTCCCGATGGATATAGGAGGTAGTAGTAGTTCCTATACCAGCGATGGTGGCTACCAGTTCCCCACCAGCGTAGATATACTTGGTGACTCCAGTTGGTGCTACTTCGTACCCACCGCCCACATACGTGGTAGTACCGGTACCACGGGCTTTTTCGAGACGCTGGCCGAGGTGGTCGTAGGTGTATGAGGTGGTGGTACTATTTTTCTGGAGGGTAGTCATTGTGTTTCGTTGGTGGATATGAGTTCTGCTTTAACTATCTGACGAGTATTTGGCAAGTACCAGAACTTATATGTGTACCCTTCTTCAAAGGTGTTGCGGGAGAAATAATAAGCAGACATTTTCTCATTCTGATCATCAAAATAAATATATAGATTTAGAGCACCTTTACCAACTCGTATATCAGAAATTGTTGCAATAAATGTCATTGGGGCTAAACCATCTTTTACCAAAACAACATCTTTGAAATAGCCTAATGACAAGGGTAGAAAAAGAACTAATACTCCAAAAAGAAATATTTTACTGAAGATGAGTATTTTTCCTTTATTTACTTTTTGAAGTTTTTTTTCAAACCACTCTGTTGGTTGAATCCAATCATATCCTTTACTAAGAATTGTATAAAGTAATATTAAGACTACGCCATTTGGAATAAAACCTAAACCAATTATTCTAGCTAGCATATCGTTTTCCATAACGTTAATCAGAATATATGGACCAAACAATATTAAGGCAACAACATACCACACCCAATTTCGTGGAATATAGTTCAACATATTATTTTTTCTTTTTGTTACTGTTTAAATTCTGATTGGCTTTCTCCAAATAACGGAGACTTACAGTATAATTACCGCTCTGAAAAGCTTTGGTTGCCTTTTCTATATTGTTTGACGCATTTTTTACTTGTGAGTTTGATAAACGATGCTCAACACCGTTGTATGTAGATTGAGCGGTACTGTTTACAGACTGAGAAATACTGACATTTCTTACAGTTTTTAAAGAAGCATTTGACACTGTACCATTTGATACCTTCGTGATAATGCTTTGAGTACGTGCTGAAATATTATTAGCACCTTTAGACAGTAGAGGGATACGCAAATCAATAAATCCACCAAAAATTATGCCTTTACCTGATTCAGAAAACACATCACTCATTGCCTCTTCACCTGTAAGAAGATTTGTATACAATTGTTCACTACCCGAGGTTACTCCACCAATGGCAAAAGGATTTTTCGTTGTTAGTGCTGCAGCCATTCCTGTCATACCACCAGCAGCTGCACCTGCATAATCTTGCCAACCAGAAAGTTGACCTGACGCAATATCTTCGATACCTTGACCAATCGCACCAGCCAGTGCAGCGCCCCCAAACAGAGCAACTAGTACAGGAATATCACCATTTGGATCCTTATAGATAATCGGATTATTTTTGGCATACCCATACGAGTTCTGTAATTGTGGGTCGACGATGAGATTGGCAGGTATCGCCCAGTGCATGGGGTCTTGTGAGGTAAATTGGCCACGTGTTGGGTCGTAGTACCTCGCATTAAGGTACGCCAGATCTGATTCAGAGTCATCGTATTGGCCAATATATTGTTTCTGAGGTGGTGTGCCAGTCTCGATACGAGTGGAGCCGTACGGGTAGTAGTCTAAGACGGTAGATACTCCTCCACTTTGGTTCGTAGTTACATTCGTAGAGGATAGGTGGTCCCGATGGATATAGGAGGTAGTAGTAGTAGTAGTAGTTCCTATACCAGCGATGGTGGCTACTAGTTCCCCACCAGCGTAGATGTATTTGGTGACGCCGGTTGGTGCTACTTCGTACCCGCCAGAGGCGTAGGTGGTAGTACCGGTGCCCCGGGCTTTTTCGAGGCGCTGGCCCTGGTGGTCGTAGGTGTACTTGGTGGTGGTGCTGTTTTTGGTGAGGGTGGTGAGTTGGTTTTTGTAGTTACTGGTATACGTCACACCGTTGTATGAGGCGAGGTTGCCATTTTGGTCGTAGGTGAGGGTGGAAGTACCAATGGTGGTTGGGGCGTGTGGGTTCGCGAAGCCAGTACCAGCGTAGCTGTATGTCCCCTGTCCAGTTTTGGTCAGTAGATTACCAATCGCATTGTATGTGTACTGCTCTAGGAATGGTGTAGAAGAAGCAACTGTAGTTGAGGCTCTCGTGAGGCGGTTAAGGTCATCATAAGTAAATTGTACAGTCTTCGCTGCTAAAGTTGTTGATGTGTCAGTAATCTGCGTAATATTATCCACCGCATCGTAGGTGTAGGCGATGTTTTGAATGGTGGTGGTTGTTGCTACTGGTGATGAAGTAGCACTGTGTTCAACTACTAGTTTTGGATCAAGTGAAGTATTGGCTGTATCTGCCAGTCTGATCGATATGCCGTAATTGTAACCAGAGTTCCATGGCATGGTAGTACTGCTAATATCTTCAACAAATCTTAGACCAAACTTAGAAACCGAACTGGTACTGATGTTAGCCAAACCATCGCTATTTAGTGTCCAGTCAGTATAGGTGCTACTATCAGCAACTATATCGTATTTGATGCTTTTATCCGTAGAAAGTTTTGTGGTATGTACCGACTGAGACTGATAATCAGAAGCAGCAATCGCGACATTTGATGCAGTTGACGCACTCGTCAGGTTCGCAAAGCGTTCATTTATTGCATCATGATCACCTTTTGCTGTAGCAACAAATGAGAGTGTCGCTCCACTAATGTAATCGGTGTCTGCAATCGGTGCAGTGTTAAAGACGAAGATTCCACGACGAAGGTTATTAAATGTACTAGTCGCTGTACCAGCGGCAGCTGCCAATACGTATCGTGTTGCATCAGTATCTCCAGATCCAGTTCCATTTGCCGTGCGAATAGCTGACCACGAAATTTGTGTACTTTCATACTGAGTCCATCCGTCAACTGAAGAACTCTCTGGGTTCGCATCTGGATAGAACACACTAGTGGTTCGACCGATTTTTTTAGGGACGATTTTTGTACCACTCTTACCAGTAAGTTTGATTGTTTGTTCTAATACCTGATATAAAGCTTCCTCAGGATCATCTTTAAAGTTAGGGGACTTAATAATTTGGGTACCTCCACTAAGTTTTTCAATTTCTTCATCTCGGTAAGTACCATCAGGCACGCTAATTGGCGGATTGTATATCTTGAAGCGTTCAATATCAATCGTGCCATCTTTACCAAAGCCAAGTTGATTGCCTTGGGCATCAAAGGCGCGAAGGTACACCTGTAGTCCTCCATCTATTGGCTCAACACCAAACAAATCTATCTTAAACTCTTTTCGGTCAACTCGTCTGCCTGATATTACTTTTTCAGCAATCATCTGGCCTTTTAGAGTTGCCTTTTCACTTGCATCAGCTGAGTTAAGTTGCTGTTTATATACATCATAGGCTGCAATTGTCGAAGAAGCAGTTATATCGGTTTTGACAGTTATTTCTTGTGTATCAGATCCCGAATAGTCGGCGGATTTCAGTATTTGTTCAGACTCAGACATGGCAAGAAGTCTCATTGCTTCACCGCCACCACCTATTCCACCCAAGCTGTATGAAATGCCACCACCATTATTATAGAGACAGGCGATTTCAGTATCAGTCAGTACGCGTGACCAAATTGCTGTCTCATCAACCGCACCATCAAATTCTCCAGGATTAGCACCGATATTGAAATCTTCAACAGAATTTAACAGAGATGCTGTTCTACCCGTCATTATTGTTGAACCCTGCTGTTGACCATTCACATAGAATTTAAGGGCTCCGGTTGTTTGATTTCTGGTAAATGCAACATGATACCATGTATCAACGAATGGCACCCACGAAACCGAATTGTGATAGTAACCTGATGCATCACGGAGATACAATCGCAAGTAGTCAGTACCATTTACATCGAAATCTGGTGCAAATTTGAAGATATCTTCTTTTTGGACTACGTACATACGTCCGTTTGTACCAGGCAGACTCTCAAACTTAAGCCAAGTTGCGAAGGTCATGTCATTTTGAGTGTCAAGACCTGTCTGTGCCGCATCTGTAATAGTAAGTCGTTCTGTATTTGCAACTTCCAAATCTGACGCAGTATCAATCATACCTACAGTCGACAGAGTTGTGTTGAAATCTGTTAGGTGATTAGTTCCTTTACTATCAAACCTAGTAACTGCGCCTGAACCAGAAGAATACTCATTATGGTTCCAATACGATATCAGGTTAGTATCAAGACCGGATCCAAGAATATAACTAGGACATTGACTTGGTGTAGTGGTTCCAGTGGTTGTGGTCAAAATATTAGTAAGACGATGTATTGAATCGTAGGTTTTGGTAGTAGTTGCTCCGTTCGCTATAGCTTCTAGGGTCACTTTCTGGGCAGGACTGTAATCTAGAGCTGTAACAACGTTCTTGAATAGTCCGCCATTTTCTTTTTGTTCAACTTTATCGAGTAAGCCAGCATTATTATAGGTATTGCGAACTACGGAATTGTCAGGGTACTGCACCATTGTCTGATTACCTTGTCGGTCATACTGGTAACTGGTTGTGTAGGTTGTTCCGCGAATTTGTTTGGTTTCAGTTGCCATCGAACCAAGGTTGTTGTAACCATAGGTTGTAGTGGCAAATGCAACTACAACTGTACAAAGTTTACCAACACCCTTAGTACAGGAGTCGTAGGTATAAGAAGTTTCAACTCCGGTTGAACTAGCTGCATTTTCGGTCAATGTTCGATTAAGTGCATCGTACGTATACGCTACAATTTGTCCTCGCGGGTTGGTAGAAGTACCGAGATTACCTGCCAGGTCGTATTGATAGCGCCAAACACCAAACGAACTACTGGTCGCCACATGAAGATCTTCTGCATAGAGACGTCGACCTAATCCATCGTAAGTGAATTTACGTACATTACTAAGGGCGTCTGTGAGGCTGGTCAGTTTACCTCCGTAGTCATAGGTATACGTTGTCGTGTAATCAACACCACTATTGCGTTCAATTACACTCACGAGGTTTCCGTACGCATCATTATTTGTCTTTTTTGTACGAGACAATGGATCAGTCGCAAGCGTCTGCCATTGATCGTATGCGAGGGTGCTCGTACCACGCATATCAGCTATGGTAATTTTTCGATCCAGCGCATCATAACTATAAGTACGTAGTCGGTTTGTATTGCTCGTTGACGGACTATAGCCAGATCCATTTGCTTGGTACGGGACGGATTCACGAATCAACACACCATCATCGTACACAAAGTCAGTTACCGCATACTTATTGAACTGTTCCATATCTTGACGAGTTTGAATGACTTGTCCAAATCCATCGAGATATGTATTAGAATCTACTGTTAAATACTGGTTTAAGTATCGTGACTGGTGAACACGATATGGCAAACTGGTGTCGAAATAGGTGTATGCATTTTTAAGCACAGTGGAGCTACCATTGTTTGGATCAGGCACATACTCTTCAAGCAGTCTATCAAGGCCATCATAATTGAAAGTATACAGTGCGCTATTAGCATCAATATTTGTTTTGACCTGTCCGTTTGAATAATCATAAGTTGAGGTCGTTATGTGTCCAAGGGCATTTTTAGCGAGTGAGGGATATAAATTATGAGAGTCATATCGCACACTTGATACATTACCGCGTGGATCAGTTGTCGTACCTACTAGGCCGAAAGTATTATATTCCCATTGACGGGTACTATATGTGGTTGAAGTGGCCCAGTCTTCTTGTTTGGTAAGGTTACCTTTAGTCACGCTGCCAAAAGTGCTATTATCGTAATAGTATTTAGTTAATCTTGTTAGGACGTTTTGCTGGTCTGTAGTTGAAGCTTGAATCGTTAGTGTAAATAACGGATTTGTTGAGCTGGCGCCGTATGTAAATGCGGTAGTATATTTGTCCGTGCCGGTATCAGTAAAGGTGCCATCTGTAGCTCCAGTAACTTCGCCATATTCAATTTTTTGTAGCAGATTACCATTATTGGTATCGTAGCTATATTCAACAGCCATGTCCCGATGATCACTATCGCCATCATGCGATAGTGTTGCCTGTGACTGTTGGCTTATATATGACGCGCCACCGGGCAATGCTGATTCAGACCATTTTGTCACATTTGTAATATAATTATTGCCAGCAAGGTCGTTGACGAACGTTTTATACTCAAGCCCAATCTTGGCGTATGAATCTGTCGTCTCACCATTGCTACTATTAGTGTCATTATTCTGGTGGTAATACGATACTGTCTTAGCACGAGGACTGGTTTTGGTTATTTTGCCAAAACCTGAAAAAGTACGGTCACGAAAACTCGTACTCGCATAGTGATAGAATCCATCTTCGTATAGATATGATTCAGTCCATATAGCATCATTATTGGAGTCATATTGTATCTGTGAGACTGTTGTGAAGGTGTAGGGAATTTTTGGGTTTAAGATTTGACTTCCGCTTCGATATTCAGCAGAACCCTGATATGAAGCTATAATTTTACCACCTTGAGGAAAAGTGATTTGTGTTAGAGAATCACCAAAACCTCGACTATTAAGATAAGTAGTGCTGCCAGTATTTCCAATTAGATCTGATTGACCATCTCCGTCAATATCAACGGCACGAACACCACTATCACCTGATGTTGTAATAAATGGCATTTGAGTTGGTGGAAGCTGACCAAGGCTTGTCCAACCTGTACCACTATTCAAATAAGTTACTCTAGATGTAGTTGCGTTTCTAACAAGATCAATCAAACCATCACCATTTACTTCTACCCAACGTAGGCCAGAGTCGCCTGTCATAACAAAGTAAGTAGGTAACTGGACACTGCTGTCCAGTACCCAATTTGTACCAGTATTGAGATAAACTTTATTGGTGCTTGTTCCGGATGTTGAGTAGCTTCTAACAACATCATCGAGACCATCACCATTAACATCAATTAGGTGTGTTCCTAAATCTAGACCAGGATTTGTACAAGTTGCACAATTTGTAAATGGCTCAGGCACTACCCATGATGTTGTTTGGCTCCACCCATTTTGACCATTATTTAAGTAAACTTCTTGACTTGTAGCACCAGAACCATTTACGTAAGATACGACTATATCTGGCAATCTATCACCATTAATATCTCCTGTTCGTACACCCAAGTCATAAGTTGAGCTACCGCCTAATTTTTTTGTAATAAACACTGGCAAAACCCAGGTTGAACTTGCCCAGCCGCTTCCATTATTAATATAGACAACCTTGTAGTCACTCCAACCATCAAGGTTATCAAATCCAGTAATAGCATCGGTTAAACCATCACCATTAACATCAAGGAATCTTGTTCCATAATCATTACGTGAATTTTGTGTAGAACCTTCCACTGAAAACCATAAGTTCATATCTGACCAGTTCCAAGTCGTTGTACTAGTCCAACCATTTAATCCGTTATTAATATAAATTGATTTAAATTCTTGACCACCTTGAGTGCCGTAGAAGCGAACTAAATCTTGGTAACTGTCACCGTTTACGTCAACTAGTCGCAACCCTGTATCAAGACTATTGCTTGAAAATGGTTCGGGAGTAGACCATGTTGATGTTGAAGTCCAACCCTCAGTGCTAGTATTTTTGTATTCGAATGATTGAGCTAGCCGCGTAGTTGTAACACTTCCTTCAGTGCCAGATTCAGTAATTGTTGAAAGAAGTGAACGTTTTTGGTTATCACCATTTGTATAAGCAAGCGCATAGCTTCGTGCAGCCACACCATCAACATAAGCAACTATCTTTTTAATTCGATAGTTACTTTTCACAGCAAAACGAGCTTGGTACGATGTTACGACATCTGTCCGTGATTCACGTTCAAACTGTACTGAAAAAATACCATTATCTGCACCATTTTTGGTGTAATAAATGGTATCAGGATAAATCTGCCCTGCATTTTTATAGTAACTGTAACTGATTGCATTATTATTAGTGTCACGCTCTTCGGCAATATACCAGCGGTATATCTGGTTACTATCACTAGGGTTATCTTGCCTGGTAGTACTCGCTGAGCCAAATGTATACGTCCGGCCAGACTTGTCTGTTACTGTCCAAACACTATTGGAATATACATATTTTAGGAAACTTCCTGATTCGACTCGAGCACGATATTCATTAGTTACTCCAGTAGGAACCAATTCGCCAGAAAGTGACGAGTAGAAATAACTGGAAGTGGCGTAGAGATTTTCACTACCAGTTTTATTCATACGTGAAATGTATGGGATACTAATATCCCAACCGTACCCAAATACACTTGTTTGACTGTTTGCTCCCCCGTCGTACCCCAGACTCAGGTTCGGTTGCATGCCGTTTCGACCAGGCGGAACCACAATGCCATAATTTGTTTGAAATGAGCCGCTGGTTGAATCAACTAAAGAAGTCTTGAGTGGTGAAGCGTCACCAGACCCAGAAGCACCACCTGCACCCATGGCTGCCATTGATTCTGGCTCTAATTCTTCTACGGGTGCTTTTTCAGGATCCTCTTCTGTATCTACTGCTTCGGGATCAGAAACTTCTGTAAGCTGTTCTGCAGATTCTTCAACTGGAGGCTCTGTATCATCATTTGGTGTTACAGTTTCAGGATTCGTATTCTCGATTTCACTAACAGGGGTGTCCGCGGGTGGAGTGGTAGCATTTGATATCTCGGTTGTACCAGCACTTTCCTCAGCAAAAACTTCGGCAGGAATACTCGACACTAACAAAAAAGACAGTGTTAGAAACGATACTAACACTGTCCTTGCTACCGCAACCAAAGAATAACGACTTTGCATATTAGAAAATGAATGAAACCTCCTCATGAAAATAAAATTCATTTTTATTGTATACCCTCTCTTGCTGAAAAACTACAGACACAGTAGTTTTTTGCACGCATCACACTAAAAAAATATTTTGTAAAGGCCGACGAGTCCAACGACGAGCGCTATGACACGCATGGCATACCGAATTAATTGTTCGTTCGGTCGCTTGATAGTAAGGAGGGCGGGCACCAAGATACTGACAAACACAAGCATGCCTGCGATATCCAGTCCGCGCTCTTTGTACCAGATAGCCATACCAATGAGTGCTGCCATAGAAACGAGAAGGGCCGTTATACGTGGACCAAACTGCACCGCAATGGTGATAGCGCCCGCGGCTTTATCAACTGTGTAGTCACGCATGGCACCAAGGGCATGGAGACACGCAGCGAAGATGGCGAGCACATACACTGCGTCTGGTAGTGGCGCGTACGGCTTCATAAGCCAGTACCCTACCCCATAGATGAACACTACATACGCCACACCCGAGAACAACACATCAAGTCCGGCGCGACTCTTGAACCGTAGCGGTGGCACGGAGTACGTCACACTGGCGATTACCGCGAGGAGTGCAAAGATAAATCCGTAGGCACCATGAGCAATGACACTCACCATCGTGAGCACTGCAACAGCGACACCCACCCCACACCAGATATACTTTTGTTCACTGTCTTTGTGCTTGCCGCCCTCGAGTCGACTGCGTCTTGTATCCGTAGCATCAATATCCGCATCATAGATATCATTGATCCCGTAGATGATCATACTAAAGGGCCACGTGAGCGCGAGCACAAATAGCCACTCTGCCACTGACCAGTGAGCTAGACTTCCCCCACCCGCTTGATAACCAAGCGCAAAAATCAGTGGCACCAGCGGAAACAAGAGCGGGCGCGACGTATAGAACCAGAGACTCATCAGTCGATGGAGAGACATTACAAGATATGGTAGCACGAGACAGAATCAACTCGCCCCAGCGATCCTGCACAGCCGGTGGCTCAAGCCAATCAGCTCGTGCTCACGCAGCAAGATCGCTACGTGATGATTTCTGGCAACATCGGCTTGCCGGCGACAAAGTTCGAAGCTGCCTTGGCAGTCTTCGCCAGAAACGGCATTGCACCTGAGCAAGCAGCGACCGAAGGCTTCTGCGTTGCCCACATGATCCTCGCAGAACTTGAGCTGGCCGGGCGTCCGGTCGGTCTTGACCTTCAAGGACGGCGAGTTCACGGCTGAAGCGATGCTGCCTCGGCAGTCGAGATGGAAGCGCCTCATGTTCTGGCGTCGCTGAAGCGACCCATCAAGCAAACGAAAAGCCCGCGCGGAAACGCCCGGGCTTTCCCTATTTTGTGAAATCTATTTATGAATCGCACGCTTCACAATTCTCTGGCGGTACATTCCCTGCTTCCTGCTTTGGCTTCATGAGTGGGAACATCTGGGTCTCACGCAGTGGCAAACCGGCCAAGAAGGCAAAGAGGCGGTCACCAAAGCCGTAGCCACAAGTTGGCGGCATACCGTACTCGAGCATCTCAACGAATTCAAAGTCGGCCATCATCGCCTCTTCATCCCCGGCTTCAAGAAGTGCCTTCTGGACTTCAAAGCGTGCCCGTTGATCATCTGGGTCATTAAGTTCACTGTAGCCACGACCAACTTCACTACCAGCAATAATCGGCTGGAACATCTCCACCGTCTCAGTGCCTGGACGAGTCTTCGCAAGTGGCGCAACAAGCTTTGGATGATTCACCAAGAACGCTGGACCCGCGATTTGCTTGCGGCAGTATTTCCACAATGTATCGGTCAGGCGTTCGCGATTTTGGCCTTCATACTTTACGCCGAGCTCCACGAGCTTCTGCTCCATCTCGCTTTCAGTCGCGGTGAGAATATCGATACCGGTTTTGTCCTTAATAGTCTCTGTGTAATCTATCTCCACCCACTCATCAGCGAGATCAAACGTGTGACCACGCATCTCGAACTTAGTTTGACCAAATACTTCCTTCGCAATCGTACGATAAAGATCACGGACGAAGGTCATCCCATCGCGGTAGTCGGCGTAGGCCCAGTAGAACTCAAGGTTCGTGAACTCCTGAAGGTGTTCTGGGCTACTCCCCTCGTTGCGGTACGCGCGACCTATTTCAAACGTCTTAGGGTAGCCGGCGGCCATGAGACGCTTCTGCCAGAGTTCACCAATACAGATACGCATATAGACTGGCATATCGTAGTCGTTGTGCCAGGTCTTAAAAGGCCTTGCTTCAGCACCACCAGTCGTGACCTCAAGCGTTGGGGTCTCGACCTCGAGGAAGCCGTGATCCACCATAAACCGACGAATCACTGCCCAAAATTTCGCCTTCTTCACAAAGAGGTCGTGGAGCTCAGGATTGAGGAGAATGTCGAGATAACGCTTGCGGTAGCGTGCTTCTTCGTCTTTGATTCCGAAGTGCTCAGACGGAATAGATTCAAGCGCCTTGGTGAGCACACGCCAAGTGGTAACACCCACAGCCTTCGTCTCTCGCTTGGTGACAAACGGCACGCCAGTGGCTTCGATAAAGTCGCCGGCATCAATGGCGTCAGCAAAGAGATTGAAAAGATCATCACCGAGTTGGTCTTTGGCTAAAAAGAGCTGGAGCTTCTCTGTACCATCAAAGACATCGACAAACGCCGAACCGCCATGAAGACGAATTGCCATGACGCGCCCAGCGATAGTGACCGCCGTATTCCCAGCTACAAGCGCATCAAACTGTGCCAAAACCTCCGTTCCTGTATGGGTCTTTGAGGTCTTCGCCGTATACGGATCCATGCCCGCCGCTCGTAATAGTTCGCGCTTCTTACGGCGCTCTTCGATAATTTCACTCGACATAATACTGCTATAGTAGCTTAATTTTTGCTTTTTATAAAGAGATACACAAAGAGCGGCACCCGCAGGTGCCACTCTTTGTGTTGTAGTCTACATATTCAAACTCTCAAGTATTACTGTAAGACTCATTATATCACTCAAGTTGTTCAGAAAATGCTCCAGATACAAGGCGCATAAGCGAGGCGGAAGGAGGCGTACTTATTGTACGATGACTGACGTCGAGCGTAGTGCAACACCGTAGCTGGACATTTTATGGACAACTGTTATTCGACCTTAAGTACTTTGTACTTTTGTTTGCCCGCTGGAGTCTCAAACACAAACTCATCACCCTTCGCCTTCCCCATGAGAGCTTCACCAAGTGGTGAGAGATATGAAAGCTTATGCTCGTGGATGTTCGCTTCTTCTGAACCAACCATTGTGTAGGTGCGACTATCTTTTTCTTTGTCCTTCACAATCGTTACGGTAGAACCCATAACTACGATGTCACCTTTCTTGTCGTGCGAGACAATCTTCGCTTCTTTAATAACTTTTTCGAGGTGAGTGATACGTTCCTCAATAGCAGCCTGCATATCACGGGCTTCTTGGTATTCAGCATTTTCTGAGAGGTCACCGAGACTGCGAGCGTATTCGAGTGACTCTGCCACTTCTTTGCGGCGGACAGTCTTCAGGTGGTCGAGTTCTTGTTTCAATTCTGCGAACTTTTCGGCAGTAAGGAACGATTGCTGGTCAGTCATATAGAACGTTATACAAGTAATGTAACACTATTATACGGACTTCCGGGTGATGGTCAACACAGCGACTTATCCACCTACCATCGGCGTACTGGTTGGGTTTAGATACTCCGGTCGATTCTGCGCTATCCATTCCATTACCCCACCCATGATACGAGTCGCACCAAGCGCATTACTCCGTGGCGCTTTATCCATCATGAGAATAAAAGCGTAGCGTGGTTCTTCGTATGGCCAAAAACCAGCCGCCCAAGAATTCACGTACGCGTTACCAGCACCAATTTCGGCAGTACCAGATTTTGCCGCTACCGCTACATCACTGCGTTCGAGACCACGTGCCGTACCACCAGGAAAGATCACGCTCTTACGCATACCTTCGTGTATGATTTTTAGATAATTGGGATTTAAGCCGAGATCTGTCGAAGAACTCACTTGTCCCTTCACGACATGTGGAGTAAGGAGTTTCCCACCATTAGCGAGCGCAGCATACGCTCGAAGCATCTGCAGTGGTGTCACCTGAAAGCCATACTGCCCAATAGAGGTGAAGTACGTGTCCCCAAGCCGCCAATCATCATTAAAGGTTTTTTGTTTCCACTCTGGGTCAGGCACCACCCCTTCTTGTTCGGTAGCTAGATTGATACCGGTGATACTCCCCATCCCAAATTTGCGATAGTACTCAGCAAGCTTTGTGATACCCAGTCCCTTTTGATCTCCAAAGCCACCACCGACAATATAGAAATAAACGTTAGATGAAAACGCAATTGCTTCACGCATCGTCATCACTCCATGAGCGCGCCAGTCACGAAAAATCGAAGGTTGATCGGGATTGTATGGATTTGGAATAACAATTTCACCGGTTGAAACAATTTCTTTGTTTGGACTAATGATATCTTCGGCAAGTGCTCCATACGCCACAAACGGCTTTACGATTGATCCTGGGGTATAGACACCACTCACCACCTTATTGAGGAACGGTAGGCGGTCGTCAGTGTTGTAAGACGAAATCAAATCGGTATTGTCGCCATCGGCCATTACCTCTGGGTCATAAGATGGAAAACTGGTCATCGCGATAATCTCACCGGTATATACATCCATAATGGCACCCGCTCCACTCCGGAAACCAGCCTGGGCACTGGAGGTCGAAATAATCTGGTACATGGCCTCAGAGAGCCCCGCATCAACCGAGAGATGCAGTTCACCGCCGGGCACAGGCGCTTTAAGCGCGTATTCTCCCACCACGGTGCCATGCACATCCTCTTCGATTATCTGCTCGCCATTTTGGCCGCGCAAGTATGACTCAAATGCACTTTCCACCCCGGTCCGGCCAACGTACTCGGTACGGTAGTAGACGCCCTTTTTATCTTTTTGCGGATAACTCACGTACCCAATGAGTTGCCCCATACCAAGACGATCGGTGTAAGCCCGAACAGGAAACGAGTATTGCCCTGTAAAATCAGGCTCGTTCCAAATCACTAGTTCACCACGACGGTCATACACGACGCCTCGCTCAGCAATAATAACGGTACGATTGAGACTGTTGTTTTCACTAATCTCGCGGTACTTGGCACCCTCCACTATTTGTAAACTATAAATCTTTGAGAGAAAGGCAAGAGCAATAAAACTAAAAATGAGACCAACGAGAAAGATACTCCGCTTGGTAATTGGTAGTTCGCGTCGTCCCTCAAGGCGACCAGTATTAAAGGCTGGGAGGTTCGATACATCCATGAGGATTTCATCGAACTCAACAGTTTGTTGTGTTTTGCGTCGCCACATAATTATTATTCATACCGTCCATTACGACGAATGAACGGCTGCAGGAAAATCCCAAAAAACACCATAATGGTAATTACTGTGGTGTACCAAAACATAATTGGCTCGGGCGAAAAGTAACAGTCGATACAGAACGCGAGCGCTATAAATTCGTAGGCGCGATATTGTAATGAGAGGAGAATAACAAAAATAAGACCAACCACATACGCTCCGTATAGAAAACAGAGTGTTGTAACAAAAAACATAATGATTCGAAGAGGCCAAGAGAACATATTATGGTGTGGTTGTTGCTTTGGACGTTGATGGTGTACTAATGGTACTACTGGCGAGTTCAGGTGACACCAGAACTCCTGGTGGCAGATTCACTGCAAAGAGCGAGTGCCGGAGATTATCGACCAATTCTTCGGCTTCTTCATAGGTATGTGGCACAATCGGCTCACGTCCTACAGACACATACTGCACACTCTGAAGATTATTAGCCATCGGCACATAACCGTATTGCTCTGGCTGGGTTGGCGAAGTCTCGATATAGGCAATAGTGCCATACACACCAGAATCAATCGCTGGCAAAATCACCGTATCACCCACATTCAACGGAATACCCTGAGGCACGACGACCCGCATCATTCCCCCACCGACACCACGGGCATAAGTATAAATATTCGGCCCAATGATGTACGCCATCGATTCAAACTGTGCGGTTGATACGAGTGTGACGAGTGAGGTGCGTTCGTACACCCGTGAGACGTACCCAATAATTTGGTCACTCCCTACAAACACTGGCGCTTCTTCGACTACGCCATGGTCTTTTCCACGATCAAGCATCACCACATCGTATGGAAGTTTGGGCGGACGACCAACTACCCGAGCAATAACGCGCTCATCTGGCACCGCTTCACAAAGAAGGCGGAACTGTTCGTTTTCAGTTTTCAGTTTCGTGAGAGTGTTTTCGGTACCACCACTAACGGCGACTTTTTGTTCTAGCTCTTCAATATGTTTGATGAGTTCGTAGCGATCGCGCAAATAATATGGAAGTGAATCCTGTGACTCAAGAATCCATGACCGCATCGACTCAAAGGGATAAAGCACAACCGAGACCACGCCAAAAACAAGCTTTGGCAGAATATACAAAAGCACCAGTCCAGCAATCAGGAGAAGTACCGTAATCCGTACCCCTTTAGGTAAGGAGGTTTGGCGAGAGCTCCCCTTCTTTGTCGATAAGTAATTCTTCATAGAGTTCTAAGTTTTCGATGACGATACCAGCGCCTCGGATGACAGCCCGCAGGGGGTCTGGAACAATGATGACGGGGACTTCAAGCACTTCTTCAAGGAGTTGCTTGAGGCCTGGGATTAGTGCCCCACCACCTGATATATGTATACCACGCTGCATAATGTCAGCCATCACCTCGGGTGGTGTTTGTTCAAGGACACCGCGAACCGACTCCACGATAGTGTCTACTTGTGAAGCTATGGCGTCACGGACATCACTATCGGTGATAACCACTTCGCGTGGAAGGCCGGTAATCACATCACGACCACGCACCACATGCTCCTTCCCACCTTCGGGTGCTTCGATAGCAGCGAGAAGAATTTTCACGTCTTCGGCCGTTTTTTCCCCGACATACACCTTAAACTGGTCGCGGATGTACGACATGATAGCGGCAGTGAGATGGTCACCGGCGACCCGGAGATTTTTGGCCACAACGATACCGTTGATAGAGATGACCGCAATATCAGTTGTTCCACCACCAATATCAATAATCATGTTACCAGCCGCTTTGCCAATTGGGAGCTTTGCACCAATGGCGGCGGCCATTGGTTCTTCGATGAGAAAGACTTCGCGCGCTCCGGCGTTGCGAGCAGCATCTCGGGCGGCCCGCATTTCCACGTTTGTAATTCCTGATGGCACACCAACCAACACACGCGGAGCAATAAAGGTACGCATTTCACTCCGCACTTTGTTGATAAGGTACGCGAGCATTTCTTCGGTCACCTCAAAGTCTGAAATCACGCCATCAACCAGTGGACGCACCACTTCGATATGACTCGGAGTGCGGCCTTGCATCACCCGGGCCTCATTCCCAACCGCGACGAGTTGTCCCGTTTTTTTGTTAACGGCCACAATCGTTGGTTCATTAAGAACAATCCCCTTGCCTTTGACATACAAGAGGGTATTGGCGGTACCAAGATCGATACCAATGTCGGTTGAGAAAGATCCGAGAATCTTCTGGATGAGGCGCGACATTTTAGCCATACTAGACAGTGGCGACTCCAAGGAGTGCAAAAAGTTCGGTTTCACTTACTTTCTTCACCTCACCGGTTACACGTTCGACGACTTCGTAGAGACCTTCAGCTTTACCCTTCTTACTCACAACCACGCGGTATGGGAGACCAATAAGGTCACTGTCAGCAAACTTCTCACCGGCACGGGCATCACGGTCATCGTAAAGGACTTCAACTCCTGCCGCCTGCAGGTTCGCATAAAGACCATCAGCCCAGTCACGGATTTCGCCTTCTTCGTTATTAAGTGCAACGAGGTGAACGAGGTACGGCGCAATACTCTTTGGCCAGACAATACCCTTCTCGTCACTAAGCAAATCAACGACGGTTCCCATCGCCCGGGCGGGACCAATACCGTATGAGCCCATAATAACGGGTCGCTCAGTCCCAGCCTCATCTTTGAACATCAATCCAATTGCTTCAGAGAACTTGGTACCAAGAGAGAAGATATTTCCCACTTCAATACTCTTACGTTCGATAAGCTCCTCGCGAGTGACACCCAGTTCGCTCAGATCCGCATCCGCCAAAACTTCGGCATTCACCGCGATACCCTTCTCTTCACAGACATACACAATATCCTCACCGGCTTCAGCGAGGGTCTGGAATTCATGCGAGAACTTAGTGAAAGCGCCACCGGAGGCAAAAGTCTTGTACGTTTTGTTACCGATACCAATCTCATTAAAGATACGCATATAGGCTTCCGCACAGGCTTCGTAGTAGGCATTGTGTTGCGCTTCATCCGCTGAGAAGGAGTAAGCGTCTTTCATCCAAAACTCACGGGTACGCATGATGCCACTCTTCGCGCGCATCTCATTACGGAACTTGGTCTGAATGTGGTACGCCGCAAATGGGAGATCTTTGTAGGATGACACGTATTGACGCATTACATCAGTGATCACCTCTTCATGCGTCCAAGCAAAACCGACGTCGCCACCAGCGCGCAGCTCAGATTTGAACCACACGTCAACCAACTCATCACTCCAGCGATTACTCTTCTTCCAGAGTTCGGGGTTTTGGAGACTCGGCATGTACATTTCTTGGGTACCAATAGCTGCCATTTCACGACGAATAATCGTGTTGATTTTTTCGATCACCCGAAGACCAAGTGGCAAGAAAGTATACACTCCGGCCATGTTTTTGTAGATAAAGCCCGCTTGCAGCAAGAGCTGAGCGTTCTTTGACGTCTCGTCGGCTGGTACTTCCTTTTTTGTCTTCGTGAAGAGTTTTGATTGGCGCATAAAAATCCTACTACCTTCCCTAATTAACGCTTTCACTATAACACCAAGTAATATTTTGAGCGAAAAACAAGCTGGAGTCCGAGTCATATCGAGATATGGTGAGGACGAAGCGTAGTTTTGCTGCCAAAAGATTACTTTGGTGTGTGAAATGGTTAATTCGGGAAGGTAAAATTACCTCCGAATAAGTATTTGAAGTGTACCACATCCCCCAATCAATGGCCAAAATATTTCGCATACTTAATTGACATATAGTTTTAATCGTGCTGATATATGAACGGAGCCTCAGCGGAGGACATGTTTGAACAACTAAAGGGAGTAGCTGACCATGATCTGCAAGATTATATTGGCCTTGACTCTGCTTGCGACTGCAGTACTGCCGGCACAGGCAGAGGACCCACCGTCGCTTGACAGCCTCAGCGCTGTAGTCGATGAGGTGCAACACCTCGTCGAGAGGCAAGAAAATCTTTCCGAACAAATCGCTACCTATGAGGGTGATGTCTCAATCCGCGAGGCACTACTCCTCGAACAGGAAGAAATCCCGGTGAAAATGGCTTCTCTGGTCAAGGCTCTCGATACCGAACTGGCGGCGGCCGATGCTGCTGTGATTGCCTGGGCACATCGTTGCCAAGAGGCGATCGAATGTTTTGATGCCATGATGACCGTCGATGAGTACTCTCTCATACGCTTTTCGGTCTATGGAATGAAAGCCCTCCTCGAGGAGCAAATAATGGTCGACGGGCTTTTGAAGCACTCCGACAGAGTTCTGCAGACGAAACCGTGAAATGGTTTGGGCGGGCCGAAAGCCCGCCCCACCACCAACCGAAAAACCTTCGGTTGGTTTTTTCGTTATATTATTTATATATCCCCCGCTCGCCCATTATTCAAGGGCTTCTATGCTCTCATTCATTTTATCATATATGATAGAATGAAAATTCAACTAAAAAACTAACACGGGGTCTTTCTATCATATATGATAGAAAGAGAATCAGCCTTTTGGCCAGGGAAAGAGGAGGAAATGCATTGGATATTTCATTTTTAGAGCAGTGAGACCATAAGGGTTTTCTTTTGCCATGCGTTTACGTCTTTTGATTGTTTCAACTTTAACTTCCTTCTCGAGATACTTACCATAATCAGGAAGTAAACCACGTAACCATAGCTCGATTTTTGTAACGGTATTCGGACCAACATGAAGACGTGCGCCAATTTCATCATACCGCTTTTGCTCAAGGAGCATACGCGAAATCCAGATTCTTCGCCCAAGCATAATCTGTTCGCTTGGCGTTAAGAGGCCTTCTAAAAATTTCTCTAGCTGTTTATTTGTTTTGGCAGTTTTTGCTGCTTCAAATAGTATCTTACGTGTAAAAAGTTGATCGGCTGCTGATAGATCACTGGGCTTTCTTTTCATGATTTCATTCTATCATATATGATAAATGAAAAACCGATAAAAATTTAGTATTTGAAGCAAAAACTTTCTATCATGTATGATAGAAAGTTTTTGCTTACTCGTAAGCTTTCATTTATAAAAATACGACAACTGTGCGCTGAAGTGGTCTCAAAAAGCGTTGTGACGAGACGCGTTAGCGAGTCAATGTGAGGTGTACGTGGTTGTACATTGAACGTTGACGAGCGCAACGCAACAAAGTCACGGTGGGTTTTGTGACCCCGTTAGAACAACTTAAGGATGTCGTTATAAGTGACTACCACCATTAAAAGCATCAACGCTGCAAAGCCAAGGAGGTTGAGGCGTCCAACCCAGACAGGGTTAATTGGACGCTTCGTGATGGCTTCAATCGCCACAAAAACCAGTCTTCCCCCATCAAGCGCGGGTACTGGGAGGAGGTTAATGACCGCGAGGTTCAGTGATATCACCGCGGTGAAGTACAATAATGAGGTAAAACCAAAAGCGGCTGCGGTACCGACATGCTCAACAATACCAACCGGACCGGTCACTTGCGAGAAGTCGGCTTCGCCCACAATTGCATTACCAAGGAGGGTTATGAGACCAACCGTAATGGCCTTAAGCATATACACGGTCTGCTTGGTTCCTTCTACCAGGGCCGGGCCAAAACTGTAGCGCTGGTTTTCGAGATAACCGGTATCAATACCAAGGATGGCGACATCAGGATTGCTTGGGTCGACGCCACGCTCTGGTGTCAGCGTGACTGTTGATTTTGTCTCACCAGCCTGATACGTGAGCGTAATTGGTGCACCATTACCAGCTGTCACAAATTCGCGAAACGATTCAGGGGTTGGAGTCGTAAGTGTCTCTTCCCCACGCGCCGCCGAGATAATAGTCGCCTTCAGTGGCACATCTTCTGCTGGACTGCCAGGTACAGCGCCAAGGATTAAAAGTGGCGCATCAGGCGCGACCGAATCAGACCCCACTCGGACATCTGTCCCGACCATCAGGATAGCCACCAGAACCACCCACGCCAACAAGATGTTCATCGTCACACCGGCCACAAGCACAACAGCCTGTGCCCACTTTGGTCTGGCACTAAAGGTACGGACCTGATCAGCAACAGACAAGACTTCCCCATCGCCATCGCCGTTTTCACCTAGAATTTTTACAAAACCGCCGATTGGAAGCGCATTAAGTGAATACACCGTCTCACCCTTGCGCCACGAAAAGAGCTTTGGTGGAAAGCCAATTCCAAACTCATCCACGCGCATCCCCGTCCACTTGGCCGTTATAAAATGCCCCCACTCATGCACTAAGATAAGTACGACAAGAACAGCGAGAAAGATCAAAATGGTCATGATAGGGATGGTTAATTACTAGCGACTAATTTCAACTTCCTTTTCCGCAAATCGGGCTTCAAGTGCACGGTTGGTCGCATCCACAACTTTTTGTGCTTCTTCTTTTGCTATAAATTTGTCGTCTTGACTCATCTCACCAGACTTTTCAGCAGCATCAATCGCTTTCATGATGTCATCTCGCACGGCCTTAACCGACACCCGGGCATCTTCAAGTTTACTCTTGGCGAGCTTCACTAGCTGCTGACGACGTTCGCCGGTTAGTTCTGGGAAAATAACGCGTACACCGGCACTGTCCGCCATAACTGACAAACCAAGGTTGGCATCTATAATCGCCTTTTCTACCGCCTTTACCTGCGACGCATCCCAAGGTGAAATACGCAAGGTACGTGCATCTTCAATACCCACAGAACCTACCTGATTGAGCGGTAACAGAGTGCCATAACTTTCAACACGTACACCATCAAGGAGGGTTGGAGTCGCTTGCCCGGTGCGAATCGTCGAAAATTCTTTATCGAGCCATTCGACAATATCAGTAAATCGTTTTTTTTCAGTCTCATCCATATATAAAGTCTAACTACTACTAGATTGAACCTGAGTATACCACAATTTATCTCTTTGCTTTGACCGGCAGCGTAAGTGCCAGATGTTCCCAAATCATCTTCTTCGCGGCCCCTTTTTGGCGCAAAAAGCGTAACGCGGACTCAATTGCTGTCAGTGCGTGTGGATCACTCACCTGCGATACATACGCAACCAGTCCATCGTAGAGTGAATCATAGTCCTCATCAGCTTTTCGCTTGCCGATATCAGCTATCATATCAAGACGAGCGTTGAGAGCTCCCTCTATAAAAGCAACAAAGAGGGGGTGTCCATTATCTACAACGGTATCACTAGCAACTATTATTACGCGCGACAGCACAGTTGGTAACAAACTCGCAATAGACGGGAGAATTATATAAAACGCGGTGGTCTTTGGTGGCTCCTCGAGCATCTTCAAAAGCGCGTGCTGTGCCTCACGGTTAATGACCCGTGCCGCTATCACAATCGTGCGACTCTCATATGAACCGGGTGTTTGGTACGCGAGCGTATTGAGGTACCTGACGTCTTCTATGGTGAGAGATTCAACCTCGTACACAATCACCTCGACTGCTTGGTCGACTTCCGCTTTGTAACGAGAAATTGCTTCCGTACGCTGCGGGGTGATTTCTAGGAGAGCGTGGTGAGCGAGCATGTGCTCTATTATGCAGCACGGCGTCTGGTTTGTGAATCGATGATATGACGAATCACGCGGCGGAGGTAGTGTTCAAAGGTTTCTTCTTGCTCGTAGATAATACCCTGTTCATAGCGCCAACCATTCATATAGTCGGTGATACTCTGTCGGATTTCAGGCGTTGAACCCTCAAACCGACCAGATAAAATCAGTGGCATCTGGAGTACCGCAAGCTTTTGATAAAGTGGGTGTTGTGTCCCTTTAGGACCGGTGCCAAAAACCCCACTCTTGCGAAATAGAGACCATTCACTCAATAGTTGTTCGAGACCAAGATCCACATCTGGATCAGCCAGTGGGTCAGTAATGCCTGAGCGGGCTTTTACTTCAGCGGCAGTTGGGAGATCTTTTGGTGTCTTGAGAGGCTCCTGTGCGGTGACTGGTATAACATTCTTGAAGCGAGACTGAGCTACATCACCTGGCGTGATTGGGGTCATTGGTTCTTCGACCCGACGAACTGGAATAGATGGCACAATCACTGGTGGTGTACTCATTGCGGTAGTGTCTGACGCCTTGTGTGGTACCGGGATAGCAGGAGCAGTTGCTGCTGCAGCTGTTGGTGTCTCAGCCGTTGGCTTTACCGGCACACTCACTGGAGCTGATGTCACTGGGGTTGCTTGTGGCGCTGAAGCTAATTTTGTATCCAATATTTTCTCAACATCTTTGACGACAGCTTCAAGCTTCGCCATAAGACTAACTGGATCTCCACCTCCGCCTGAGACCGCTTTCATTGCCTCAAGGAGTGCTCCCATGTAGGCTCGACCGACGGTATTATCAAGATCAACCAGGTTTACCGGGTTTCCTACTTTCTGATTAATAAATTGCTTGATTTCGGTGATACGATTGCGATAAACATCAAGTGAATGATCTTCTTGGTATGGTGGCTTGAGTTCAATACTTGGCTCTGGAGTAGGCGCTACTGTCGCGAGTTTTTCATCTACTACAGCCTTCGGGATCATGTCGGAAGCGGCCACAGAAACCGGCACCATACGAACCGGATCAACTGGTGGTGGTGTAATGGTGACGTTTAGGTCTGGCTCAGGTTTATTTGGTGCAACCGGAAGATTTGGTGGTACAACTGGTACTTCTGCAATTACTTCTGTAGAAGGCACTACTGAGGCTGGATTAGGTCCGGGTTTTTCTGTCACTTTTGTGGTGACGGGAAGTGAAGCAAACACTGGCTGTGGCCGAGTGTTACCGAGACCATACCGTGGCGTAGCAGCTGCCGCCGAAACCGCAGTTGTACCTATGGTCGCAGGAGCCGAAACTGGAGTAGGTGTTGGTGTTGTTATTTGTGCTGGAGTAAGCTTTGCCAGCGAATTTTGTATTGTCGCTTCAAGTGAGGCGTCTGGCTCATTTTTGAAAGCAAAAATGAGATCACGGAGTTCGTTTTTTTCTTCACGAGACAGGTTGCTCCCACGGACCGCTGCCAAAGCAGCCACCACACCAGCTTCGCTGTGTAAATCAAAAACGACCTCAGTCGCAGAAGAACGCACTTCCTGAACCATATCACTTCTTATACTACCACTCTATCAAAAAAGTATCGACTAGTTTTCCTCAGTAACCGCTAGTGAAGGCGCATCTTGATTTGTTTGTGCACCCAACTTCTCTACTTCGTCTGCAAAAATTTCTCCAAATTTTGGATAGGTCTGCAAAAGTAGCGGCAGCAAGTCTTCTGTCTCAGCATGTTCATCAAGCCAGGCTTCAAATTGTTCGCCCGAGGCTTCATCGACACTCGCCACATAGCGCTCAACAGCGGCAATAAAAACCGCAAAGGCTTGTTCTTCTTCAGGATTCATTTTATCGGTAGACATAGGATGTTACTTATTAGTTGATGCATCGGCGAGCACCTTTCGTTTGATCACTTCTTCAAGTGTGATTGTCGAGTCAGTTGCATACGGAGCCAAACCATTTTTGCGTGCTTCAATGACAAGCTGATAGACTGCATTAGCGGCTTCAGGACTTATCTTGCGTGCATTGAGCTCACGCATCACCTCTACCGGATCTTGCATCATAATAGTGGTTATCTCCCCTACGGTCATACCGAGCAATTCTCGATTATTATATTCTGCCCGATTAACGGTAAACCAGCTATCAAACATTGCCGGAGCTTTAATCGCAATACCAAACGATTCGAGCAATTGATTATAGGCCTGGCTAAACGCTATAACACCGCCCGGATATTCTTCCGGAGACGTTACTTCACCGGGCTCACCCCTGTCTTCAATAACTTTTGAAGCACTACCTGATTCTTCAGATGCATTAAAAGTGGCATCTACATCTACTGCAATCGTTTCTGCAGTTGAACTATCATCTACCAATACTTCCGAAGCGCTACCAGACTCATTTGCGGTGAGAACTTTTTTAGCCACCGCATCAGCGAGATAGCGGGCCAACACCTGAAGTGGCACGACCGCAGCAATTGGAACAGTATCTTTATCCTTAAGCTTGAGATTTTCGAGGGCTCCAGGTGTTGCAAGATACGCGGCCAGAGCTTCCTCTACTACCGGCAAGCGATCAGCTGGAGAGAGTACGGCGAGATCACGTGCGTATGACTTCTCCACGAGTTTAGTGAGATTGTCTCCTTCAACCGCTACTTCTGTATGGGGTACACTTAAGTATTGACGATACTCATTAAAACGCTGATCGAGTCTTGCTACCGGGTCACTGTAGTTGATTTTTTCGCCTGGGAAAGTAACATTCTTTTGACCACTACCTACCCCAGCGGCCCGAAGGCGGTTGGCGTCAGACAGGAACGCTTCTTTCTCTTCGGCGCGGAGTTTGTTCGCGAGTACCAGAGGAATACCAGTTGCATCAACAGCCGCGAGGAGTGGATCGATAGCTCGGTCTGGGTACGTTGCTTCATTACCTTGTAAAACTTCTACGACAGTATTACCACTAGCTACTGATTCAGTCGGAGCGATACTTTCTTGGTAGGCTGGGCTCTTGGGATCAGGTTCAGCTATTTTTGTTATTGTTGGCTCGGATACTGAAGTATCAGCAGCCGTTACCATTGACTCACGAGTGTCAACTTCAAGAGCGGTTGGTTCATAACCAAAACGATTTACGACTATTTCAGATACTTTTGGTAGATTGTCTTCGCTGAGGTCTACCGCTGGTAATGATCCAGCTTCAGCCACAACCGAGGGTGGAGTCTCTCCACTGGAGGCAAAATTCATGTTTGTAATCCTCGTCTCAGTTGGAGCTTCAGCAGTTACCGTAGAGACTTCCTCTTCGCCTGTGTATGGTCGAACAACAACTAATTTTTTAGGCTCATCTTTCTCAGCAGCTGCCAAAATACCACTGGCAGTATCGCCGATCCACTGCGCATGTTCGCCCATTCGACTGAGTGGTGAACTCATGTCAGCTGAAGCAACTACGAAATTATCACTATAGTCGGATACATTATTTGGTGACACGATTGCTACCATAGCAACTAACAAAGCAGCTCGTAATTTTGAATTCTCTGAGAGTTTCTTTCTTGTCTCTGGTGCGAGATGGTGATTAGCTCCTTCAATTTTTGGTGCTGGTGCTATAGTGATATCTTCGCCAGTTAATTGCTGTGCTGCGTTAATGACTTCCTTTACTCGTTCGCGAAGCTGCATGTACTGTGGATCAGTATATGAAAGTTGTTCAAGATGCACGAGCATTTCAGACTTCGCAAAAGTGAGTGACTGTAGCACGTGGGCAGGCAGGTTTGGCTTTGCCAACAACTCATCGGCTGCTCGACCAAGTGATTCACGTTCGGCCTTATATTTATCAGCGATGGTAATAATGCTGTTGTTTATTTGTTCGGTTGCAGACACCTCAGGAGACTGAGTGGATTCTTGCGGCTGTTTGAGAGTAACTGGAGCACCTGACTCTTCGGTTACCCTCTCTTCATTGGTTAATACAAGAGTCGGCAAAGGTACTGCAGCGGGTGATACAGATGCGACAATAGACTCATTAGCAATTATTGATTCTTCTTCAGCAGGAGCATCACCTGAGAGAACTGGATTGCTATCCGAACTTTTTTCATCTTCAGCTACTTGGTTTGCACGGAAGGTGGTGACTTCACCATTAACTACCTCAATTAAATCGAGGATTTTATTGTAATATTTATTCAGTTTCTCATACAATCCGGTATCGACTTCTTTATTGTTTTGTTGATTTGATTTAATTTGTTGTAATGTTCTATCCCATTGCGCAAAAATAACTCGCATGGTTCCGAGGGCCTGCAGACCTTGTACAAGTCTATGTTCCTTAAAAAATTGTTGATTTGAAAAGGCTTTTTTTGTTGCCTCTAAGAGTTCCTGATCATATTGTTCAAACTGCGCACTGTCAGAAAGATCGATTAATTCATCTGTATCACTGAATGATTCTTTAACTTCTTGAACTATTTCAGTAGCTGCGGAATCAGACTCTCTGATTGTGCCAGGCATTGCTTGCAAGACAACAGGAATAGGTCGATTATTTACTCGGTTACGATGCTCTTCTGTTACAGGTAAATCGAGGAGTGTTTTTATATTAGTGAGTAATCCTTCAGCAAGGTTACATTCACTTTCTGACAGAAGTGTTTCGTCTGGTTGATCAAGTAATCGTTTAAGTTGATCAAAATTATTGCGAATTGCTTCTTGCTTATCGACTGCACGATATTTGATATTAGGAAATTTTGACGACAAATCAACCACCTGTTGTCGTAATGTTGCAACGCTATACTCTGATGGTTTATCTTCAAATTGATTCTTTTGTTTTGCTTCAAGCGACATAGCGTCTACAGTATATCACTAAGAGATGGAAGTGCTGGTACTTCCTTGATGTAACGTGCGGATATCTCCGCCTCAACCTCGTGGCGCGGACGGCCGTAGTGTTTGGCACTGAACTCTTTGAGAAGTTCAACTCGATCAGGATTAGACGCTGGTGGCGGCATGGCGGCAAGACTAAAAGGCTTAGTGGGCACGCCATTAGCAAGCATACGGACAAAGGCATTCCAGTTCGGGACGTTCATAAGGTCGTTCGCTTCAAATGACGGGGCAAACTGTTTTTCAAGGAAGGTCGCATCTTCCGAGCCCACCCGGAATGAGGCAATTGATCCCACGTTTCCAAACACCGCATCACGAATATCTTCATCAAGCTGCGCGATGAACTGGTGGGCTATGGTGAGCGAGAGCTTGTACTTACGGGCTTCAGAGAGAATTGACGCAATGGATGGAGTCGAAACATTTTGAAACTCATCGATGTGGAGGAAAAAGGGTGCAAAATCCATAGCTGGATTATCCACGCGCGACAACGCGGCCATGAGAATCTTCCCCACCACAATCATACCGATGAGGTTGGCATTGATTTCACCAAGACGACCTTTTGAGAGATTAACGAGAAGAATCTTCCGCTCGTCCATAATCTGCCGGAAGTTAAACGCACTCTTCTGCTGACCAATAATTGGTCGCATGTAGTCGTTCGCCGTAAAGACATCGAACTTAGATACAATGTATGGTACGATATTCTCAAGTGACGCCTCACCCCCGGCCTTCGTTGCTATCTCGCGCCAGAACTGGACTACGACGGGATTCTTAGCCTTTTCGAGTTTCATGCGGCGGTACTTGGCATCTGCCATCACCCGACTAATATCCATGAGCGTGTTACCACTCTCCGGATCCTCCATGACGAGCAAGGTAGCGTTTCGGAAGTATTGCTCGAACATCGGCCCCATACTTTCAGGGTTTGCCCCGTAAAGCTTTTGGAAGATTGAAAAGAGTTCGTTCACGACAAAGGTCTTTTGCTCGGGCTTGCGTTCGTCGTACTCGAGCATATTAAGTCCAATTGGGTTCTCGAGATTTGAGGGGTCAAAGTAGATAACATCCTGTTCACGATGGGCCGGGATGGAGCCGAGTACTGTTTGAATATCAGTCCCATGCGGGTCAATCATACAGACACCGTGGCCGGCCTCGATATCTTGATGAATGAGGTTTTGCAGGAAGACCGACTTACCGGTACCAGTCTGACCAATGACGTAGAAGTGGCGCATGCGGTCTTTCTCAGTCATGTAAATTGCCCTTTCGATATTGCGGTGGCGGTTGATACCCAAAAGTGTGCCTGTAGTGGGCATATCAGTTGGAGCGGCGGCCGTAGCAGCGTGTGCCTGCTTAAACTGTGGTGAAGAAACAATCCCGTTACCTGGGAAGTGAATAATGGTCGAGAGCTCAGTCTCCGAGAGCGGCAAAGCGATTTTCCCGTTAAATTCACGGAATGAAAAGGCTTTTTCGGCGAGACGAAGACTCGAGCCAGTACGATGTTGGAAGGTAAATTGATTACCGGTCAGATGTGTATACTGTCCAAAGGTCGCTTCGATTTCACGCAAAATATCTCTGGCTCTTTGTTGATCACGCGCTGAGACGGCAATACGGATATTGGTTTCGAAAATATCGCCCTTCTGTTTTTCGGCGAAGAGTTCAAGGGCTTCTTGATCTGGCTCAGGTGGGACACTGTCTTTTGGTTTGGCACTTGAGAAAAAGAGTTCACCGACCCCGGCTAACATTTCACCAGTTAATGTACTACGACGAATCGCTTCCGCTGGCTTCATACCTTTTTTGACTCGTTTTACAATTTCTTCATAGGAACTGCGATACGATTGTTTCGGATGACGAAAGAGAAACTGCACGGCCGCTCCGCCACCGTCTCGTTCAATTTTTGAAAAGGCATTAAGAAGTACTGCCAGCGGGTCAGAGGAAAACGCCTCATGAGTCCGGAGCGGATAGATCGGATGCTTCTTAAGTCCAAGCTCGGAGATGATACTCACTCCCCCATCGACAAAAATGTTGTAATCGTGGACTTGTTCACTGAGGACTGCGTGCGGAAACAGCGAGAGCGTCTGCTTTTCAAAAAGCGTGACAAACTCCGTTGGTACAGCTGCATAAAACACGATGTCGTCGCTATTGTCCGCCACCGCAATCTCAAGCGCTACATGTTGTGAGCTATCCTTGCTTGATATGATACGCAGTCCTCGAAAGAGCTGCTCCATCATGCCGATGAGGTCGGCTAATTGATACTCGCGATCTTGGCTATTTTTGAGCTCTGGTAAGGTCACCTCAAAGAGTGTCATATGGAGTATCTGCCATGGTGGCACACCTTCTTTCAGGTCCTGTGTCGTCATACCACCTTTGATTTGTTCGATCAGAGAGCGGTGCACTTCATCAATCACGTACGGATTATTTACCTTCTCAAGGACGGAGAGTGCGTTGCGAATCCCCTTTTCGGCGGCGAGCACGAGGATGTCCTCGATCGGAGTACGAGTAGTTGCGATATGTTCCTGCAGGCTCGCGAGCTCGTGGCCATCCATCACTCGACCACCATCAAGAATCACCTTTGGGGTAAACATGCCATACTCACGCAGTTCGGTTTTTGCTACCGCTTCAAAGTCATTATGGTCGGCTTCGGGTTGACGCGAGAGCAATTCCCGTTCGCGGAGCGCAATGCGCTCACGCAAAAAAGCAATCTCTTCTTCAGGACTAGTAAATTTTTCTTGAGGAACTCCCTCGCGCATATCACCCCCTATGATACACCATCACTTGATAGATAAACGACACTTCACTCCCCAACTAAACAAAAAAGCCAAAACGGCTTTTTATCGATTCATTCTTAATGGCTCTTGAGGAGTTGGTAAATACCAGTCGCTACTCCCCCAATAGTCACAAGGAAGAGGATGAAGAGTAAGACCGGACCAATCACTGGTACAAACAACATCATCTGTACGGTCAGTGCCCCAAGTGTGATGAGGAGCGTATTGACCTCATGGGTGTTTTGGAACGTGCGACCAATGAGTGTACCAACAATCACATTCATGAGCGGGAGTGCGAGTACTATTGTCATGAGGAATATGGCGAGAAGCGAGAGTCCAAGGAAAAGTCCAAGCACACTGACCATGAGAATCACAATAGCGACTGGTACTGCTACCAAGAGACCGAAGCCAATAAAACCTTCACGAGCGATGTTATCGGTAGCCTGCCTTGCATAGAGTGAAAGTGGACGCTTCGCGACCAAATACAGCGAGAGCGAAGCAAAGAGTGAGACCAAAAAGGCCATCGCGGCACCGCGATACGGACTACTCATCGAGTCGGTAGCAACGGTGTCATTTTTAGTAATAGCACCGGTAACCTGTGCACCTGGAGCACGTACAATGTCAGTCTGACTGGTATAGGCAACATCACCAGAGACAACGGCTCGATCACCCAAGGTCAAACCGACCACCTTCATATCAAGAGCGCCAATGGCACCATCGACACGCACCCGTTCGGCGACACCAAGCACATCACCTTTAACTGTTCCTTCAATTACTGCTTCACCAGCGACCAAGAGGACATCCCCCTCGATAGTGGCGGTAGAGAGAATTGATACTCGCCCACCCACCACAAATACTGACCCGGCCACATGATCTGCAATAGTGACATCACCTCCGATAATCCGTACATCTTCAGTTACGGTCGCATTAACGCCTACCGTTCCGCCAAGTACTAACACATCATGCTCAACCGGCGCATTAATCGAGACAGTGCCAGCAGCGGCCACTACATCCCCGGCCACCGTACCTGAGAGGGACACCGTACTGCCAAGGGCATAAAAATTTCCATCGACGCGCTGATCATCAGCTATAGAAATCACTTCACCGGTTCGCACGACGGTTTCTGCCTCCGCGACTGGCACAGATAAACCAAATAAAGCAAGAATAATAAAGGCTGGGACAAATTTCATAATTTTACAAATATACCACAAAAATGACTATCTGACCAGTACTATCCGGCCGTCCCTGATACATAGGTTACCGGCGCTTGCATGATTGATACGAGTAAGAGTGCCAAGACAAACAGAAATAATCCACCAAAAAAGAGCGCAAGACGTGGTCGCGATAATTCGAACTGACCAGTGTGCCAGTTGCGAATGTACAGAAAGAAAAAAACAAACTGCCAAAAACTCATAACTACGATAACTTCTTATACAGTGTACCAGTGAGTACCAAAATCGCGATACCGAGCACGAGGATAAGCATCGGATGACGCTCCAGGATATCGGCCGTAAGAGGGAGTTGCTCAAAACCAACAAATGTCATAATCACGCTTGATATCGCTAGTAGTGAAAAGGGTGTCGAGTACCTCCTTGTGAAAGTTGAGCGGGTTGGACTAACGAGTGTATCAATCATTTTGGTTCCCGATATAACCGTTGAGTCTATGGTATCAAGAGTTGAGCATATGGTTTTTTTGATAGTTTCTTTCATGTACTTATTCTTGTGGTGCAGATTCTAATGTGACGGATATTTTTTCTTCTTTACCTTGGCGTAAGATAGTAAGAACAATAGTGGCGTCAGCTGCTTTTGATCGCAACACGGTGGCCAAATCAGTATCCTTAAGTGTTACATCATCAATCGCTGTAATTATATCATTTTCTTTTAATCCAGCTTTATCTGCAGGAGATCCAGGCATCACCGCTAAATCTTCCATTGTCTCCCCCCGAGCCACGAGGGCTCCGTATGTGATGTCTAAGTTGTTCTTCTTTGCCATACGCTCAGTTATCATTGTATAACGCACACCGAGGAATGGTCGTCTTATTTCGCCATAGGTAGTAACTGAATCAACAATTTGTTTAACGGTGTCCGATGGAATTGCAAAACCAATATTTTCAGCACCTAGTGACGCTGCAACATTAACTCCGATAACCTCACCTCGATTATTTAGTAGTGGTCCACCAGAGTTTCCTGGGTTAATCGCCGCATCAGTTTGAAAAACATTCGAAAGTTGTTCGGTCATACCCATACCGTCACGGGCGGTAATAGATCGCCCAATACCAGAAATTATGCCGACAGATACGGAGTTATCAAATTCTGCTAAGGCATTACCAATCGCAATAACGGTATCACCACGTCGAACAGCATCAGAATCACCAAATGAAAGATGTGGAAATGGGTTCTTTGGCAACTGTTCAAACTGGAGTAGTGCTATGTCAAAGACAGGGTCTTTTGCTTTTACCCGTACTCCATGAATACTTCCATCTGCCAATACGACAGAATAGGAGGCTTCTTCATCTACTACGACATGTCGATTAGTAACAATCAGACCTTCATCTGAAACTATAAAACCCGTACCACCACCAACTTCACGTGACTCAGTTCCATTTTCTCGAATACGCGGAATCGAAAAACCTCCAAACCAATCACCAAACGGATTATATTCCTCAAGATAACGCTCATAGACGGGAACGTCTTTAGTAGCAACTACTGACACAACCGCACCATCAACTTGGTCAATTATTTCAGGAATTGAAACTGCAACAGGAGATGTATCGCTCGTAACCACGTCATTACTTACCGCTGGCAAGACTACGAGAGTAGCAGCAAGTTGGTACCGAAAAACATACAAAATACTAAGCACAATAATGACACTTATTGTGCTTGAAATCACAATTTGTTTGGCATTATACATACCCAAATATTATAACGAATCGGTGTCTTTTGATTCAACATCTGGTTCGTGAAAAAGTTCTTTCCCACGATTCCACATCGCATGCTCTCCCTGTTTATATAGCCAGTACCACCACTCTGCACCCCAGAGGTACTGGGTGTCATACCGTGTACGCTTTGCATACTCAAGAATATCATTAAATTTGTCGAGGTTCATCCGGGTGTACTGCACCGCTAACGGCACTTCGGTTACGGGTGCCACAAGCCACGGCTCAGCTGAAAGTTCAATGAGGAGGGTTGGCTTTTTACCATAGCGTAGCTCCATGAGACTTTCTTTGAAACGATAAAACCACGGTGGCAAGAGGGTGCGGAATTGTCCCAGCTCAGGATTCCAAAAGTGTACGTAGACACTCGTACCAAAAGCGTCACCATGTCGGAAGGCGCCAGCCCAGGTACCAAGGTTTCCACTATCGGTGACGAGAATCGGCCGTGTCGGATCAAGTTCGCGAGCCAAGGCGATCTCCTTTGCCAAAAACTCTTCATCAAGTGGACCACAATGTTCAAAAGCAAAAAGTGACAAAAACGGTTCATTCTCAATCTGCCAATAGATAATCGCTGGACTATCTTTGTAACGATCAATCACCGCAGTCATGTAGGTCAACTGTTCGGCCTGTTGAGTCTCGACATCAAGCACATCTACCCAATCCGGCACATGGCACTCTGGCCAACGAGGTAAACGTCGACCTACAGCAAAAACAATTGTCGCTCCGACCGCTTCGGCTTTTTTGACTTGATAATCAAGCTCTTTGAAGTTCCAGACATCATTTTGTGGCTCAACCATTGGCCAGTGCGCAGCGAGCCGTAGTCGCCGTACTCCAAGATCATCGATGATGGCGTCATAGGTCTCTTGCCAATCGAGCCCAAGCTCACGTGCGTATGGTGTATTAAAGGACATACCATACGCAATTTGTTCCGGAACTGGTTTGTAGGCCAACGCCAAAATAATGAAACAAGCAACGCCAAAGATGCTAAGAAACCAGAGGGAGACTTTTTTGAGTAGAGGTTGTTTCATCATAAGAACAAAATGAAGTAACCGACCATAATAAGGGTCACGTACAGTACTCGGCGTATTACCTCACGGGGACGAGGTTCGTGGACAGCAGCGCTATCAGGGAGCCAAGACGCAAAGAAGATTGTGATGAGGAGAATAAACACAAACTTTACTCCATCAAGAGCCTGCACCACGGCCACATCACCCATATCAGTCGCTTTGAGAATTAAAAAGGCAGAAATACCCGCGAGTATCTTGGTAAACACAACCAGTACACTTGTACGCCTCGTCGTGACCTTGGCTTGCTCTTTGAGCTTGCGGAGGTTCATTGGGACCAAGAGCCAGGATAATGCAAAGAGTACAAAAGCGAGCCGTGACCAAAAGAATCCATCATCAAAACTCGTTTCCTGAAAGAGCCCTTTCATAGTGACATAGTGCAAAGCAAAAAAGAGTCCACTATGAAACACATGGAGCGTCGCATCCCAGTGCGGGAGACCTTGAGCAACCATCATGGTTCCAAGTGCAAGTACGAGCACTCCCCACAACAGATTAAGTGAAAAACTTGAGTCTAGGAACAGCCAACTGAAACCAAATGAGGCAAGAGCAGATATCGCTCCAATAACCGGCAACACATTAACCGCCTCAGATTCACGAAGTGCCGAATACATCGATACGAGCGCCATAAAGAAGGTATACGCAGCCAAAAAAGCGAGTGCAACTACAGTCAATGATGGCATTTGCAAGTTCGATAGATGTGGAAAGCCTAGCTCCTGGAGGCCTGGTACATACCCCAATGCAAAGATAACCGCCCATCCACCTGTGAGAATACAGGAATAAAAAGCATACAAAAACGGCTTCGGCATTGCGGTTGCGTCAGATACTATGTACTTATCAAGAATCGCAACAATCGCACTAATGAACTGTCCGAGGGTTGCGAGTAATATCCACGCCATTATGCCATTATTCTACCAGACCATTGTCTTCGATAATTTTCTTATACACGTAAGCAGATGGTCGTGGAGTCCGCTCGAGAGTCTCGTAATCGATTGCAATGAGCCCAAATCGTTTTTCGAACCCCAGCGCCCATTCGTAGTTATCAAAGAGTGACCAGTAGATATGACCACGAACCAGAACCCCCGACTGCAGTGCGCGCCAGGTAGCATCAATTTGTTTGGTAATGTATTCAACACGATCACTATCATCATGATCAGCGAGCCCTGCTTCACAAAGAATCACTGGTTTTTTGTACCGCTTGAGCATCATATACGCCTCATAGATTTTTTCGGGCGCAAAGTTCCAGTTCATATCAGTCTTCTTCCACTCTCGTTTGTCACCAAACTTGGTATAGAAGTAATAATTGAGACCAATGGTATCGTAGTGCCCTGCTGTCCGCTTCATAAAAACATGCGTCCATGAATAATTGGCAACCCAGGCTTTCAACTTATTAAACGGATTCCAATTAGCTTCAAATACGATGACATGATGAACGAAGTTAACCTCAGCATCAGGTTTTACTCGTTTAATAGCTCGGTACGCCGCGTTGTGACAGAGCGCGAGATTCTTCATCACCCACCGCCAGAGGAAAAAGTATTTGATACCTTTATCTGCCCGCGCTTCGTGCTGCCGACCAGAGTTCGTAATAGCAACAAGATCAGTGAGGGCAAACCGCTTAAATGGCGGCCATGAGCCACGCAACCAGCCATTACTCCCATACACACTTGGTTCGTTAATTGTTGAAAAGTGATTACAGAGATCTCCAAGCTCTTTAACGACAAAGCTACAGTACCGAGCGAAGATTTCGGGCGCATCCTTGCGCTCAAAACCACCACTCTCGGAAAACCACAGCGGTAAGGTGAAATGCCAAAGTGTAACAAACGGTGTGATTTTACGGGCATGGAGTGCCTTTAATACATCGCGGTAGTGCGCAATTGCTTCGTGATTGAACTTCCCTGCTTCCGGTTCAATCCGTGCCCATTCAATAGAAAAGCGATGTGCATTATGTCCGAGTTCTTTGGCTAAATCAAAATCACTCTCATATCGATTGTAATGATCGCAGGCAATACCACAAACCGGCACCCTGCCCTCGCGAGCAGCTTTGGCCCAGTCGGTATTTTCGATACCACCTTCGACTTGGTAGGAGGCTGATGCTGCTCCCCAATAAAATCCCTCCGGAAATGTTTTTTTCATAATGAAAATGAATATGGCTGTCACTTACAGTGACTGTACACCTTGTCGATATTTATGTTCGCTCTACTCCAGAAATATCTGGCAAGATCTTGCGAAAAGCGTCCAACGCTTTTCTCACCCCAATAAAACCCATTTGGAAAAGTTTTCATAACCTCAAAATTATAGCAAATCTATATCCGGAGGCGACTTTCGAAACAGTGGCGGTGCGAGGTACGTGCGCCATTTTTCGTACAGGAGCGCAGTCGCGAGCAGGTCGTGGCTATTATAGGCAGCAATCTCCTTGAAACGTTTCTGGCGATACAACTCTGTCACATCATCCCCCACCACTCCATGAGACTTTGGACTCTCTATACCATACGCCCGACAGCACAGGTGGAGACTCGGTCGTTTGGCTATTGCCCCATAAAATGTCAGCTGATCAGCTAAGTCAACATGATACGGTGGCACCTGTTGCGTGAGGTACCGGTATCGCATCAGATCAACCGTTGGTAACAGCGCTTGTGCGACACTCCGATGGAGGAGAAATGGTAGATCAAAGGAACGACCATTAAACGTTACTATTGTCTCGTAAAGTTGCACTCCTTCCCAAAACTCTTCGAGCATCATTTTTTCGGTGCGTGGACGATAATAAAACGAACCAATTCGTTCATCCTGGCTATCACCACCACTTTGATAGTAGACGGTACCCTCTTTACGATCGAGATCATAGACACCAAGCGCAACGATAGAGCCGGTGAACGGTGAAAACCCAAGGCCACGTTTGATATCATCGAGCTTCGCTTCGTATTCGGCAGTATCAGTGCTTGTTTTTAAAATCCATCTGGTGAGGGTCGCTTGGGTCACCTCATCAATACTCCCCCACTCTTCCCCCACTGTTTCGATATCGATAATGAGGGTACTCATAATTAGTTTATGGTTGCTGGTGCAGCGGCAAAACAAGTAATCAGTCCTGGTCTTTCAGCATCAAGGATATATCGATATTGTCCGCCAACGATTGCACCACCACAAGCGTCAGTGGCGACAGTACTCGGTCCATAAATCGGAAAACCATCAAGTGAGTATCCGACCAGACTTTCTCCGCCAAAGACAGTGTAGAGCGCCAGTTCATTATTGCGGATAAGTGAACCATCAGTAGCAATACCAATGACATCGGTTGGGATACAAGTCGAACTACCCGCAGGCCAACTACGAAGTGATATCACTGCTCGGATATTTTCTGGCGTAGTAGACGCCAGTGGATCTGGCAATCCACGCTCAAAGTAGACCCGGGCGCCTTCGCGGTTCTCAGCAATTATCTGTTGTGGTGTCCATGGGATGTTCAAGGTACGATACCCAGCACAAGTTTTTACAGTAGCTACTGCAACTGGGGTTGTGGTGGTCGGTACAGTAACTGGGGCTGCCGGTTCTGGCTCTGGTTCACTTTTCGCCACCGTGTTTGACCCCAGACGCTCAATTACTTTGGCCCGCAATGTCAGAAGACGACCCTCCCGATTATCTTCGGGAGCTGGAACATTGGCGGTGTAGTCTACCTCGGTACCACTGTCAGCTAAAAACCCCGCCATAAATGGTAGCGTCCGCCAGCTGTGCCAGACCGACGTACCCATAATCGCCAACAACAAAATCGCCACCGTAAGGAGGAACAGAACAAAATCCCGGGTTCGTACCATACAGCACTATCATAACAAACAAAGACGGGGCATGCCTGCCCCGTCCCCATTTATTTCACTTTAATTTTAACCATCTGTTCAACTCGTCTAATGTCAGCAAGCAACTTTCCACGATCGGCATTATGCATGTAGAGATTAAAAATAGACCGCCCTCCATGTCGAGCAAAAGTAGCCTTATCGCCAATTTTTTTGTTAACTTCGATTTTGTAGAATGACTCTAATTGCTCAATTTTTTTAATACCCTTCATTTCCGTAATAATCCCCTCTTTAGGAAGAAACCATTTCATAAATGCAGCATTGCCAACACATCTTTTCGGAATTTTTGGTTTCTTCGGAATACGAATAAATACGTCATTCAGTGGATGATCAATACCACAACTGAGATGATACAGCTTGTCTCGTGCCCCACCCATCCGAGGACCAACTTCAATTACTTTCCACACATTATCAATTTTCATCAACTCAGTATGCACAGTAGTACTTCGCAAACCAAGTGCATGAATGGCCGTCTCAGTTACCGCTTCTGCCCGCTTCACGGTCTCACCCTTAAGGATGGTTGGGGTCATCTGCAGATAGCCATAAAAGTCCTGGTGACCAATATCTTTGCCAGTTTTTACGCGCACCAAGGGTAAATGATATACAGCACCTCTACTATTTACATACGAGTCAATAGAATACATATCTCCCTCCATGTATTGCTCAGCAATTACTTTTGGTTGTTCAATTCGCTTATCGTGAGCATAGGCTTTTTCGAGCTTCTTGAAACATGTTTTGAGTGCTTTTTCCAATTCATCCTCGTGGTAACAAATAGACACAAATAAACTCGCTGCCAAATTGGTAGGTTTAATAATCATCGGAAAACCAACTTTTGCAATTACCCGTGTTCGCTCACTTTTTGAAACATCTTTTACTCGAGTAAATTTTGGCGTTATCTTTTGATCAAATAATCGAAAGCGCTTTCTCATTTCATACTTATCCGTTGCCCAGATGAGTGATTCAGTGGTAGGAGTACGTAAGTACGGAACAAAAGGAATCACTTTAGCAAATCGAGCAATATTAGCCTCACTCCGACAAGTGATTGCAAGAAGTTCATCTTGGTAAGGTAAAAGGGCTTCACTTATCCGAATTGACTTAGAAAAATCCATTTGCACAACTACGTCATATCGTTCAAGATTTTGCGGCAACGGATAATTAATATCCCAAATAAGCATCAAACGAAACTGAGTTTTATTTTTCTTTTCATACTCACGTAAACTAGTAACCGACGATTCATGCGGACTCATCACAAAAGCAATAATATTTTTTTGTCTTGCTTTCTTCATATAAGATCTGCAACAAATAGGAGTAATAGTGTTTTGACGGATTGATTTTGAGCCGTCAATATTTGTTTAATAGTACCACATATGTTATACATATGCAAGTTATCTACCGTATGAAAATCACTCATGCCGATAAACATCGCTGGATTAAATATATCCATCCAGATATACTTCCTGATTTTGGAAAAAATAATACAAAAAAAATAACCGTCCTTTTAAATCAAATTGACTCAGCGGAAATTAGTCATACTATCACGCCCGCAACAAATGAAGATATACAATGGTTTGAGGCAATGTATCTAAAAAATCTACAAGATAAACATAATCCAAAGCCGCACAATATTTTTAAAACAACACTTGGGAAAGAAGTAATAAAGTATCCCTACTTCATACTTACCCTACGAGAAAAAGGACAGCTGGTTGGTGGCACGATTTTTACCATGCGTCCTGATCGTTTATCAATTGCATACCGCACCTATCCATTATCATGGCTGCAGCACCAAACTAAATGCTCCCCCGCCCTTTATGCTGAATACATTATTACCGCCTACGCACTTGATAATGACTTATCTATACTGGTTCACGGTGTTGATCATAATCCTTACGGGGTCAATTCGCATATCGGAGTAGCTATTTTTAAATTGGCAGTCGGTTGCTACCCAGATATTGTTACCACACACAGTTTGTGTGAGTCAGATTTACAGATGCTACCGTTCGGTTCATTGGTACTTCTCTATCCAGAAAGTGGGGAACGAATAACAAAAGCGTATTTGATTGGAGATACTAGTACTGCAGAGAAATATGAACAGGTATTCAAGTATCCTCAACAACTACAAGTAACGTTGTATACACCAACTCTATGAAATATATCGGTCCAAACAAAGTTACCTGGAGGAAAGATCCAACAACCGGTATCACAGATCAGTATGGTCAGACGTCAGCAAAAAGAATTCTAAAAACAGAAACACACAGCAGTCGTGACGGAATCACCTCTAACATAACTGCTCTTACTCCAGCACTTCTTGAATGGTTCACTCCGCTATATACAAATACAATTTCACAAAAAAATAGTCCGGTTATATTTGATATCGAGCAAACTACTAAGAACACTGACCAAAAAACCTATCATATACTAACTATTTCAGAACAAGGCAAACAGCTTGGTGGATTGATTTTCTCAATTACCGAAGAGTCAATAAACATTGCATACAAAATATTTACTAACCAATGGATATACAGTAAATTGCCAGCAGGTCCATCGTTATATGCGGACTACCTTATCACGAAACATGCAGCCGACCTTAGAAAAAAATACATCAGCCACGGTAAGGATCGAAACGGCTACGGTAAACACTCAAGCATTGGACTCGCTCTGTTTAAAATTGCGCTCGGTTACAAACCCTATCTTCCAAAAGATTTTGAAGCTCTCGAATTTACTGAATCAGAAATAGATGGCGACAGTTTGTATTTTGTGACTAACGAAAGTATTTCAATGCCACTACACGGACATCTGTTTACGAGAGAAGCTACCAGACAGCAGTGGGCGCGATTCAAAAGTTACACTGACCGAGTCAGTGTGACGTGGCATATAATTGATTAAATCCCAAACTGAACGGCTGGAGCGGCCTCAGATTGCGTCTCAACTGTACCCGCTGCGGCAGGAGCACCCATACCGCCCGTGATATCTACTGATGGATCAATAGCATTGATAATCTGAGCACGGAATTCATCAAAGGTCTGAAACTCCATCGGTTCACCATTAAGGAGGAAGGATGGTGTACCCGTAAAGCCTGCGGTACGTGCTTCGGTGAACTGTGACCGGACATGATTACGGAGAATTGATGAACGCTGCATACGGGTAAATTCATCAATATCGAGACCTACTTCGTTCGCGTATTGAAGGAAGAACTGCGCAGGGTTGGTACTGTTTGACCAAGTCCCTTGGTTCTCAAAGAGAAGATCGTGAAATTCAAAGAACTTGCCTTGCTGACCAGCGGCTTCGGCCGCCCGAGCAGCCGGCTCAGCGAGACGATGAATCTGCGTCAGTGGAAAATGACGGTATTCAAATGAGAGTTGATCACCATATTCATCAACAATTTCCTTTACGACGCCATGAAACTGCGCACAAGCCGGACACTGAAAATCACTGTACTCAACCAGCTTCACTGCCGCATCAGGATTACCCTTGATATGAGCCTTTACTTCAACACCAGCATTATAGGTATCATTGGCCCCAGCCGAATACCACATTGCGCCACCAATAAGAAGGACAAATAGAACGCCCAAAACAACCCATGGATTTTTCATATAGGGCTATTGTACCAGAGGGAGTGCGCATGAGCGATGTTGGCAACACTTGTAAAGTGCTTATTTTTATGCCATAATCTTACTAACGTCGATTCAAGACTTTTCTTGATTCTGTAGCAACTGAATATTCGGGTTCCAACGATTCGCCCTAGGAAGCGGCAAATCGGGAACGAAGTTCGTAATAGGTAAATAGTGATTAAATATCACTATTTACCACACAATATAATTTTTCATGGCAAAACGACCCTTCATTCGCAAACAAAAGCGCAAACAACACGGCGCGTCTTTTTGGGATAATGAGTATAAGAATGCGAATCACCTCAAGCTTTCAACTGATCACAGTGAAGACCTCGAGAAGTTCACTCGCTTCATCCCCAGGATGGAGCGTGAGGATGTCCTGGCTCCCGGCGAGTCTGCTCTTGATGTTGGTTGCGGCAACGGACGTAATCTCATCTTTCTCGCGCGACAATTTGGGATGAGTGGAGTTGGTTACGACATCTCGACTACGGCCATTGCCCAAGCAAAAGTCGCGTCTACCGGACTACCACTAGAGTACGAAGCCCGTTCAATTGCCGGTCCAATTACCCTACCCGATAACTCACAGTCACTCGTGCTTGACATGATGTCATCACACTTTCTTTCAGCCACTGAACGCACCGTTCTACGTGACGAAATTTTTCGTGTCCTTAAACCGGGAGGATTCCTCTTTATGAAAACCTTCCTCGCAGATGGTGACCTCCACACTCGACGCCTCCTTAAAAACGCTCCAGCCGAAGAAGCAAACACGTACATCCATCCGGTCATTGGTGTGCCAGAATACGTCTATACCGAAGACGTACTCAGGGAGTTCATCGGCGAAAAATTCATCATTCACAAAATCTACCGTTCGCACAAACATGTACTCAAAGGACGAGCACGAAAACGACGAACTGTATCCATCTATGCCGAAAAAGATTGGGGAGCAAGAAATCAATAAAAGTCCCGTATAGAATGAGAAAGAAAAATAGATTAAACACTACCTCACCTCAAGCTCACCATCAAAAACTGGCCATTCCATGCCGGCATCATTAGGCCCAGCACTTGGTACTGGTGTATTTGCCTCTGTTTCAAACGTAGTAGTTGCCTCTACCTCGACAAGAGCTGGTGTACTTGTTGGCAGTGGTGCCACCTCAACTACTTCTTCCACCTCTTTTGTGGGATACGCGAGCGTATAAATATAATACGCACAAGCGAGAATAATAAGGCTTTGAATCACTAAAATGATTTTCATATGCTACTATAGTACCATATGCAATTTGTGGAAAAACAGCGTCGCCGACTCGGTTTTGCCCTCCGCGGTATCCATTATGCCCTGCGTACCGACAAAAACTTTCGCTTGCAGTGGTATGGAGTTGGTAGCGTCATCGCTTTTGCGATTATCATGCTTACTCCAATTTCTGCTACAGAACTATTATTTTTAGTACTCGCCTACTTCCTCATTTTGATAACTGAACTCCAAAACTCCGCGCTTGAATACGCACTTGACCACCTCCATCCCGAAACTCACGACAATATCGGCCGAAGCAAAGACATGGCCGCCGGTGCGGTATTCCTGGCGGGATTATTTTTGACGATAGTGATTGCGACCCTCTTGTACCCTCGCGTGATGAGCAGCCTGCATACCCGCGACATACCCAGTAGTCCAAGCGAGCTGGAGGCTGTAGCCACCTGACGGTCGATTGATGTTAAGTACATCCCCAACTATATAGAGCCCCGGCACCAGCCGAGATTCCATCGTCTTGAAATCAATTTCAGTGAGCGCAACACCCCCCGAGGTCACTATTGCTTTATCACTCCCCAAGAGGTGTGCCGCGGTGAGGAGGAAGTTTTTTGCAGCAGCGATTAACTTTCGCCGCATAGCTACAGTCACACTATGGCTTGGTGTATGAGGGTCTACCGCCGCCTGTTCCAATAATGGAACAACGAGTGCACCAGGAATTATATCGAACCACTGGTTTTGGACATGTTTGTTTGGCGAGGTAATAAAACGCCTAAGGAGCGTCTCCTCTAGCACGTCGATGGCCATACTGGGTGTGAGATCAAGAAGTATCTCAACCGACCCGGTTTCTAACCCCTGACCAATTCGCTGACTTAGATTCAAAATACCGGGGCCACTGAGCCCTACATGCGTGAAAAGGACTTTGCCTTTTGCTTTTTCAAATACGATACCGGCTTGTCGCAGACTAATTCCAGCATTCGCTAAAGCGACGCCACTAAGTCGCTTGGTGATATTTGTTTCCTTAACTGCCACTGGCACCAAAGCGACTTTGGGTGTTTCAATAGTGTGCCCGAGATTCTGTAGCCACAGGAGAGCATCCCCGGTTGAGCCAGTCTCCGGGCGTGAGAGTCCGCCAGTTGCCACGATTACCATTCCTGCTGCATACCTATATTTGGCACCTAATTGCACCACAAAACCCTCCTTCTGTGGTTTTATTGCCGTAACAATGCTTTTGGTTTTAATGATGACACCTACAGCTTTAGCCTCCACTATCAGCGCTTCGGTTACCGCTTCGGCACTTTGACTCACCGGGAAGACCCGAGCTTCGGTCTCAACTACGGTCTCAACACCGATGTCCAAGAACCACTGTCGGGTTTCTTTCACCCCAAACTGGGCAAACGGAGAAAAAAGAAATTTTCCAGCTTCACCATAGCGAGACAAAAGAGTGCGAACGTTTTCGGTATTGTTCGTGATGTTACAACGGCCGCCGCCAGTGCTACGGAGTTTTTTACCGAGCTGATTATTCTTTTCGAGCAAGAGCACCTTTGCCCCCTCTCGTGCTGCAGTAATAGCTGCAATAAGGCCAGCCGGGCCGCCGCCGATGATGATAGTGTTGTATTGGTCTTTAGTCGATAAGGTCACCATGTCGTACCCGTCGCCACACAAAGCGACATACCTGAAGAATATAAATACCAATGAAGAGGTAGATGATAGTGTCAGCAATTGGATTCATGTAGGCAGCCACTACTCCGTAATCATCAAGGAAGACGAAACCAAGACCAATTAATACGGTGTTCCAAATCAGTGCCCCCAAGAATGAAAGGAGTAGGAAGACACTCGGTCGCATCTGGACACAACCGGCTGGGATAGAAATGATCGAACGTACGGCGGGGACCATACGACCAAAAAAAACTGCTGGGAGTTCGTATTTCGTAAACCACTTAGTCGCTTTGCGAAAATCTTTCACATCAATGGCGACGTACCCGCCAAAGCGTTTGAAGAATTGCTCTAAAACTGGTACTGAGACCATCCACCCAACCAAGAACCACAAGGTAGTACCAAATAACGCACCTAAAGTCGCGACCGCTAGCGCTGGGACAAGTGATAATTCACCAGTAGCAGCCAAATGCCCGATAAACGGCAAAATCACCTCCGACGGAATCGGTGGAAATAAGTTTTCGGCCACCATGAGGACAAACACGCCCAGATACCCGTTAGCGGTAATAAACGACAATATTGCTTCAGCCATAAATGTCTTTCGAGTATACCGAAGAATCAAGAAAACTCCTAGTAGCAGTATAAGAACAGCCCAATAGACAACGTGTCCATTGGACTGTTCTTATAAATACGATGAACGTTTCCGACCGAAACGCAACAAAGTCTGAGGGATTTTTGGCACGTTATACGTTATACGGCCAATCGCTTGTAGATCTGCATCCCTAATACACTGCCAAGTACTGGTCCTACTACATACATGACGTTAAATGATCCAATACCAAGTGCCACAGCTGGATTCAGAACACCGTTACTTCCGGCCAGAGACGCCACCGCAATCCCGAGCAATAGTGAACCACCAACCACCATCCCAGACATCACGGCTGGTGTTTTACCATAAACAACCGAAGCAATACCAAAGGTGAATATGGCGGTACCAATCATTTCGGCGATACCAGTTGCGAGATCCGCTTTTACTGATAGCGTTGCTGCAGTAATGAGTGAACTCACTAGTAATAAGGCCGCACCCGCTCCAATAAACTGCGCAATCACATACTTAATAGCGTCATCAGTTGAAACTTTACCAATTGACCAAGCACCAATGGTGACGGCTGGATTAATGTGTGTCCCCGAAAGATGCCCCAGCGAGTAAACAAAAAGCCCTAATGTGAGGGCCGCTAAAACTGCTACTGGCACTGCGAAGGTACCAGCTAGTGCTAATGCTACAACCATGGTCAGTACACCAGTACCAACCGCTTCACCAACATATTTGTTCATACTACGTTCTTCATACTTAAACGAATAACGTCCTACACTTTAATTATACCAGAAATCGGTTGCCACAATATCGGCTATGTGCTTAATCGTCGGTAGGTATTCCACCAACAGGAACATCATCCTCGCGAGTAGTAACACTCCGAACATACACCTGCTTTGGTCGTACGTGCGGAATACGGGGTATGAGCACTGAGGCAATCGCAGCGATAATCGCTATCTGATGGTAGCCAAAACCAATGGCCATACCGATGGCACCAGCAAACCAAATACTGGCGGCTGTTGTAAGATTTTTGACACTCGCTCCATCTTTTAAGATAAGTCCGGCTCCTAAAAAGCCAATTCCTGTCACAATCTGGGCGGCAATTCGCGACTGTGACGCTGGATCAACCGTTGCCGACATAAAGGTAAACAGCATCGCTCCCGATATCACAAAGGTGTGAGTACTAATCCCCGCATCTTTGTTACGGAGTTCCCGTTCAGCCCCAATTAAAAAACCAAGCGCTACAGCAATCATCAAATCGACTACAAAATTAAGGGTCACTGGATCAATCAGTTGTAATATCGCTTCCATAGGTGCTTTTCTATCACAAAGCTAACGCACCTGCAATGATTTGCTACTCGCTTGAAAAAGCCGTATGCTTAAACCATGAATCGGCCAGCTTTGGCACTGTTGGGATTCCCACTACTCCTTATAAGTGTGTTTTTTCTCTGGCAAATCCTCCACGGCCAAATTAAGACCGACTATCACCTCACCCCACTACCAGAGACAGTGGTTGCTACTACAGCTAAAGCTACGAGCACGAGACTAAGTCTCCCACGAGTAACAGTGCCAACTGGTCCACTTCAAGATCAACCAGCAAAACCACTCACCTACGTTGAAATAACCACGGGTTGTAGTATCAGTCTAGGGGAAAGCTGTGTGCGAGCCTACGCGTCCCCTTCCGCGAGTAGTACCGAACGAACTAAACTCCGTATTGGTGCCGTCCTGTATGTCAAAGATACCGTCACCGCCGCCGATGGCACCCGCTGGTACCAAATAGACTTTCCGGAAACCCTCCGCTACCCAGAGCGTCTCACCCTCCCGTGGTACATACCCGAAGGAGCTGGAACACTGGTGAAGACCGACGGTCCCCATGATCTTACAGCAGAAACACCGACCACGACAAAACGCCTCCTTGTCGACCGTAGCGACCAGGTGCTCTACGCCTATCTCGGTAACGAGCTTGTCCGTACTTATAGGGTATCAACCGGTCGCACCGTCACCCCCACCCCGCGTGGTACCTTCACTATTTTTCGCAAAACTCCGTCTCGCTACATGCAAGGACCAATTCCCGGTATCTCAACCAATTACTACGACCTCCCTGGCGTCCCGTGGAATCTCTACTTCACCGAACAAGGGGCGGTAGTGCACGGTGCGTACTGGCACAATGGTTTTGGTAGCCCTTACAGTAATGGCTGTGTGAATGTAAAGCCGAGTGAAGCCCGCGAACTCTATGAGTGGGCGGAGGTTGGCATGACAATCACGGTACAAGATTAATTATTAAGAAAGGGCCAACGTTTGCAAACGTCAGCCCCTCTCTTAAAGTGCTTCATATCCCGGCACCACAAAGAGAACCTCGCCCACTTCAGAACCCTTCACCCGACGAGTCACCTTCAAAAGACGCATCACGCCGTCTTCATAACGGTAAATCAGATACCAAAAGTACGTCTGGTCTGATTCCTCAACGTAGTGTTCTTCAAAGAACCGTTCACCTTTCATAGATGAGACATAGTAACCGCCAGAAGATACAAACTTACCACCAAGCGGAGCGATAAGTGTCTCAGCGGACACTGACACTATCGAACTGGCGAACAAGACCGTAGCAAGTAACCGCATGTAGGCCTCCTTTCCTGTCGTTATTATGTATCAGTATATAGGTCTACGCAACAAAATCCTTACTGGATTTTGTTACCTATATCAAAACACATCGTATGATACTACGTAGACGGTAACTCGCGTCTGCTTTACCAAATCGCGAATCAAATCTATTTATATGAAATCATCTTTATTTTTAATCCCGCTCTTCGTAGTATTGATCGGCGCACTCCCGACACCATCACATGCTCTCTCATGTGTTGAAACCGGACAGTACCTCGATACGACTATCGGTTCAGATGATTTGATGATCATTACTGCGACCGTACAAAAGACTATCACCGAAAAAGACTACACAGCTGAGGTAGTAACCGTCACTGATGCACTCCAGGGCTACGTCGAGAAGGAGGCTTTCCTCTACCACCAAAAAGATGAGACCTGGGGCTATCTCTGTAACAGTGGACCGGTTGGTAATGGTAAATCTGCTATGTATGTTGTCACTCGTAATAACGTAGGTCAGTACTGGGTGAGTCAGACACTAGACCTGAAGAGTGATCTTGCGAAAGACGTGGTGAAGAAAATCGCTGACAAAAAAGTTGAAGGTGAGGTGGTCGAATTTAGTGCCACCGACCGTAAGAACCAGATTATGACTACCATCATGGATCTGTTCAAGCAGATTAGTGTCCTTCTTAGGGAGCACACGTACTGGACAACCAAGTAAACCTACCAGCAATACACAAGGCGCCCCAATCCAATTGGAGTGCTTTGTGTATTTTAGTTCAGTATTTATGTCGAAAGATAACTCTCAAAATAGATAGCGTGGCAGGTATAGCCACCGGGGTTCTTTTCGAGATAGTCCTGGTGGTAGTCCTCCGCCGGCCAAAAGACACCACGTGGTTCAAGGGTAGTTACCACCGGATCAGGCCAGCGTCCTGATTCGTTTACGACATCAATCATGAACTTAGCGTCCGCCAGTTCGGTCTCATCAGCATAAAATATCGCCGACCGGTATGATGTCCCTTTGTCATTCCCCTGCTGATTGAGGGTCGTGGGGTTATGAATCTGAAAAAAGAAATCGAGTACTTGTCGGTACGAAAGTATATCGTCATCGTAGGTAATCAATACCGCCTCCGCATGTCCGGGATGAAACTCGTACGTTGGATTTTCGTTCTTCCCTCCGGTATACCCAACTTCGGTGTCGAGTACGCCGGGGAGGGTACGGATAAGGTCTTCGAGTCCCCAGAAACATCCGCCGGCTAGTAGTGCTGTTTTTTGCATAGGGACAGTATACCAAACTTATTTTATTACCGGGCAGGGACTCGAACTATTACTAGAAATGATATACTACCCACATATGCTTAATCTATTACCTTTATTACCGGTTATCAATCTTGTTGTAGCGCTTGGAAGTCTCGGACTACTCGCCGCGACCCTCCTACTCCTCTATACCCTCCGGTTTCGTCTGACGTGGCTCGCTGCGGTGAAGGCTAATTGGCTCTGGCTCCTGATTATTGGAATGTCGGTGGGTGGCGTAGTGTTGTCACTCCTTTACTCTGAGATATTCCTCTTTGTGCCATGCTCACTCTGCTGGCTCCAGCGGATTGCGCTTTACCCGCAGGCACTTTTGGCTATCATGGCCTATCGCCGAGGAGACACAGTCCACTTCCCGCTCTACGGTATGGCGCTATCAATTGCCGGCATGACAGTGGCCACCTATCAGTACATCTACCAGATGTTGCCAGCTGAAACTCGTGACGGCATTATGCCTTGCCTCGTTGATGGTAGTGCTAGCTGCGCGGATAAGGTCATCGATATGTTCGGCTTTGTCACCTTTCCATTTATCTCAGCGGTATCGTTCGCCTTTCTTATCACCCTCTATCTCGCACTCTTACGAAAGCACCACTAGAACACCGACTGGAGTTTTTTGAACTCTGCACTTTCGACTATAAATCCAAAGGCTTCTTTTTGGGAACTGATACACGCCACTTTATTTGCGTAGGCGAGTCTTGTCATGGCCGGCTGTTTAGCCCATGTTGCTACTTCAATACTATCTAGTGCTGCATTGTAGAAATCAAAGACGTCTGACTTTTTTGTACCCTTTGGGCAAAGCCACGTAATTTTAATCTTGCGAGCAGCACGACGTTCGTTCCACCAGCGCAAGAAAGCACGGTCATAAATCTTTTTGATCTCCGTATCGTTCCAGACGGCTTCGACGGTGGCGCCATCGTGCCACATAATATCTTTCATGAGTTGCTTCATGCCATCTTCACCTTCAAAAAAGCGTATCTTTGGTGTCACCGTATCCAGTCCGGCTTCGATATCGGGCAAGGCCTCAAGGAGAAACTGGCGACTCTGTTCGAGGCGGTCAATCCGGTCGCCAAGGAGCGCATCGAGATGTTTGATATCGCCGGCGACAAAGTAGGCCTTACCATCGACATCAAGTTCCACCACGAGATTGGTAGCGATGAGCTTCTTCAGCTGGTCATACACCGAAGGTCTCGTCAGACCAGTGCGGTCGGCGAGCAGTCTGGCGGTCGCACGACCCTCGCGGAGTAATGATAGATAAATCGCTTGCTCGCCATCACTCATATCAAGCCGACGGAGTGCAGCACTAATGGTATCTGTTTTCATGGTCTTATTTTAGCATATTTGTCGAAATTCGTCGACATTTTTACAACTTTGCCTATATCATCCACAATAGCGTCAGTACCGTTCTTTTCATCAACGAGGAGCATCCTAATGTCCACGAAAACCACCACCTACCTCATCGAAAGCTGGAGTGGTCGTACCATGCGGGCGCGCCAGCACTACGTTTGCGCCCTCTGCGGTGGCACTATCCCCTCTGGCACCATCTATGTACGTGACGTCGTTCGTCACAGTCCGATCAAAGGTGACGGTTATCGTTCGAATGTCCATACCCATCTCAACTGCAAAGCCCCTTGGTGGCAGCCAGATGGACTGGCACCGAGACTGCGTTCGGTCGGTCGTCTTCCCCACCGGGTACCGACGTCGACCGAAGTTGATCTGGAGGTGCCGTTTCAGAAGCCGGTACTAGCCGTATCGGCGTCGGACATTGGCACTTTCACCTGGAAGATGCCTCCTGGGCTCGAAACACGCCTCGGGCGGTGCCCGAGTGAGGCGCGAAAGCTTAGCGCCCTTAGTGAACTCGAGGACAGTCTGTCCTTGGTCCTTGCGGCCTTCATCAAAGCGGCTGGCAACCAACGTCGGGCTCGGGAGCTGTCGCTCCAGCTTGGTGCGATTACACAATCGCTCTAAGCCCCTACCGGCATGACATGTAAGTCATGCCGGTTTTTATGACTAGACCAATCGACTCTGTCAGGCGTATACTACTGCTATTGAAAGTTAAACAATATTTATGAAAGACGTTGCAGACTGGCGACAAAACAAAAAGTCTCGCCTCATTATCATTATTGGTCTCCTCATCCTCGTTGGGGTTATCGCCTTCTTCTTTGAAAAGACGCGAATGTGGATGCTTGGTATCGGAGCTATCCTTCTCATTGCCCTGGGTCTTGAAGCCGCCAACACCGATGTTGACCTCGGGAAGCTCGTCGAAACCGGATCACTCTCAGAATCCATGATACAGCGCGACGAAAACGGCAAAGCCCTCTACGGTGCTACGTGTGAGGAAAACGTCTACAACTGCAGTAACTTCAAAACCCAGCCAGAAGCCCAGGAAGTCTATGACACCTGTAAAACTGCCGAAATGCCAGACCGTCATGGTCTGGACCGAGATGGTGACGGAGTAGCTTGTCAGAGCCTCCCCGCTGGAAGTTAACCAATACCCAAAACACCTTCCATGAGCGAGGGTGTTTTGCTATACTATAGAGGTTATCGTTATTGAATAAATAATTATATATATGACAACTACTATTTCATTAAAAACTGTTGTTATTGGCACACTCATGCTCGCCCTCTTGGTGCCAGCAATGTCTTTTGCAGCGACACCAACTGTTGCTGACCTAGAGACCCAGTACCAAACGCTCATGAGCCAATTTGAACAACTCAAGAGTGAACGACGAGGATCTAATGCTTCTAGTACAACATCAAAGACTTCACCCCGTCGTGATGATCGACGTGCTTCCACTACCATTGATCGTACTTGTATGGCAGCCGCAGTAGCAACCCGTGAATCGGCTATTAAGACCGCCTGGACCACCTTCACTAGTAGTATCACCACCGCTCTTGATAAGCGTGCTGCAGCCTTGGCTTCAGCCTGGGGTGCTAGTGCTGATGGTAACCGCGAAGCCGTGAAGAAGGCGTGGACTGATTGGAAGAAGGACAAACAAGCTGCCCACACCAAACTACGAACCGACCGTAAAGGAGCCTGGGACGCTTTCAAGAAGACTGCCAAGGATTCTTGTAAAATGACCACTCCAAAGGAAGAAGGTCTCGAGAAGTCAGGCAGTGACAGTATCAACCTCTAATCTTTAGAGGTTAAAAAGAAAAGGACGGCGCCAATATGCGCCGTCCTTTTCTTTTGGCGTAATTCTGCTACCCTACCTTTATGCCCGAACTACCAGAGGTCGAAACAGTCCGTCTTCAACTCCTCCACCGCCTTAAGGGACGGACAGTGGCTGCGGTGACTGTCTATCACCCAAAATCGGTTAATCATAATACCGAGTTCAGAGCACTCGTAACTGGCAAAGTCATCGATCATATCGACCGGGTTGGAAAACTGATGATCTTTAGCTTTGCTGACACTCCCGATTTTTTCCTCCTTGCCCACCTCAAAATGACCGGGCAGTTTCTCTTCCTTGATCCATCTGGCACTGTGGGTGGTGGTGGACACTCGCTCTCGCCCACTGATACCCATCTCCCCAATCGTCACACTCGTATCAGCTTCACGCTCGACAACGGCATGCAATTATTTTTTAATGACATGCGATTGTTTGGCTATGTGAAGGTAGCCGATGCTACCGAAGTTAATATGGCGCGCAGTAAATTTGGGCCCGAGCCTATTCGTGGCGATTTTGATACTGAGTACTTCTATAAAGGACTCAAGCGCCGGAAGACTCCCATCAAAGCGGCGCTGCTTGATCAATCGTTTGTTGCCGGACTTGGTAACATCTACGTCGACGAGGCACTCTTCACTGCTAAAATCCGTCCGACGAGGCGAGCGGACAAAGTCACCAAAGCCGAGGCCATACTCCTCGCCAAAGCCGCTGGTGATATCATGAACAATTCAATTAAGGTCGGCGGTACGACCTTCCAACACTTCGTCGATACCGGCGGAGACAACGGCAACTACACCGACTATCTCCAAGTCTTTGGCAAACAAGGTACTCCCTGCCCTCGCTGCGGTACTACCATCAAAAAGATTCGCTGTGCCGGGCGTGGTACCCACTACTGCCCGGGGTGTCAGAAATAGCCCACTAACAAAAGTACGGGGTCTTGCCTCGTACTTTTATGGCACACTTTCTATGGATAAATCTTGCTCGTTTGGAAGTTCGAGGCAAGACCTCGTGCATATTAGTACATTTCCCAATGTTCAATTTGTGACGGTGTTGCCCCGTCTATGTGTGCTTTCGCTCCAGCATAATGATACTCAACCGGTGTTACAAATACTGCCACCAGCACGCCAGTAATAAAAAGCGCACACAGTGCACCACCCGCAATAATCCATGATTTCATATTCTTAGTAATAACCAATATAAAGTAATATAAGTTACATACTCCATTTAAATGGAGTATTAAAAAAACAAAAACCCTTCTACTGGCAGAAAGGTTTTTGTTTTAGATTTGTTTTAGATGAGGACGGTGGCGTGATTGTCGCGGACTTCTACCGTACCGTTCGTGAGATTGTACGAGGCTGCATCGCCATGAGCAGGACGAACTGTGAGGGTGCCAGCCTTGAGGGCCGACACAAGTGGTTCGTGATCCGCCATGATGGTCATCTCCCCTTCGGTCCCTGGCAGCGTCACTGAAACCACCTCCCCGTCAAAGACTGGGCCGTCGACTCGTGCGATTGTGAGTTTTAGAAATTTGGTTGCCATAAAATTATATTGTGGAAGGTGATTAAATAAACAAAGTGGTAGTGCGCGGATGAGGCTATTAGTAATAGGCCTCACTCGCGAAAATTCGCCATTGTCGGCTTACACCTCTGTGGCTTATTTTACTTCTTCAATCGAACCTTTCATGTAGAAGGCAGATTCGTTTTTATCATCATGCTTACCATCGAGAATCTCACCAAAACCACGAACCGTATCAGCCAACGACACGTACTTCCCTGGTGCACCGGTAAAGACTTCTGCCACCGAAAATGGCTGGGACATAAAACGTTGAATCTTACGGGCGCGGTATACCGTCTGCTTGTCTTCTTCTGAGAGTTCTTCGATACCAAGAATCGCGATGATGTCCTGGAGGTCCTTGTAACGCTGGAGTACCATCTTCACACCCTGAGCAACTCGGTAGTGTTCGTCACCAACAATCGCTGGATTGAGCGCTGATGAGTTACTTTCAAGTGGGTCAATCGCTGGATAGATACCAAGTGAAGCGAGCTGGCGACTAAGTACCACGGTTGAGTCGAGGTGTGAGAAAGTGGTCGCAGGTGCTGGGTCTGTCATGTCGTCCGCTGGCACGTACACCGCCTGGATAGAGGTAATCGAACCGTTCTTGGTCGAGGTGATGCGTTCCTGCATCTTACCCATCTCCTCAGCAAGGGTAGGCTGGTACCCTACTGCAGATGAGACACGACCAAGGAGAGATGATACTTCCTGACCGGCCTGAGTGAAGCGGAATACGTTGTCCATGAAGAAGAGTACGTCCTTACCACCCTGGTCACGAAGCGCTTCAGCCATCGTGAGGCCAGTGAGTCCCACACGAGCACGCGCACCTGGCACTTCGTTCATCTGACCGAATACGAGCGCGGTCTTATCAAGTACGCCTGAGTCCTTCATTTCGTGGTAGAGGTCGTTTCCTTCACGTACACGCTCTCCCACCCCAGCAAATACTGAGTACCCGCCGTGTTCTGAGGCGACGTTGTGGATGAGCTCCTGGATGAGCACGGTCTTCCCTACACCGGCGCCACCGAAGAGTCCTACCTTACCTCCCTTAATGAACGGAGCGAGGAGGTCTACCGACTTGATACCAGTTTCAAACACTTCAGTCTTGGTCGACTGTTCCACAAACGCCGGCGCGTCTTGGTGAATAGCACGGAGCTTGCCACCCTTTACCTCACCCTTACCATCAAGTGTCTGTCCAAGTACGTTGAAGAGACGTCCGAGTGACGGCTCACCAGTTGGAACTGAAATAGCAGCGCCAGTGTCCTTGACCTCCATACCGCGGGTAAGACCCTGGGTATCTTGCATCGCAATAGCACGCACGCGGTCAAGACCGACATGCTGCGCAACCTCAAGGGTAATAGTCTCTCCCCCTTCCTTCGCTACGGTGAGCGCATTAAGGAGTGATGGTACACCATCCTTAAAGTGAACGTCGACGATTGGACCGATAATTTGGGTAATTGTGCCTGTACTCATAATAATTTTGTTAATTGTGTAATTGTGTTTGAAACTCAGTACTACTGAGTAGTGCATGTTCTTTTGCAAAAACACGCTGCTACTTAGCACTACTCCATCGCTGCCACACCGGCTGTAATCTCACTAATTTCTGCGGTGATTTTGGCCTGACGGGCTTTATTGAACTTAATGGTGAGCGCCTTGATTACTTCTTTACTCTTATCGGTTGCATTTTTCATCGCTACCATACGAGCACTATGTTCAGATGCCTTACTCTCAAGGAGGGCATGATAGAGAAGAATTTGTACGAGCTGCGGAATCAGTGCGTCTAGAACAGCTGTCGCGTTTGGTTCAATGGTGTAATTGACGACACTGTCCCCTGACACTGCCTCCCCACTCCACTTGCCATGCTTTGGCTTGATACCCTGCATGATGTAGTGAATCTCGGCCGGATCAAGTGGCAATACTTGACGAAGGGTTGGTGCTTGCTCAAACGTCGAAATGAAGTTTTGGTAGATGACATTCACCTCACCGTAGGTATCACTATTCTTAAACGCATCCATGGCGATGGCCGCCATGGCATACACATCTGCAATCGTGACATCGTCCGCGACATTCATATACTTCGCCACAACAGTGATACCCTCACGCTCGGCGTACTCGACCGCCTTGCGACCAATCGCGATCACATCAAACTCCACTCCACTGCGACGGAGGATGTCCGCTTGTTTGAGGACTGCACTGTTCACACTACCGGCCAGACCCTTGTCACTCGTCACCATGACGACAAGACGCTTTGCGGTCACACGCTTCTGTGCAAGTGGATGCTGCATCGCTTCATCACTCCCTGACACACGCGCCAAAATACGCATGGCAGCGTGTACATACGGACGACTCGCAAAGGCACGTTCCTGACTCTTGCGCATCTTTACCGCTGAGACAGACTCCATGGCCTTGGTCACTTTGCCAGTCTTTTTGGTTGAAATTATTTTGTTTTTAATTTGTTTGAGTGCCACGGTAGAAAATAGTTACTTCTTTAGGCTGTGTAGAGTGATGCATTGGCTTCCTTGAAATCCACAATGGCCGTATCGATTTTTGCTTTTAGATCATCTGAAAGTGCTCGAGTTGATTCGATTTCAATCAGGATATCCTTACGGTCACGTTCGATGAAGTCATGGAACTCACGCTCGATGGCCTGTACCGAGGTCGCGGCTGCACCATCAAGGAGGCCAGTGTTCGCTCCGTAAATAGAGACCACCTGCTTGTAGAACGGCATTGGGTTACTTTGGGTCTGCTTCAAGAGCTCGACGTACTTGCGTCCACTGTCGATACGCTGCTTAGTGTCCTCATCAAGGTCACTCGCAAACTGCATAAAGGCTTCAAGTTCACGGAATTGCGCAAGTTCAAGACGAATCTTGCCAGCCACTGCCTTCATGGCCTTAGTCTGAGCTGACGAACCTACTCGTGATACCGAGATACCGACGTTCAACGCGGGACGGATACCCTTGTTGAAGAGATCACCTTCGAGGAAGATCTGTCCGTCGGTGATGGAAATCACATTGGTTGGAATATAGGCTGACACGTCTCCTTCCTGGGTTTCGATAATTGGGAGCGCAGTGATAGATCCGCCACCAAGTTCCTTTGAGAGCTTTGCTGAACGCTCGAGAAGTCGTGAGTGAAGGTAGAAAATATCTCCTGGATACGCTTCACGTCCTGGTGGACGACGAAGAAGCAGTGACATCTGACGGTACGCTACCGCATGCTTTGAGAGATCATCAAATACCACGAGCACATCCCGTCCCTGTTCCATAAAGTACTCACCAATTGCGGCACCAGTAAATGGTGCAAGGAAGAGCATTGGTGAAGCTTCAGAGGCTGAAGTCGCTACAATGGTGGTATACTCCATCGCACCAGCCTTTTCGAGCTCGGCCATGATGGTCGCTGTCTTTGAGCGTTTCTGACCAATGGCTACGTAGATACAGATTGGACGCTTTTCTTTTGGTTCGTACTTCTGGTTGATGATAGTGTCGATAGCGATGGTGGTCTTCCCTGTCCCACGGTCACCAATGATGAGTTCGCGTTGTCCACGTCCAATGGGGATCATTGAGTCAATCGCCTTGATACCAGTATGGATCGGTTCGTTCACACTCGAACGATCCATTACCCCGTACGCGACGCGTTCGATCGGCATATCACGATCTGTTTTGAAGGCTCCCTTTCCATCAATTGGTGCCCCCAGTGCATCTACCACTCGACCCACAATCCCCTCACCCACTGGAACCGAGAGAAGCTTCTCGGTTCGGTACACCGTCATACCTTCACGGACAAGCCCACTATCACCCAAGATCACCACCTTAACACTATCCTCTTCGAGGTTGAGGACGAGACCATAGAGCGCCGTCTCACTCGCAAGCGCCGCTTCGAGGGTCGCACCTTCAGCGGTCGCAAACACTACCATTTCCATCATCTGCGCCGAGACGAGCCCGTCGATTTCGGCAATACCGTCACCGACACCAACCACCGTACCAACCGAAGTTGGCAGAGCTTTGATTTCGAGACCAGCGATTTCTTTTTTGATACGTTCAATGATAGGTGTACTCATACGAATAAGGATTATTTGGTGATAGCTTGATAAAGGTTAATAAGGGCAGTTTTGTACGTCGCATCGATTTCGGTGTGGTTGTGACTTAGCTTCGCTCCACCAATGACACTGTCGTCGACAATGACACGAGGAGTTCCTTCGACACCAAGCGCTTTCATGAGCTTAGCCACCAGTGGCGACTTAGTATCTTTCTCACGTGCGACCACGAGAGTTGGTTCAAGATGAGTAGCGCCACGACCAAGCTCACGCTCGAGGATACGCAAGATACGACCCAAGAGCTGACTATGTCCACGACGTGCGAGTACCCGACTTAGGTTAGCAAAAACCGTCTCTGGCTTTTGACCGGAAGCAAGCGCGGCTTTGAGGGCAAGGACGTAGTCTTTAATCATGGTGTTTTATGAAGCTTGTTCACGAAGTAACTTTTCAACTGCAAGGACAGCAATCTTCGCAATTTCGCCTTCGGCATCTTTTTTGATTTGATCAGCAGCTTCAGCGGCGCGCAGTTCAGCACTCTTCACAATGGCATTCGCCTTTTCTTCGGCGTCACCAACAATACCGAGAGCCTTTTCGTCAGCTGCTACTTTGGCACGCGCGTTGATGTCCCGCGCTTCGTCGTGAGCCGCGGTGAGGACCGCCTGCTTCTCAAGATCTGCTTCAGCTTTGGCTTTAGCCGCGGCTTCGGCATCTTTGATACCTTTGGCAATTTTCTCTTCACGTTCCTTCAAAAGATTGAGGATTGGCGTGTAGAGGAAATACCCCAAGATACTCATGAGGATAGCGAAGTTGACAATCTGGATGACAATGAGTCGTCCGTCGATACCAAAGGCTTTGATGATTTCTTCCATGTGAGGAGTGTGAGCTGATAATTTTTTCTACTGCTAATCTATATCAATCAACAATTGATGAGATTGCGGCAGTGACAAGGAGCCAGTAAAAAATATTTTGAGGTGTACTTTGATGTACATTGAAAAATATTTTTTTACACAGCGACAAAGTCAATGCTGCGATATCATCGATTGTTCTAGGGGTTCTTAAATTGGTTACTATGCAAGGCGTGCGAGAAAATTTTGTGAGGTGTACTAAATTGGTACATGGAACAAAATTTTTGAGCAACAACGCCGCAGAGTGCCAATTTTAGAATCACTAGGCGAACTTGATGACAAATGCGACCAGGAGAGCAAAAATAGCAAGCGCTTCTACCGCTGCAATACCGATAAACATCGGAGTCATTACCTGCTTCGCTGCTTCTGGGTTGCGGCCGATTGACTCAAGTGCCTTAGACACAAGAAGACCAATACCAATACCTGGACCGAATACACCAACACCGATAGCAATCGCCATAGCGATAGACTTCACGGCTTCGGCACTCAGTTCTGCAGCCTGTAAGGCCAATTCTAGTTCTGTCATATTTTGTGTGAAAATATTTTTTAAAACTTCTAGTGGACAACGCGAGGGGTGAATAGACTTCACCGCTCGTTATCAGCCACTAGTGTGCTGGTTCTTCGGTCGCAATCTTGATAAAGAACAACGTCAAAATCGCAAACACAAAAGCTTGGATGAATCCGACGAAGACTTCAAACGCCATAATTGGCACAGGAACCACGTAGGGCACAAAGAACATGATCACGACGAGGAGCGTCTTCCCCGCAAAGATATTTCCAAAGAGTCGGAATGAGAACGAAATGAGGCGGGCGATTTCGGAGATAAGCTCAATGATACCCACAGCAAACGCCAAAGGCGAAGAGAAGTTAATAAACTTCCCCGCGTACTTAAACGCACCAATAGCAGCGATACCGGAAAATTGGATAGTAAAGAACGCAATCAGCGCAAATGCGAGGGTGATATTGAGATCTGTCGCGGCTGGATAGAGGTACGGAATAAATTTTTCACTACCGTTGTATTCAACATACTGTCCAATTGAAGTAACACCCGGAAAAAGCCCAAACCAGTTGAGAGTAAGGATAAAAATGAAAATCGTCATCACAACCCCGAAATACTTCTGAGCCAGAGCGCGACTCTCAAGTACGTCAGCCATGTAGTCGTAAACGCCACCAATCATCATTTCTATGACACTCTGGAGCTTGCCAGGTACCAGGGCGAGGCGGTGCCGGACGAGGACGGCAATAACGGTCAAAATCAGCATCCCAACCCAAGCGGTAATCAAAGTTGAGGTAATTGGTACGCCAAAGACATGTCCCACCACGTAAGGTGCGAGAGCAACGTGAATACCCCCATGGGCAGATTCAGCAGCGTAAGCGGTTGCGATTAGTGACATGAACAGTAAAGCGCACGAGGAGATACCTTATGCGCCCGCATGATACCAGAAAATCGAGGTTTTGCAACGCTGAGGTGTGGTAATAATGCTATTTAATATGAGGTTCCAGGCCAAGAATTCCCCAATGGACCCTTCCCCATAGCCGCTCATGGACGTAGTAAAACAAGACCTTAAGGGTCACATCAGCCAGTCCGACGCCAGCGACTAGAGTAAGGTTTCCGGTCATTATGAGCACAATGAGCATCGTCGTGATCGAGGCCGTGATGCGCCAGGTAAGCCCTTTCAGTAAACTCCGACGTTTTGTTTCGTGCATATGTATAAGTTTACCACTAACTATCTATTATCATTTTAGAGTTCATCAGAAGCCCCATATTCGAGGTGTCAAGGAGGAATAAGATGAGGCGTACTTGTTGTACGTTGAGTATTATTCTGACGCAGACAACAAAGAAGATAACTTATCATGGACTCTTAACCTCCCAAAATTTGTTTGGTGACAGTCTTATACTGCTCCACATGCGGCTGATCAAACGGATTTACTTTGAGTAAGTGCCCGAGCATCATCATTTCGCACATCTTAAATTGCATAAAGTCCGAAATTGCTTCAGGTGTCAGTGTATCAAGCTTCAGCTCTAGGTACGGAAGGTTATTCGTATCATACGCTGCTTTGGTACCCGCTTCTATCGCATTAAGGATGGTATTTACACTTTTACCACTGACCATCGGCACAATATCAGGCCAAGCCCTCTCACTTGGCATCGCAACATCAGGACGACTCATCACACTCACAAAAGTGGTGAGGCGATCGCGTGGTCCGCCAAGATAGAGCTGTCCCACTGAGTGGAGGTCGGTAGAACCCACGGTCACGGTTGGCGTGATACCAATCCGCTTTGAATCATCCCCTACGACCGACTTCCCAATACTTTCTCCCAGGAGTTGTCGATACCACTTACCAACCGATTCAAGAGCCGGGGTAAAGACGAAGGTGTCGTGCTGACGAATATTGTCGCGATAAAAGTAGTACTGGGTCAGGGCTGAGAGGGCTGCATCATTTAAGACCACATCGGGATGGAGTGATTTTTCAATTCTCGTATGTGCGACCGTCCGCATCTGTCGAACATCAAAGCCCATGAGGGCGAGCGGTAGAAGTCCCACCGGCGTAAAGACTGAATACCGTCCACCAACCGTCGGTGGCAAATCAAGCGTGTGCATCTGCTGCTCACGCGCAGCGGCGAGAAGCGACGAGCCCGTCTCGCTCATGACGACCACCCGTCTGGCGTTGCGACCAAAGCGGTCCGCAAAAGAAGCGAGGAGTATCTCAGCGTTCGCGATTGTCTCAGTGGTAGTACCTGATTTACTGATGATTATAAAAAGGACTTCGTTTGCGTGTTCCGCTTTTTTAATGAGTGCCTGCGCGGTTCCGAGAAGTGCACTATCAGTTGTATCAATAAAAATGAGTCGCGGCTGGTGGTGCGGGGCAAGGTCGCGAGCACTCGCCATCGCATCATACACTGCCTTCGTGCCGAGATTAGAGCCACCAATACCAATGACAAAGACAAAACGCAGAGACTTCGTATAGACCTTGTCGAGTATCGCCTCAACTGCTGTCTGCATGTATTCGTCAGTCGGGACTGAGAGTGGTGCCTCAGGGGTAGCATAGCCACCTTGTTCAACTGTCCGGCGGAGTGAGGCGAGATATGGTGTTAGCTCGACACTGAGAACCTCAACCGCGCTACTCGGTATGGCCTTACTCGTTTTATGTGAGAAGTACATATAGATAAGTATACGGGACGAGCCCGGTTGACCCTACGCGAGGCCTGGGAAAAAGTCGCGGTGGATACGACGCGCCGGTACACCAAGAGTGCGCAGGGTATGATAGGCTGCGTCAACCATCTTTGGTGGACCGGAGATATACCAAGTGCGTGAGGCGTAGTCTGGCACCCGGCGCGTGATGATATCCGCAGATAAAAAGCCAGATTCCCCTCCTGGTGGCACTTCGCCACCGGCTACCACAGGCACGAAGAGACCGGCACTCTGGAGTTTCTCGCTATAAGCCAAATCGGCAGCATTTGCGACGCAGTAGAGAGTGGCAATATCGCGGCGTTCATGTTTTGCTTCAAGCGATGACACATGGCTCACAAACGGTGTCACCCCAATACCACCAGCAATAAAACCAAGTTTCTCTGTGCTGTTCTTAGGTAATAAGAAATCGCCCGAGCGCTGCGAACCAATGACCACATCGCCAGCCTTGAGGTTTATCATGGCATTTTTGTAGCTACTGGCATTTTCAGGAAGCTTAAAGGCGAGACGGAGTTCTGCCTCTTCTGGAGCTGAGACAATAGTGAAGTAACGACGAGTACCTCGACTATCAGCTTTTTTGTGCGGCACCATCCACTCGAGGTACTGACCGGCCTTAAATTGAAATCCGGCCGGCTTTGGGAAGGAAAACTCGTAAATAGACGAGGTGATTTTCCGCAGGCCACCAAGCTTCAAAATGAGCTTTTGTCGTTGCGCAAAGGGTGCTAGTGCGAGGTTACCAATCACCAGTGCTAGTTCCGGCGAGAAATTAATTGGGCCTACAGTAGGCAAAAACGCTACTACGGCCACAACGAGAGCATACACATACCGGGTATTTTTTTGACTCGGCATGGTAAATGGTTCCGTGAGCATAAAGAATCCCAAAAAGACATAGGGGTATGAAAAGAAGAAGGTTGCCAATAATTCAGACATCGGGAGTGGTTCATTCCACATCAGGATCATGTAGACGCCAAAAGCTACCGCCAAAAAAAACTGCCACCATATCCAATCGCTTCACCTTTTTTGCCACCAATAGTCCACCAATAAGAATTGGTACAAACAAGATTGCTGATGCTACCCACCAAGCCCCACCTCCAAATCCAAACAGTGAGCCGAGCACGAGACCAGCCGCGACTGGATTCACAAGGTGCTGCTTTTTGTAGGCAAACACATATTTACTCGCAATCGCGAGAGCAGTAATAACCGCAGAAGCAAAGAGATCTAGCGGCATAGTTGATGGGAGAAGCAAAAATATGAGGATGAGTGCCGTGATAACCGAAGAATAATGCTGTATCGGCACTTTGGTGGCAGAGGCACAAAGTACGTTCACGAACAGCGCCGTCATCATGATCGTGACAGCACTGAGGATAAGTTCTAATGGTGTAAAACCAATATAGCCACCAAGAGAAGCTATCAGAGCAACACCATACGTAGCAACCAAAACCTGAATAATAACCCCATACATCGGCGTGCGATCTAAGTACAATAATGGTAAGCGTGTAACGTTTTGCATAAAACTCTGTATATACTCTTAGTATACATCGCTCGATAGCCACAAGAGTAACTTCCCTGTATACTTGTTTTGTTACTCTTAAAAAGATATTTCTATGCCAATAGTTCTTATTATTATCGGATTAGCGGTTGCCATTGGGCTTGGTGGGTATTTCCTCCGTCCCGAAGAAACTGTTACTCCGATTGAAGAGACTGCATTACCAGCCAATCCTGAGGTTACTGACGGCACCACGGTACCAACTGAAGAAGGTGACGACGCAACTACTGGTAATAACGTACCTGCCGAAGCCGGTGATGCCCCGACCCCAACAGCTGTTGCTGACACACCGGCCGCTACCCCTGCAACACCTTCAACTCCAACTACCCCTACCACCCCAGCAGCTCCGGCTACCATCTACGCTGATGGCGCACATACGGCAAACATTACCTACCGCGCTCCAGAAAACTCAAACCACACCATGGCGGTCACCCTCACCCTTAAGGGCGACATTGTAACAGCCACTTCAATCACATACGGTGGTGACAAAGTGAGTGAATCAAGTAAGTATCAGAGTCGCTTCATGAGTGCGTACCAGTCACAGGTGATTGGCAAGAAGCTTGATGCGATTAGACTCTCACGCGTTGGTGGCGCCTCACTTACTACTGGCGGTTTCAACGAGGCAGTAGCCAAGATTAAAGCTTCCGCTGCCAACTAACCAGTCATGCCTACTATCACCATCACTGCCCTCGGGACAACATGGTGGATTGAGGTCTTCGACAACATAAGCACAGAGCGTCGTGATGGGATCTGCAATTCCATCACGACGCTCTTGTTGTCTATCGAGAACCGTTTTTCCCGCTTTAGGGAAGATACCCTTGTTGGCACCCTCAATCGCGAACGCACCGTCGTCACTACTGATGCCGATTTTAAGGCACTCATCGGCCATGGCCGCGATATGTACCGCAAGACTAAAGGCGCCTTTAATATCCTTGTTGGTGACGCGCTCATTGCGCGCGGCTATGATAGTACTTATTCGCTCATTGCGATGGAGCGAGCGGTCGAGATCGGTAATCCCCTTATCGACATCGATTACCTGCATGATACCTGGCGACTATCAGTCGGACTCCTTGACCTGGGTGGCATTGGCAAAGGTTGGGCGATTGATCAAATCGCGAAGATGCTGCGAAATGAAGGTCTGGTCGAGTTCCTCATTAATGGTGGTGGTGATATGTATGGCACCAGTGAACATGGGGCACCAATCACCATATATCTCGAACATCCAACCGAAAAGAATGTCTATCTGGGTACTACCACGATTCACAACCAGGGCTTTGCCGCTTCAAGTCCGCACAAGCGCCGCTGGAAAACGAGTGAAGGCGAGACGAGTCATATCATTGGTGAAGTGCCAGATATTGATGCGAGTTTTGTGATTGCAGATGATGCAGTCACGGCCGATATGCTTGCCACCACTGCCCTCCTCCTCCCACTAGCCGAATTCACCGAATTAGCCCTTGCTGAAGGCGTACAACATGCCCTCTTTAGCGCCACTACCGGACGCTTTCTGACCACCCCAGGGTTCCCGTTTATCCCCTTAGATTAGGACAAAAAACGGCCAAAAAGCTTCATTTTGGCCGTTTTTTGCTACCCCACCCCCATCTGTGTAAGAAATTCCCCCTCCCCCCGTCATAGGGATGGGAAGAGGAAGACATGGGAGCGCATGGGACAAAAGCGCATCCTATCAACCGAAAACAGTACAAGGATGTCCAGAAATGGAAAAAGATCGACTTAGAGGCACTTTCGTCGCTACCCTCGTTGCCATCAGTCTCGCTCTGACGGCCAGTAGCGCGGCGGCGAAAGAATCCATGCCGATGACCGAACGCTGCGAAGCAAGCTGGTACGGTCCTGGGATGAAGCTCCACAAGATGCCAGACGGCAGCAGAAAACCTCTGACCGCTACTGGCAAGGTCTTCAATATGGACGACCCTGAACTGGTCGCTCACAAGGAGTACCCTATCGGCACCCGCCTCAAAGTGACCAACCTCTCGAACGGTCTATCACTGATATTGACTGTGAAAGACCGTGGTCCCTACACACCTGGCCGCTGCGTCGACCTGTCTCGCGCTGCCGCCAAGAACATTGGCATGTACTGCGGCCCGAGCTGCGGCACTGCGCCCGTCAAGGTCGAGGTCATCAGCCTTGGCAGCAAGAAATAAGTACGACGTGCCCGTCATGGCCCGCCAGGATATCGGCGGGCCTTTTTATGTTTGCTATAATCACCAATATGTTACTCGCTACTCACGATGAGGCTACTGCCCTCCTACGCACCTACACCACCGATCCGTATCTCCTCCATCACGCCGCTATGGTTGGTGCGGCCACTGAAAGTTACGCCAGTGTATTTGGTGAAGACCCGCATCTCTACTGGCTCACCGGCTACCTCCATGATATCGACTACGAACAGCATCCTACCTTGCACCCCGGACCATCACTTGAATGGTTCCGAGACTGGGGTTATCCTGAAGACTTGATTCATGCTGTTGAAGCTCATGCCGATGGTTTTAATGGCTATACAACCAAACCAGCATCAAACCTCGCCCGAGCACTTTTAGCCTGTGATGAAATCTGCGGTATCTTTTATGCGTACCAAAAGCTCAACCCTATCCCCTACGGCGAGATGAAAGTCTCATCGATTGTGAAGCGTCTCAAGGAAGAAAAATTTGCGCCGGGTATTAGTCGCACACATATCTACGCGGCGGTCGAAGGTCTTGGTATCCCACTCGAGTCACATATCGAGCGACTTATTATCGCTCTAGCAACGCTTGATAGTAAGGGGTCAGACCCCTTACTATCTATTAATTAGAAGACAAAGTCAAAGATGTATGCCTGGTCAATTTAGTCTCCGTGTTTATGAACTTGCTCTCAGTATTCCACCCGGGCGCGTGACGACCTATGGTGCTATTGCCCGTGCGGCAGGTGGTGGACCGATGGCCTCACGGAGTATCTCGAGTATCTTAAGCAAAGCACCAAATCAACGCGCCATCCCCTGGCATCGCATCGTCTACGCTGGTGGCAAAGTCTGGCTTCCAAGCGAACATGAAGCGACTCGCCGGAAGATGTATAAAAAAGAAGGTATCGAAATCGACGCTAAAGGCAAAATCAAAGACTTCGAAGACATCTTTTACGACTTCCAAGATTAATCAAGGATTAAAGTAAAGGCACTCGTTGCACATATCTGCCCATTAATCTGGACATCAACCACATGCTCCCCGGGATAGAGAGTGAAGGTCGTCGCATCAGCTTTAAAGGTATGTCGCTTTTGCAGTCGCAGAACTTCCCCACCACTGACGTTTATCATTTTCCACTTAAACACCTTTGGTGCGGTGGTACCATTTTTCTTTTTGAAGTGGATGCGGTAGTCAATTAAGAGCGATGCGTTTTTGGCAGTAACCACTTCCATCTCAAGGACACAAACACCACCTGCGGCCACACGTGTAGGTGTCACAGTCAGAGATACTTGCTTCGGTTTCTCAGCTCCATATCCGAGAAGCGCAAGTGCCTCTCTGTCAGCCGATTTGATACGCGTCCGTAGCGCGTGTTTGATCATCCAATTCAATTCAGACTCCTTTTGTTTGCCGAGCGTCTGCCACGACTTGAGGGTTTTAATCACCATTGCTGGCTCCTTTTTGGCGATGTCATTGAGATGATTCGCAACCGAGCGAGTGACATATCGTGTTTTGTCTGCATGAAGCGTATTGAGTAGCGGGAGCGTATCCGCACTTGAAAGTGGTACTCGCCCACTCCAGGGCAAAAGCGGCCGCGTTCCTTCAGATACGAGACGACGGACGTGATAGTTTTCGTCTTTGGCCCATTCCTTCATTACCCTTAGCGTTTCTTTCGGGAAAGCACGGAGGAAATAGCGGATTGCGTCTTCCATCGAAAAGCGCTTCGTGAGTTCTTTGATGGCTTCCAGTGATACGACAAGTCGTTCTTTTGTCACACCATGCGTAGCCACAAATTCTCCGAAGGGTGCGAAAATAAACTCCCCAAAGTCATTATCCGTCTTCGTTGGATCAAGTGGTGGCGGGAGCGCCTTAATAATGACTCTAACTGCCTTTTCATAATCCTTGGGTAGATAATCAGCCAAAACAGTTGCAATCCACCGGATACGGTCTTTGAGCTCGAGTTCGAGTAGCTCACTCATTATATCACAAACAAACGCCTCTGCCTTAAATTTCTTATCAGCCTTAACTAATAGCGCAGTGAGGTACGTTACCTTCGTCTCATTAAAGAGATGGTCTTTAAGTGAAAACTTCTCTTTCATATCATAACGGTAACATATCAAGACTTATTTGACGAAAAGCGCTAACCGTGTTATCTTCATTGCACCTTAAGATTCTCGTGTGGGGCTCTTCGGGTAGCGACCCGAAAGCAATATATTCTGGCTTGGTTGCATAATTATTCCTGCACAGCCCGTCTCACACTCTGTTGTGGACACTAACTTATAACAATACATGGATGCATCAAAAGCTCGACCTAACCGGTCTCGCTCATTTACTCATAATCGCCCAGCTCGACCACATGAACAGCATAGAGCTACCCCACGTCGTCCCTACTTCGATACCAGTGACGTCAGCGATAAAATAATCGTCAGTGGTACTGATGACGGAGAACGCTCATACAGACGACGCTCATCTTCATACCAAGGTAGCGGTCGCAGTAGTAAGGGTGGTCGTAGCTTTGGTGGTGAACGTCATCAGAGTGGCGACTATCAACGTAGCTACCCGCGCCCACAGCGCTCATTTACCAGTAGTGGGAGTGGCTTTGGCCGTAGCGGAAGCCGTGGTGGCAGCAGGCGTGGACGAGGTCGCGTTATGCAGACCTTTGATGTCTCACAGTACATCAACAAAAATCCGGTTGTCGCAGACACCGAACCAACATACGTCCCCAAGCACACCTTCCACGACTTTGGTCTTGAACGAGATCTCGTAACTGCCATTGATGCCATGAATCTCGTCACCCCGTCTCCGATCCAAGACCAGATTATTCCACATATCCTCGCTGGTCGTGACGTGGTAGGTCTTGCAGCCACCGGTACTGGTAAGACTGCCGCCTTCCTCGTTCCAACCATCAACAAAACGCTGAAGGAACGAAATCGACTTACCCTCATTCTTGCTCCGACACGCGAACTCGCGATCCAAGTAGAACAAGAACTCCGCAAGCTCACCCCCAAGATGGGCATCTACTCCACTACCTGTGTTGGTGGTATGAATATCCGTCCACAAATTATGGGCCTCAAGCGTCGTAACCACTTCATCATCGGTACACCAGGTCGTGTCCTGGACCTCATGGATCGTGGTCACATCAAGCCTGGTGCTATTACGACGGTAATCTTAGACGAAGCTGACCGGATGCTTGATATGGGATTCATTCATGACATGCGCTCAATTCTCAAAGATATTCCGACTGACCACGAAACCCTTTTCTTCTCTGCCACAATGAGTAAAACAGTCGAAGGACTCATCCACGAATTCATGCGTGACCCTATCACGGTATCGGTAAAGAAAAAGGATATTACCTCAAGTATTACGCAGGACGTGGTCTTCTACGAGCACCATCACAAGTTTGATCTTCTTGTTACCCTCCTCAGGAAAAAGGAGTTCGAACGCGTAATTATCTTTGGCGCGATGAAGCATAGTGTTGAGAAGCTTGCACAGGAACTCGTGAAAACCGGCCTTAAGGCCGATGCCATCCACGGTAACAAAAACCACGGTCAGCGTCAGCGCTCACTCCAGAACTTCAAATCTGGTCGGGTGAATATCCTCGTCGCCACTGACGTCGCTGCCCGTGGTATCCACGTCGACAACGTCTCACACGTAATCAACTACGACCTCCCAAACACGTTTGAAGATTATGTTCACCGTATTGGTCGTACTGGTCGGGCTGATAAGACCGGCACAGCCCTAACATTTGTACCGAAACAGTAACCTAAAAAATTTCCAAAGGGCCGCCCTTCGTAAAACGAAGGGCGGCCCTTTGTGTTACTATATTTGCATATGAAATACGTTGTCATGGCGCTTGCCCTCTTTATTGGTCTCGCTATTCTCAATAGCTTCCTCGGCGGTAGTCCGTTTTAATGCCTGTTTGTTGCCATAACGGCCAACTAAGACGTTAGGATCTGGTTGGTAGTTGTTGTGTTTAATTTAAGGCTTAAAACCTGGTGATTAATAATAATTCATTGATTTTTACCTTAATCTATGGTATAGTGTAAAGAATCGACAGGAATCAACCCGTCGGTAAAAATGCACATGGAGGTGCTTTAATGTACTTTGGGGCAAAAGTTGGACTGGCAGTTTCGATTCTTCTCTCTTCGGTCGCGATGGCTGAAGATATCAGCTGTGACTGCGATACCATCGGTGCTGGTGGAGTTGTCTTTGCAGACAATCCTCTCGTCGAAGTTGAATACGGGTACACAGCATTTGTTTACCCGGGCATGGTCACCCTGAACGAAGGGGGCGAATGCTACGTCGAGAACTTCGAGGCATATATGTCGGGAGAGCCGATGGCAACATTCGTCGCTGACGATGCCGAATACGGACAAATCATCATCTTCAGGAGTGATGACGTGGTGAGTCCAGGCGGCCAATTCGCCACCCTCGAAGAAGTCGAGATCTGGGCGAAAGGGATTTGTTTTCCGCCGACAGCATAAGATGGAGCCGGGCGACCTTCGGGTCGCCCTTTCCTTTCTTTAGCATTTAAAGTTTTTTATTTTTCATACAATCATTTCTAAACGGTAACTGTTGCAGACCGCCGGAATTCTTACTAGTTGAATCTGCTACAATATATACATGAACATCCCTCGGTACGTCGTTATCGAAAAACGAGTTGGTGAAACGCCGCTTGAGGCAATGGAAACGTGGCGTAGGAAACAATCAAGTGAGTATACAAAACTCCCCTTAGCCTACGCCGGCCGACTCGATCCACTAGCGTCGGGCAAACTCCTTATCCTTATTGGTGACACCTGCAAAGTACAAGAGCAGTACCATAGCCTCGATAAGGCGTACGAGTTCTCGATTCTATTTGGTGTTGGCAGTGATACCGGGGATGTCATGGGTCGCCTTACTCCACCACCGTACCCTCAAGTAGTGGTAACAAAAAAGCGCCTCAGCCATGTCCTGCCGTATTTTAAAGACACCATCAATCTCACCTTCCCGGCTTTTTCTTCTCGTACAGTGAAAGGTAAACCACTACACACCTGGGCCGTCGAAGGACGTCTTAATGAAATTGAAATACCAGTCCAGACCTCAACTATTCATCAACTCATATTAACTAAAGTTGAGACCAAGATGCGGGCTGAAGTCGTAAAAGACGCGCTTCAAAAAATCAATAGCATCCCTCCAGTCACCGACCTACGCAAAGCGCTTGGTAATGACTTCAGGCGAACCAACGTTCGGGCTGATTGGGATATCTTCAAAAAAGGTGGTGCACCTAGCGACCGCTTTACTATTGCCTACTTCCGAGCTACTGTGAGCAGCGGTACCTATATCCGCAGCCTCGCCCCCGCCATCGGCAAAGACCTCGGTGTACCGGCGCTTGCGTACCATATCCATCGCACCACCATCGGAAAATTTGTCCCACTTCCCATCATTGGCGGCTTTTGGCGCAAAAAATTCTAACCCCAAGCAAATACTATTTGATACTCCCCAATACTCCATTTAAATGGAGTATTGGGGAGTATCAGTATTAATAATTTCACAAATAAAAATTTAATAAGGTGTGCAGCCAAAACTGTTATGGGTAGATTAACTAATCCACGCCTACCAACAATATACTCCATTTAAATGGAGTATATTGTTGGTATGAGGTTATCCAAAGATCGTCTCTCAGAGGTTCAACGCGAACATCTTATCTCGCAATTTACTGATGTACTTGGAAAGTTAAATGGAAATCAAGCGCGAATGTTTTATGAAGAACTATTTGGGTATGAAGAAAAAGAAATCTTCGCTAAAAGATTAGCAATTGTATTAATGCTCAATGAAGGGAGATCTTGCTACTCAATTGCACAGCGGCTCAAAGTGAGCGAAACTACCGTAGCAAAATTATTTGAGAGGTATGAGAGAAAAGAGTTTTCTAACATCATCGAATCATTAACTAAAAGCAAAAAGAACTACACTGATTTGCTCATATTAATCGACTCAATTCTCACTGTGGGTGGCATCATGCCACGCCGAAACTATATTATTAAAGCAAAACGGAAGCGATAAAATACTCCATTTAAATGGAGTATTTTATCTTGTAATTATTTTTTGGTTTTAAACGATTCTAGTTTCTTGAGGTACGCATCAACTGCCAACACAAATTCCGCATGGCTCCAAATGAGTGGCGCAGCAGATTTGTGCTCGCGGGTATGTGGGTGCATTTGCTCGGCTAAAGTACCACCAGCACCAGCATGGGAAGCGGTCCACTCGAGGATTTCCAGAGCAGTCTTGAGATCAGCGGCTTTCGTCGCTGTGGCAATATAATACTGTGCTACCCACAAAGTCGTAATCACCCAAGGATTTGGACTCCCTGCTTCTTGCATCGTGTAGTAGGTATCTCGTTCGTAGCGGACAAAGCCCTGACTTATAGCGTTCACCGCAAGCTTCGCTTCGATAGTTTTGAGTGAGGTTTTGACTCGTTCATCATCAACCGGCAATACGCCAAAAAGGACTATGCCATGGAAGCTTGAAATATCAAGGGTATCATCGTACGAGAGTCCATCGTCAGTATGAAAGACCTGCTTCACAAACATTTTGAGCTCTGGCTTGTAGAGGTACGTCACAATCGCAGACGCTAGCCGCTGCGCTATCGCCTGGTACGTGCGCGCATCATTATCTTTACCGAGAAGTCCAGCGAAGCGGGTTGCTGCCATAAGTCCTCCGTAGACCGACGCCGCCGTGTAGGTAGACGTACCATACTTCTCTTCCCAAAGGTCAAAGGAAGCCTGTGGGAGACCGGTTGTTGCCTCGATGTATTCGGAAATAAATTTAGCGGCCGGTTCAATAAAACTGTTGTAGTGTGTTTCGACAAATTCGAGGTCACGACTAATTTCATAGTGTTCCCACAAGGCAAACAAAATTGAAGCGGTTTCATCTTCCTGAATCGGGAGATATGGCTTTCCGTGTTGGAGCCAGGGATGCCACGAACTACCGAGCGATCCATCAGTGAGGTACTTATGCATAAGGTAACCTCCAGGTTCTTGGCAGCGCGCAACAAATTCAAAGAAGCGTTCCGCTACATCTTGGTACCCAACCTTATCGAGCGCACGGGCAATCATAGCCCCATCGCGCGGCCAGACGTAGCTATACGTATCGCGCCCGTGGTGCAACATGTCTGTATCAGAAGAAGCAATAATCCCGCCACGATTATCCGTATGAACCCGAATGGTAGCAAGTGATTGCCGGTAGAGTTTGGTGAGTTCAGTGGGCAACGCACTGAAGTCACGATTCTCTTTTTCAAGCCATGCCTTCCAGTAGGCATCGGTCGAAACAATGAGTCGTTTTGGAGTCTCATCAATGACTATTTCATCTAAAGTGTGGGCTTTCGGGATCGAATCAGCACAAACCACCCAGTAGTAGATATCAGCACTCGCCTTCGCGTCGTAGATGTGCGAGAGAGCAATAATTGAATCAACCGATCCGTGTTCAATGGGATTTTTTTCAAGCACCCCATCAAATGCATCGTGCCAGGTACCCTCTTTTCCTTCGATACCAAATAACCCAATATTGTATTCGGTAAATTGCACATCATTAATCATGGCATTAACCAAAAACGTGTCTTTGCCTTTGTAGTGGATGATGGCGCTCACCCGCGGATCAAACAACGCTGTATCCCCACGACGAGACTCCGCAATCCGAAATTGTTGAGCAAAAAATACTTTTATCTCGCGCACTTCGCTACGATCATTATGGACGACAACATGTCGTAAAAAAACATCATGCTCGTTATGAACAGCATCACGAGTCACGAGCGTCACACCTCTCCTCTCATTAACAGCTGTCACATGCCCAATCACACTATCGCTATTGGTACCAATAGTGACCACCCACTCACCATCATCAAGCCATGAGGTCTCACCATCAACAAAGACACCAATCCGATGAACGTAGCTGCCGCTGGCGCCACTGACATGATTGGTTTGCCCAACGTACGGGTAATACAAATCACGCACCTGGCCACGGTAGTCGAGACCAACGAGCATATTGCCATTTCCGAGCGTGATTGCGCGTGCCATATAAATTTACTTGGAAGCTTTAAGATGGGTACGAATGACTTTCTCGGCAGCTTTCGGTGTAGCGGCTTTTTTGAGAAGTGTTGAAAGTTGTTTATTCATAAAGACACTACTTACCCAGACGGCAAAATCTTGATGGTCTTTGTCGGCATGGTACCGATATACTCGTCCTTCCATAGTAGCAAACCCATCCGCTAACTCAGAAAGCGAGTGATACACAACACCGTTAATAGTCCAGAAGGCTAGTTCTGCTGGTACTACAACAACTGGTGCAGCCTTGCTTTTTGGTTTGACTGCTGCCTTTTTTGGTGTAGCAGTGGTTTTGGTTTTAGTTGGCATAAGATTACGTTACTAACTTATAAATTGCTCGCTTGGCGCGCTGCCAAAGCTTCCCGAATACTGAGGCGGTGACAAAGTGTCGCCAGGACGCCTTCATGAGCATGCCAAGAGTGATATCAAGCTCAACCGTTTCAGGCACTGCCACCGATGCTTCTGGTTGTGGTTGTTTCTGGTCAACGCGAGCCTTCAAGTCTGAGAGAGCATTCATAAACGAAATGTACGCGTCGTATGGAGATTGATAAGGACTAAAATACGCATGGACATCACCATCGTTTGACCACTTGGTACACATGTAGTAGAAGTGATCGGAGGTTTGGAGTTTTCGCCAGCGCTCAATAAGCTCTGCATCATTAGTCGCTAAAACAGCATCTTCAAGTGCATAGGTCTTATGAAGTGCATCTTGTTGAATATCATTACCTGTCCAAGCGGTCAGATCACGGTCAGTGTCAGCCCACGTGAGAATATCAGGTACATCGTATTCACCTATAGCATCATAGGTAAGAATGGTCTCGGACGGTGTTTTAAACGTGGTCTCAGGATGGCGCATCAAATTCTTCGGTAACACGCGAAGGAAGTCAAATATACCGGTATCTTCCCATTGATGCTCACCAAAGGTCTCATAGTCCATAAAGAGATTAATAGTCTGTCCGTCCCCGTGGTGACTATGGATCCAGCCGGCATAGGTCTCGGCCGAAAGCGGCCAACTCGCCCACTCTCGATTACCAAACCGAAACGCGACGTCGTCAGAGAGTTTGTAATTTTTGAGTAAGACCTTGATCTTCTCAGTGCCGGTTGGTCGGTACACGTAGTTTGGACTGCGCCACCCGAGGTACTTATCCCAACCTTCAGCAAGAATACCGAGGTAACCATGATCTTCACACCACTTAGCTAGATCGTTGCGGTAGGACATCTCAGTATTACGAAATACCCGCGGCGTCACCCCAAAAAGTTCTTTGATACGACGAGCATGATAGGCCACCTGTCGCTCGAACTCTGATCGTGAATAAAAGAACGCTAGTGAGTGGTAATAGGTGTCAGCTAAAATCTCCACACGACCAGTATCCACCAATTCTTGAAAAGACTTTAATACATCAGGCGCATAGGCTTCAAATTGATCAAGGGCAGTGCCAGAAAAAGAGAGTGCGAAGCGAAATTCTGGATGCGTTTCAAGCAGTTCTTTGAGGATACGATTGGTTGGTCGATACGATTTATCCGCTACCTTCTCAATAATTTTACGATTATTGAGATCACTGAATCCATCATCATTAAAATACTCTGGGTCATGTCCAATATCAAAAACCCGATACCGTTTTACCCGGTATGGTTGATGTACATGAAAATAAGGACAGACCGATAACATAACTATGTGTAGTGTACCAGACGTTGGTAAAGCTGTGCCACTTTTACCGCTGCGTCTTTCCACGATAATTTCTTTAATTCGTCACGACCGTGATTGGTAAGCTGTCGACGCAGTGCATCATATCGCAGTGCTGCGAGTATCTGATTAGCCATCTCATCCACATCCCAAAAATCTACCTTCAGTGCATGCTGTAATACTTCAGCCACACCTGATTGCTTTGAGATAAGAGACGGAGTCCCCTGTTGCAGTGCCTCAAGTGGCACAAGGCCAAATGGCTCCGACACTGACGGCATCACCACGAGGTCGGCAGATTGATACATCCGATCGCGGTCTTCATCCCAAAGTGCACCGGCAAAAATCACATTTCCTGATAACCGTTCACGTCCAACTTGTTCGATAATTTGGGTAGTCATATCACCCCAACCGGAAATAACAAACACAACATTTGGATCCACATCAACCACGCGCCTAGCTGCTTTCACAAAATAATCCACTCCTTTTTGGATGGTGATACGTCCGTGATAGAGCACAATCTTTTTACCCTGTGCCTTGAGTCCTGCTAAGCTCGGTGCCAAAGTTGGTGGTGTGGAGGTATCACAGCCGTTGTACACAACAGCAATCTTCCGCGGATCAACACCGTGCCGTTCAATGAGAATACGCTTTGTAAACTCACTGACCGCGACAATAATGTCCGCAAATGCAAATCCCTCACATTCAATCTGATACATCGCTGGATCAACATGTACACTCGCTGCCTGATCAAATGACGTGGCATGTACATGAAGCATGAGAGGCTTTCCTGACGCCCGTTTGGCAGCCACCCCAGCAAGGTACGATGTCCAATCGTGCGCATGAATAAGATCAAACTGTTCAGTCTGCGCAATCAAGGACGCTTGGTGCGCGAAGCGGTGTATCTCCTCAAGGATAGTGCGCCGATGCTTGATGGGTGTTCCAGTCGTCGGATCATACTCAAGACTTTCCACGTACGTATCGGTCGATTGGTACGGGAGGAGGGATGATTCAACAGGTCGTATAGTAATCTTTTCCGCTTGGTCAGCGAAGATAAATTTTGGTTCACCGATAGTTACCTGCTTTTTCGGAAGGACAAAGAGAACCTCAACTCCTTGCCCGACGAGCTCGCGAGTGAGACCGAAACATGCAACACCAAGTCCGCCGTTTTTCATCGGAGGAAAGTCCCAACCAAAGGTTAATACACGCATACACACACAACACGAGCCACCCCGCGTACTCGTCCTCATAGTAGCACGCAGAGCTTCGCGAGGGCCTCAAGAAAGGTCAAAAGGCTGTTGATAGGAGCCTGATTTAGACTAGTATGTAATGGGTAAATTGACGAAAAATCCATTTTCTGCTACAATCAGTCCCACTATGTCACAAGATTTACTCGTAAAACTCGTATCAGTCGGCGACGAAAATGGCGTTGGTAAAGGTCATGTTTACTACACCCGCTACAATAACAAGGTAAAGAAGGACCCAAGTAAGAAGTACGAAACGGTCAAGTTCAACCCAATTGCCCGAAAGCACACAAAGTACAAGCAGAAGAAGTAAAACAAAGCCCCATTCGGGGTTTTGTTTTACTTCAGGTGTCGCTGTTTTAATTGAGATTCAAAATCTAGCGAAGACGAGGCGAGGAATGTAACTTCATCCAAGCAGGCAGACATCTTTGAGACATTGATCTGGCCATTAGGAATCGGCCACACTCACGGAAATTCGCCATTGTCGCGCTACGTGCTCTGTGGCTCATTTCACTTCAGAATCTGATCAAGGGTGACTTCATATTTCCCTTCCGTAGCCAAACTATTCATCTTACAGGCATGGAGAAGGACCTTCTGGGCTTCTTCGGTGTTCTCTGGCTTACCCTGCCAAGCAAGGAGGAACGGCTCTTCAATAGCGCGGGAGTACGAGTACGTAATTGCCCATGGCTGAGGACCCATCTTGCCAATCGCATTGAGATTCTCGGTTGAACGCTTTGGTGACTGACCGCCCGAGAGGAAGACAATGCCTCCGACCTCGTGCGGCACCGACATGTGGAAAGTCCGCAACGTAGCATTCGCTACTTCAGCGGGAGTTGATTGGTCACGATTAAGATCACCAGCCAGTACCATCGACGACTTGAGGATAAGACCACCGAGGTCAACGCGGTACTTCATGAGAGTCTGGAACAAAATTTGGAGCGTTCGGGTCGTCACCTGTTCGGCTTCAATAATTGAGTGGTCCCCCGCAAAAATCACTTCTGGTTCTACCATTGGGACAATGCCACAACGTTGCGCAATCTGCGCGTAACGGGCAAGCATCACGGCATTGATTTCAAGACAAGCGTCGGTCGGGAGACCTTTATCAATCGTTACCACCGCGCGCCACTTCGCAAAGCGAGCACCAAGGTCATAGTATTCGAGAAAGCGGTCTTCAAGACCATCAAGACCTTGGGTCACCACCTCGCCTGGGAAGCCATCAAGATCCTTGGTACCGAGGTCAACTTTGATACCTGGCACAATGCCCTTGGCGGTGAGCACGTCAGGGAATGGGACACCAGCATCGGTACTAGTACGCATTGATGAGTCGTACATAATGACGCCAGAGAGGTATTCTTCAATACCAGGGGCGGTAAATAATAGTTCGCGGAAATCCTGACGATTCTCAGGACTATTCGGGAGATGCACCATCTCAAGACGCTTCCCCGCGGTCGCATCACTTTCGTCCGCTGCTAAAATTCCTTTACCTGGTGCCATCATGGCAGCCACTGTTTCGTACAGTTTTGCTTGTGTGTTCATACTACCTTAAAGTATAACAGCCCGAACGCTAAGTGCGCTCGGGCTCTATGGGGATGGTGGCTCAGCTCGGAAGGAGCTTTCTCCGCAAAACAAAAATCTCGATCAATACCCCTACCAGATAGTAGTGGGCATTAGTTTCAATGAAGGCCATCATCTGGTCGGGGTTTTCCCTGACGTGTTTGACGGCAACTCCGTAAAAGCCAATCGAGATGTAGCTGATATGCCACCGTACCACCAACCACTTAAGATACTGCCGGACTTTACTAAAGAACCAACAGATTTGCTCCATCTTTTCCTCCCGTTACTTAAGCTATAAAACACGAATTGGCGGTAAATGTAAATAGCTTATGCTCGTATCTTCCAGCCGCGACGAAACAAAGTGGTTACGATGATGCCAAGTCCCACTACTAATCCTCCAATCACCAAGAAGCCAACTGTCGTATTCGCCTCATGGTATCCAATCATGCTTCCGCGCACCCCATCAGCAAAGTAGAAAAATGGATTATAGCGGGTAATGGCAGCAGCAAGCGGTGGCAACATGGTGATAGAGTAAAAGATACCCCCGAGGTAGGTCAGTGGCGTAATCACAAAGGTATTAAGGACCTGGAGTTGTTCAAAGCTCTCCGCCCAGAGCGCCACAATAATACCAAGCATGGCAAAGATGGCCGCAATCGCACTGATGTAGAGAAGGAACCCAAGTGGCGACACGAGCGTCACCGCTCCAAAAGCGAGTCCAACGAGGAGAATGAGACACGCTACCATCACCGCACGCGCCACGGCACTCCCGACAAACCCAATGAGCATCTCCACATACGAAAATGGGGTGATGAGAATTTCTTCAATTCCGCGGGTAAAGCGCATGAAGTAGAGTGCGGACGATGCGCTCCCAAACGACGCATTGATGATTGAAAGCATGAGCACGCCCGGGAAGACAAATGATATGTATGGTACACCGGCAAAATCTTCAATCTTGCTCCCAATAACGGTGCCAAAAATAAAAATGTAGAGCGCAGCTGAGACAGCGGGAGCGATGAGTGTCTGTACCATCACGCGCATTGTCCGTTTCACTTCACGACGGACCATCGTATAGAGTCCTATCCAATTCGTATACATAATATTATTTTTTGAGGAGTTCTAAATATTTATCTTCAACCGACTTCCCGCCATCCATAAAGTCTGCCTTGGTACCGTTCCAGATAATCTGTCCGTGATTAATGACCGCAATGTGATTACAAAGCTGTTGAATTTCTTCGAGGTAGTGGGAGGTGAGAATAATGGTTGTCCCAGCGTCATTAAGCTCTTTAAGATAAGCCCAAAGGTCACGACGCTGCTCAACGTCTACCCCGGCGGTTGGCTCATCGAGGATGAGGAGTCCCGGCATATGGACGAGGGCTCGGCCGAGCATCGCCCGACGCTTGAGACCGCCGGAGAGTTTTTGAAACTTCACATCACGATGCGCTTCAAGATCAAAACGCTTGATGAGTTCATTCACTCGCTTCATGCGCTCCTCGTGGGGAATGCCATAATACCCACCCATAAAGTCCATCAGTTGTTCAGGGGTAGAAAAAATGTCGACATTAAACTCCTGTGGCGAGAGACCCACTTTGGTGCGAGCGAGCTTGTAATCTTTCACAACATCAGCACCGTCAATCGTAATGGTGCCTGAAGTTGGCTGCGCAATACCAGTAATACAGTGAATGGTGGTCGACTTCCCGGCGCCATTGGGGCCCAAAAGACCAAAAAAAGCCCCGCGCGGAATTGAGAGTGAAATCCCATCAACGGCTCGCTTCGCCTTCGCCCCACTTCCATAGACCTTCACAAGGTCTTTTATCTCTAACATTGGTGTATCTGACATAGGCAGTAGTATAGCAGATTTGCCCTCCGTATACGTAGAAAGGGCGGCGCCGAAGCACCACCCCTATCTTTTTCCCCTCCTTCATTAGGTTGTCATCTTCAGCGGCCCCAGGCACCAGCTCACGGGGAAGGAAGAACCATCGTGGTTGCGCAGCATTTCGCGCAAAACTTTAACGCCCGATAGAATTGCCTTCTCCATAGCATCATCAAGAAGGACGAGCATGATGTTGCGCCGTGTCGTCAGCGTCGGTGCTTTAGAGCGCTCTCTCCAACTCATAAATGTCGATGCTTCAAGGAGCTGGGTATTCATCCGTGAGGGGTGGAAACTGTAGGTCATTTCACGCAGGAGATCGACGAGCTCATAGAACTTCTCCTCAGTCGGACGTTCCGGAATCGATGCACGGTAGCCGAGACAGGCCTGACGAAGTTGCTCCTAATGAGCATTAATCTCGGCCACGAAAGCAGCCAGTCTCGACCCGGCTATTTGCTCCAATACGCCCTCACTGGTAAGCACGACATGCTTCAAAGCGCAGGTCGATTCAACAAATTTCGTATCGGTCATGTTGTGGCTCCCTATGCCAAAATGCATGCTTGTTTTCCAAGCTTCCGTGTAGTACCATGCCATAAATTTCATGAAAAATCAAGAAATCGAGTGGCTCCTTAAGGAGAAATATCACGGCGAAAAAAGCGACGCTTTTTTCGCCGACTGTGCCCGGCTCGAAGCTGGTGAACCGCTGGCTTACCTCATCGGTTCGATTCCCTTTCTTGACTGCCAGATCTCGCTTGATTCCCACCCGCTCATCCCCCGCCCAGAGACTGAGTACTGGGTCGAGCAAGCGATTACAGAAATCAGGTCCAGAAGTTTAAGGCAAGACCTGGTAATACGAGGTCTTGCCTCGAACTTAGAGTCTCGGGGTCGGACCCCTAAAATCCTCGACCTCTGCGCTGGTAGTGGCGCAATTGGGGTCGCGGTCGCCAAAGCTACTCCTGAAGCAATGGTCACTTTTGCTGAAATTGACCAAAATCACCTCCCCACCATCACAAAGAATCTCACTGCGAATATCACCGAGTACCCCAATCGGTTGGGGTACTACCACTGTGTTCAAAGTGACCTATTTGCAAACGCGACTGGTACGTTTGATTTTATTCTCACCAATCCTCCCTATATTGATAAAGCAGCAGACACTGTCGAGGACTCGGTCGTTGCACACGAACCGGCGCTTGCTCTCTTTGGTGGAGTCGGTGGCATGGAGATTATTGCTCGTATTATTGCTGAAGCTTCTACTTACCTCACACCAAACGGTCAGCTTTGGATTGAACACGAACCCTTTCAGTGCGAAGCCATCGCTACTCTGGCCGCAGAGCACCACCTTGCGGTCACCCACCACCAGGACCAATACGACACATACCGCTATAGCATCATGAAGCCTCTTGTGGCAGAATAAACGTATGGAAGCTTTCTCTATTACTCCCCTCCTCCAAATCGGGTTTTACCTCACGGCTATCGTCTACGCGATTTTTAGTGCCATCCTATTTTATCACTGGCAAAACTATTCAATATCAGCAACCGTGACGGCGCAGACCTACATTGCCTTTGCCGTTTTCTCATTACCACTCCTTGCCATCATGGCTGGTATCGCTTTCTTATAATATGCTTTACGACAAAATTGAACTTGAACCTGATGAGCAAGTACTTCGTACCGTCCGCAAACACTGGTTTGTCATTACCGTTGAACTCCTATCAATTGTCATGATGGGCTTTTTGCCAGTGATTGGTTGTATTGCCCTTCTCAATCTCCCATTTAATCTTGATATCGCGAACCTGTTTGCAGACAATATGGCCGTCATTATGTTTATGCTTTGTACCTGGCTTCTCCTCTCTGTGATGGCCGCGACCGTATCATGGACACACTACTACCTTGACCTGTGGGTCATTACTGACCGTCGTATCATTGTGATTGAACAGATTAGTTTCTTTAATCGTAAGGTCAGTAACTTCCGTCTCGAGCGGATGCAGGATATCAAAGTAACTATTAGTGGTATTATCCCAACCTTGCTCAATTTTGGCACCATTCGTGCCCAGACAGCCAGTGCCGCCGAAAGCAACTTCACCTCACCAGCTTTGCCTGACCCACGCGGACTACAATCCCTCATCCAGACAGCCATGGATGCACGACTCCAATCGCTTGGTGATAAGCCAATTGCCGCCGATTAAAATGCTTGCTATCGGCCGTTTTTTCCCCTAGAATCAAGCGCATGGCAGACAACTACCTCTCCACCGACCCATACAAAGGTGTCCGTGACTTTTATCCAGAAGATATGGCGATCCAACGCTATATTTTTGATGTTTGGGCAGCGACCGCCGAAAGCTTTGGCTTTGAGCGCTATGATGCGTCAGTCCTCGAACCGTCTATCCTCTACAAGAGCAAAGGGGCCGAAAACGAAGAGATGGTGAACGAGCAGACCTACACCTTTATTGATCGTGGCGAACGTGAAGTGACACTGCGCCCTGAGATGACCCCTACCGTCGCTCGGATGGTCGCTGGTCGCCGTCGTGAACTGTCTCTTCCCGTCCGTTGGTACAGTATCCCAAACCTCTTCCGCTACGAGCGCCCACAGCGTGGTCGCTTGCGTGAACACTGGCAGCTTAACTGCGACATTTTTGGCGCGGACGATTACACCGCCGACGTCGAGATTATAGCGCTCGCCTACCAAATTATCATGAACTTTGGTGCCGAAGCCAATCTTTTTGAAATCCGTATCAATGACCGAGCAGAGATGCGCACCAAATACACAGTCTTTGGTGTTACCGACATTGAAAAGCAAGATGCCATTACTCGTCTTAATGACCGCTTCCACAAGATTAGCACTGACGAATACAAAACAGCACTCAAAGAAATTGTGGTTGAAGATGCTATTGTCGATGATGTTTACACACTCATTTCAGGTGGTGATACGACTGACACAAACAAAGTTGTTGATGGACTTCGTGAACTTGGAATCGAGAACGTAAAAATTGATCGTTCTATCGCTCGTGGCTTTAATTACTACACCGGAACCATTTTCGAAATCTTCGATGTTTCAGGTGAGAACAACCGTTCAATGCTTGGCGGTGGTCGCTACGACAACCTCACCGGTATGTTTAGCGCCGACCCAATTTCTGGTATTGGTTTTGGGATGGGCGATGTCACGATGCGAGATTTCCTAGAGACGCACGACCTTTTGACCTCAAGTATCACCGCCCCAACCGTGATGGTGATTCCGATGGAAGCAAGCCACAATCTCGCTGCCCAAAAAATTGCTATGGCTATCCGCAAAAAAGAAATCAGTGTGGCGACCGATATCGGTACCCGTAAGCTTGGCAAAAAAATCAGTGACGCCGCCGAACGCCTCGTCGAATATATCATTGTGGTCGGTGAAAACGAACTTGCCTCAGGTACCTACACCCTCAAAAACCTCATTGAAGAAACTGAGCTCAAAGGCACACTTGAAGAACTCATCACTCACATTACAAAGAGCGAGTAGTATAACCGATGAACCCCGTCTAACCTGACGGGGGTTTTCGTCCATGCTCATGACGGTGCACTGCTTCGATAGACAAGTGCGTTTCTGCGCTCTTGGTAACAAATGGTTCAAGCCACTGTTCTAGCAGCTTACAAAGCCTTACTCCTTCACGCAGCTCTGCCACCTTAGGCTCGATTTCTTCCACTTCGCGTGTGTAAACCTGAAGATAAACCTCACCAACCATAATGGCAAGCTGCACTTCAAACATCGCGTCGCGCAGGCGACTGTGTTCGTCTTCGTTCTGCGCGGGCACCAAATCAACACTCCCAAATTGGTGCGGCAACTGATGTTTATCAATGAGTTGCTGCTTGTGGATGTAGATCGGGTTTTTTCATCGCAGTTATTGGGAATATCGAGCATCAAAGCCTCCATCTACATGAATCTAAAAATACTCTACCTTGTTTTAAAAATTTCCACAATAAACCCTACAATGTTACAATGTCGCTCTATCTATGCGGTACATTATCTTCGACTTAGAAACGCAAAATATCTTTGAGGAAGTTGGTTCAAATGATCCGGCAGCGCTCGATATCTCTGTCGCCACCTTCTACGATAGTGGCACTGACAAGTACTCCACCTTCACGGTTGATGAGCTTGACCAGGCCTGGCCAATTGTCGAGCAAGCTGATGCGCTCGTTGGCTACAACAGTAACCACTTTGATATTCCCCTCCTCAATAAGTACTATCCAGGCGATCTCTCCCATATCAAGAGTATTGATCTTCTAGAGAGTATCCGTCAGTCACTTGGTCGCCGCCTACGCCTCGATAGTGTGGCCGAAGCTACCGTCGGAGCCAAAAAATCTGCCCATGGTCTCCAAGCCGTTCGCTGGTGGAAAGAAGGTAAAATTGATGAGATCAAAAAGTACTGCGAACAGGATGTAAAAGTCACCAAGAAGGTCTTTGACTATGCCCTCGCTCACGGTCATGTGAAGTTCAAAGACGGCAGCCGAAAACGTGAAATCCCTCTGGATATCTCCACTTGGATGATCAAGGAAGACGCCGCCATGACTCACTCTCTCCTCTTTTAACCGCCACAAAACCGTGTGCGGTTTTTTGAAATCCTAAAGCTACTACATCACAACGCGTTTATAAATGATGCAAAGACGAAGCGCGCAAGGGAGACATGATGAGGCGTACTGGCCTGTACGATGAATTGTGTTGACTGTAGCGCAACAAAGTCTGTGCGCATTTAGAAGTGCGTTCTCTAACTTAGTGCAAATATATAGATAACAAGAAGTGCGAGAAACAGTCGATACCACACAAACGGCCACAGCGAATACTTCCGGACAAATGAAAGCATAAAATGAATAGCCGCGAGTCCCACCACAAAGGCCGCAATTGCACCCGCAAAGATAGTAGCCCAGGCAAAGTCACCGCCGGTAGAGATAAGTTCAAGGAGCTTCTTCCCACCCGCCCCCATGAGAAGCGGTACCGCGAGCAAAAACCCAAAGCGCGCCGCTTCACTGCGTGACAGCCCCATGAGCATACCGCCGGCAATAGTCGCACCGGAGCGGGAGAAGCCCGGTACAAAGGCTAGACACTGGAAGAGGCCAATCTTCACAGCTTTGCTGATAGTCATATCATTTTGTGGGGTAGAGTTGTAGTAAAACCACTCGGCATAGATAAACAAAAGCGATCCAGCAATGAGGGAACCCGCGACCAAAAGTGGGTTCCGAAATAGGGTGGCCATGATATCTTCGAGGAAGATACCAATGATTACCGCTGGGATGGTACCGATGAGGAGCGCGTAGGCTAAGGTAAGGTCAGGGGTATGAACCGGGAGTCGACCGAGCTTACGCAGCAAGGCCTGAAACAGTATCCAGAAGTCTTTTTTAAAATAGATGAGGACAGCGGTAGCGGTCGCAAGGTGTAAAACGGCATCAAAAGCGAGCGACCCTTCCCCTACTACACCTAAAAAATCATGGGCCAGGACGAGGTGTCCAGATGAAGAAATCGGTAAAAATTCTGTTAGTCCTTGTAGTACACCAAGTGCAATCGATTCAATAAATGTCATATGTAGCCAATCCCCAAGAGTATACCATACGATTTATTTCCCTAAATGCCATGGTATACTGTGTCCATATTCGTTATTGATATTATTGTGTATGCCAGAAGAGACAAACCAAAATTTTGCCCCTACACCAAGACCAGCTGCAAATATGGGAATTCCCTTTGCGATTGTAGTTGGATTCGCATTTATTGCTATTGCCATTTACTTTAGTGGTGGAAAAACAACGAACACACCAAACACTGTTGTGCAAACACCAGAGGCTGAAAAAGCGATTGAGCTCTCGCCAGTAACTGAAAAGGACTTTATTCGTGGTAACCCAAATGCACCAATCACGATTGTCGAGTATTCTGACTACGATTGTCCATTTTGTAAGAACTTCCACGATACTATGAAGCTCATCATGGATGATTATGGGGTAACTGGTAAAGTCGCCTGGGTGTACCGTCAGTTCCCGCTCGCCCAGCTTCACCCAAACGCACCACGTATTTCTGAAGCTGCCTATTGTGTTGGTGAACTTGGAGGAGATGGAGCATTCTGGACCTTCTCAGACTTAGTCTTCAGTGAACGTGATGTCAACGAACCAACCAATATGACGAAGCTCCCAGAGTTTGCTGAAAAGGCCGGTGTCTCACGTGCTGATTTTAATACCTGTCTTTCAAGTGGCCGTCATACTGCCACCGTTGAAGCAAGTCTTGAAGACGGTGTGAAAGCTGGCGCACAGGGTACACCATACTCAGTTGTAACAGTAGGTGACCAAAAGGCCGTCATCAATGGTGCCCAGCCATACCCTGTAGTAAAACAAATTATCGAACGTTTGATCACACAGCTTGAAGGGGGAACCGCCGAGGCCGGTACTTAACCTCAAGTCGTAAAAAGCAATCAAAAGAAACACTCCACACCGGGTGTTTCTTTTCATGATGGATACCTACGAATGTAACTGCTTAAATAAGAGTCGTCCCAAGTGAGCGTAATCACTCGCTTCAAGGAGCACTTCATCGTATAAGAAATCACCAGAGACAATCGTCGCAATAGCTGCTTCAATTTCTTCTAGTAAGGCAGCTCGCTCGACTTCCCCGCTTGTATATGACTCATCATGTATACGACCTTTACTATCAGGTTCGATAAATGACAATACACCCTCATCAGTTCGATACCGCTCATCGTCATGGAGTGATAAGAGGAGTGAGTAAAATGATAGCTGGCGGCGGTACGAGGCATCAGCTTTGGCGGTTTTGCCTTCGATATCATTGCGGGTCTTGGCCTTGCCGGTCTTATAATCAACTACTCGCAAGGCGGTACCGTCAGGGTTTAGATCAATGCGGTCGAGCTTCCCAGTCAGTGGTAACAATGGTACCTGAGGATGTTTTGTTGGGAGAAGTACTTTCACAGACAATTCAGCTCTGGAAGCTGGTGGCAATGTCTCCGCCAGATGTTCGCGGTACACCACGAGTGTCTCTTGGCCTTTTTCGAGGAGATCGCTGAACTCCACCGTACTTAACGGTAAACGTCCGAGCTCACGAATGAGCACATCGCGGAGCTGGCTTATGGATGGGAGTGAACCATGAACAGTATGGTGTTTGGTTGCCATCTCAAGGACGCCGTGCATCGCCGTACCATAGAGCATTGGGAGCGCCTGTACTTCAGGTACATGGAACACATTCCGGTAGAGGTACTGCCATGGGTTTTTGATGCAGTTATTTAGTGACGTCGCTGAGAGTCCGCGATCAGTCAGTGAACGAAGCAGGATACCCCTCAGTACTGTTATGGTTGGTGACTCAATTTTTGGCAACGGTAGTGAATCATGAGAGACGACTGTATCATCGGTGATTGTTGGCAGCAGTTCGCCAATACTAGCCGTAAATGGCGCTGGCATGAGTACCTTACCATCACTACTTTGCTCGGCATACGATAGAGAAAGTGCTCGCTTCGCGCGTGTCATCGCCACGTAGAGGAGTCGTCGTTCGTCTTCATTAGCTTCGAGCTTGAGGCTCGCCGTCGCAACCAGTGGCACCTTGAAGTAATCAGCCTGACTGCCTTTCCCCCAACTACCCTCAGTAAGATGAGGAATAAAGACAGTATCAAATTCGAGACCTTTTGATTTGTGAGCAGTCATCACCTGCACCGCTTCAGCGCCTCCCGACACAAATGGCGCTGAAAGCGGTACTCGATACTCCATTCGCCGACGCAACAGCCGCACGACATCAGCCAGCGTGAGCGCTTCGCCATTACGCACAAACCCCTCCACTTCATCATAAAGTCGTCGTAGTACTCTCGTACTCTCTTGCGGCAGAGCACCAAATGCCTCCTTAAAGAGTCCACTCTCTGTCAAAAGTGAAGCTAAAAGCCGATGTGGCGGAGCAGTGAGTACTTTACCCCGAATTTCCTCAAGGAGCGTTACTAGACGTGTACAAGCAGCTATGTTTTCAACACCAACACTCAAAAGCCATTTTTCATCCCCGAGGCGAACAACCAAAGGTGTATCATAAGAAAGGTTGGCCATAATACGGGCCATATCAGACGCTGGTACACCGGAATACGGCGCCATAAACACTCGGGTGAGACGTGTCATATCAGCAGGGTTCAAAATGGTCTCGAGCAAATCAATTACTGCCAAAAAGAGTGGATGTTCAAGGACATCAGCGTCGGCACTAGCCTCAACAGCAATACCAGCTCCCGTCAGCAATTCAGCAATAGTTTCAACTTCACGGTTGGACCGGACAATTACCGCTATATCGTTTGGTGCAACACCTAGAGCTAATGCAGCTCTGATCTTTACCAAAAGTGCTGCGTGTTCGTGTTGCTCGTTACTGTAGGTAGTGAGTGTTGGTGCTGTCGCTATATCAGTATGTGCTTCAAGTGCGATACGGTAATCAATCAATGGCCCCTCCTCTACCTTAATTAATTCGTGTGCCACATCAAGGATTGGCTGAGTCGATCGATAGTTGGAAGTCAAGACAATCACTTTGGTTTGCGGGTACAACTTTTCAAAATGGAGAAAGTTCTCCAAAGAGGCGCCTTGAAAACGGTAGATGGCTTGCTTCTCATCACCTACCACAAAGAGATTGGGATTTTCATGAAAGGAGGTCAGTTGTACCAAAATTTCGTTTTGGGCACCGTTCACATCTTGATGTTCGTCAGCCAAGATATACTGGTAGGTTTCTTGGAGATTAAGGCGCACGGTCTCGTTTTGAGTAAGCACGCGCACCGTCTCCACAATCATGTCGTCAAAGTCGTAGCGCTGCCGCTCGCGCAGCAAGGTTTCGTACTGTCGATAGACTACCAGAAGCGCTCGTTGCTTTTCGATATATCCAGCCATTTTTGTATATTCACCACGCTCTTTACCTTTGTAGGCGCCTTTTTCATGATACTGAGGAGTAGCTTTAAGTTCACACTCCTGTATCGTAATGAGTTCTGCCAAACCATCAGGCGATATATTCTCCTGCTTCATATGACTGATAATCGACAACAGTGGCGCTACATAAAACTCAGGTGCACCGGTCGGACGAAGGAGTCGCAAGTCAGGTGCTTCAAGAATCGTTTCGATAATGTCGATTTTTTCAATTTCGGTGACGGCTTTCCCTCCAATAATTTTTGTATACGCTTCAGGATACTCACGAATAAGCCGTTCGGCCAGTCCATGGAAGGTATTGATAGAAACACGATAGGCAGCGTTCCCGATAAACTGGAAGAGACGCTCGCGCATGGCTTTGGCGCCAGACTTGGTAAACGTGAGAGCGAGGATGTTTTCCGGATTCATCTGGGTTTGTCTGAGGATATTCGCAATCCGCAACGTCAGAATCTGCGTCTTACCTGTTCCCGGTCCTGCTATCACCATCACCGGCCCTTCAATAGCGTCTACCGCTTCCTTTTGCTTGGCATTGAGGCGTTTGTAGGCAGTCTGATAGGCATCGTCATGGAGATTCTTCATGGACTCTAGTATACCATTTCACCTCGCACTTGACGCATCGTGAGGGCTTGCCGCCAATCGACTAGAGGAGTATAGTGTCAACCTGTTTTTAGAAAATAATGGTTATTTTATGCTTACTGCCAACGCTACACTCGCCATCTTTGCTATGCTCGCCATCTCGAGTCTCGCTATTTTTTGGGCGAAACGAGTCAAGCTGCCCCATACCGTATTTTTAGTAATTGTTGGACTTGTTCTCGGCATTTTATCGCATACACCAACCTTTCACTTTTTTGGCGAGTTTCAACTCACCCCAGAACTACTTTTTTACCTCCTTCTACCGACACTCATTTTTGAATCAGCGTACAACATCAATGTTCGTCGCATGGTAGAAGACGCCTGGATTATTCTCATTTTATCAGTAGTCGGCTTACTGGTTTCAACTGTTATTATCGCAGCCGGCCTCTATTACGCACTCTTATTCCTCGGTCTTGGGGTACCGTTCATAGTAACCCTTATCTTTGGCGCACTCATCTCTGCTACCGACCCAGTGGCGGTACTGGCACTCTTTAAGGAGTACGGTGCACCACGTCGGTTGTCACTCATCTTTGAAGGTGAGAGTCTTTTTAATGACGCAACCGCAGTGGCACTCTTTTTAGTTCTTCTTGAAGTGGCACGATTCGGCTACCAGGGGTTTGACACTGTCCTCGACGGCACCATAGCGTTTACCTCGATGATGGTTGGAGGTGTCATCTTTGGTGTAGTGGTTGGTGGTATTTTTGCTCAATTAATTGGCTTCACCCGTGAAAACGAGGTAGCGAGCATCACGCTCACGATTGCCCTCGCGCACATCACTTTTATTGGCGCTGAGATTGCTTCACACCATCTCCACATCGGTGACACACATTTGCCGCTATCACCAATTATTGCCACCACGGTGGCCGCTCTTCTCATGGGTAATTATGGTCGTAGCAAAATCCATCCCCGCGCTGAAGAGTTCGTTGAGAAGCTCTGGAGTGAACTGGCCTTTATTGCCAACTCCCTCATCTTCATTCTTATCGGTCTCTTGGTAGCAAATATGCCACCAGTGACACCTGCCACCTTATTGATTGTACTTTTGACGATTATTATCGTTGCCATCGCTCGGGCCATCTCTATCTACCCAGTCGTATCAACATATAACCTATTCAGTCAAAAAGATCGCTACATTCCGCTCTCGTGGCAACACCTCCTGTCATGGGGGTCACTCCGTGGTGCGCTCGCGGTTACGATGGTGCTCCTCATTCCAAACGATCTTGCCTTTGCTGGTTGGACACTACCCCTCTCTCCAAAAGAGTTTCTCCTCTCTTTGACAGTTGGATGCATTGTCGCGACACTGTTTATAAAGGCGCCAACTATCCAATACTTCATGCGTCGCCTCAAGCTAGACACGCTCACCCCAATTGAGGAAGTCGAATCACTTGAAGCGAGAGCTCTCATCCATCATGAAGTCACCGAACGTATTACTAGATATGCCGAACGTGGTTACATTGAAAGTGCCGTAGCAGAAAACCTTCTTCAGCATCACGAAACAGCCTTTCGTGCTGCTTGTGAAAAACTTACTGCGCCAGATACTAAAGCACTCGCAAAGCGAGTATTACGCATGTTTGCTATTGGTATTGAACTGCGGCACCTCAAGGAGCTATATCATCACAATGAGGTTGATGAGGCGGTCTACCGACACCTGTACGGTAAATTGCAATTGCAGCAAGAAGCCATTGAATCAGGCAACCTCAAACCCGACATGTCTCTTCACACCGATGGTAAAGATATCTTTGATCGGATTGCCAACAGTATCCGTAATCTCGTAAGTCCTCGAACCCATGAAGAAGATGTCGACCATCTCTTTATGTACTACCGAGCCCAAGCGATTATCTCTCGAAAAGTGGTAAAAGAGATTGGTGATATTGGTACCGAACAAGCTGCGCACATTTTCACCAAAGACGCTCTTGAACATGTGACAGCCCTCTACACTACCTTCAAAGAACAATCTGAGCAAAAGATGCGGGAAATTGCCATCGGACACAAAGTTCGCTACGAAGCACTTGCCCATACCCTTGCTCTCCGTGGTGTATCAAAAATTGAAGAAGTGATGCTCACTGAACTTTTTGAGCGGCAACTCATTACGCCAAAGCTCTACGTAACATTGCAAGAAGAATTAGTCCGCCATTCGTAAACTCAGTATAAAAAAATCACGACATCGTCGTGATTTTTTATATCCCATCATCAATGAAACACTCGTAGAGAAATACGAGTAATGTTGGCCACAGGATGAGGAGGAGAAGTTCTTCAACAGGAACAGCATACTGAGCAAGGGGTACCATAAACAGATACTCGTTGGTGAATGCAAATATTCTGACTTCCCCGGCCTGGGCAACCAACTCAAAGAGTAACGACAGTGGATAGACAAGAATACCAAAGAGAAAGGCTTTGTTGACCAAGTGTGTCGAGTTCCCTGGATGTGCGAGCCACATAAGAGCGAGCACCAGCACAAACAACAGGACAATCATCCACAAAAAAGCAAATGTTACCAACCAAACCGAAAAGAGATAAAAACCGGCTATGACGAGGGTAGCAATCACAGCAGCCATACCAGCCACCCCCCGGCGGGCTATTCCTCTGACTTTGGTGTCATCAAACATGAACTCATACAGAACAAGGAAGTACAAGGTATGTATAAAAGCGAAGAGTGCCGACTCAAACGTCACTCCCAAGAATCGCCACGGGGAACCAACAACCGTATACCAACTCCCTGTGGTATGAGCAACCGCATCAAGCACCACCACTACGACCGACAAAATACCCACGAGACCAAGTAGTCGACCGAGTGGTAAATCTGTCTCATAGAGAAGAACAATAAGCGGCACACCACAGAGAAAAAAGAGTGCCAAGGGCACCGGCCATGCAAACATGACCGCAGCCAAAGTCACTAACGCTGAATACAGCGTAATAGTGAGTATGTGCCAACTCTGTGAAGGAACGTCCATATGACGTCTCTATTGTAACAAGACATAAGGTAAAATGTGGTCAAACTTGTGGTTATATGTTTGACGGTACACGCGAGCGGTAGTTTAATAGACACAACACCCTGTACCTTCCTGCCGCTCTTTTAATCAAACCCAAAGGTGGACCAATGACAGACACATCTCCTGATGCGCGTGCCGCGCAGCTGGTAGTCGACATGATTCGTCGTCTCCGTCGTGCCCCAATACCTGGTGTAAAAGGCATCTGCTATCGGGGCCTCGCTTTCGATACACTGCTGGCGGCGATTATTCCAGTCATAGAAGAAAATCTCTTCAGAGCAGTGCTACAGAGACTCCTCGATGACGAGACTATTTTGCTCTGGGGACACCTCACCGCCAAAGAGGACAAGGGCTGGGGACGCAGAGGACCAATCAAATGGCTGCACCCCGACGCCAAACTCCTCACCAGCGAGCAGCGCTTTACCGCAAGAGGGAGACCGGTCGATGGACCACCCTCCGCCTGGAGGGCGCATGAGAAGCTTCTCACTATCGAATCTGTCTACGTTACCAAGGACGGACTACCACAATCAGTGCTCATCACTCTAACACGCGGATATATAGCCTTTGACCGCCCTCGGAAAAGTCGCCAGCAGCGCAGCAAGAAGAAAAAAAGGGCGACCCTATAGCAGGGCCGCCCTTTCTTCATATTTGATATTAGTAACTCTTGAGACGACGAGCCTTCTCATGGCTGCGGATTTTTTCGAGTGCCTTGGCTTCGATCTGGCGGATACGTTCGCGGGTTACTCCAAACTCCTTTCCTACTTCTTCAAGGGTATGGTAGGTACCATCGAGAAGTCCATGACGCATCTCGAGAATCTTGCGCTCTTTCTCTGAAAGGGTATCGAGGATTTCGGTAATCTGATCGGTCAGGATACTGTGAGATACTTCTTGGTCAGGAGCGATAATCTTATCATCAGCAATAAAGTCTGAGAGGCGAGAATGATCATCTTCGTCACCAATTGGGAGTTCGAGTGAAATGGTGTCCTGACTGATTTTTTCAATTTGGTAAATCTTTTCAACTTCAACACCCATTTCGGTAGCGATTTCTTCTGGCATTGGGTCACGGCCGAGGTCCTGGGAAAGACGACGAGCTACCTGTTTGTACTTCGCCATGGTTTCTACCATGTGTACCGGGATACGGATAGTTCGAGACTGGTCAGCAAGCGCACGGGTAATCGCCTGGCGAATCCACCAGGTAGCGTAGGTTGAGAACTTAAAGCCCTTGGTGAAGTCGAATTTATCAACTGCTTTAAAGAGACCAAGATTCCCTTCTTGAATCAAGTCAAGGAGGGTAAGGTCTGGACTACGTCCGACGTACTTCTTCGCAATTGAAACCACAAGACGGAGGTTCGCACGCGCAAGGAGGTTACGTGCTTCTTCGTCACCATCAACGATACGCTTTGCGAGGGTACGCTCTTCGTGTGCGGAGAGGAGTGGATACTGACCAATTTCACGGAGGTACATCTGGATTGAGTCATAACTTGAATCATTACGACGAAAGGCATTCTTTTGAGCCAAAAGCTCTTCGGCTGGATCGGCACCAAGCATACCACCACTCTTCAGCACATCAACCCCAGCATTCGAAAAGCGCTCGTAGAGTTCATCGAGGAACATGATATCCTTTTCAATTTCTGGAAAAGAGCGTAAGAGCTCGTCGTATGTTACATAACCACGCTCGCGACCACTCTTCATGAGTTCGGCGGCTTTAAGTTCTAAAATCTTTTCACTCTTTGTCGGCGCCTTCACAGGGAGTACTTTGATTGGAGCGACTTTTTTTGCTACCACTTTTTTAGCGGCGACTTTTTTAGTTACTGGCTTCTTCATCTTTTTTGGCACGACTTTTTTGACTGCTGCTTTCTTAGCGGGTTTGATGACCTTTTTGGTTAGTTTTTTTGAAATAGCTTTTTTGGTGGGCTTGACGACGTTCTTCTTTGGAGCGGCGACTTTTTTGACAGTCTTTTTTGCTCCTTTGATTACTTTCTTTTTAGTGAATGGCTTGACGGCTTTTGCCGCTTTTTTCTTTGGTGTATTGGCTTTTTTCGCTACTTTTTTGGCAGTTGCCATAGATGTGGACAACTATACAGAAAAATGGGAAATTGTCCAGTCCCCCGTTATATTCCTAAGTTTCAGACACCTCATCCAGAGCCTGGTCAAAAAGTCATCAGGCAAAGTGTACGAGTGAAGAAATATGAAGCGAATTAGCTATACGATGAATGTTTCTGAGCGAAATACAACGAAGCATTAGGGCTTTTGGACGGGCGTTACGATGTTTTTAAGAAGATGTCGTCACCATAAGGAGGTCGCCGAAGTTGATTCGTATAATGCGCAATCGTCTGCAGTAGGACGGCTTCCTCGTCACTCGATACTGTACCAAGCTTCGCACGTTGTTGTTGAATCGCCTCTTTGCAAACGAGGTCACGGTAGCGATTGAGCTTGTGGAGGATTTCATCCCGCCGTACCTTCCCTGCTACTGCATCAAATTCTCGCTCAAGTGAGAAGGTGAGTTTTGAGACAAGCAATTGATCAACACTACTTAATACATCCTCGAATTGTGTATCATGTATTTGTCTGAGGCAGCGGCGGATGACATTGGCTTCATGCTCATCCACAATAGCCAGTGCAGCGACGAGATACGCGAGGGTCTTCTCGCGCTGGTCGCGAGTTTCAGCTGGTGGCATATTTGGTGTCTTTGGTTTTTCAAAGCTCGCAGTTGGTGTTTTGGCTTGTGTGTCTATCAGTCGCAGTACTTCAAAGTGAATTGCATCTTTGGTCGTACCGAGCGCTTCCGCTATCACCCCTTCAAAGTGCTCTTGGTCAATGCGATTGGGAATGAGGGTTACAAATGGAATCACTTCTTCTCGTACTTTGAGTTTGTAGGCGCGCTCGTCCGTGATATCACGTCTCAAGTGTGCAAGCAAAAACTCAATGATATGGACCGAGTCCTTGATAGCCGTCTTAAAACCAGCGAGATCCTTTTGCACCATATCAGCTGGGTCGGCTCCTTCGGCAAAGCGCGCTACTTTTACATCCAGTCCCCGCCTGAGCATAATATCGGCTGACTTCTTCATCGCATTAATCCCCGCCTGGTCGGTATCAAGTCCCAAGACTACATTACGAGAGAGCCGCTCGAGCTGCTGTACGTGATGTACGGTCAAAGCAGTGCCAGATACAGCTACTGCCGTAGCATAGCCACATTGGTGACTCATCACCACATCAAACTGTCCTTCGACCAAAAGCCAAAATGGTAACTGCCTGATATGATGCTTTGCAAAATCATACCCATAGAGCAAATCTGATTTATGGAAAAGCTCGGTCTCGGGACTATTCACGTACTTCGGTGCCTTATCGTCAGGATGAAGGATGCGACCAGAGAACGCTACCACTTTTCCATTGGCATCACGGAGCGGGAACATAATCCGGTCTCGAAATACATCAAATGGCTCCTTGCCCTGATCAGCAGTTTTCGCTAAGCCCGCTTTGATAATGAGCGCATCCGGGTGTCCAATGGTATTCAGATGATTCTTCACTTCTCGCCAACCACCGACAGGTGGACCAGGTGCAAAACCGATACGCCACTTTTTGATAGTCTCTTTGCTTACTCCCCGCTTTTCAAGATAAGCCAATGCTTCGCTGTTCTTTGCAAGTTCGGCTTCATAAAAGGCGGTCGCGGCTTCGAGGATACTGTAGAGGGTATCACGCTCTGTGCGCCGCTCAGGATTTTCGGGTACGAGTTCGACACCGGCCTTTTGTGCGAGAGTCTTCAGTGCTTCCTTGAACTCCACTCCATCAATCGCCTGTACAAAGGAGAAGATATCACCTCCGACACCACAGCCAAAGCAGTGGTACGTCCCGCGATCTGGAGAGACGTGGAAGCTCGGTGACTTTTCATTATGAAAAGGACAGCGACCTTTGAAGTGCTTTCCGGCTCGCTGGAGTTCAACGTATTGCCCGACTATATCGAGGATGTTGAGACGATCTTTGATTTGTTGTACTGAGTCACCCGAGGCCATAAGAATAAAAGTAGCCACAGTATACCCGATTCAACACTTTTTGGTGAGCTATTGACTCATTGACGTTTGTAATATATAGTCCACGGTAGCCAACTTGTCCAGAATGGACTACCGATGCGGTACCTACTTATTCTTCTCTCTACCCTCTTCCCAACGCGGCAATCGCCGAAACGCCGAAAGAGAAGCTCAGCTTCGATTGCACTGCAACCGGAGGGATGCTCTACTTTTGGCATTCCCCGGATCATGCGATCGCTGGGCCGGGACGGTTGACGGCGGCGGACACCAATGAAGGGGGCATCCGGATCAGAAACGAAATGGGGTGATTGGCGAGTTCGCTCGTTCAAGCGAGCAGAAAGGCCAGTCGGCCGAAGAATTAATCAGGCCTGCCAGCAGAAACTCAACCGTCGTTTCGAGTACTCGACATCGCTCCTGGAAGTCTTCAATGCCACCGGCCTGTCCTGTTACAGGGCCGGCACGTCGATAAAGATCTCCGACGGTACTGGCCAGGAGATCGACTTCGGTACCGTGTGACGCAGTGGGCAAAAACAGCATCAATCGCCCTGACGCTAATGACGCCCGGGGGCAACTATGATTTGACTCTCCATCCGGGGGAACTATCGGCTCCAGAACTCGTGGCGGGTTGCTGGATGCAGGCCAACGTGATTCGGCGCCCCATCTTGGCCAAAAACGGCTAATACCTGCCCCGTCGCCCGAGAACCTTACCCCACCTGAAAATGGCGGGGTTTTTCATTGCCAAAATCACTTTTTTATAGATATATTGACTTATACATATTTTTGTGATATTATATAATAAATCAGTACGGGAGCACACTGCATGTCGTCGCATCGTTCAAATCAGGGTTTTGGTAACCTTGTGAAATCAGCCTTGATTATCTTCATTATCGTCTTCATCCCGGTCGCCTACGAGACCCTGAAATATGTGAAGACCATGGCGGAAAAAATCGAGGCTATCGCGGAACATATGGGCATCAACAAGCCCCAAGAATGAGGTCGAAAAGCCTCACCCCACGACCCCCCGCCGCTTCGCGCACGGGGGTCGTTCTATGTTTTCCACTTCCCTACCATGTGCCTTACTATCAACGACCAGAACCTGAATCCAACCATCCGCGTAGTATTGACATAACCGCTATTATGTGTATAATTATCGCAGCAATGGAGGCGAAATGAAATTTCTGCAAGCACTGCTTTCGTGGTACCGCCGCGAACTCAAGATGTGGCGGGACGTAAACCAACCCATCACCGACGAAGAGCAGGCAGGACGCAAGTTCTGACTGCGACCCCCCGACCCGGCAATACTGGGTCGGGGGTCTACTTTTTTAATACAACAAAAGCCGGCCCCGAAGGGGCCGGCTTTTGTTGTATCAGTTACCTCTACCGGAGGGTTTCAAAACGTATGGAGATGCGAGGCGGGCGGTGGAAAATATTGTGAGGTGTGCTGATTGCACATTGAACAATATTTTTGCCGACCAACAAAGCAGATGCGTGCGTTTTGGAAGCCGACTACTCCTGCTTGAGTGATTCGATCATTGTGTGCTTGCGTGACCCCTTAAATCCTGATCCCGCTGGAATCAACTTACCAATGATCACGTTTTCCATGAGACCAGCGAGGTTATCGCTACTACCCTTTACGGCAGCGTTGATAAGTACGCGAGTGGTATTCTGGAATGAGGCCGCGGAAAGGAAGCTCTTACGAGAGAGCGAGGTCTCGGTGATACCGAGGATAAGGCGTTCGGCCTTAGCACTCTCCTTCCCTTCTTCCTTGAGCTTGTTGTTTGTATCAATGAAGATCCATTCTTCAACCACGTCCCCAACCGTGAAGTGACTATCACCTGGAGCAGTCACCTTCACGCGTGACATCATCTGCTTCACGATGAGTTCGATGTGCTTGCGCGCAATCGTCACACCCTGGAGCTCGTAGATTTTGTTTACTTCAGAAATGATGTATTCCTGAGCCACTTCTTGACCGCCAAACTTGAAGAGTTCAGGGAGGAGTGCCGAACCGTCGGTCATAATCTGACCAGCCCGGACCGTCTCACCCTTACTAACCGTTACCACACGCCGGTATGGCACTACATATTCGATGTTTTCCTTCTTCTTTGGTGCACCTTTGGCGCCCATATCTGGAGCAACCACAATCACTGATTCGCGACCATCGCGACGAATGTCCACGACGACACCCTCACACTTTGAGACCACGGCCGGAATCTTTGGTGCCCGCTTTTCAAAGACTTCTTCTACACGTGGAAGACCTGAGGTCACGTCTCCTCCCGCTGACGCCGCTCCACCTGCGTGTTTTGTGTTCATCGTGAGCTGGGTACCTGGTTCACCAATCGCTTGGGCTGCCACGGTACCAACCGCCTCTCCGATATCAACAAGCTTGTTCGTGGTAAGGTCAATACCGTAACACTTCTGACAGACACCACGCAGTGTCTTACAGGTCATTGGTGAACGTACGATCACTTCGCTACAAGTTGATTCTTCAACCGCAATCGCATCCAGACGTGAGAGTAAGTGTCCCTTCGGGAAAATCACCGCACCCTTGCTATCAACTGCATCCTCGGCGAGAATACGACCTTTAATCGCTTTACTGAAAGCAATCTCGATACCTGAAGCACTAATGCGGCTGATACGAGTTCCTTCCTTCGTCTTACAGTCTTCTTCGGTCACAATCGCATCCTGAGCAACTACGAAGAGACGACGGGTGAGGTAGCCAGCCTTCGCAGTCTGCAAGGCGGTGTCGGCAAGACCCTTACGTGAACCGTGGGTCGTGTTGAAGTACTCCAGTGGCGTCATACCTTCCTTCATAGAAGAAAGGATTGGGAACTCGAGAGTTTCACCTCGGGTGTTCACGATAAGACCCTTCATACCCGCCATCTGTGCAATTTGTCCAAGTGAACCTCGAGCACCAGAGTCCCACATTTCGAAAGCTGAACCGTTGTGGTCAAGCGTTTCAGGAAGGAGCTTTTCAAGACGAGTCTTGGCACGGTGCCAAATTTCAACAATCATCCGACGACGTTCGTCACGCGAGATAAGTCCTTCGTTATAGAAGGCAAATACCTTCTGTTCTTCGGCACGAGATTCTTCGATGATTTTTGCCTTGCCTTCCGGCACTTTAACTTCATCAATGCCCCAAGTTGTACCTGACACCGTTGCATACTTGAAACCAAGCTTCTTGAGTTTGTCGACAATGGCTGGCACCGCTTCTGGTCCACGCTCGTCGATGATGTCGATAATGACCTTAAAGAGCATCTTCTGCGTCACCTGAGTGTTCACGAAGGCGTGATCACTTGGCAGTACTGAGTTGAAGAGAAGACGACCAACGGTAGTCTCAAACACCTTCCCTTCAAACTGCTGATACTTCTCGGTTGACGTAGCAAGGACTTTCACCTTGGCGCGGAAATCGATAATGCCGTAGTCAAACGCGTTGATCGCATCGTTTGGTGACGAGAAGAACTTACCCTCACCAAGTGCTCCTGGGACTTCTTTAGTCATCCAGTAGGCACCAAGCGCGAGATCGAGAAGTTTTTCTGAAACTACCGGCTCACTTGAACCAGGCTTGAGAATATTCTTGTTCGCAGAAATAATCTCTTGGGCTTCCATCTGGGCTTCTTCACCAAGTGGTACGTGTACCGCCATCTGGTCACCGTCAAAGTCAGCGTTAAACGCACGACAAACGAGTGGGTGTACCTGGATAGCGTTACCTTCAATAAGGACCGGACGAAACGCCTGAATACCTTGACGGTGGAGCGTCGGTGCACGGTTAAGAAGTACATGCTTGTTCTTGATGATATTTTCAAGAATTGCCCATACCTCTGGCACTCCGTCTTCGATAAGACGACCTGCACCACGGATGTTGTACGCGAGTTCCTGCTTGAGGAGCTCAGCAATCACAAATGGACGGAAGAGTTCAAGGGCCATGTGCTTCGGCAGACCACACTGGTCAAGCGCGAGGTCTGGACCAATCACAATCACTGAACGTCCTGAGTAGTCGACACGCTTACCAAGGAGGTTCTGGCGGAAATATCCTTGCTTACTCTTGAGGTAGTCTGAGAGAGACTTCAGTGGACGACGCTGCGCCTGACCAAGCGCTGAGTAGGCAGCATTGCCGTGACGAATCGAGTTATCGATAAGAGCATCCACCGCTTCCTGGAGAATACGCTTTTCGTTACGCAAGATAACGTCTGGTGCCATAATATCAATAAGCTTCTTTAAACGATTGTTTCGGTTGATCACGCGACGGTAGAGGTCGTTGAGGTCAGAAGAGGCATGACGACCACCTTCGAGTGCTACCATTGGACGAATCGCTGGCGGAATCACTGGAATACGAGTGAGGAACATCCACTCAGGCTTCACGCCGGCATGGATCATCCCCTTCACGAGTGAGAGACGCTTATCGAGCTTCGCTCGCTCCATGGCACCTGCCTTTTCGCGCTCACCTTCGAGCTGTGCCTGGAGTTTATTAAGGTCGAGGTTCTTAAAGAGTTCGTAAATTGATTCAGCACCAATCTTCGCCTCAAAAAGTGTCGAGTACTTTATTGAGAACTTGTGGAAGGTTGTTTCATCAAGTACTGTTCCAACCGCGACACCTTCAATCTCGCGTTTCATATCTTCCATGCGAGCCTTGAGTGCCTCACGAGCATCTTCGTTCTGAAGTTCCTTGTACTTAACCTTAAACTCAGTATCAAGTTCCTTAAGGAGACGTGAGCGTTCATCCTCACGTACTTTGGTTACAATATACCCGGCAAAGTACACTACCTTCTCGATAGCAGACGCAGTGATACCAGTCAGGAGTGCAATACGACTTGGCACACCACGGAGAAACCAGATGTGTGACACTGGTACACAGAGTTCGATGTGACCCATCCGTTCACGCCGCACGATAGCGCGAGTGATTTCAACGCCACACTTCTCACAAACAATTCCCTTATAGCGAATACCGCGGTACTTCTTACAACTACATTCGTAGTCTTCTACCGGTCCAAAGATACGCTCGTCGAACAGACCATGCTTTTCTGGACGCTGGGTGCGGTAGTTGATGGTTTCTGGTTTAGTCACCTCGCCGTATGACCATTCAAGAATGGTTTCTGGTGAGGCGAGCTTGAGACCAATCTCTGTGAACTGGTTTGGCGTGAGGGCCGGCTTCTTTGGTGAAAATGTAGACATATTCAGAACAAAAGATTAATTGGTCTCATAAATTGACTCGTCTCGACTGCGGCGTGGTCGCGCTTCTCCTTCTTCCTTCTCGAGCTTTACATCGAGTGAGAGACCACGGAGCTGATTCACGAGCACGTTAAACGCGGCTGGTGTATGTGGATGCGGAATCTTTTCACCACGAACAATCGCGTCAAAGGCGGCCGAACGACCGACAATGTCGTCAGACTTGATAGTAAGCATTTCGCGCAGGGTGTGAGCAGCACCATAGCCAAGGAGTGCCCACACTTCCATTTCTCCAAAGCGCTGACCACCAATCTGCGCCTTACCACCAAGCGGCTGCTGGGTAATAAGTGAGTACGGACCAATCGAACGCATGTGGATTTTGTCTTCCACCATGTGGTGAAGCTTGAGGATATACATGATACCAACCGCAGTCTTCTGGGCGAACCGTTCACCCGTACGCCCATCACGGAGCTGGATCTTACCATCTTCAGGGAATCCGGCAGCCTTGAGCTCTGCTTTCACATGGTTTTCATTTGCTCCGGCAAATGGAGGCACAACGGCTTGATAGCCGAGGGTACCAGCGGCCATACCAAGGTGAAGCTCAAGAATCTGACCGAGGTTCATACGTGATGGCACACCAAGTGGTGTAAGGAGAATATCAATTGGACGACCATCTTCGGTGTACGGCATATCTTCTTCTGGCAAGATGCGAGAAATAACGCCCTTGTTACCGTGACGTCCAGCGAGCTTGTCTCCCACTGATACATTACGTATCTGAGCAACAGTCACGTGGATTCGCTTGATCACACCACTTTCGAGCTGATCACCATTCTCACGTGAGAATACTTTGACGCCGATTACACGTCCACGCTTGCCCGCCTCAAGACGAAGTGAGGTATCTTTCACATCCTTGGCCTTTTCACCAAAGATACTGCGCAGTAGTCGTTCCTCTGGCGTGAGCTGGGTTTCACCCTTTGGCGTTACCTTACCAACAAGAATGTCGCCCGGACGGACTTCAGCACCGATGCGAATGATACCGTTTTCATCGAGGTTGCGGAGTTTTAACTCACTGACGTTTGGAATGTCTGGGGTAGTAACCTCTGGTCCAAGCTTCGTATCACGAACCGATACTTCGAGCTCATCGAGGTGAATGCTCGCAAACTTACTATTTTTCACGAGACGTTCAGAGATAACAATCGCGTCTTCGTAGTTTGCACCATTCCATGACATAAAGGCCACAAGAGCGTTTTGCCCTACAGCAAGCTGTCCCTGATCAGTTGAAGTCGTATCAGCAAGGAGATCGCCACGCTTTACCTTATCACCAAGCGTTACCGCTGGACGGTGGTAAAAAGCAGAGAAGTCGTTAGTGCGCTGGAGGGTCGTCAGTGGGTACTCCTTCTTCTTTCCTTCTTTGTTCTTCACCACGATGTGATTGGCATCACATTCAACAACTTCACCAGCTTCCAGAGCGTACACCACCCGTCCACTGTCACGAGCAGCAACACCTTCTACGCCGGTCGCCACAATCGGCGCCTCAGTGATGAGACACGGAGTGGCCTGCTTCTGCATGTTAGAACCCATGAGGGTACGGTTGGCGTCATCGTGGTTAAGGAATGGAATCATTGAGGTTGCAATTGAGAAACCTTGGTTGGTTGCGACGTCCATATACTCAACATCCTCTCGCTTTACTGTGAGTGCGTCCCCGCGCTTTCGCGCGTCAACGAACCTGTCTTTAATCTTGCCATCTTTATCGAGTTCGATAGCTGCATGTGCAATGGTGTACTTCTCTTCTTCGTGCGCATTCATGTATACCACTTCACCAGTGACACGACCCTTTTCTACCTTCACGTATGGGGTTTCGATGATACCAAAGCGGTTAACCTTGGCGTACATTGAAAGACGCAAGATAAGACCGATGTTTGGACCTTCTGGAGTATGAATTGGACAAAGTCGCCCATAGTGTGAGGTGTGTACGTCACGCACTTCAAAACCGGCTCGTTCACGGGTAAGACCACCGGGGCCAAGCGCTGAAAGTGTGCGGAGGTGCTCGATTTCAGCGAGATTATTTTGCTGCTGAGAGAATTGTGAGAGTTGGTTCGTACTGAAGAACTCCTTAATAGCGGCCTGGAGTGGACGAGGATTCAAGATCTGCATTGGGAGTGAGGTTTCGGCTTCAATGGTTGACATACGATCCTGAATGTTTCGCTTCATGCGAGTCATACCAACACGGACACGCTGTTGGAGCATTTCACCAAAGTAGCGTACTCGACGGAAACCGAGGTGGTCGATGTCGTCTGGCATCGCCAAAGGATCATGATTCATCTCAATGATGTTCTTCAAGATCAGCTTCATGTCCTCGATAGACACGGTGCGGACCGCAGTCGCCTTTGCATCAGTTGGAAGACCGTACCGCTCATTGAAGTGGTGACGACCAATTTCTGAAAGGTCATATCGTTCTGGCGCAAAAAGTGAACGAACGAATTCACGGGCGTTTTCTACTGTCGCGAGATCACCATCACGCAGACGCTTATAGATTTCGATAAACGAATCATCCGTGGTCTTCGCTCCATCCTTGGCTATAGTTGCCTTCATGTATTCTTCACCACGCTCTACTCCCTTCATGAGGTCAATAATCTCCTTATCTTTCTCAAGACCAAGGACACGGAGCAGTGATGAGATTGGAAACTTCTTCTTACGATCGATTTTGACGTAAATCACACCGTCAGCATCTGATTCGATTTCTACCCAAGCACCACGGGCTGGGATAATCTTCGCACCAAAGAGGGTGCGACCCTTTACTTCGTTGGCAGTAAAGAAAATACCGTAACTACGCGCGAGTTGTGGCACGATAACACGCTCCACACCATTGATGATGAAGGTACCGTTTTCGGTCATGATCGGCATATCAGCGAGGAACATCTCTTGATCCTTCTCAGATTCAAAAGTCTTGTTTTTCAAAATCACCTGGGCACGAAGCGGTGCATCGTAGGTAAGCTTGTTTTCCTTAGCATACTCAGGAGTACACTTGGCTTCACCAAGCTCGTACTTCTTGAAGCGGAGTTCAAACTTCTTTTCTGAGTAGTCGGTGATTGGAGAAAATTCGGTAAAAATCTCCTTAAGCGCTGTCTCGACAAACCACTTAAACGAATCGCGTTGTGGTTCGATGAGGTCCGGCACTTCAATCATTGGCGCTGGTGAGATGGCAAAGGTCTTTTGCTCCATCGCACCAACTGAGGCGTAGTCTTCGTACTTTAACTTCATAAGGTTTTTAAACTTATTAGCATCTTAAACACACAAAAAGCGGCACGTGTCCGTGCTACTTATATGGATGTTAGAGGTGCACTTGTAAAATGGTCATTACGACTGTGATTTACCTCCGCGACATCTCTCAATCAGAACTCACCCGAGATTGCGTTTGTGGGGGTATTATACGGATTTCTCTGATTTTGGCAAGCTATTAATGTTGGAAAGCTATATAATACTATGACAATTTGGTAATAATTTGATTTAGTAGTACGAGTTAAATCCAGGCATGGAGTATGACATGAACTACGAATCCGTGCTTTTCGTCACCATTCCCACCAGCGAAGACAACACGGTGTACACCGTGAACGCTCGCGGAAGTTTCATTCGCGAGCCCAAGGTGGGCCATATACTTACGTTGTGTTGACTGCCCTGCGACGTCGACTGCCACGGTCTCGCTCTCGAAATGGACATGGTCGAGGAGGACTTGTCCGACAAGTTCCCCTTCGTCAGGTTCAAGCAGATCGACCTCGCGGCGACCAAGCTGATTGTCGAGCCCGAAGTGTTGGCTGAGCAAATCTCGGCATACCTTTCTTCGAATGGCTGGCTGCCCTGCGATGACAGCGGGCGCCTCCATGACGCAGCATAACCCCCGAAGGCTCCCCGGAGCGATTCGGGGGTTCTTCATTTTTATAAAATCGAATACTTCATTTAAATGAAGTATTCTCCCTAGGCCTTGCCTAGGGAGAATACTAAACCAAAACCAAGGACATCGGATGTCCTTGGTTTTGGTTTAGCTGAGACCGCTACGCCACTTATCAATTTCAGCGTGGTTACCGTTGAGGAGTACCTCTGGCACGGGGTACTTTTTCTTTTTGTAGGTGAGGACCTCCGGACGGGTGTAGGTGACACCGCTGGTTGACCGTTCATCTTCGAGTGATTCAAAGGTACCGAGCACACCCGGAATCTGTCGTGAGACTGAGTCGATGATGGTGAGAGCGGGTAGTTCGCCACCGGTGAGGACATAGTCACCAACCGATACTTCCTCGGCCTCAAGAATCTCTTTGACCCGCGCATCAATCCCTTCGTAGCGACCAGAGATTAGGACGAGGTGGTCGTACTTGCTTGCCCACTGTTTGGCCAGTTCGTTAGTGAACATGGTCCCGCGTGGCGACATAATGAGCGTCTTCACCTTCCCCTTCTTCAAACTAGCGGTCTTCTTCCCCACGGCTTTCTCCCAGGCTTTGAGGATTGGTTCGGCCAACATCACCATACCGGGTCCGCCACCATACGGTCGCTCATCGACCTTCTTGTGTTTATTGGTCGCAAAGTCCCGTGGATTATAGTACGAGATATCAATCTGCTTCCCCTTTACCTTTGCCCCCTTACCCTTCTCTGCCTTCTGGGCGCGACCAAGCACACTCGCACTCGTGTATGCTGCGCAGACCTCCGGGAAAATAGTGATAACGTGAAATTGCATACCAGAAGCCTATCACAAAAGCGGGCGGAACCGAAGGTTCCGCCCGCTTTTGTTTTTCTTAAATCTTCAAATCATCAATTGCTTCATCAAGAGATTTCACAGAACTTGAGACAATCCCCTCATCTTCCATCGCTTCACTCATATCGCGAGTCATTCCCTTACCACCTTCTGGTTCATTGATCTTGAGGTTCACCCGAGCATCATGCTTCATCCCCACAACCCGAAGGAGGGTACGGATGGCCTTGGCAGTATTGCCAGAACGACCAATAATCTTACCCATATCATCTGCGTGAACATCTAGCGTCAAGAGTACACCCATCTCATCAACCGTCCGGTTGATATGGATTGAACCTGGATTATCGACCAATGCCTTAACTACCGTTTCTAGAAATTGCTGATCTTCGTGCATATCGTATTCGAATACTATCGTGTAAATGTCACACAGTTTGCGCGGAGGTAATCGGCGACACTGTAGACGTATATATATGGTACGGGGGTATTGTAGGTACGTCAACAGCCCGCCTTGAACAAATCACCAGACGGGCTGTATGAAAATAATAGGTTATTCAGCCTTTGCTTCTTCGACTGGAGTTTCAGCCGGTGCCTCAACTGGTGTTTCAACCTCTGGTGCTGGGACGGCAGACGCTTCTTCTTCAGCCTTTTTAGCAGCTTCAGCGGCTGCTTTAGCATCAGCTTCAGCTTTTTCAGCGGCAGCCTTAGCTTCGGCTTCAGCCTTGAGCTTCGCCTCGTCAATGATTGGTGACTTTTTTGGCAAAGCATTCTTTTTCTTGCCGTCGACAATCTTCTCTGAGACGAGCATATTGTACACGGTAACTGATGGCTTAACACCGTGAGCTAGCCAGTGCTTAGCCTTATCACCATTAATAGAAATACGGCCGAGCTTTGGGTCGTATGAGCCAAGGAGGTCGACAGTTTTGTTACTTTTTACGCTCGTACGCTTATCAACGACTACAATACGGTAGCTTGGGTTGTTTTTGCGGCCTACGCGCTTTAAACGCATCATTAACATAGTGGCGAAAGAGTAGCAGAAACCAGTCATTTGGTCAATAGCTCCAGCCATCCACTAATCACTTATCTTCTTTGTTGGCTTTGTCATACCATCATGTAACTTAGTAAATACGTACGTTTTATGATGTTTTTCCTCGCCGCCTTGAATATCAGCAATTATTTGAGCCTGGATTAATGGCATTTTTGTATTCCTAAATAACAATAGCGTGCTATACTCGCCAATAAATATGAACGAAACATTTGAAGGCGTACTCATGGTACGCGGTAAAGGGACTGGTTTTATAAAGTTACCAGACCACGAGGAAGATATTGTTATTGAACGTGAATCCCTTGGCTTTGGCCTTGATGGCGATATTGTCGAAATTAGCCTGAAGAAGAAAATCCCCGGCAAACGCCAGGAAGGTAAGGTGATTCGCGTCATTACCCGCGCCTGGCAAGAACTAATTGGTACTGTCAAAGAGCGTGAGGTCGAAGGCAAAAAACAGTACTACTTCGCTCCTGATAACCACCGTATCCACGTCCGTCCAGTCCTCCCCACCGCAACCGTAAACGACCTGGGTATGAAGGTGGCGATTAAAATCTCTAGTTGGACGAGTGAACACACTGACCCAGTCGGTACCATCACCGAAACCCTCGGTCGAGCGGGAGACCACGAAACTGAAATGCAAGCCATTATCCGCAGTGGTGGATTCTCTAAGACCTTCCCGGAGGTTGTCCAAAAAGAAGCTCATGCTCTTTACGAACGGCAAGCAGAAATCTTTGCCGAGGCCCTCAAGGACCCGAAGCGCCACGATATGCGTGGTGTGACCACCATGACGATTGACCCGCATGACGCGAAGGACTTTGACGACGCCCTCTCGCTTCAGTCTCTTCCAAACGGCAACTACGAAATTGGTATCCATATTGCCGACGTCTCACACTACGTCACCAAAGGCAGTTTACTTGATCAAGAAGCTAGAGACCGTGGTACATCGGTCTACCTCGTTGACCGTGTGATTCCGATGCTGCCTGAGGTCCTGAGTAACGACCTCTGTTCACTGCGTCCCCACGAAGACCGTCTCGCCTTCTCGGCTGTGTTTGAGATGACCAAAGACGCCAAGGTGGTCAATGAATGGTACGGGCAAACCATCATCAATAGTGACCGTCGGTATACGTACGAAGACGCGCAGACCACCCTTGATACTGGTCGTGGCGACTATTTCGCCGAACTCACTATCATGATGGACCTTAGCCGTACCCTTCGCAAGCGCCGGTACACTAATGGCGCTATTGCGTTTGAACAGCCGGAGGTAAAATTTGAACTTGATGAGCGTGGTAAGCCAATTCGTGCGTTTAAAAAGACGCGTACCGAAACGATGATGATGATTGAGGACTTTATGCTCCTCGCCAATGAACGCGTCGCGCAGCATATCTACAACCTCGCCGAAAAGCGCGGACGCGACCATGCCTTCATTTACCGTATTCACGACATGCCAAACCCAGACAAGATTGAAGAATTGTCTCTCTTTCTCCGGGTACTTGGGTACGAGTTTGAGACGCACAAAGGCATCGTCAAAGCCACCGACATCAACAAGCTTCTTAAGGAAGTTACCGGTACCCCAGAAGAAAACCTCATCAAGACAGCGACTATACGCTCAATGGCCAAGGCCGTCTACTCGACCAAAAACATCGGACACTTTGGTCTCGCGTTTAAGTTTTACACGCACTTCACGTCCCCAATTCGTCGCTACCCAGACCTCCTCGCCCACCGACTACTACGCCTTCACCTTGATAACCAACCGATTGCCGCTGGCGAGGTATCAGCTTTTGAAGCGGTCAGTATCCAATCCTCAAAACGCGAAATGGAAGCCGTCTCTGCTGAACGGGATTCAATTAAGTTTAAGCAAGTAGAATTTATGATGAATAATGTCGGCAAAGAATTTGACGCGGTGATTACCGGTACGGCTGACTGGGGTATCTACGTCCAGGAACAAGAAGCCCTCTGTGAAGGTATGGTACGTCTCGCCACCATCAAGAGCGACTACTTTGAGCACGAAGCGAGCAAGTACCAAATTAAGGGTCAAAAAACCGGTAAGGTCTACCGCCTCGGTGACACCGTACGTGTGAAGCTGACCCGTGCTGATGCAGAAGAACGCCAACTTGATTTCGAACTGGTAGTTACAAAATAGCTAACGATCACAACGAAAAGACACTAAAAAGACGTCCTTTCTTTTGTTTCTTGACTATGATAATGTGTCGCCAGCTGACAGCAACAGAAAGATGGTGACCAATGCTACTCTACGCTCTTCTACAAACAAAATCGCCCATGAAAGCGAGTGCGCTCGAGCTCATCTTCCGCGGGTATGGTATGGCCGGAGGAATGATGATTCACGAGGATCTCGTTCTGGTTCAAATTAGGGACGAAACTTTTCGTGACGAAACTCACGTCAAGTATTTCTTCGCTAGTTTGAAAAAGCAGGGTCTGAAGTTGCTTTTATTAACTGAACCCAACCCTGATGGGCTGAATGAAATCTTCTACCCGAAGCGCTACGGGAAACCCAAAAGTCCACAACTCGCCAGAAGCGATAAGGAAGCAGATCGAGCCCTGCAGAAACTGTGCGATTTCCTAGCGACCACGCTCGGTCGCGAATGGCGGCACAAACAGCGGATCTGGAAAAATCAGCGACACATCCCCTGCGCTTAGGCCGGCAGTCCATAATTGTTTGCGGAACAATTATGGACTGCCGGCCATTTTTCATTCATCACTTATACTATTGTCTTTTCTGACTATGCGGTACCCTTCATCGCATAGGTTGCTCCATACACCTTGGTAGTATACTCACTGCCGTGGATTTTGTACGAAGGCCGCCATTCTTCAAACATTGCCGCTTTAGTCATACCAAAATAAACATCATACCCCGTCGGAATATCGACTCCATCAAACATATCTGTCGTCTCTTTCGTTGTCGGATATAGCTTTACAAAATGCTTGATAATTTTTTCGAGATTACCCATACCACTGTTATACGCGCCAATTAATACTGGACCAAAAAAATATTGCATCATTGCCTTTTGGTTACCATCAAAATGATTAATTGTGATGACATCGAGCTCGTTTTGACACTGCTGCGAAATATACACATAAGATTGTACAACTAATCGGGCCGCTACTTTAATTTGATCAATCACATTCGTGGGGTCCTCGTCGGGCAAGGAGAGTTTGTTCCAAGTCTCAGGCATTAATTGCATAAGTCCAAAGGCTCCAGCTTCACTGACCCGTGTCTCATCAAAACGTGACTCAACCAGAGCCAGTCCATAGATATTATCCATCACTTCTTTACGAAGAGTAGTGTCAGGTATAGCACTCATATCAAAATGTTCGTCGAGAAGCTTTTTCAACTGCTTTGGATTCTCCATTAGTTGCAACTCCGAAACGTACCCTTCTGCAAACATATCTCGTTCAGCAAAAAAATGCCCACTATCAGTCTTCATACGCTCCACAACTCCTTCAATCTCTTTACCAGCAAGGTCGTCTTCTATCTCTCGTAACGGTTCTTTATTACTACTTTGAACAAAATTTCCTCTCTCTTCTTTTCCGGTGAGACCAAGCCCTACCGCAGCTGCACCAGCAACAGCACCGAACATGAGGGTGCGGCGCTTTGGATCAACGGGAGCTTCATCTTTTCTGAATGTAGATTGGCGGAACTTATCAAACATAGTACATTTAGATTATTACAGTAAATTGAGCAGATGGATGACTTAGAACAAAATAATACTCTGAGAGACGTGGACAAAGGCATTTAGAATAGCCTTTGCTCACGGAAATTCGCCATTATCGGCCCGTAAGGCCTCTTTGGCTTATTTCATTTTGCCACCGCCACCGCCTCCTCAAACTTCACCGAGAGGAGTTTTGATACCCCATCGCTACCCATCGTTACTCCGTAGAGGATCCCGGCACGACTCATCGTCTCACGGTTGTGGGTAATGAGAATCAGCTGTGACTTTTCAGCTAAGGCAGTAATCATGTCACCATAGCGACGACTATTAGCCTCATCAAGAGCCGCGTCGGTTTCGTCAAGAATGATAAAGAGTGGCGGGTTAATCTGACTCATCGCGAAAATAAGCGCAATTGAAGTGAGCGCTCGCTCGCCGCCTGAGAGCATATCAAGTCCGCGGACTCGTTTGTTCGGTAAATTAACATCAATTTCTACCCCTTCGGCAGTTTCTTCACCGTCTTCTTCTACCTCTTCGCCGTCTTCTGTGACACGCTTTACCTTTGGCTTCACGCGCTTGAGGCTTGCGCTCCCCCCACCAAACATAAGCACAAAGAAACGGTTGAACTCGACTGTGATTTTGTCTATGCCAACCACAAACCGATCATGAAGTTCTTTGTTGAGCTCAAGAATAAGATTCTCAAGATTTGCCACCGAGGTCGTGAGGTCAGTCGTTTCGCGCTCGAGGAATTGGTCGCGTTCCAGCGCTTTGTTGTATTCGTCGAGTACATCTTCAGTTGCACCCTGTCCGAGTTCCTCAAGACGAATCTTGAGCTTCTCAAGTTCACGTCGTCGCTCACGCTGAAGGTTACGATCTTCAGCAACAATCGCCTCCTGACTTACTACCACACCATTTTCTATAATTTCATGATTAAAGTACTGAGCCGCAGCACCCTTGATCAACGCCACTGCTTCTTGCAATTCTCGCTTGAATTCCTCGCGATCGCGGTCGATCTGCTCACGCTCACGATCAATCGCCTCTAACTCTACCTCAACCTTACGCACCTCACCTACGAGCTCAAATACCGCTCGCTCGGCCTGACGACTCGAGGCCGCCTCGGTTTCAATTGCTTGTTTGAGGTGGTTATAATGGGCTTCAGCTCCCTTCTCCACAGCAAGCGCCTGTTCGTAGTCCCGAGCCAGTGCCGCTTGTTTGGCTTCAGTCTCGCGCAGTTCTGCTTCAAGTTGCGATGTGTCTGAAAAAGTCGTTGGCTCAGTACGCTTTAAAAAAGCCTTAAGACTATGGACGAGGTCCTGGAGAGCACGGCGAAGTGTTGCTTCGTCTCCTCGTGCGAGCGCCTTTTCGGTTTCTTGTTCAACTGAAACCACAAGCTCTTCTAGAGCTTCAACACTTATCACTTGTTTTGTGACAGACTGTTCGCGCTGGCTCGCTCCCGCAATTTTGCGTTGTATGTACGTCACCTCTCCTTCGACTGCACCGAGGGTTCGCAGCAAATCAGCTCGCACCTTACGCGACTTGGCGAGTGCTTCCTCGGCTTCAATAATAGCACTCGTGTCTTTGGCGGCTTCGACGTTGCGCAAAAATGTTTTGGCGGCCACCAATTTCTCTTGTAATTCAGAGAGCAGTTTTGCTGGCGCACGGCGCGCGAGATCAAGTCGGTCAGCATGATAAGCGAGGTAGGTATCCTCACGTTTGAGGTAGGTAACATACAGCGTTTTTAACTCTTGTTGGACCGCCAATGATTTTTCGACCCGCTCAACCTGCTTTTTGAGATATTTTAGGTGTGGCGCAAGTTCACGGCGAAGTGATTCTACTTGAGCAATATTTTCTTTGGTTTTTTCGAGTTTTTTTTCTGCTTCGGTCTTTTTATATTGATAGACTTTCAAGCCAAGTGCATCCTCAATCATCTCCCGACGCTCGCGACTTGAAGCAGAGAGAATACGATCTGCCTCACCTTGAGAAATAATATGGTGACCGGTAGAACCGATATTAGCTGCCGCAAGAAGCTCTTGAACATCTTTGAGACGTACTTGGGTATCGTTAATAAGATATTCGTTTTGCCCATCACGATGGACCACTCGTTCAATTTTTATAGTATCAAAATCAAGCGCAAAGACGCGTTTTGTGTTATCGAGCTCAACCACTACCGAGGCGCGGTTCCCTCGGGACACCGCCTCGCTCCCGCCCCAAATAAGATCTTCGCCTTTTTTCCCACGCAGTGACTTCACTGATTGTTCACCAAGAACAAACCGGAATGACTCGGCCACGTTACTTTTACCAGAGCCATTTGGCCCAACAATAGCAGTAATCGGAGCCGAGAATTCGAGTTCACTTTTTTTGGCAAATGACTTAAAGCCATTGATGGTTAGTTCCTTGAGATACATATACTACCAACCAACAGCACCGGGCGAATAAACAGCATACACACGCGGCATCGGTACGGCGGGACAATTAGCGGTACCATATGACTGCGGACAGCGGGCGAACTCATCTTCATAGGTAGTGACTGTTTTAGTTTCAACTGAGTTATGCACCATAAGCTTGTAATCAGTACCAGTTGATCGATATAAAAAGCCAAGTCCGTTGGTATTTTCTGATAGCGGATCGGTAGGCAAGGCAGCAATAAAATCTGGTACGAGACCAGTGACGTACGTGTCAGCAGTGCAACCATACGCCGGTTGTGGTCCTGGTCCAGCCCAAGTTGGTGAAGTCCCACAACCTTGAGGTGGATATACGCCGTACTGAGATTTGTAGAGTTCAATCGCTACCTGCATTGATTTGAGTGCAGATTTACGCACCTCATCTCGCGAGACGGCGCGAGAGCTGCTATAGTTAGCATAGACAATACTCGAAAGAATACCGATTACCGACATCACTACCATAAGTTCGACAAGTGTGAAGCCAGTTTTTCTGAAAAAGCGATACATACGATGGGACATTAATTAAATTACCAACCTGCGGCACCCGCTGAATAAACGGCGTACGTGTTTGGGTTAGGATGATCAGGCCCGCACGGATCCGCACCAATAGAAGCTGGGCACCGCGCAAATTCATCCCTGTAAGATTGAATGAGTTTTTTCTCAACAGTGAGATGAGCAATTAACTTATAATCGGTTCCAGTCGAGAGGTAGAGATAGCCGTACCCATCAATATCTTCTTGATTTGGGTCTTTTGGTAATTCGGAAATAAAGTCCGGTACTAATCCAGTAATGTACTGATCGGCAGAACAACCCCAAGCAGGATGTGGACCCCTTCCGGCATAGATTGGGTACGAGCCACATCCCTGAGCAGGGTAAACGCCATACTGAGCCTTATAGCGCTCGAGTGCGAGCTGTACTTCCTTCAAAGCAGATTTGCGTACATCATCTCGAGCAGCTGCTCTTGCTCCACCAAAACTGGCATAAATAATACTCGAAAGAATACCAATCACGGATACGACCACCATCAGTTCAACTAAAGTGAAGCCAAAGCGTGAAGAAAGTGTTTTCATATCATAGACAAATTATAGCAGTTGTATCTTGCACACAGTTGGTAAGATTGTTAGCGCAGGTTTCTGATGTCTTTGGCAAAAAGCCTCCCCAAACACCGTAGGTATTATTAAACGGCGCTTGAGCTGCATTACATGAACTTGGAAGACCATTACCCGCTTGTGCTGTACGTCCACACCAACCAATCACCTCACGATCGGTCGAACCACTGACGAGAGATCCACTACTGTTACCTACCCGTATATCACAACTCTTAAATGGGTGCTCATGGGTCACTACTTCAGTTTCAACGGTACGAAGAGCAACCAGCTTGTACACGCTACCGGTACTATCCACTGCATATGAATAGCCAGGATTACTGCCTCGACGAGGATCGGTTGGTAAACGATTTATGTAGGTTGGGGTTAGCCCAACAATAAAAGCAGCTGACTCCCCTTCACTAGCGTAGCCATCACCATTACTATCAGTCCCCATCGCCGGATATCGGCCATTCTGTTGTTTGTACTGAGCAAGTGCCGTTTGCATGATGCGCAAATCAGACTGACGCTTAGCATCACGGGCTTTAGCATTGCCACCACCAAAATTGGCATAAATAATTGATGCCAAAATACCAATAATGGTAATGGTAACCATTAGTTCGATGAGTGAAAAACCGGCAGAGTACTTGCGCTGCATGCACTCTTAGTGTACCACGCACCAAGAGCTCTCTTTATCTTTGTGTGGACACTATATTTAGTCAGCATCCCAACCCTTGACTGCAATGGCACGCAAGGCGGCTTGCTGTTCAGCTTCCTGTTTTGAACGTCCCTTCCCTTCAGCCACTAATTCGTGACGAAGATAGACACCAATAGTAAACATCCGATCATGATCTGGACCTTCTTGTCCAAGCAAGTTGTAGGTTGGAGTGATTGACGCGTAATCTTGAGCGAGCTCTTGGAAACGACTTTTTGGGTCCTGCCATAGGCGCTTGCGGACAATTTCGTCGGTTTTTGGAAAAAGCTCACGAGCAACAAAAGCACGCGCGGCCTCGTACCCTTGGTCAAGAAATATCGCTCCAATAAATGCCTCAAACACATTAGCGAGGATGTACTGACGAGCTCGTCCTTCGTCTTTGGCTTCACCCTTAGACATAAGGAGATACTTATTAACCCCAAGCTTCTCTGAAGCGGCTGAAAGTGAGACGGTGTTCACCAACGCTGCTCGTATCGCTGTGAGTTCTCCTTCTGGTTTGTCGCTATAGGTACGAAAGAGATAATCAGTCACAATCAGTTCAAGAACAGCATCGCCAAGAAACTCAAGTCGTTCGTTGTGATCCTGTTGTGCATCTCGGTGTTCGTTGAGATATGAACGGTGAGTTATAGCAGTAAGTAAAAGGAGCGAATCAGAAAAAGTGACACCGAGAATTTTCTCCAGCGCCTGTAAGTCATCCGCTATGTTTCGTGTTTCCATAAATGAGTATCTTCTAATATAGCGTATTCACAAGCATTTGAAAACGCAGCCGCTTCTCCTTCGAAATCAAAGGGCTTGATTAATGGCCTCAGAGACGCGGCGTCGAGGACTGAAAGCCTGAGGTGTATGGTTGGTATACATTGAAGGCTTGAAGGACGAAGACAACAAAGTATATGAGGCTAGAAATCAAGTCCTATTTGCTTCGGCGACCGACAAGCATGGTAACAGCCTTAGTCACAATCGGCAGAATATCCTCATAAAAATTGAGGTCGAGGATATCAGCCACCTTAAACCAGCGCCCATCATCAAGCCCACCTTTTTGTTCAAGAGTGATTTCAGTATATGGTGAAGAAGCCAGAAAATAGTTGACCTGCTTGCGAACTTTACCTTTTTCTGGGTGACTAGCTACGTATTCATTCATCCCCAGTGGTGCTTCGATGGTAACATCAAGTCCAAGCTCAGACTTCAGGGCGCGCACAGCCCCAGCTTCTAGTTCTTCTCCTTCTTCTATTTTGCCCTTCGAGAGCGTCCAGTGACCAAAAATGTCATGCACAAGTGCGAGGTACATTGATCCATTGTCTTCGGCATACACGACCGCACCACCAAGGCGCTCCACTGGCATTTCGTGGAATGGAATGTCGCGCTTTTTCTTTTTACCAATTTCTTCTTTGCCAGGTTCACCGATTTCTTTGTACACCGCACCGAGAACACCATTTACAAAACGACTACTGTTTTCTCCGCCAAATTGCTTCGCGAGTTCAATCGCTTCATTAATTGCTACTTTGGCCGGTACTTCACTACGATCAGCAAACAACAGCTCAAAGAGGCCAAGGCGAAGGATGTTTCGATCGACAGGAGAGATACGATCAATTGGCCACTCAGGAGCGGCTTTTTCTATGACCAGGTCAAGCTCCGGTTGCTTACTCAAAACCCCATCAAGGAGCTTTTCCATGAATGGGCGATCAGTTTTGTTCGGCGCAAATTCTTCTATATTTCTATCTAAAACAGTGATGACGTCTTTGCGGTCAATTGCATTTAAATCCCACTCAAACATGGTTTGAAGAACGATACTTCGTGAAAGGTGCCGATTTGCCATAAAAATGTACTAACTACTACTGTCCATCAGTATAGCCTCACCAAAGAGACCATTACTGCATTATCCACAAAGTCCCGCTTCGAAGCGGGACTTTGTGTGAGAGTGACTACTTGGTTGCCGGAGCTTCTGCTTGCAAACCAGCCTCAGCGCGGATTGCTTCGCGCTTCGCGGTCATGCGAGCTGCTCGGGCTTCTGCCTTAGCTTTCATATCAATCACGATACGACCGTTGTAAAAGCCACATGCCAAACACATGTGATGTGGACGGTGCATCGCACCACAGTTTTTGCAGACAGCCATCTCCGGGCTCTTAAGAGCGTGGTGAGAGCGTCGATTGGCGGAGTGGGACCGCGTATGTCGCATTCGTACTACCATAATGGGGCAAACTATAGCAGATACAGAAAAAAATGCAATACTAAAGCAAAAAGAAAGACCACCGTGACTGGTGGTCAGTTTGCCGGAATATCCAGCCAAGAGATGTCTTCGAAGACCATCACTTGTCGTTGTACTTAGACTGCCAGAGAGGTTGGCGTCCATGGACATGCCTGTCCACGAGCAATCTTGGATTCGAGAATGAGTTTTTTCGCTTGCGCGACTCGATACTCGCATTGCTTCCATGACCGTGGCGGCTTTTTGATGTCACCACCAAACTTGCAGCCGTTTTCATTGCCGAAACACTTTTCACACGCGCTCGGCTTGGTCATTTTCAAACCTTCGTTGTCCCTCAACTTCTTTCTCCATCTTTTCTGAGTACATTGAAGCGGGACAATTTGGTTGATTAGACCTTTTATACTATACGACATTTTCACCACAAGTGCAAATGCGGGTGTGCCTACCGGCGATAAAATGCTCTCGCCAGAACCCGAACGGGTCAAAGGCGGTCACCATGAGCGAAAGTAGCACTTGATAGGAACTGACCGCGTTCTGAGCCGGAGCAGCGTGCATGTTTTCAAACTCAGAGCTCTTGGGATGATCAAGCATTCTTTCCTCTTTCTTCTTTTGTTACCCCACTTAGGGGGTTTGAAATATAACACAACTTTATATTTTTACAATAGCTCGCTCGATGCTCAGGGGAAAGGCCATTTTGTGTTATTGTCCGACGGTGAAGGGCGGTACCGTAACCCTTATGCTTCGCGAGTTGGTAGGACGCATAAGCCGGTTTGTTGGCCAGGCGGCACATATAGGCATCGCGGGTCACTTTGGCGAGGATGGACGCCAGTCCTATCACCTTTTCTTTTGCATCCCCTTTGATAATTGTTTCTTGCTGGAGACAGTACTCGGGGGCCCGCAGACTCCCATCAAGCTTCACTGCAACCGTGCCCCAATCTAATTCGAGGTCTTGCCTCGAACTAAGTTCTTGTAGACCCTTATCAATACACGAGCGGATCACGACCGCAATCCCCTTTTTATCAATCGCCTTGGCACTCGCCATCTCCACCGTACACCAAAGCTTACCAGCCTTAGCGAGTTGTAGAGCTTCTTTATAGATCCACTCTCGATTCTTTTCACTCACCTTTTTACTATCACCCACCCCCGGCAACAATGACCAATCAAAACCAGCCGGCACGAGCACTAACCCAACCGCCACCGGACCAGCTAATGGGCCTCGCCCAGCCTCATCAATACCGATTTCGTAGCGGAAATTCATCATTTGATCAGTATACCACTAATTGACTATTTATGATAAATATGGCATTATTTCGAGCGAAACGCTCATCTCTCAAGAGACTTTCAATACTCCCCACTTTCACCTCGGCCGACAATCTGACTGATGCTGATATTCTCAGTGCCAGCATCCTCACCAAGCAAGAACTCCCGAATGCCTACATGGAGCTTGGCAGTGCCATTTGTCCAGCCGAAATACTCGACACCCATAACCAGAAATCTGCTCTGGACAGTCAAGACTATGTAGATTGAATTCCGCCAGAATTGAGACCGGACGCCAGGTGAAAACTTCTATCGAGTCTATCAGTCGATGACAAGGAACTTGCTGCTCGAGGTAAAAATCCCGTGAGAGATCCACTATGACGGTGCGGATACTGCACGTTACGTGTCGTAGCCATCAATAAATGAAGCCCGCCGGGCGCCTTCGATACTCTCCCGAGACGCCCTTTCCTATGTAGATAACTGAATCAGGGATTTTTGGTATACTGCCAGTATGTCTGACCCGAAACCCCTGTCTGCCCAGTTCGTCCATCTCCATGTGCACTCGCACTACTCTCTCCTTAATGCCCTCCCAACCCCTAAGGAACTGGCTAAAGCCGCCAAAGAGGATGGGCAAGATGCGCTTGCTATCACAGACGCTGGTGCTCTCTACGGTGCTATCGATTTTTATAAAGCCTGTACCAAAGAAGGCATCAAACCCATTATTGGTCTTGATGCCTACTTAGCTCCCCGCACTCGCCACAATAAAGAAGCTATGATCGATAAGCCACGCTCACGCCTCGTTCTCCTTGCTAAAACATTTGCGGGCTACCAAAACCTCATCAAGCTCGTCACGCTCTCGAACCTCGAAGGATTTTATTACAAGGCCCGCATCGACGAAGAGCTGATTCGCACTTACGCGAAGGATCTTATCTGTATCATCCCCTCCTTTGCTGGCGAAGTGGTGCAACAATTCAAAAACGAAAATGATGAGAAGGCAGCGGAGCGACTCGATTGGTACAAGAGTGTCTTTGGTGAAGACTGCTACCTCGAAATTACCCATCATCCCGAAATTGTGGAGCATGAGAAATGGCAAAACAAATTGATAACCCTCGCTCGCACGACCAACACGCCACTCGTCGCCGCACACGATGTCTACTACATCCATCCTGAGGACCGCATCGCGCGCGAGATTATGGTCAAAATTCAAAGCGGTGGCGTCGTTGACACCTCAGGCGATGGTCAAGGTGAAGAAGACTTTTCGTTCTTGACTCAGGCCGATATGATCGAACGTTTCAAGGGGACTCCAGATGCTGTTCTAAACACCGTTAAAATTGCAGAACAATGTACGGTCGAACTCGAGATTGGTACTCACTGGTACTTCCCTGACTACCAAATCGAGAGTGGCAAAGCACCAGACGAAGAACTGCAGGACATGGCGTACCGCGGAGCGACCTGGCGTGGTTTTGATTTGACCAAACAAACAGAGGTGAAAGAGCGTCTTGATTACGAACTGGAGGTCATCAAGCACAAAGGCTATGCTAAGTACTTCCTCGTGGTAGGAGACCTCCTCCGCGAAGCGCGCGAACGCGGTATTCTCACCACCATTCGAGGTTCGGTGGCAGGATCACTTACGACCTATGTACTCGGAATTACAAACGTAGACCCCCTTGAATACCAACTTCCCTTTGAACGATTCCTCAACCCCGAGCGACCATCGGCTCCTGATATCGATATGGACTACGCCGATAATCGGCGTGATGAGATTATTGAATACGCGAAGAGTAAGTACGGTGAAGATAAAGTAGCGCAAATTGGCACCTTCGGGACGATGATGGCGCGAGCGGCTGTACGCGACGTGGCGCGAGCGCTTGGGCATCCCTACAGTGTTGGGGACACCATAGCGAAGCTCATTCCAATGGGTAGTCAGGGCTTCCCCATGACCATCAAGAAGGCACTTGAAATCGAACCTGACCTCCAAAAGTTATACAAAACCAACGCTGAAGCGCGTGAGGTCATTGACCTCGCCCAAAAGATCGAAGGGCGCGTCCGCCACCTCGGGGTACACGCCGCCGGTGTGGTAATTGCGCCTGCACCTCTCAATCAATTTGTACCAATCCAACCCGACCCGAAGACTGGTAAGTATGTGACCCAGTACGAAATGAAATCGGTCGGTGAAGACGGTGTGGGACTTCTCAAATTCGACTTTTTGGGTATCAAAAACCTCGCCATTTTGGCCGATGCGGTCAAACGAGTAAAAAAGATTCATGGTGTAGCAATTGATATTGAAGCCATTCCACTCGATGATCCGAAAACCTTTGCAGTGCTCGCCAGTGGTCAGACGATGGGGCTCTTCCAGCTCAACGGTTCGGGCATGACCGCATTTTTGAAACAACTCCGCCCCACCACCATCCACGATATCAATGCGATGGTGGCTCTCTACCGCCCTGGCCCAATGGAAATGATCCCAACCTACATTGAGCGTAAACATAATCCGGCTCTCGTCACCTATCTCGACCCCCGCCTTAAGAATATCCTCGAACGAAGTTACGGGGTGATTACCTACCAAGACGACGTCATGTCTGTCGCACGCGAGCTCGCCGGCTACAGCTGGCTTGAAGCAGATATGCTTCGTAAGGCGATGGGTAAAAAGATTCCCGAGGTCATGGCTGCCGAAAAAGACAAGCTCATGAAAGGCTTCCTCGAGTACGGTAAGCTCTCCCCTACTACGGCCGAAAAACTCTGGCACCTGATCGAACCATTTGCCGCATATGGATTTAACAAAGCACACGCTGCTTCTTATGGTCGCGTGGCCTACCAAACCGCCTACATGAAGGCGAACTATCCGGTCGAATACATGTCTGCCGTCCTCACGGCCGATTCTGGCGATACGGATAAAATCTCCGAAATCATTCATGAATGTGAGCGTATGGGTATCGAGGTATTACCTCCTGATATCAATGAATCCTTTGCCGACTTCTCAGTAGTACCCGGTAAACAGACGATTCGGTTTGGACTGACAACTATTAAGAACTTTGGTGAGGGTATCAGTGAAGCGATTATCGAAGAACGTAAGCAGAACGGACGCTTCGCGTCTCTCCAAGACTTTCTTACCCGAGTCAAGAACCGCAATCTTAATAAAAAATCTCTTGAAGCCCTGATCATGGTCGGTGCGTTTGATAGTATGGACGAACGCGGACATCTGCTCGCCAATGTCGACCTCATGCTGTCCTTTAACCGCGAGCAAGTGGCCAACGCCGAAAGCGCTCAAGATTCCCTCTTTGGCCTCGGTGGTAATAGTGTCTCCAATCTCACCCTCCTACCCGCCCCCGCGGCGAGCAAGGCTGAAAAACTCATTTGGGAGAAAGACTTGTTGGGAATCTACGTCTCTGGCCACCCGCTTGACGACTACGAAGCTGAAGTGGTCAAGCGACCGCGTATCGGTACGATTCTGAACGCTGTTCGCAACAATGAAGAAATCACTATTGTCCGCCTCAAGGGCGAATTAGTCACCACCGGTATGATCGTGAGTGTCCGTGAACTCATCACCAAGAAAGGTGACAAGATGGCGTTTGTCGTCCTTGGCGATCAACACGATACGATTGAGATGGTCGCCTTCCCATCTACGTACACAGAGCAAAAAGAGCTCTTTGTCCCCGGCCAATGTGTGGCCATTAAGGGCAAGCTCACCATTCGTAACGACGAACCCAGTATTGCCATTGATCGGGTGAAGGCACTCATCCCAATCGCATCCACAGAATCTAAATCATAGTAGTTTTTCGTCACTATCTCTGTAATTCTTGATTGTAAGTCGACAACCTTAAAGAGGAGGACGAACATGCGACTGAGATTGATTGGGTTTGGCGGAGGTGCACCTGATACTATCGTTTCCAATTTCTACATCATGATCTACACCGGACCAAACGAGAGTCGGTATACGACGACTTAAGAATTCAAGACTATGATCGGCCTACAGCCCCGCATCGCTGCAATGACTTCACAGATCTTCGGAGACGATTTCATAGAAGTGCATCCTCAGATTTTCGAAATGCCCTGCCTGGACCTGTTGCTGAAAAGGGGCGTGCCGAAACGCAAGAAACACGACCTCCAAGAATTCAGGGGCTGGCTGGCACTATTTGCAGATAAGCCAAATCCTGCGAGACCTGAAGGACCCATCGAACACTATCAGGTGTAAACCCACGCTCCGCGCCATACCACTCCTGGCGCGGGGTTAAACAATTATGGTTGACCAATTTCTCCCTATCCGCTAGGATGATACCTAACACAGAGATTGTGGTGGCTACCAACCACCAACGTCACGTCTCCCTAGGCAAGGCCTCGGGACACGTCCCGAGGCCTTGCCTAGGGAGACGTGGAGAAACCTCTCCCTAATCTGTACTAAAAGAAAGTAAGGGGTCTGACCCCTTACTAAAGCTCGGTGGAACCGCGACTTTACCAAAAGAACGCCCGAGCGAACATATGAATCCTGTCATATGTTCGCTCGGGCGATTTTTCGTTTAATTATTAATACAGTAACCAATTCGGCAGTTGCGGTGAGATGTATCGCAAGCGCGGAGAAATTGGCGAACGAGACGTATTGCAATACGATGAGTTCGACAATGAGGCTCCGCAACACAGCGAGACGCTCACCCTGGCTGCCGCCCATAGATATGAGTAACTTAGATCATAAGAGACATACGCTGGCGCACCTAATGGCCAAAGCCATCATCGACGCCTACCCCCACGCCAAGCTCACCCTTGGCCCGGCCATCGACACTGGCTTCTATTACGACGTTGATTTTAGTGACGGTCCGGCCCTTGGTGACGATGGCTTAAAGGAGATTCAGAAGGCTATGAAGAAGCTCCTCAATACTTGGACCGCTTGGAGCCATCGCGAGGTGTCAGTCGAAGAAGCTCGTGAAATTTTTGCCGGCAATCGGTTTAAGCTCGAACTGATCGAAGAAATCGCTGCTCGTGGCGAAACCATCACCCTCTACACCTGTGGTACTGGTAAGAGTGAATTTACCGACCTCTGTCGCGGTGGCCACTCGGAGAACCCTTCAGCTGAAATTGACGCGGATAGTTTCAAACTAGACAAAGTCGCCGGGGCCTACTGGCGTGGTGACGAAAAAAATCCGATGTTGACCCGTGTCTATGGTCTTGCGTTCGATTCAGCTGCCGAGCTTGACGCTTACCTGACCCAACTTGAGGAAGCGAAGAAGCGCGATCATCGGAAGCTTGGTAAGGAGATGGGGCTCTTTTCATTCTCTGATCTCGTCGGGGTGGGACTGCCGCTTTGGTCGCCTAAGGGTACCGCCTTGCGGCAGCGGCTTGATGCTTTTGTGCAAGAACTCCGTGACGCTCGTGGTTATGAGCACGTGACAATTCCACATATTGCCAAGAAGTCTCTCTACGAAACCTCCGGTCACTGGAACAAATACAGTGAGGACCTCTTTAAGGTTATGGCAAAGGAAGGTGATGATCATGAGATGTATGTGCTCAAGCCGATGAACTGTCCGCATCACACGCAGATTTATGATGCTGTACCCCGTTCGTACCGTGACCTCCCGCAGCGCTACGCCGAGACCACTATGGTCTACCGCGCCGAACAATCAGGTGAGCTTACCGGCCTCACTCGTGTACTCTCAATCACTCAGGATGATGCACACGTATTTTGCCGTGAGTCGCAGCTTCGTGAAGAGATTGAAAAAATCTGGGACATCATTAGTGAGTTCTACGGTGCCTTTAACTTCAAACTCCGTGTCCGTCTCTCCTTCCACGACCCAAAGAACAAAGAAAAGTATCTTGGCGATAGTGCCGTCTGGGAAGAGACCGAGAGTCTCATGAAGCAAATTGCACAAGACCGTGAGGCTGATTACTTCGAAGGCGTTGGTGAAGCGGCCTTTTATGCACCGAAACTCGACTTCATGGCCAAGGACTCAATTGGTCGCACCCACCAGGTTGCAACCATCCAACTCGACCGTCTCATGCCGGTCCGCTTCGGCCTCACCTGCACGAATGAAAAGGGTGAGAAGGAGCCAATTGTGATGATTCACGCCGCAATTGCTGGATCACTCGAACGTTTCCTCGCCGTCCTCATTGAGCACCTTGGTGGCAACTTCCCCCTCTGGCTCGCTCCTGAACAGGTGCGTATCATCCCTGTTAATGCAGTGCATATCGCCTATGCTGAGGATGTGCTCCAAACACTCAAGATAGCAGGTCTACGCGCCACCCTTGATGCAGAAAACGAATCTATGGGTAAGAAGATTCGCCAAGCAAAGACCGACCGACTTCCCTACTTCATCGTCCTTGGTGACCAAGAAATGAATAGTCACACGGTCACACTTGAAAAACGTGATGGCACCAAGGAGGTACTCACGATTGATGACCTTGTGAAGCAGCTCACCCACGAACGCGATACTCGCGCACTCTCATAAGAGAGACGTCTATAAATCAAAACCGGCGGCCTTGAGGCCGCTGGTTTTGTTTCTATCGAAATGCGTACCAGATTATCAAAAGTAAGATGATAGTCACTGCAATAATGCGCCACAATAATAATTTGGTTTGGAGGGTGGTGCGTTCAGTCAGGTACAGAACTGTCTGTGGGGTAAATAGACGATCTCGTATCGGTACCGTCTTTGCCCGCCGTGCCAACTGTCCAAATACTACGATCACATACGCCACAAAAGCCGCTGCCGCTACGAGAACCACATTCATAATCACTATAAAGCCGGTAGTTGGATAAAATCCCGTATCCGGTAGATTCCGGAGTGCAAGTGAAGACGCACCTTGCATTTCGCCCAAACCAAGGCCGCTGAGGTCTGCCAGTGCTACAACGGCAGTACATTCACTTGAGCGATGAGGTCTTGTAACTTTGAGCGTATATGTCGTATCCGCCAAAACGGTGACTGGCCAAGTTCCCGTTTGTTCACCGAGGGACGTAGTAGTACTAAATAATGTTTTTGATCCACCAGCGGTTGATTCAATCAGCATAAGGTTGGTAGCGTTTACCGCTTCGTACGAAATAAGTGCCGTGTCTCCAGCCATCACACTCGCAGTATCGATTGTAAGGTCACAGCGAGGATTGATACTCTTGCCTCCCCCGCCGCTACTCAGACTACCTACATCTGTCGCGGCAAAGGTCACCGATGCGGTACACTGCGTGCTTCCAAACGCATTAACGGCAGTGAGCGTATACGTGGTGTCACCAGCCACACTAACCACTACTGAATCATCTTCCGCTACGACACCTATCCCATTATCAATGGTCACTGAAGTAGTCGCGGATGCAGTATCCCAGGTCAGCGTCACCTCACCCGGCTCAGTGAGGGTGTCCGGGGTAGCGGTAAATACATCACAAACTGGTAGACTGTTGATAGTGAGATCGGTCGAACAAAATGCAGTTTCTGGCTCAAAGATACTTCCACCGGAAACTTCCATAGAAAAAGTAAACGTTCCTGGACTATTTGGTACCTCAAAAATGGTACTTCCTGTTGTAGCGACTGCTCCAATGGCATCAATCGTGACATCTGTGGCACCGGTAGTCGTCCAATCAAGGGTGACAAAGTCACCGGGCAAAGCACTGGTTGGAGTCACTGTAAAGCTGTCACAAGACACTGCTGCATAAACCGGTACGGACACTGCCAAAAAGCCAATGCCCACCAATATGAGTACGAAAAATGCCGGCCAAGTTTTCACCCCTTTAGTATACCGTGTCTGATCTTTCGAAACGCTGTTTTTGATAGCGACTTCAGGAAAACAAAAACCGCCCATACGGGCGGTTTTTGATGTTTCTTCTTCAGTCAGGCTTACGCAGCTACAGAACGAGGAGTGAAGACTGAGACGGCTGGTGCCATCGCTGCCATCACACTCTTCATACGGTCGATGTTGAGAACTACCCAACCATCTTCCGCCGGATATGATGCCTTAGCCTTAGCGAGGACTGCGGTCAATGTCTCGGTACGAGTTTCTTCACTCGTGGCACCGATAAAGTGACGCATGGCTTCACTTGAGATAAGGACGTGTTGCGCGTGTGCTGCATCTTCTACCTTCTCAGCGATCGCTTCGTAGGCGGCATCAGTAGTAGAGGTCGCTGCTGCGTACCCAACTACTGGTGCAGCTACAGCTTCTGCAACTGGAGCCACGAATCGTGGAGTACTCATAGTACTTACTGCTACCGGAGCAACTGGAGCTACCGGAGTAGGAGTAGGTGTCGCTATAGCAAGGGCACCTGCGCCACCGTTCTTGCGTACCACGAGTACATACGCGAGGTAGAGAGCCCAGAGGAGCAAGAGTCCGTAGAAAAGCATCGTGAGGAATGGACCAGCTTCAAAACCAGTGTATGGAACCTGTGTAAGAGAGATACCAGTTACGACCGGCTTCTGATCACGGTCAGTGATAACCGTTACACCATCCTTCACATCTACTGACACCTTACAGGTTCGATCCTTTGAACCACGTTCAGCCATCAAGGTGTAGGTAGTATCCTTTTCTGGACGAAGGGTGATTTCACCGTCGTAGAGATCCTTCTTATCAGATGACTTCTTACCATCAGTGGTAACAAGGGTCTTGCCGTGACTATCCTTAAGCGTTACTTCAGTAGCGCGTGAGGTATCCCACTTCAGGGTGATACGATCGCCACGAGTAATCTTAGTGTCTGAAATCTTGAGGGTACACTTTGGTGAAGATGATCCACCGCCACCTCCGCCGTTACTACCACTTTCGACATTCACGGTACGAGTACATGATGAAGTCTGGTTGTTGTCACCAGTGATGGTGAGGGTGTAGGTAGTCGTTTCAGATGGAGAAACGGTGGTTGAACCATCAGCAGCGACTGAGCCAACACCTGGGTTGATGACTGCACTATTTGCGTTTGTTGTATCCCATGTAAGAGTTACATTGTCGCCACGCTTAATGGTAGTAGCAGATGCGTTGAAGTATTCACAACGTGGAGTCTTCACTTCTGGCTGATCAACCACGATAGTCTTTGAACAAGATACTGTCTTGTTCTCAGCACCAGTAGCGGTGAGGGTGTAGGTAGTAGTTTCAAGTGGTGACACTGAAGTTGAACCATCAACTGCAACCGTACCAATACCATTGTTGATGAAGGCACTAGTAGCATTCGTAGTTCCCCATGAGAGAGTACTTGACTGGCCACGAGTGATGGTTACTGGACTAGCGGTAATGAAGTCACAGATTGGAGCGTGTACCACTGGGGTAACCGTCACCGAAGCCTGACAACTTGCACTTCCTACCGCGTTTGAGAGCGTGAGGGTAAAGGTACGGTTTGAGGTCACATTGTTGATGACAGTACTACCGTCGCCAGCTACTGTGCCAACACCGTTATCAATTGAAGCGTTGGTAGCATTCGTGGTATCCCAAGTAAGGGTCACATTGCCACCGCCAGCTGGAAGAGTCGCCGGTGAAGCGGTAAACGATTCACACTTTGGCACTTCCTGGACTTTCTTAATAATACGCACTTCCTTTTCACAGGTCACACCTCCATTGTTACCGACCATCTTAAAACGGTCATAGTTTGGACCAGTAAAGGTGAAGTTCGCAGCGCCTGAGTCGGCTACTGCAGCACCATTGATGTAGAACTGAGCTGAAGCCGGACCGCCTGACCACGTAAGTCGGTAGGTCTCACCAATAGCGGTTACTTCGAGCTTATTAAGCTCAAGCGAACAGGTAGGAGTCTGTGGAGTATCATTACCACCATCGTTACTGCCACCAGTACTACCACTGCCACCACAACCATCACAACCACTTGTTCCGAGCGCGAAAGCTTGTGGAGCAGTTGCAAGGGTAGCAAAAAACATCACGGTCAAAAAGAGACCTGCAATGAAAATATTTTTGATATTTATAATGCTAAACATAATTTTAAATTTATTTACCAACACCGAATTTCTTCGGATTAAAGCAATCGTCTCTAAAGACGATTACTCTGAATCCAAGTTGATTCAAAGATTTGTTGCCGGGACTACTTTCGAAGCCCCGGCAGCTGTCAGATGTCGAAGACCGGTTCAAGATCTTGCCAGTCCGCTTTCTTGAGCGGCTGACCTTGATCTTTTGCAGTCAACCGCCGAGAGAGCAAGAAGGTCCAACGCCGGTCTTCACGACGACAGTTGGTGACCGTGAGAGCGCGCCAGCCCGGTTTGAACCACTGCTGACGGCACTCTTGCCCATGCACCTCGACTTCATCCGGGAGCGGAGCCTTCGGATTGTTGAGAACCCTCTGAACTGCTGCCGGATAGCTCTTGTCGGTGACCATCACGTACGACCACCAGCGAGGTTGCTTGAGTTTGGCATAATCGGGATGGCAGAGCCATGCCCAATGCTCAAGCTCCTGCTCAAGCGTTCCGAGAGTCCGATGATTCGGCGCCGGCACGAGGACGCAGTTGGTTGCCTTTTTCGCTGGGCATGCAGCAGCCATGTCCGGCAATGTGCTCACCAGACCGGCAGCACCCATGCTAAGAAGAAAGTTGCGACGGTCCATTTGGAGTCTCCTTGCGGTAACACCGCGTTGGGTTCGCTCTGACAGTAATTTCGTCAAAGAGCAAAGGTTCTGTTCACTCAAGTATCTTATCATATCCGCCGGTATTTGTCAACATAACCAGCAGAATGTCAAATATAGAAAAAGGTGGGTCAGGGCATGTAAATTTGCCCCTTCCCACCCCTTGCGCGGCCTTAGCCGCTGATCGGTCCGAAGCCTGCCCCCGAGCCGTCGTCCATGGTCCCTTCGGGACCCTGGGTTTCGCCCGGTTTGGTTTCACCGGACTTGGCCTGGCTTTCGGCCTGGGTTTCCCCGCCGGAGTAGCCACCGCCGCCACCGGTGCCCGGAACACCGGAACCACCGACACAGCCGCCGAGTGACGTAGCCAAAACGGCCAGAAGAAGGAACTTTTGCATGGAGGTCTCCTTTGTCATGCTGCGGAATCATATCCGCGGTTGCTGGTTATGGGTATATACTATCACACTCTAATGTATTTGTCAATACATTAGAGATTCTGTCAAATGTATTAAAAAGGCAGCAAAAAGCCCTGGATTAGAGGGCTTTTTCAGAGAGGAGCTTCGCTTCAACGATAAACCGGTCTTCCTTGGCACCAAAACTGTTACAGGTCACGAGCGTCAGACGCTTCCCTGTTACCTCAGTTGGGATAGTGACTCCCGAGGCCTTGGCCTGATAGACCTTTTCTACCCGATAGGTATATTCGGTACCATCACTTTGGAGCGTGATAATATCGCCCCATTTCATCTTTTGGATACCATTGAGGGCCTGGAAGTTCTTGTTCATCACGTTTGGCAGGTAGCTTGAATGACCCAAAATAACCACATTCCCCTCTTCACCAAGAAGGGCTGAGTCAGGGTGACGTACCACACCCTTGAGGAGTTCGCGGTCAAGCTCAACAATATCGCGGGTTTCAGGATTAAGGACAGACACTACCCGATCAAGTGACGGAATCGAGAGCTGCACCGGCTCTTCGGCCATAGCTGCCGGAGACACCTCCTCTACTTCTTTGGTTGTGGTGGCAAAAGTAGAAGTTGCCACAGCTTTAACTGGGGCACTGGTTTTTGGTTCTGGCAAGAAATCAACCGCAAAAAGGACACCGTACGTGAGAGTAAAAATCACAAAAAAGACTACCAAAAATGGTACTTTTTTAACCCACAAGGCATCAAAAAATGAAGATTCGTCGTGCATAGATGGTCATATAGTATCATAAAATATTAATTTGTCAATTAACCCCGTTAGAAATCCTCTCCCGGGACCGGTCTTCGACTATTGCCTAGGGTGCCCCTTTGCATCGTGTAGCATCTTCCCTAGGCAAGGCCTAGGGAAGATGTTGAATTTCATTTGTGCTTAGGTTGACAATTTGTAACTTTCGTTTTATTGACTTTTGCATTATTATATGGTAATATGACCACATTATGACAAACAATCGTGAACAGCAGCAGAAAGACGGAATCATTAAGTCGCTTGCTATTGTGGGTTTTATTGGCCTGATTATTGTAATTGCGTGGTTAGGTATCCAACTCGTGAAGGTATTACCAAGCGCCTTCACGTCGCTCGCTTCCCTCGCCGACAGTGTCTATAGCTACGATACCCGTGGTCTTGAGACCACAAGTACCAAGGGAACGGTCAGTGATGGTGAATCGGTCACTATCAGTTGGAATGTACCAAAGCGTACCGGTACCTTCGCCTTTTCATACGCGTGTAGTGAAGGTCTAGCCGTTGATATGCGAGACAGTCTCGGGGCTATCAAGTCGCTCTCCTGTGACACCAACTACAATATCGGAAGTGTGAGTGCCATTGATATTGTCGCTACCTCTGAAAAGAATCGCTTTACCGACCTCAACTACCGCATCGACTTTATCCCTTCAGGTAAAGAGGCGCCACTCATGACCGACGATAACTCAATCACGATTGTTAACGCTACGATTGGTACGGCCGGTACACCGGTAGCTACTTCATCCCCTGCCACTACTACTCCACCAGTCCTGACGGAAAAGCCAGCTGAACCGGCCAAACCTGCCACTCCGGCTAAGCCGACTCAGCCAGCAATCCCAACCAAGCCAGTGTATACCCAAAAGCCGGTCTACAGTATCCCAGCCTCAAATCCAAATGGCTTTACTGATCTCTCGGTTGCCTTTGTGGGTAGTGGTATCCTCGTTCAAGAGACCTTTAAGGCTACTGGAATCATCGACAACGACGAAACTGGCGCTATCAAGTTTGAGGTGAAGAACATTGGTACCAAGACCTCAAGCACTTGGACCTATACCGCTAAACTTCCAAATGGTGAGACCTATACTTCACCAAGTCAGGCGGCCCTCAAACCAAACGAACGAGCAACTATCACTCTCGGCTTTACAATGGGAGATGATACGGGCGCCAAGCGCTATAACGTCGAAGTATCTGTTACTCCAGATAGTAACCGTAACAACAACTCGTTTGAGACTGCTGTAGCGATTGTCGACTAATCTCTCTCGACTTACCTGAAACACAAAACCCGCGCCAATGGCGCGGGTTTTGTGTTTCTTCAGTGTTTGCTGAATTATATTTAGTCAAATTTTTCTGCAGCTACGCGGCATTCGAGGAAATATTGGTGAGCCGTACTAGTGGTACGGTGAAGAGATATTTACCGAAGAATAACAAAGTAGATGCTAGAAATTTGGCTAAATATCCAATGTGGCGAGACGAGCATTCGACTGAATAAACGACTTCCGGTTACTCACATCCGTCCCCATCAAGATATCAAACACCCGGTCTGCCTGTACCGCATCCTCTATCGTGACCTGCATGAGAATTCGGTTCTGTGGATCCATGGTGGTTTCCCAGAGCTCTTCAGGGTTCATTTCACCAAGACCCTTGTACCGCTGGATACGGACCTTACCACCTTTCTTAGTAGCGACTTCAGTATCGTCTTCCGATTCTTCTTCTCCGTCTTCGGCCACTTCCACATCAGCCACGACTTCCTCACCCATAGCTTTGAGTACCTGGATTTTTTCATCATCAGAGAAGGCATAGCGAATCTCCTTACCTTTTTGAATCTTATACAGTGGCGGCTGCGCGATGTAGACATATCCGGCATCAATAAGTGGCCTAAAGTACCGGTAGAACAGCGTGAGAAGAAGCGTACGTATGTGCGCTCCGTCCACGTCGGCATCAGTCGCAATGATGAGCTTATGGTAGCGAAGGCGTTCGATATCAAACACGTCTCCGATAGCGGTACCCATCGCAATCACAAGGTTTTTAATTTGTTCTGAAGCCAGCATCTTATCGATACGCGCTCGTTCAACATTTAAAATCTTACCGCGTAGTGGCAGAATCGCCTGGGTCTTACGGTCACGACCCATTTTGGCACTTCCTCCCGCTGAATCTCCCTCTACAATAAACAGTTCTGAATCACTCGCCTTCTTACTCTGACAGTCCGCGAGTTTACCAGGGAGTGACATCCCTTCAAGGGCACCTTTACGAAGTACACTGTCCTTGGCTGCTTTTGCTGCCTTGCGCGCCTTCACCGCAATAATCACTTTATTGATGATGGCTTTGGCATCGTCAGGATTTTCTTCAAGGTATGTCGCAAAAGCTTCACCAAACACGGTCTCCACCGCACCCCGCGCTTCCACTGATCCAAGCTTTGCTTTGGTCTGACCTTCAAACTGGATTTCAGGCATCTTTACCGAAACTACGGCGGTGATACCTTCGAGTACATCATCCCCCGTGAAGCCAGCATCCTTTTCTTTGACACTAAAGAAGTTGCCTTTCTTGGCGTAGTTGTTAAGGGTGCGTGTGAGCGCCGTCTTGAAGCCTGTAATATGAGTACCGTGCTCAGGGTTGTAGATGTTGTTCGCAAAAGCACTAATACGTGAGGAGATATCATCAACGTATTGCAAAGCCACTTCAACTGAGAGTACTGCCCCCTCCATATTGTTCTTCTCGATGTAGAAGATGTTTTTGTGAACTGGCTTTTGGTACTGATTGTTAAAGGCCACGAGTGAACGGAGTCCTCCTTCAAAATAGAAGTGCTGGTGTGGTACTTCGAGATGTTCGTCGGAGAGGTACTGCTTGCCACGGAGGCTTTCGAGGAACTTTGTCACTGACTTATCGGTTGTCGCATGTACCGCTCCTGCTTCCCCACAAACACCACGAGCATCGATAACTGAGAGTTGCATAGCCTTCACGAGGTATGCCTGCTGACGGAGGTGGGTCACAATCTTTTTAAAATCGTAGTCAGTCTCAGGGAAAATACTCGCATCCGCCTGAAAGGTCACGATGGTACCCCTAAGTTTTGAGGCGCCTATTTTCTTGACTTTGTACCGTGGCTTACCAATGGTGTACTCCTGCATGTGGTAGGCACCATCACGGTGCACTTCCACAATCACATGGGTTGATAGCGCGTTCACCACGGACACACCTACACCGTGAAGACCACCAGATACTTTATAGCCAGAACCTTCACCACCGAACTTTCCACCAGCGTGGAGGACAGTGAGAATTGTTTCAAGTGCCGAGACACCAGTTTGCTTGTGGATGTCTACTGGAATACCACGACCATTGTCTACGACACGGACGTACCCGCCTGGCAAAAGCGCTACTTCAACGCGATTAGCAAAGCCACCCATCGCTTCGTCGCGTGAGTTGTCAAAGACCTCCCAGATGAGATGGTGGAGTCCTTCAGGACCAGTGGTCCCGATGTACATTCCCGGTCGCTTGCGTACTGGATCAAGTCCTTCGAGAACGGAGATTGAGGATGCGTCGTAGGTGTCTTTTTTGGCGGCCATACAGGTGTTTAAATCGTGATAATAACGTGTTCAATTATAGCAAAAAATCGCTTGGCTTGCGAGGTATTTTTATGGTATTTTGAGGGTAAAAGCCAACCTTTGGAGGACTTTGATGGCACAGCGCTTTTACGTGATAACCTACCGCTCCGAAGGAAAAGTGTATTTCTTTCGGGGAGATAATCGCTATGCTATCTACCTCTCCAAGTTTCCTGGACCAGGATGGGTAGAATCCGAGACAGAAGCTCGGTTGTTTGTCACATGGCCTGATTTTGGTCAAAAAAAGTGTTTCCGTATATGTTCTTGGTAGCGAGGTTCGAATTTACCCTTACGAAGGGCTAGTCAGTAAAAATAATGTGATTCGACCAACTCGTCGACCACAAAAACGGAAACCGCAACAGAAGAGGGACTGACGGATTTAACGCACTTCCCAGCCCTGCCCTGCGACAGCGTCGTAGACTGCGCCCATAAGCGCATCTACCTCGCTGCCATCGAGGGTTTTTTCATTTGACTGAAAAACGAGACGAAAGGCAAACGATGTCCGTCCCTCCTTCGAGAAGGTGTCGAGGTGTGTCAGACGCACAAGGAGTGGTCCAGCCGCTGCCCGCAACGTATTCGCTACTGTCTCAAGCACTGTCCCCTCACCTACCCACATAGCAATATCCCGAGAGACACTCGGGTAGGCTGAAAATGGTTTGTAGAGGATGGCGGCTGATTTTTGGGCTGGCTCGTAGGCAGTTGGTACCGGTAGTTGCGGCAAAAGTGCGTCTAGCGAAAACTCCACATAACCAGGGGCGGTATGTATTGGGGTGATAGCTATACCAAGGGCGGTCTCCAGTGCCGCAACCGCCGTTGCTAAAAGAGTATCATCAACCTTCGCCTTGTATTCGGTACCGGTCTGCACGGCAAGGCCAACATGGAAAGCCTCTTCATGTACGCCAAAAACGGTACCAATTTCAAATACCTGTACTGCCCGAAGTCCGAGGAGATCACGGAACGGAATATTCTTCGCCCGTACTTCAAGTAAATTATCCTGTAGTCGACTACGCAAATAACTCTTGTCTGAAGCCAAGGCATTTTTAATATGGGCGATGTCGTTCTCACGAAAGGAACTCGTATACACCTCTGAGAAGCCTAAGGCTGTGAGTACTCGACGAATCACTTCAGCGTAGTAGAGGCGAGCATTGAGCTCCATCACCTCAGCGTTGACTGGCGGAATAGATTTAATGTTGGTTAGACCATATATGCGTCCAACTTCTTCAATCAAATCTTGCTTAATACGTAAGTCGTCCCGTTCGTGTGACGGTGTCACTGTAAAGACAATACCGTTTGTATCCATCTGATAGCCAAAACGGCCTAAAATCTGTGCCACTTCAGTAGGGGTGATGGTGACTCCTAGTACCCGATTGATATCAGTGACCGCGACTGTTACGGATTGCCGCACAACACTACTGTCTCCAGCAGTGGTAAAGCCGACAACCTGACCTCCCGCAATCTCGGCAATTAATTTTGCTCCGGCCAATAGTCCATAGGGGGTGATACTACGCGAGAGACCGTTTTCGTAGCGCTTCGCGGCATCGGTTGGCAATTTGTGACGCCGAGACGCCAGACGAGTCGCCACCCGGTCAAAGTGGGCTGCTTCAAGCAGAATGGTGGTCGTGGCTTCGGTGACACCAGAATTAAGTCCACCTTTCACGCCAGCGAGCGCGAGCGGTGCCCCACTTACACCATCTGTAATAACAACATCTTCGGATGTCAGCGACAACTCCTCGTTACTTAAGGTTGTGAGCTTTTCGTCAACGCGAGCAAGACGAACTCGTACTTCACGACTACCGGTCACATCTTTGGTAAACGTATTAGCATCAAAAGCATGGAGTGGTTGCCCAAGCTCAAACATGACATAGTTGGTAGCATCAACGATATTATTAATCGAACGCTGGCCGATCGCCTCAAGACGAGCACGAAGCCAATCAGGCGAAGGACCAACCGTAACCCCTTCAATAATAGCTGCACCATAAAAATCACAGACTGGTGTATCGAGTACTACTCGCACGTCTGATAGTGATGTACCCAAGTTCACCTCACCTTGGAGTGGGTCATACTTCATAGGGCGATCAAGAATAACCGAGAGCTCACGCGCGAGACCGCGATGTGACATGAGCCAGGCTGACTTGTCCGGCAAGACCTTTACATCAAAGACAGTGTCGTCCCCAACGGTCACCACTTCCTCAACTTCGGACGAATGAAACGTAAGCTTCTCTTCAATCACCACCGGAGCTGGGAGCGGAGCGTCAAAAAATGTCTGGAGCCAGTTATAAGAAAATTTCATAAGAAGTATTAAAACTGATTGACGAAGCGAAGATCGCCATTATACATAAGACGAATATCATCAATGCCGTAGCGGAGTACCCCGAGGCGATCAATACCCATTCCAAAGGCAAAGCCTTGATAGACCTCCGGATCAATGTTCGCGGCCCGCAGGACGTTCGGGTGTACCATACCTGCTCCCATCACTTCAATCCAACGTCCAGAGAGCTTATTTCCCTCTTGCGGTGCAATCATCATGTCAACTTCAACGCCCGGCTCCACAAACGGAAAGAAACTCGGCCGAAAGCGCACCTGTACCTCCCCGCCAAAAAATCTGGTGAAGAAGTATTCGAGCACCCCTTTCATGTGTGCGAGCGAGACATCACGATCGACCATGAGTCCCTCAAGCTGGAAGAACTGGGCTTCGTGTGTTGCATCAGTTGCTTCATTACGAAACACCTTACCCGGACAAATCATGCGGATGGGTGGCGTATGGGTAAGCATGTGCCGCACTTGGACTGGCGAGGTATGGGTACGCATCACCAGCGCGTCATCATCCGTGAGATAAAACGTATCCTGCATGTCACGAGAGGGATGGTCAGCCGGAACATTAAGGTCGTCAAAGTTGTGTTTGATAAGCTCGCGCTCAGGACCCTCCGCAAAAGTAAAACCAATCTCCGCAAAGATACTGTTGATTTCAGCAATCATCGCCGACATAAGATGGGTGTGTCCAATCTGTTCCATATACGCGTATACTACCCCATTTTAGGTTGCCTGCAACTCAGTCAAGAGTTCAAAGTAGTTGCTTCCGTCTTTCACATAAATCCGTCCACCATCAACTACCACGGCATCTACTGATTGCCGGTAGAGTGGCTGAGTATTCTGCCAGGCACGATCATCAACTTCAGTCACAAACACCCCATCTTTACGGTGTAAGAGGACCAGGTCTGTGGTACCGGGCATAAAGCTAAAGGAGATGATGTCCTGTCCTTGACGATCAATGGTAATCTCCCGACGGCATTCACGGTCGGCGGTAGTGGTTGTTTCAATACCTGCTTCGAGCTCCATTTCTTCAGCCAAAGCCTTTCTCGCAGCAATCACCTGCGCTTCATAGCGCTCGCTGGTCGTGGCTGCGATATCATCAGGAATACAGAAATAGTACGGAATGTTGCGTTCGCTACCAGTAAAACGCACCACCACGTCATCACCACGGCGGAACATAACCATATCACGTTCAATAATGGTAGTAGTAGCTGTATCAGCATCTGATGTAGAACTGGTAGTAGCAGAGGTATTGGTTTCAAAGATACCGCGTGCTTCGTCAACCACTCGATTAATAAATGGTGTTGTAGTTGAGGACGACGTTGTACCAAAAAGTCCGCGGACAAATGTATACTCAGTGTTGCGCGATAGCGTTGTAGTAGATTTTGAAGTGGTGGCAAAAATCGCTACCGTTGTTGAAGCATCAGCAAACAATACCGTGGTACTACTCACTCCAAGGTAGACCGGGGATCCAGTACTCGTTAAGAATTCCGTAATTGGTCGTACTTGTGGCACCAGTGGCACCATAAAGGCACTGGCTTCGGTTACGATGTGCGGGTAGACCGGTAATTCTTTTACCCACGTATGGTAACCCTCGGCCTGCGCATGAAGCCGTTGGAGGCCAGGCATAATGTTTTGAATGTAAATTGCACTCCGGAAAATTCGTGAATCTTCAACCCTCGATCCACCCAGATACACTTCCCCTTCTTCTACGCCCACTGATATATACAGTCCACCAGTAGCGGTAATTGATCCATCGCCCGCAAAAATATCATAGCGATACCCAGTGGCGTAAAACACAAAAATCGGCACCGCACAAACAAACAACAAGAGGAGTGAGAGGAAGAGGAACCGACGACGCTGACGAGGAAGTGGTTGCACTACCACTTTGGCTGAAGGTGGATTAAAACGTGGGTGATGTTGGTACGTCATATGGTGTATTATGCAGTTGCATTGTTACGGGTTTTTGGGGTTACCCAGAAGCCCATGTAGCGACCAAACATGAGGCGGGTTTGTGCATCAAGTCCAGGAATGGCACTAAAGACAATCATGGTCGCAGGCACAAGGATCCACTGGAGTGCCATCACAATATACCGCAAACGACTTGCGTCGTCTGGTCGCTTCGGGATGAGTGAAAGTGAAATAACCGATGAAATCACGAGACCAAACATCGCAAGAATAAGTAAGTCGCGAACGACAATTGGTAAGTTGTATGACAATACGGTTTGATGGAACTCACGACTACCAAGGAAGATTGGTGCCCACCCAAGAATAAAGAGCATGATTGGATTGGTTACCAGTGACCAATATCCCTCGGCTTGCTGGAGAGCAATCTTGATACGTTGACCACGCGGAATAGTTGGATGTTTTCCAAAGTGATACAAAATATAACAGAAATTTTCTACCCCATACGTCCAACGTCGGTGTTGCTTGTAAATCTGGATCATGGTTCGCCACAAGGTAGGTGCTGCGTTTGCATCCATCGAAACTGGATATGAGAGTGGGACGACATCGTATTTGCCATTATTGGCAAGCAACAAATTCCAGTAAATACGTGAGTCCTCACTCACCATATTGCGCTGCCAGTAACCGACCTCGTACAGTGCCTGGAACGACACAGAGTGTGACGAAAAAGTCGCCATTCGTTCTGGTCGCTCTTGCTGCACCATCTCCCAAAATGTCGAGGACATCGCTACCACGCGAGCAAGCGCAGGTGCTTCCCACATGTTGTTGTTAAAGATCGGTACCGGCTGAAATGAACTCTTGAGTGGATGCTCGGCTTCGAGGAAATGCCACACGAGACAGTTAAAGTAATCAGGATACAGCACTGTATCAATATCAAAAATCGAAACGAGTACGTCCTTATAGGAAAGACCACGCGGATCAAGCACCTTTGTCCGCACCTCTTCCGCTGCATAGGCAGCATTTGATCCCTTGCCAGCCATTTCACCAGGCACATTAGCGGGATGGGAGGTTACTAAAAAGCCTCCAAAAGCTGAACCGAACTCGGCAGTCATCTTTTGAGCCAAGGCAACTGCTTCTGCCCCAGCTCTCTCTTCCGCAGCCAAAACGATAATAAGCTTACTGTGATCATACTTTACAGCTTTGAGTGACTCGAGAGTTGCTCGCACCACTGACTCTGGTTCTTTGTAGAACGGGAGGATAATCACATGATGGAGGTGTTCGTAAGCACGATCGGCGATGAGCTCTCCCCAATCGAGACTCATGTGGTGGCGGAGCCGTTTCCAATTGTAGCGAAGATGGTATGACAAAAAAGCAGTCTTCAAAACCCAGAAAAGCGCAAACGCAATAATAAAGTACGCCGCAAAAAATGGCGCATAAATCGACATGAGAATAACGCCAATGAGTGTTGACCACGAAGCAAACCCCGGAAGAATTTCAAGTAGTCGGTAGATAATCCGGTCACGACCCGTAAGCTCAGTCGCTCGGCCTACATGAAAATCAGCCCGACGGGCATAGGGTAATAGGTGCGACTGATTGTCCATCTCCTCCATAGATACCTGGTAGTATACTCCTATTTTGCCGATAAAAAAAGTGACCTCTTGCAGGTTTTGTGTGCTGAGAAGTGACTAAAATATGACCTCGAAGGATCTTACCAGCCATCTTTAAGCAATAGCGAGAAAGTAGCGACAAGATGTACTGATCCTGTAAGGAGTATGAGGAGGTAAAACTTACTACCTTCACAAATCTGGCATAATCACATGAGATTCAAAACTTTGAGCCGACTCTCGGGCTATTCCCTCGACCATACTCATTACAAGTGGTTCAATTGGATCCCACCCCAATCTCACCTCTCCCAACTGAGGTTTATTTTATGATTCAAAACTTTGAGCCGACTCTCGGGCTCGAACCGAGGACCTACTCATTACAAGTGGTTCAATTGGGTCCCACCCCAATCTCACCTCTCCCAACTGAGGTTTATTTTATGATTCAAAACTTTGAGCCGACTCTCGGGCTCGAACCGAGGACCTACTCATTACAAGTGAGTTGCTCTACCAACTGAGCTAAGTCGGCTCAAAGTTTTTAATCGTTATTTCGTCTACAACTAAGTGCGCTTATTATGCCTGAATGAAACAAAAACGCAACCACCACTACCACACTCGTCACGACCCCTTTAAAGCTTTATCTTTGCGTCGACGCTCTTCAGCGGGACTGAGCTTCGTCTCCGCCTTGTAATCAGCAATATGGGTAAGGTGATTTTTGGTAGCAGACCGACGTTCTTTTCGTAATGCCCGTGCTCGATCACGATTACGAATGAGAATTGACTCCAGAACATGATAGGCGCCTGCGAGTGACTTCATAAGCACCTTTAAGAACGCATGGAGGCTGTAGTACCACGACAATGTAATCACGTAGCGGACCACATACCGAATCATTCCCTCACACCAGGACACCACGCGGCTAATTACAATATCCGCTTTGTCGCGTGACTTACCAAGGAATAATCTTTTGCCACTTTGTTCCTCATGAGACACAAGACTCTGATACCCGGCAAAGAGGACGAGTAATACACCTGCATAGAGAAACGGAAGCCACATAATGGGTCGCCAATCAATTACTTGATTGATAGGCGTTCGATTTTGACAATAGTGATATTTTCACCAAATTTCTGAACAGCACCCGAAATCATTTCAGCGATAGTTGTTTCAGGATTCTTTACAAAAGCCTGCTCCATAAGCACCTGCTCTTTGAAGTATGAATCCATCTTACCAGCGAGAATCTTCTCCTGCATATCTGCTGGCTTATCTTTGATTTCAGCCAAGAGCACTTCTTTAGCCTTCTCAATTTGTGATTCACCAATTTCTGCCTTACTGATGTATTTTGGAGACACGGCAGCAACATGCATTGCAATATCACGTGCGAGCGCGACAAATTCTGAATTCTTCGCAACAAAATCGGTTTCACAACCAAGAAGTACCATAGCCGCTACCTCATTTGTGTTATGAACGTATACACCCACTGCACCTGCGCCAATTTCGCGATCTGATTTCTTTTCAGCGGCTTCACTGCGTTTGCGCTTCAAGATGATAACGGCCTTTTCCATATCGCCACCGGCTTCTTCAAGGGCGCGCTTACACTGCATCACTGAGATACCAGTTTGATCGCGTAATTCTTTCAATTGGGCTGATGTAATTTCCATATATATGTGAGTTAAAAACGAACAATGAGTCTGTTGTAGACAATGGCCTCAACCAGAGACAGGAACCTTAGGCGTCAGTGCGAGGACGTCGGGCGGGTCGAGTGTCAGGACGTGGAGCGGCTGGCTTTGGTACGTAGAGCGCCTTACCGTTCTGGTATGCTGTTGCAAGTTCAGCGAGGACAATCGCCACACTACTCTGGAGGGCGTCGTTCACGGTAATTGGATACGTTACCTTAGACGCATCACAGTCTGAACTCATGATGGCGATGGTTGGCACATTCATTTCTGCTGCTTCGGTAATAGCAATGTGATCGTGACGAGGGTCAACAACAACCATAATATCGGCCACCTTGGTGATTGTTTTGATCCCACCAAAGTTGAACTGGAGTTTGTCAATTTCACGATTGATGAGCACACGCTCCTTCTTGGTGTACTTACGATCAAGTTCACCTGATTCCTTTTCATTAATGAGAGACTCGAGTCGGTAGATACGCTTCTTAATTTCTGACCAGTTGGTAAGCATACCACCAATCCATCGATTAACGACGTATGGTTGGGCAATCTTCTCAGCCGTATCTTTTACTAAACGTGACATTTCGTCTTTGGTAGCCACAAACAAAACGGTCTTACCGTTCTTCCCAGCTTCTTCGAGTATAGCTTTGGCAGTTTCGATTGATGAGGCAGTTTGTTCGAGGTCAAAAATATCACTTCCGTCTTTTGACGTAAATAAATACGGGGTAACTGTTGGGTGACGACGGCTTTTCTTGAAGCCAAAGTGGGCTCCAGAAGCGAACAGTCGTTCGATGAGATTAGTAGATGGTGCTTTCATAATAACGATAAATTGTAAATCCGCTCGAGTCTTTGGCACTATTCATATAACCAACGCAAGAGATGAGATGATGCTCGTCCATCATAACTCCATCATTTCGACTGCACAGCTGCACTTCGGCATTATCATATTTTAATATGTCTCGGCTTCCAGCTTGTAGTTCGCTCGAAATGATGAAGTTCTGTTTGGACGTGGTTATATGAACAGTACCCAGAGCGGGCGCATAGTACCACGCTTGGGGTTATTCTGCAACCTCCTCCGTTCCAAGGAGTTCACCCCGTTCGGCCTTCGCCATCGATTCTACTACGTCCTCAAGCCGGCCGGCTCTGAGGATACCTTCGATGTTATGCCATGAGACTTTAATCCGATGGTCTGTAATACGGTTCTGCGGGAAATTGTAGGTACGGATTTTTTCCGATCGATCACCCGTTCCAATCTGACTCTTACGCTCACTGGCATGCTTTTTGGCCTCTTCTTCCTCATGAATACTTTCAAGTTTGGCAATCAAAATGGCCAGGGCCTTTTCGCGGTTTTTGAGCTGCGAGCGTTCACTCTGACTTCGGACATCAATGCCGGTTGGTTTGTGAATGAGTCGCACTGCTGTTTCCACTTTATTGACGTTTTGACCACCTGCACCTCCAGACTTAGAAAATTCCATATCAATATCGCTCATATTGATTTCAATGGATGGTTTTTTACGTAGCGGCAAAATAACCACTGAAGCAGTTGATGTATGAATGCGACCGGCTTTTTCGGTTATCGGGATACGCTGCACGCGATGGACGCCAGTTTCGTACTTAAGAGCCTCATACGCTGCGGGATGAATGATTTCAAAGGCCGCTTCTTTATAGCCGCCAACACCCGCCATGGTTTCGTACTCACAGCTCACAAGCCACCCTTGATTGCGGGCATAGGTGGTGTACATAGTCGCAAGTTCCTGTGCAAATAATGCTGCTTCATCCCCCCCTGCGCCGGCCCGCACTTCAAGTAAGACTCCGTACGGTTTTTCTTCTTCAGCGGCATCAGCCGCTACGATTTCTTCCATGGTTTTGAACTGTTCATCAAGTTGTGCTTTAAGGAGGGACGCCTCTTCTTCCGCCAGTTCCTTGAGACTCGGATCACTTTCCACCATCGCCACTGCATCCTCATAATGCTTCATGAGAGCATCAAATTGCGTCATCAAAAACTGCGTTTTGTGATTTTCGCGTAAAGCTGCTAGTGTATCTTCATCCCAAAGTGACATAATAGTTTTAGTAGTAGGTATTGTAACAGACGGACGCCGTGTGCACAGGGGTGCACACGGCGTCTTATCTGTCCGTCGTTAGGCTGACTTCTTCTTCGTAACGGCCTTTGAGGCACGAGCCTTGAAGCGTTCAACGCGTCCAGCGGTGTCCATCACCTTTTCCTGACCGGTATAAAATGGGTGTGAAGCACTTGAAACATCAACAAAAGCAATTGGGTACTCTGTCCCATCAGTCCACTTGTCAGTAGAAGTTGTTTCGATGGTTGAACCGAGCAAAAAGCGTTCTCCACTTGAGTTATCGTGGAAGATAACAAGCCGGTAATTTTCTGGGTGAATTTCTGCTTTCATATATAAGTAGTTTGTGTACGACACTATAGCAGATAATCAGATTCTGACAAGACTTAGTAATTGCTTGTCATGTCAGGGTACAAAAAAGCCTCAATATGTCCGCAGACAAAGCTACCAGGACTGAGTGCGGGAGACGTACTAGCTGTAGGTTGACCAAATATGTGTGTCGCCAGCAAACGCAGTATCCAGGCAGATTGTAGCTTTTCTAGGAACCACTAAGGATCTGGATCTGCCCTTCGAATTTGGCCTTCCGATTCATCACCTGATCACCATAAAAGGCATTGGCTGGATTACTCGCACCACCCCATCCAGCATAATAACGGAGCGCTGCCAGCCGATCACCGGCAAAGGTTCCGTTGGCCCCGTTGTCACGCAAGAGGAGCGCGGTGGCAATAAAAGCGTCTTGATTATTAAACGGATTGGCAGGTGCTCCAGTTCTATTAATTCGTCTGATGGCGTCTGCACTTTCACTATAGACGTAGCCATTACCGGTATTCACGATACCGCCATACACTGCCCAAGTAGATGGAATAAACTGTGAAGGACCCATCGCCCCACCCCAGCCGATACGTTGACCGTTGCTGGTAATTGGACACGATACGGATCGTGAACGTGCATCAAAACCAAGTATGGATGCAATGGCCAAAAAGACAGGCTGGTCGCGGTCTGGATGCATCACGACTCGGTCACCACGGATATCGTTATACGCACAGCTACCGAGGTTGGCACCAAGATTGGTTTCCTGCTCTAAAATAGCTAAAATCAAAGCGGCATCAACACCAGTCTTATCAGAAGCGTATTTTGCTAATTCAACCGCTTCCGGCAACGAAATACCTCCACCGCCGCCAAGCAGGTTAAAGAGCGCATTACGAAGCTGAGCCGCCGTCTGCTGCTGGGAACGTAAAAGTCGCTGATACTCTGCCTCCTGTCCTTTTGTAGTCGTCAGAATTCGTTCTTTTTCTTTTTCTTGTGCTTCAATATTCTGCTTTTCTAGTTCTTGGATTCGCTTCATCTCAGCCTCTGTTTCTTGTTTATCTGCTAAGAGACTTTTCTGCTCATGCGTATCAGACTTAATTTCGTGCAGCACGCCGAGTGATTCATTAAGCGCTTTTTTGACTGCTGCGTACTGTTCGTACTCAGAAAAAAATTCCGAGAAACTTTTTTTACTGAGAAGTATTTCAACAAGTGAAAAATCTTCCATTGAAGCAGCCTTACGAACAAGATCAGCTAATGATTGTTCTTGACGATTTAATCGTTCACTAAGAATCTGAAGAACGATCTCCTTTTCACCAATTTGATCAGAGAGCTGAGAGATTGCAATTTCCCGAGCTTTAATACCAAGTTGTGCTTTAATGATTTTACTTTCAATTATACTAATATCCCGCTCGAGCGATTGACGTTCAGCTTTCTTGTCTTCAACAAGGCGTTCTTGCGTCAAAATCTGTCGCTCCACCGCTTGCAATTCTTGTTCAAGACGGGTTCGGCGCTCTGCATCAGTTTCCGCCAAAGTCACAAAAACTGGCATAAGGAAATATGCACAAACAAATAGCAGAATTAGATTCCTCCTCATAAGGACTTTTAGTATACCAAAACATCAAGAAAACTTCTTGGTGTATGTTCAAAACAACGGCCATATTTTGTTGTGTATCGCTCTGAAACACTCACCGTATGTCTACATACGCCTCATGTTTCTTCACTTAAGCTTCCTTATTGGAGCTATCTACTCATTAGTTTATTTGTTTCGTCAGGCTCACAAATAACCGTAATGAGTCTTGCGAAATGGGTCATGACTACATTTCTCACTCGTCTGACTGCTTTTTGACCGCTCATGCTATGTCTTATAATGTTTATTTACTTATTGCACGTCCCCAAACTGGGAGAAGAACATAAAATTTAATTGCGACAAGTGCTATACTCATTAGTATATGTCAGATCAATATGATTTTGTTGCCATTGGCGACCTGGTTGTCGATGCGTTTATTCAGTTATCAAAAGACGATGCGGATGTGAGCCAAGACCTTGATACCGGACGACAAACGCTCCATATGCCATTTGGGCAAAAGCTACCTTACGAAGATGTTACCGTCCTTAATGCCGTTGGTAATTCGCCAAACGCTGCTGTATCAGCTCACCGTCTCGGCCTTCGCTCCACCTTAGTTTCCAGTCTCGGTCAGGACCGCAATGGTAAGGAGTGTCTTGAAGCTTTGCGCACTGAAGGTATAAATACTGAATATGTAAAGCTCCATGAGGGTAAGGTTACAAACTACCACTATGTGTTGCGGTACGGTGCTGAACGCACCATTCTCATCAAACATGAGAAATTCCCATACGTTCTCCCTCCTTTCCCCGTGCCGCCACGCTTTATTTATTTCTCTTCCATTGGAGAGCATGGTATACCATACCACCACGAAATTGCCGCTTATGTTAAAGCTAACCCTGAAACGAAGCTGGTCTTTCAACCCGGCACCTTCCAAATCAAACTTGGCTATACGGAACTTAAAGACCTCTACGAAGTAACGGAAATCTTCTTCTGTAACAAAGAAGAAGCGCAGCAGCTGTTAGGTACCACCGAAGGACACGTCCCTACCCTTATGCGCGCGGTACGCGCCCTGGGACCAAAGCTGCCAGTGATCACCGATGGTCCACACGGTGCTTACGTACTTGATGAACATGATCAAGCGTGGCATATGCCAATGTACCCAGATCCAGCCGAACCAGTCGATCGTACCGGTGCCGGCGACGCGTTTGCTTCAACCTTTACGAGCGCCATTGCGCTTGGCCTTTCGCCAGCCGAAGCCCTGGCCTGGGGACCAATCAACTCCATGTCAGTTGTGCAGTACATCGGAGCCCAAAAAGGTCTCCTCTCGCGCGCGCAGCTCGAAGAATTCCTCAAGAATCGTCCAGCTGAATACCAAGCTGTAGCTATCAGCTAGATATGTCTAAATCTATCATTTGCTTGACAGCGCATCACGCTTTCTCACTCATCTGACGGCTTTTTGACCACATTTGGTCTATGCAGTCTTTGAATCTGGCTAAATAATGTACACAAAAAAACCAGCTAGAGCTGGTATTTTTTGTGTATGCATCTGGCTTTAATTAAGTGCTGTGGTGACGGCTGTTACGACGGCAGTGGCATTTAGCCCATAGTGTGCAAGAAGTTCTTCTGGTTCCCCTGACTGACCAAACTGATCATCCACTCCAAGACGAATAACACGCATTGGATGTATTTGGCTGAGGTGTTCTGCAACAGCGCCGCCAAGACCACCGGTGCGCTGATGCTCTTCAAGAGTAACAATAAAATCAAAATTATTTGCAAACTCTACTAACCCTTCACCATCAAATGGCTTAATGGTAGCCATATGGAGAACACCAGCACCAATGCCACGAGCTTCAAGTTCGGTCGCTGCTCGTAAGGCTTCGTACGTAAGTTGCCCGGTACTCACAATACCTACTTTTTTACTCAAGCTTGAGTTGTGTTTATAAAATAGCTGTGCTTTCCCTATTTCAAATGGCGACTCAGGGGTAGTCACGAGTGGTGTATCACTACGTCCAAGACGCAGATATACCGGTCCTTCATGTTTGGCCGCCCAGAGTGTGGCCTTCCGTGCTTCATGGACATCAACCGGGTTAATGACAATCATATTTGGCATCACCCGCATAATAGCGATATCCTCAATCGCTTGGTGTGTTGCGCCGTCGGGACCAACCGAAATCCCAGCATGAGCCCCCACAATTTTTACATTGCTATTATTGTAGGCAATGGTCGTGCGAATCTGTTCCCAGTTACGACCTGGCGAAAACATGGCGTATGAAGCAATAAATGGAATCTTACCCATCATGGCCATACCAGCCGCCACCGAAGCCATGTTCTGTTCAGTAATACCAACTTGAACAAACCGCTTTGGAAAGGCTTCGGCAAATGGCAAAGTGCGCGTTGATTCGGTAAGGTCAGCCGAAAGAGCTACCACTCGTTCATCACGCTTGCCAGCTTCAACGAGACCTTCACCAAACCCAACACGGGTCGCCGCTTTTTCAAGTGGTGTTGCACCAGTGAGATTGGGATGGAGATGTGTGACAAACATACCTAGGAAATATCATGCTTACTAATAGTGCCGGCGAGGGTGCGGAGCTTTTCGAGCGCTACTTTGGCTTGCTCACTGCGCGGAACACGATCTTCGGGTCCTTTGCCAGGAGGATTCCCGTGCCAACGGAAATCTCGCTCAAAAACATCCACCCCTTTTGAAGCAATAGTATGCGCAATAATGAGTGACGGCTGACTATATACAGCCTGTGCTTTACCGATAGCATCATTAACGGCACGAATATTATGACCATCAACTTCCTGCACATCAAAATTAAAAGCCTCAAATTTTTCCCGCAACGGTTCAAGTGGCATTACATCTTTGGTGTAGCCATCAATCTGGATGCCATTGCGGTCAACAATAACAATGAGGTTATGGAGCTTCTCTTTACCAGCCAGCAAAGCTGCCTCCCAAATCTGTCCCTCATTGAGTTCACCGTCGCCAGTGAGACAATAGAAGTATTTCGAGGAATAAGGATTATCAATTCGTTCGGCAAGCGCCATACCAACTGCTTGCGAGAGACCGCTACCAAGAGGCCCTGAGGTAGATTCAAGTCCCGGTAAAGCTTCGCGGTGTGGGTGTCCCTGGAGTCGTGAACCAAACTTCCGCAAGGTCATAAGTTCTTCAACCGGAAAGTACCCAGCATGCGCAAGGGTGGCATAGAGCACTGGACAAATGTGGCCATTGGAGAGAATCAACCGATCACGATCTGCCCAAGCAGGGTTTTTTGGGTCATGTTGCAAAACTTCAAAGTAAAGTAAGGTAAAAATATCCGCCATGCCTAAAGGACCAGCAGTATGACCACTTTTCGCTTCAAACAGCATTTCAATAACACTTTGACGAATGGTATTAGCCTGGAGCTCAAGACGAGTAACGTCAGCCGAAGAAAGATAATGCATAGACACCACTAGTATACCGCACTAAACCGCTCGCTGAAACGCTGCCTGTTGAAGAGCCAACTTTGAAAATGTTGTGTAGCTGACTTTTGGCTCATCAGCCCGACTAATAGCGGAACCAACGATGTAACGGTCGAGGCGATACTGCAGGAGTGTCGGTAAGGTATGAGCGTTTACACTACCATCAATACTCACCACCAACGCTGCGTCTTGTGTACGTAACCAGGTGATACGTGCCAGAGCCCGCTCATCAAAGGGTTGACCTTGAGCACCAATGGCGGCAATACCCATCACTTGCACATAGTCAGCAACCTCAAGATACGGCAGGAGTGATTCGTTTGGAGTGTCATTATGAGCGGCGACACCAATGGTGACCGCCGTTTCTTCAGCAAAAAGTCTCAGGGCTTCAGGCGTGATAGTTTCAATATGAAAAACGAGCATATCGGCTCCAGCAGCAATCCAATCGCGTGCTGCCTGAAGCGGTTCTTGCACCATCAGATCAACTTCAAGGGTCACTGCTTCACAAATATTTTGAACCTCATTTGGATTACCACCGTGTGTATACGGCCATGATAAAAATGGTACAAACGCCCCATCCACAACATCAAGATGAAGTTCCGGTATACCAGATAGAGAACGAAGGAAATCGGCTACGGCATCGGCTGAATCTGGGATAATGGCTGGAATAATTGGTGAGGTAAGCATAGCCGTTACCAATCCAGTTTTTGATTACGACGAGCATACTTCTCTTCGTGGAGAGGTTCGGTATGAAGCCAATTCCATATCGCTTCTTTGGTTTCATCGAGAGTTACAAAACGCGCCCCGATGGAAAGCACATTGGCAGCATTATGCTCACGACCGAGTACTGGGATGGTTTTATTATTTCCGTAATACACAATCGCTCGTGCTCCTTTTACTCGATTAGCAGCCATCGCCTCACCTTGCCCGGAGCCACCAAACACTATGGCACCCGCTTCACCATCTTGGTCTTCCACCATCGCTCCAACCGCCGGAATCACAAAATCAGGGAAATCATCTTCCCCTTCAAAAGTTTCTGCTCCGGCATCAATAACCAAAAAATTTTCGGCTAAAAGCCACTCCTTCACCGCTTCTTTGTACGCAAAACCAGCATGGTCACTCGCGAGGTACAAGGTAGCAAATTGTCGCGGTCTTTCTTCACTCATACACACAAAGATTACGAAAGTGACTTCGCTACCGCCGCGACATGTTCAACTAAGGTGTGGGTGTAACTCGTCTCATTGTCGTACCAGGCCATAACCTTTACCAAGTCACCACCTACTACACGAGTAAAAGCAAGATCAGCTATTGAAGCATAGCGAGCACCAATAATGTCACTTGATACCAACGCTTCTGTGGTAACCGTAAAAAGATGCTTCCAGCGATCTGAAGCGGCGGCCGCAGTGAGGACCTCGTTCACCTCTTCAACCGTAGTGCTGCGTGAAGCTAAAAAGGTTACGTCTACAATCGAACCAACCGGTACCGGTACACGTAATGAAATACCATCAAACTTACCCGAGAGTTCAGGATGTGCGAGTGTCGTCGCAATAGCGGCACCAGTACTTGTTGGCACAATATTAAGGGCAGCCGCTCGACCTTCTCGCCAGTCTTTCTTTGGAGCGTCAACGAGTGACTGGGATGCCGTGTAGGCATGTACGGTACTGAGGAGTGCCTTTTCAATACCTATGGTTTCTTTAAGAATAGCAATCAATGGGCTGGTTGCATTAGTGGTACATGAGGCATTGGAAGTGACCTGACACGTAGACAAATCACTTTCGTTTACACCCATGAGAACTGTCGCCCCCGGCACACCAGCCCCGTCATCTTTCGCGGGAGCAGAAATTACCACCCGCTTTGCTCCCGCCGTGAGATGAGCACCGGCACTACTGTAAGTTGTAAAGAAGCCGGTTGATTCAACCACCACATCTATACCCATAGTCCCCCAAGGTAACTTGGCTGGATCTTTCTCCTGTACAATCGTAATACGTTTTCCATCAACCACCAATTCTTGTCCTTCAACGGTCACGGAATAAGGCGCTCGTCCATAGGCAGAGTCATATGTCAAAAGATACGCTAGGTTATCAATGTTTCCTAAGTCATTAATTGCGACAATCTCAATATCAGGGTGCGTAAAAGCCATCCGAAAAAATGTTCGCCCAATCCGTCCAAACCCATTAATTGCTACTTTTGCCATAAGAACTAAACTACACTAATTACTAACTTCCCTCTACTATATCGCACTTAGAGGAAATTCGTATTATTGGTTATCCTCACGCCGTCGTCGGGTCAAGAACAGCAATAGGAAGATAACCACTAAAAATAGCGACAGGACAAACCACCAGATGTGTTGATGCGATACCGTTGGTACCCAACCTTGCCCAAGAGATGTGCTGATATACGTAACGGTGCGACTAATTCGTCTTACGACGACTCGCTCATAGTCATACAATTCAATCATTACCTTTCCTTCCCCCACCACCCCACTTGAGTGAAATGACGCTTCGTAGGCCTCCCCATCACCTCGTAATTTAAGTAAATAGGTGGTTACTTCAGTATTGTTTGTCGGATGATAGACCGATACCAAAATGGTCTTTAGATGTGTTGGTACCGCTGAGGCGGGAATTGATACAAGGACTGGTGTATCGATGGTAATGGTATACAGTGTATCAAAGGTTTTTGTTTCGTTACCTACCGTAAAAAATATATCGCTTGGCAACAAAAACCGTTCATATTCTGGTGACAATGTTACGTCTGGTAGTGGTGGGGGGATGATTGGTTGGCTACTAGTACCCGCTCCCGCCTCGTTATCAGTGAGTATGGTACGCGTAAGGCGAAGGACAGCGGGAGCTGCTACTCGACCATCAGCGGCTATAACAAACACAGCGTAATAAACGGTGTCAGTATCAACAAAAACTCCAGTATCGACAATACTATCACCTTTACCTTGATAGATCGTTACTCCATCATATATGTCAGTCGGATAAAAGAGATGGCTGCGTACTACCCGAACCGAGGCAAAAGAATCTGGATTTGTCCATGACAACGCTGCATCACGACCAAGTACGACGCCTCGAAACATCGACGCACTGGTCGGTATCGACGACGTAATAGCAGGTAGAGTCGTAAAATACTCCTTACGTACTATCCGTTGGATACCAAATCCGTTAACCAAAGTGGTCTCAATAAAATATTTTGTACCCGGTTCCAATCCTGTCAGGATCGCTTCATGATTAATTTTGAAGACATTGGTCGAAACACTCCCCAACTCATACGCTTCAGTACGGCCAAATCGAATCATGTAGCGTGTTGGTCCATATGATTCGAACTTGAGAGTCGCAATTTGATTACCCGGCGTAATAACAAATGAACGTAGGGTCGGCACTGCCGTAGCATCACCACTTGCCGAAGTGGTAGTTGGTGTTGACGTTGCCGCCGGTAAGGCTGGTGTTGGTAGAGTCGTTGTGGCCACTGGTGAAGATGAACTCGAAATATTATAAAACACGTCAAATGCATCAATTGTGTAGCTGTAAGTAGTACTTGCGACCAAGCCTGTATCACTAAATGTCGTGAGACTAGTGGTAGCGATATGCAACCCGTCACGATAAATGCGGTACCCACCAACTGCAAAATTATCAGTCACCGGACTCCAGAGAATATCAATTTGATTGGGCGATACCGGTGTCGTCGATACCCCATTTGGCGTAGTAGGTGCTTCAGTATCACTTCCAACCAAGGCGTTAATGAGAAAGTCATCGCTTTGTGCCAACACCAATATCGGAAATAGGCAACTTATAAGAATTAAGCCAATACGAATCATAACGTAATAGCAGTCACCGTACTGGTGGCCACATAGGTGCCAGCAGTGACCGTGGCACCACTACCGATACCAACCCGAAACTTGAGGGTCGTCGTAGCACCAACTGGATGATTACTCGTCGTACGTCTCACAATCTCCACTGGTGTCGTTGAGACCATATCCCAGCAAGCATCACTGGTATCAAGACTGCTTATACCACAAAGTCCACCATTGTCCCGGAAGCGATCTGCAATATCAGGACCCTCGGGCGTAAAACCAAAATGTGCTTGGTCACTACCCGTGGTAAATGAAAAGTCTGGGTCTTCAGTTCCCGGAATATAGTTGGCAATGGTACCAAACGCTGACTGCATTGCTGGGGCGGCACTCGCCTCAAGGGTGGCACGATACCCAAGTCGATTATCTGTAGTCACAATGAAGTACGTTGAACCGGTGGCTGTTCCTCCAGCCAAACCGAGACTTGGTCCCAACACCACATCACCTATCAGTGATAAACTGATGTACGATTCGCCCATTTGCTGATATCCAGCATCAAGGCGAAAATTGGTACTCGAACTGCGACCAGTGCCAATTTCACCAAACGTCGACTCTTGCTGGTAATTGGTTGAGGATGAATAGCCGCCACCAAAATTAATACTATCTCGCTCAATACTGAAATTGCTGCTATTCATCACCTGCGCATCTGAGAGCGACAACAGTGAACAAATAATCACCGTTAACACGAGTGACTCTCGGCCGACACGACGCATGGTTGCCCCCCAGTGCATACGCTACTTTCGTTTAAATTCAAAGTTACTAAAGAACCAACGGAGTAAGAAGATAACCACAAACAGGACACTAAACACTGTAACGAGAAGTTGCCACGGAATCACCCAAACATGAATAGTTTTAGTATCAATCTGATTGTCGTAGCCACGATTAATTGAGGCAGTGATGGAGTAGCGTCCAAGCAAGAACTCACTCTCCCATGTGATATCACGAGTTCGAATTGATTTTGGTAAAACAAACCATGGATCAAGCTCGACGTACCCGACTTCGTTGCCGAACATATTGGTCACCCGCACTTCTCCGTAAGGATTGAGGTGGACTGATCCTTTGTTTTCGTAAGTGAGACCAAGAGGGATTGGTCCTTTGGTGAACCACCACTGGTTATTTGCCGTGCTAAATGAAACAAGGCTACTCTCACGCGCTGCTTCACCTGGTACTGTGATAAAAAAGAGAGTACCGATTCGGGCTACAATTGGCGACTGCGCGATAGCGCCAGACGCATCATCATCAGTCTGAACAGTTGATACGAGCACCGCTCCATAATAGCCCCCTGGTTCTGCGTTTGGCGGCATGGTGATTTTGACGGGAATACGAGCTCGCTCACCTAAGCCCAGGGTAATCACTGACTCCGGCACACTGACATAATCTTTGAGTGAATATGGTCCATCTTGATCACCAAGAAGCACCACAGCATCCTTACCATCAGCCGACCCCGACATATCTTCGATTTGGAACTGAAATGAACGATTACTATCAATCCGATTGGTAACAGTAATCTCTTTGTAAACCGTTTCGCCTGGCTTCACGGTTACTTCGGCCTTACCGGGACCAACCACAAAATCCCCAAGCTGAATATCACTTCCAGGGATTTGTTCGCGAGTGATTGGTGATGCTGGTGCAGCCACTGGAGCGGCTGCAGGCACTGTCGAATTCGCATCTTGCGCAAAGGAAGTTCCGACAGGAAAAGCCAATGAAATTATACAGAGTGTACCCCAAAGGATGTACGGCATGACACTAGTGTACCTACTGGTTGGTAGCCGTCAAGGTCGCGGTGGCGGTATAAAAATCTTCATCAAGCGCTGGACTTGGGTTACTTGGCACATTGATGTGGAAGGTCAAGGTGGTTGTAGCACCACTTGGAGCTGAAGTAGAACGGTTTATAATACGATATGCTGTAGTTGATGGTGTCATCCAGCAGCGATTGGCGGTATATCCTGCACCAGCATTACAAGTTGAACCGTCATTAAGGAATGATGGATCGAGGTCTGAGGTAGTTGACGCTGCTACGGTATAGCCAAATTGAGCAGCTGAACTCGCTACAAAGGTAAAGCTTGGCTGCATCATAGATGACGACGTCGCATAGTCTCGAATACCAGTACTGAGGGTTGTGTTTCCACGCATCGCTGGCGCATTAGAGAAACTAATGTCCATGGTGTAGCCAGAATTACTGTTACTGCGTACAACGGCATAGGTGGTACCAGTAGCGTAACCCCCCGTCACACCTTGAATAGGGCCAACCATAGTCACATCAGCGGCTGGTACGAGGAAGGAAATTTCATCGGTGATTTCTTGTGTAATGAGAAAGGTGTCATTGGCTGTGGCCGCGGCTCGTCCAAGTGTTGGTTCAAGTATCAAACTAAACAAAACCGTGACGAGAAGCGACACACTTAAGGCATATACAAGTGCGTAGCGGCTGGTAATAATTATTTTATTCATATACGTATATTGTATCACTGTCTTTAATCTTCTTTTCATCTTCATCCTGTGTATAAACCGGTTAGATTGATCCTCCTCCCCCGCCTCCTCCCCCGCCTGCTGTGTGGTAAACCCGCACTTGCAAGGCATCAAGTCGAATAGTGTTACTACTCACATTGCCAATTACTCGGATGCGGAAATTTGCATTACTGAAGTCACTCGTCGACCAACTTCTCCCCCATAAATCACTTGGTGAACCGAGTGTATATACAGCATCTGTAGTAGTGAGCGTGGGGGTTGATTTTGTACTCGTCCAGCTGTTTCCTCCATCCCACGATAGCTGGACATCAACCGTACCAGCTCCTGTTGTCCCCGATAGTTCAAGCTTGACGATGATACCTTGAACAGTATTGCTGCCAGGCACTACCAAGCTGTGGTCGGCGTACTGGTGGTTCGCTACACTGTTGGTGGTGGCATACGTACTATCGGTTTGATCATAGGCCGAAACACCACTCGTCCAGCTACCACTGTGACTACTTGGCCAGAAGAAGTCAGGATCGTTACCGATCACCTCCCCGCCAGCGTCTCCTCCACCACTAACATTACCATCGCCGACTGGTGCAGCACCACCGATACTACTACTGTTGCCACCGCCACTCCTATTGTTTCGACTATGCTGCACTGGCTCCACACTACCAAACACGGTATGTACCACGTTGGCGTCAGTGACAGTTATTTGGCTTGGCTTGAGGCTAATGGTCATAAACGAGCCATTAATTGGTGCCGTAAAATCTGCTACAACGATATAATCAAGACTGGTCGTGGCCAAAAAGTCACTCAAGAAAGTAATGGTCCCACTATCTCCAGTTATACTCATCACACCAGACCCATCAACAACTGCATCACTAGCATCATATTGCCTATCACTATCATTATCTCTATAGAGACGGATGTTACTGAAATCGGTATCCACCACGTTACTGACACCACTTACGGTAAGCGTCATAGCGGTCACGGTTGCTGTCCCACTGAGTGGCGTGAGTTTAAAGGCAAACAGTGTCTCGTTGGTTTTGTCAGCCGAACTAAAAGCATCAGTTACTTGTCCGGCTGTATGCGCGGCCAGAGTACTTGAGCCTACACTCTTGTTAACCGAAATAAGAGTGGTGGTTGACGACTGATTCAGATACGTCGCCCGACGCCACGCAAATGAACGGGTGGTTGACGAGATACGAAGTTCGTCGATATCACCAACAAATGGATCAAATCCAAAAGCACTACCAATATAGAGAATATTGGTCGGCTGTAGGTGTGTACCTGTTGGGGTATTATCATTTTGTGACAGAGCATTGCCATTATTAGTCATAATAGGATCAGTAGCAGTATCTGTCATATCATCAAACTCTACATAGAGGTGCTGAAAGACATCATCTACTATCGTATTGGCAGAAGTGTTCCAAGAATAATACGAAGACCAGTTAGTTCCGACAGTAGCACTGTCATTAGTATCTCGAACCCCCCAGTAGATGGCATCCTTGAGGTCAATAATGGTATAAAAGTTGCCTGTATTTTGAAGATCTGTTGGACGAATCCAAGACTCGGCAGAAAATGATGAAAGATATGAGGTGAAGTTATTCACCGTTTTCGCTCCATTACTAAATGAGGTTGCTGATCCAAGAGCACCAGTCACCAAACTGTCGCCACCTGGTCCCGCATCAAAATTATTACGAGTAGAATCGGTGGTAGTACCAGTTGGATCATCTTGCATGTGGTATACCGCCAAGAAGTTGTTCGTCCACACATTTTCCGCTCCATAGGTTGCATCATCGGCATAATCACCCGCGGTTGAACCGTTGTACCAAATCTTGAAAACCGTATCAGCCGTAGCAGAGATCAGTGGCGCCTTAAAGTGCAGCTCCCCTGTCTGTAGCGTGGAAGAGGCAAACACGAGTTCGCGCGGTACTTCGACATTATCGCTCGTAGTCACGCGAATATCAGTCCCGACGAGCGCCGCACTGGCTGGAGTGGTAGTCCAGAAATTACTACTGAGTGTCGACAGATCTACATACACGGGAAAATCAGTAAGGTCTTCGTCAATATTGGTTTCATCAATAGTGATTGTCTCAAACAGTGTCCAATTGGTTCCGTTCCATTCGACTGGCCCTAAACCGCTGGTAAAATCCCAGTTGGTGTTGTTACCACTATCGGTACATCCCCCCGCACAATTGATAAGTGTACTTGAACTATTTAGGGAATCTTTAACGTTGACATACGAAACAGATGTAGAACCAAGCGGCAGTAACGTCCACTGTACCCCATCGGTAGCAGACCGTAACGCCAACCGGCCTGCCCCCGACCCAGCCAAGGTCAGATTGTTTGCGATTTGCCAGGTCCCAGATGTACTAAAGGTAGTAGTGGCCGCGGTGGTGGCCGCCTGGGTCAAATTGTAGAAGGTGGTCGTGGCTGGTGCGGTCAAGGTTTGATTGGTGCCCAACAGAGCAATCGTTCCCTGGTTCGGACGGAACTCCCCAGCTCGCGTAAAGTTACCACTAAGGCTTAAGGTCGTACTTGGTGCGGTAAAGATTGATGAAGATGCAATCGTGAGATTTGAGGTTGAAGCATTGGTAGTAATTTCCGTAAGGCCAAGGGTGGTGAGATTATTAAGTCTACTTGCACCTGTCATAGTACCATTCATAGTAGTTGGCATCTTAAGCTGCAAAAGCTCACAACCTGTACGGAGATTCCATAATTGTTCACACGGGAGAGCGCTCGCAAGTTTGCCAATGAATAGACTTGAGGTCGCTGCCAGCACCGTCTGAATACCAAGACTCAAATCACCATTGGTTGCAAGACTGGCATCAAGGCCTCGCACATACACAGGATTAGTGGTGCTTGAGATGTCAAAGGCCATAAGTTCACAACCAATACCCGCACCCGCATCCTGCGAGCAATTAGTGACATTGGCGGCTTTACCGACATACGCGATAGTACCAGTACTCGTCACAAAGGTGATAGCCAGGTTTCCAGTACCCGCCGCCGAACCAGATACATCTCGCCCCGAAATGTACGTTGGGTTCGTGGTTGAACTGATATCAAAGACCATCAGTTCACACCCCACAGCCGAGCCGGCCGTTTGCGAACAGGCGGTGGCTGACCCAGCCTTTCCAGCTAGCAATAAATCCCCGACCACACTGACACTATTGATAGCGAGCGTTTGGGTTCCGCCAGCGGATCCTGACGCATCTCGTCCCGTCTGGTAGGTTGGGTTCGTGGTTGAACTGATATCAAAGACCATAAGCTCGCAATTGAGAGCAGTGGTACTACAGGCGGTTGCCCCTGAAGCCGCTTTGGCCACGTAGAGACTGGTGCCTTTGGCAGCTAAACTCAACGCCGCAATATTTTGCACACCAGTAGCTGTACCATCCATATCACGACTAGCCACAAATACTGGGTTGGTGGTACTACTGATATCAAAGACCATAAGTTCACACCCAGATGCTGTAGATGATGATTGGGTACAGGCGGTGGCACTACCAGCTTTAGCAACGTAGAGATAATTACCTGAGACTAACAAGTAATTAATTGCAACGTTACCCGTACCAACAGTATCACCGTTAGCGTCTCGTCCGCCTACGAACGCTGGCGCTGCGGTGTTGGCGATATCAATAACCATCAGTTCACACCCCACCGCCGAACCAGCGGTCTGGGAACAGGCGGTAGCGTTCCCTGCCTTTCCTACATAGAGTGTTCGACCATTGCCAGAAACGGCCATTTGGTTAATCTGGAGGTTACCCGTACCAGCCGCACTACCCGACGTATCAAGCCCAGCGGTATACGATGGGAAGTTACCAGCCGGAATCGTTGGCGCACCAATAATAGTCATCTTGCCACCATTGTTAGTAAACGTACCATAATTTTGATAGGTCCCTTGTACTGCAAGTGCACTTGACGGGGCGGTGACTGATCCGACCAAGATAGTGAAATTTGACGTAGTAGCACTACTCGTAAAGCTCCAACCACCACCATTACCCACGAAAGTCACATTACCAATCGACGTCACCGGTGCACTAATCGTTTTGCCGGTCGTTGATGCAACAAAGAAAATGGTCGATGATCCGGCATTAAACGTGGCCGACGACGGTACCGAGAGTGAACCCGCAAGCCTGAGATTTCCTCCGGCGGTATAGACACTACTTGCCCCCATGGTCATTGATCCTTCGGTCGCTCCAGCTCCGGCATTTCCCGCCACTGTCACTGCCCCACCCGGAGCAAACGTGTCCCCGCCCCAAACATAGAGCTCAACACCACTACGCACGACAATTTCCCCATTACTCGTCGTCGCATGAGTCACATCCGCATCTTGGGCAATGGTATAAAAAGAAAGGTCATTAATGGTTGTTGAGGTAGCACTCGTCCCCTCATGACGAACAATGAGACGATCGCGGTAGAGATTAAGCCCAGTAATATTCGCACCTGGGAAACTCGAACTTGCTTTGGTGACCACACTGCCAAAGACCGTACCTCCATCAATCCAAACAAGAATCGGTGTGCCACTGGCGATGTTATTGCCGGCGGGAATGGTAATGGTATACGCGCCACTGGTCGGCATTGATGTGGAGGCAAACACTCCCGGAGTCGACGTACCAATCGCCACATTAATAGTTCGTGAGGTGGCATCTGGAGTTACCCCGGCGTCACTATAGACGGTACCCGAGAGGGTGACTTGGGCATACACTGGAGCACCCATACCGAGGAACACAAAACAAATGAGTAGCAGCATGGCCTTTTTGTGACCACTCAAAAACGCAGTGACGGTACGAATTATCGTTGTCAGTGTTTCTATGCTACTTATATATGTATAGATGTTTTTCATGATGTTTGTGCGTTGTTGTTTGCTCCGTTTTAGACTCCGCCTCCGTCACCTCCGGTTCCTCCGTCTCCTGCTCCACCATCACCGGTTCCACTGTTACCTCCGGTACCTCCGACATCCCCCATACCGTCGCCACCCGTTCCAGAACCACCCACATCATCTCCTCCGTCTCCGCCAATACCTCCGTCTCCTGCTCCACCATCACCGGTTCCACTGTTACCTCCGGTACCTCCGACATCCCCCATACCGTCGCCACCCGTTCCAGAACCACCACCAGCGGGTGCGACTGGTGGATTGCTACTACCACCACCTTGAAGCGCATTTTTAAGGTTACGAATGTCGTCAGCCGTGAGACATTCTCCATCTACACAGATACGTTCACCAGCATTAAAGACGTTCGCATATATGTCACTAATACCGTTTTGTGCATCACCTATCCACTCTCCAATTTTCGCAAAGAGGCCAGTGAGGAAGGAGTCTGTAAATGAGTCTTCTGGCACCGCTTCAAGCCCAATAGTTGATGAGGCAATCATGGCAAAATCAACATTTGGTCGAGTGAAGTTTTCGAAGAAGACGGTGATAAGCTTGTGCTTCACACCATCAACATCTTCGTCGACATCACTCCAATCAATATCTTCTGAAGCACGCGCGATAATGTAACTCACTGATGAGGTACTGTTGTCCTTTTCAGCATGTCCAGCGATGTTTGATGAGATAAGGTAGTCACCAGAAGCAATATCTTCGCCTTGATCAGCCACCCACATATGTCCGTTACCAACCGCCATCACGAGGGTTGGATTCGCGGTTGATTGTGGTCGACTTGGTTCGAGACTGGCGAGGTAGGTACCAATCACGCGACTACTGTTTTCAGTGGTGGTCTTTTGCATACCGTAGACGATTTCTGATGTTGGATCATCATTGTAGTATCCATTTTCACCAGTGAGTTCAAGGAGGATGCCCTTTTCGTATGACGTGGTAGTACTGACGAGACCGAAGTGACTACCGGTAAAGGCGTTGTAGGACACGGTAGCACCCGCAATACTGACACTACCCTGTACGGCGCCCGCACTATAGAACTGCAACACCGCACCGTCGTTACTACGACCAAGGTTCATCGCTGGATTCGCTGAACGATTGATACTCGCAAAACCGTTGGCACCAAAGTATTGACCGACGACATTATTCGCTGCTGGGTCAGTATTAGTTGCAGTAATACTAATGTCTCCAATAGTAAACATCGTACCGGTTGAAGCTACATTAAAGCGACTCGAACCAGCCACCTTCAGGTCAACGAACTTACCCGTGAATGATCCGGTGCCGTTACCTAGGTCGATATTAAGACCGGTACCAGTAAAGGTGGACGTGTCCTGGAAGAGCGCAATGAGGTTGGCTGAAGTAATGGTAGATGAGTAGCCACGAATCGCATTACCCTGTGTGGTACCACCGGTTTCAAAGTAACCACCAGCTGGCTCAAAGCGCGCTCCGGCGTCACCACTAGTGAAGCCTCGTACACCAAAGGTCCGTGCAAAACCAGACAGCGCAGTGTTTTCACCCTGAGTATTGGTACCACGGTTCACCTGGACTTCAAGACCACGGACAGTGTTGCCAAGGGTTGAACTATCTTCAAGACGAATCATGTTACCAACCAGTGTGGTAGTGGCGGTGCCACTATTTCGAAGATAACGAGTCTCACCAAACTGGACCGTGCCGCTGGCGGTGTTAGAGAATCCATAGTACGCATCAAATCCAGCTGTACCCGCCGCTGCAAAACTATTCACACCGACACTTAAGCGTGCTTGTGGTGTGGTGGTACCGATACCGATGTTGCCTGTTGAAAGGGTGGTGCCAGTACCGTCAATACCGGTACCGAAGATCAGGTTACCGATGTTGAGTTGATTTGAGGCGGTGTTACTTGGAGCTTCGATGTCGTACCCAATCACAATATTATTGGCGCCCGTCGTGAGAGAATCAGCAGCCTGATAACCAATCAAAATATTGTTATCAGCACCGGTCTGAAGATTGTATCCTGCATTATTACCAATTAAGGTGAGATTATTAGCGGTGTACTTTCCGCTAATTCCCCAACCTGCGCCACGTCCTAATAAAATACTTTTACTAGACGTAGCGAGGTTATTACCAGCAAACGCGCCCAGTGAAGTATTGTCACTGCCACTAGATAGTGATGTACCAGCACTATTTCCGATTAGTGTATTTGAGCTGCCGGTAGTATTAACGGTACCTGCCCCATAACCCAGAAATACGTTTTGTCCACCAGTTGTATTATTCGTTCCAGCAAAAGCTGGGCCGATGAAGACGTTAGCGGTACCATTCGTATTAAATTGTCCGGCCAAATCTCCGATAGCAATATTGTTAATTGATGAGGTGGCGGTCTGTAGCGCAAAAGAACCGATCGCAATCAAATTACTTCCAGTTGTTATATTTTCTCCAGCTGATCCGCCAAATATGTAATTACCTTTGGTGGTTGAAGCATGTAACGTCCGAGCCGCTCCCCAATACACCGCCGTGGACGTACCAAGAGTAAGATTGGTACCGTCAAAGGTTAGACCTGCCGAATCTGTTAGTCCAGTAGCAACACTATTTGTATACATAATTCGGTTAGCCGTATAGACCGACGGTGTATCAGTCAGGGCGAGGAAAGACGAACCACCGCCACCAGTAATACCAAGTGTACTCGTCGCCGCCCAACGGGTACTCGTACCAGTCGAGAGGAGGACCATACCGTTTGTGCCACTACTACCCCCAACATCAAGGAGGGCCGCCGTGAGGGTGGTCGTAGACAGTGTACTAGTGGCCGTTGCGCGGAAGGTACCTGCGACGGTAAGTTTGCTATTTGGTGAAGTAGTACCGATACCGATGTTGCCTGTTGAAAGGGTGGTGCCAGTACCGTCAATACCGGTACCGAAGATCAGGTTACCGATGTTGAGTTGATTTGAGGCGGTGTTACTTGGAGCTTCGATGTCGTACCCAATTACTATATTGTTTGCACCGGTAGTTAGACTATCGGCTGCATTGTACCCGATAAGGATATTATTATCGGCACCGGTCTGTAGGCTGTAACCAGCATTCCGTCCAAAAAGAGTAAGTCTGTCTGACTGATATGCACCGCTTATTCCCCAGCCAGCACCATGACCGACAATCGTACTGTAACTTGAGGTTGCTAGACTCAGAGCAGCAAAACGACCATATACGCTATTATCTTCGCCACTTACGAGTGCGTTACCAGCACTATTACCCACTATGATATTACCTGAACCAGTAGTATTATTACCACCCGCTGCATAACCAATAAATATATTATCTGTACCAGTGGTATTACTGTATCCAGTGAAGCTTCCTCCAATAAAAACATTATCGGAACCAGTAGTCACTGATTGCCCTGCGTTAGTACCAATGGCAATGTTACCACTTATCGATACAGCATTTAGCAATGCATTAGTACCAATTGCAATATTATTGGACCCAGTAACAGTGGTACCGGCATTCTCACCAAAAAAATAGTTACCTAGAGTGGTTGAAGCGTACAGTACCCGATTTCCTCCCCATCCAATTCCATTGGCATTTCCTAACCCTAAGTTAGTACCATCAAAGGTAAAGTTAGCACTATCCGTCAGGGCAGTGGCACCAGAGTTAGTAAACATGACGCGGTTTGCGGTATAAGATGATGGAGTATCTGTAAGAGAGAGGAAGGTGGACACACCGGCAGAAATACCCAATGTTGAAGTCGCTACCCAGCGAGTAGAGGTACCAATTGATTGCAAGACCATGCCGTTTGTTCCGGCGCTACCAGTGAAATCAAGGAGGGCTGCGGTGAGTGAGGTGGTGGCAAGCGTGGTGGTGCCGGTAATACGAGCGGTGCCGGCGACGGTAAGAAGACTAGATGGTGAAGACGAACCGAGGCCAAAGTTACCGGCACTTGTGAGCGTAAGCAAGTTAGTTCCACTTGATGAAGCAACTGAAAATGGATTACGGTCTGCTCGTCCAAAGATCGTGAGTGTACCAGTACTTGATGAAGAAGCGGTGGTGGATGAACCAACATTGAGTCCAGCTACAAAACTACTAATATCTTGAGTAACATTGTTTGTCGCGATTTTATTTTCACGAATATAGCCAGAGGTAACGACCCGGTCACCGTTGTATCCAACCACAACAAACATGCCATTGCCGTAGGTCACATCGGAAAATCGTGAGCTGCCATAGCGCGATGTCCAATTGATACCATCTGGTGAGGTTGCAATCCGGTCAATACCCACTGGACCTGATACAGCCACAAAGAGGCCATTACCGTAGGTGACGCCAGCCCAAGTGTCATCATTACCCAAGGCTGAACGACTAGTCCACGTAATACCGTCGGGTGACGTCATAATCCGATCGTCACCTGAATCACCGACCGCTACGTACTGGCCATTACCGTAGGTGACTGCTTGCCAACTATCATTGTCGCCCGCGGCGGTAGTGGTGGCCCAACTGGTACCATTAGTTGAGTACATGACCCTATCTCCGACACTTGAAACTGCGACAAACATACCGTTGCCATACACCACTGAATTCCAACCATCATTATTGCCCGGCGCATAACTTGCTGTCCATTTGATACCGTCTGGTGACGTGAGGATATGCTGGAAGGGACCATTACCAACCGCGACAAACATCCCATTACCGTAAGCAATATCTTTGTAACTACTACTGCCCACCATAGCTCGTGCCGTCCAGTTAATACCATCAGGGGAAGTTGCAATATAATCACTGGAACCACTACCTACGGCAACAAACATACCGTTGCCGTAGGTGACATCATTCCAATTATCATTGCCTCCAGTAATTGTTTGCACTGTCCAGTTGATCCCATCTGACGAGGTCATCAAGCGATCGCTGCCTGCACTGATCGCCACAAAGATACCGTTACCATAGGTGACACTATTCCATGAATCATCATTGCCGGCGGCACTGCGGGCTGTCCACGTCACCCCAACATCAATAAGTCGCCCACTAAGTTCTACGTTACTGTCGGCCATTACCTTGAGTACCGATGCACCGGTTGAGGTAGCCACATTAAATATATTGAGACTGCCTGAGTCGCCTTGAATGGTGAGCTTCGAGGTTGAACTCGTAGTACCAACTCCAAAGTTTTCATTAAGCGCTGTCAGATACGTCGTCGCTCCCCCATCCGTGAACTGTGATAGGCCAAAAATATTTAGCGAACTCGTCGCTACCCACGTCGGTACCCCGCCCACCACTGAAAGCACGTTACCGGTTAAGCCGATGGTACGGTTCGCAAGTGTGTTGGCTCCTGAGGCATAGATAAGATCACCAGTTGAGTATGAAGTGAGGCCAGTGCCGCCTGAAGTAGCGCTAAGCGCATTGGTGAGACTTAGTGATCCGATAGTGGTGGTAGCCAAAGTAGTGACACCAGAAAAGGTACTTGTACCAGTCACCGCAAGGTTCAAGGTCGCGAGCTGTGAACCATCAAAGGTAAGGTTGACACTATCAGTGACGGCGGTCGCTCCACTGTTCGTGAAGAAGAGACGGTTGGCGGTATATGACGACGGTGTATCTGTAAGGGCGAGGAAGGTTGTTGCACCACTTCCTCCGGCAATACCAAGGGTACTTGTTGCTACCCAACGGGTTGTTGTACCAAATGTCTGAAGAACCATCCCGGAAGTACCAGCACTGTTACTGCCGTCGTAGAGAGCAGCGGTGAGTGAGGTGGTGGCAAGCGTGGTGGTGCCGGTAATAAGAGCGGTGCCGGCGACGGTAAGTTTGCTATTTGGTGAAGTAGTACCGATACCGATGTTGCCTGTTGAAAGGGTGGTGCCAGTACCGTCAATACCGGTACCGAAGATCAGGTTACCGATGTTGAGAGTATTAGCAGCGGAAGTGGTCACCGCATCAATGTTGTACCCAATAACAATATTATTAGCACCAAAAACCAAATTATCGGCTGCTTGGTACCCAATTAAGATGTTGTTGTTACTACTCCCATCAATTGCAAAGCCAGCCCGGTACCCGATAACGACGTTGTTGTTGACGGTAAATGCAGAACCGTTGGTAAAGTTATTTCCACCAATGGCGACGTTGGCTGAGCCCAATAAGTTAGCACCAATATTGTTACCGATAAATGAGTTATTGGTACCGTTATTTGCAATACCAGAATTATTACCCAAGACGATATTCTGTGAACCACTCATTGCCCTTCCTGCTTCACGTCCAATCAGGATCGAACTGGTACCACGCAAGTTTAGTCCCGCTTGGTAACCAGTGAGGATGTTGTAACTGGCATTGGTCGTGCTCGCAAACCGTCCTGCCTCAAAACCAAGTGCAATGTTGTAGAGATTAGTAGCTCCAAAACTGGCTCCTGCATTTTCACCAAACGCGATCGAATCATTGGTTGATGACGCGTGGAGGTATCGTGTACCACCCCAAGCAATACCCTGCGCTCCACCCAGACCGAGATTCGTGCCGTCAAAGGTAAAGTTTGCACTATCTGTCAATCCAGTAGCACCACTGTTGGTGAAGAAGATCCGATTGGCAGTATAAGTGTCAGGAATATCTGAGAGACCAAGGAAGGTGCCGTTACCAAGACCAAGTGATGAAGTTCCTATCTGTGTCCAGGTATTGCCGGCGCCTCCAATGAGGAGTTGGTTCTGAGTGACGGTGGTAAGGCCGGTGCCGCCACGAGTAGCTGCTAGTGTACCAATGGTATCGCCAATAACAATATTGAGTCCTGACGTAGCAACTGCCGACACCGTACCGCTCGTACCGAGCAAGAGTCCATTAAGCGTTCCAACTGACAGTGTTCCAGTCGTGGTAAGATCGCCACCAATGACCGCATTCCCCGCGACCGCAAGTCGACTTGAAGGTGTGGTGGTACCAATTCCAACGTTCCCATTGTTCAAAATCGTGAAGACTTCAGTCACCCCACTAAAGAAACTCGCCACCTTGCCAAGACCATTTTGAATCACGGTGAGGATCGATGAAGACGACGAAGCAAACATCGTATCAGCCTCATCACTGCGCAAGAATGAGCTTGAAGCCACTCCACCAACTGTTTCTGCGTTACCAGCTTCTTTGGCGACAAAGGCGGCTGGTACGGCGCCGAGGATCTTGCGTGGCACCATTTCACTATCAGCTTCAATCGTCACACCAAGATAGAGTGTCTGATTAAAATCAACACTGGTCAAGGGCGAGGTAGAACCGAGCATTACCGAGAAGAGACCATCGACCACTGTTACTTCGTTTGCACCAGTGAGCGTCTCGGTCCAGATTGCACTACCGCTGGTCGCGACCGTGTAGAGATTAAATTCCATGGCGTAGGTGCCGTCGGCAACTGCGGAACCAGTCGCATCAAGGAGTCGCCCTTGGTAATTAATCTGTTCATTGAACTGGGCTTGTGCTGGTATTACCCACAACAATGTCACCGTGGCGAGTGCCACCAGTGAGACAAAAAGTTGTAGATAATAAGACCGATACATAAAAAACTATGGCTCCAGCTCTACCGATTCCACCGACTCAACCTGCTCATCTGCAGTCACTCGCACAAATGGCACAGAACTTGATGAAGTCGAGCTATAGATAACACCACTGGTTGGACCAGTTTGTTCTACGCGTACCTCATCAGAAAAGAAGGCTGCAGGATCTTCAGACACACCATCAGGGAGAAGGAGTATCCCTACAGGACTTAAGAGTGATTCGTCTTCGGTCACCACATCGCCAGTTTCGTACCACGATACGGCGGCCGCTTCATTGTCTTGTGCCGTGATGAGTGATGCGAGCTGTTGACTCTCAATCAAAGAAGCTAGTACTGCCGGATCCCCCAGTGGTGCGAAGCGCGTCACTAAAAGTCCAACAAAAAGACCGAGAATAATTATCAAAATTGATTTCTTGGCAGCACGGCCAGCACGGCCAACCTGACGATTTTTTTGCGTATCAACAAACGCTGACCACCATTCATGCAGATCGAGCTCTTGCTTGCGCAACTCGCGGACGTATTCACCACGCGCCTGCATCTCGAGCTGGGCTTGATCAAAAAAGTTTTTGAGAGACTCTGGATCGATGTACCACTGCCGGTTAATTTGTGCTGCAGCTACTCTACCATCGCGAGCCAAACGAGCCACATACTCGCGTGAGTACGGGACAATTTTGGTGACTTCTTTGAGTGGGATAAGGCGACGATTCCCGATGAAAAAATTTTCTGACATGCTCTACGAAATAGCTAGTAATATTATAGCTATTTCAGCATGAATAACCGACCTTTAAGGTGTTAATAACTAGCGTGACTTTACAAGCCAATTTTGGAGTGGAGCAACGTCAAATTGCACCTGCTTCACGGTGATGTTTTTACCGATAGTAAACACGACATTGGCTGTCGTCACAAACCCAAATAAAAGACAACTCGTAAGGATAGAGGTTGCCAGTAAAAAGTACCGAGGAGCTGGCTTAGGAAGGGCACGGACCTGTGTTGGTGTAAAGCTTATCTTGTTGTCTACAGGCGGCTGTACAAGGACCGTCTTAACCTCATGGGGGGTCGTCTCAGGCTTTGCTTTTGCCATTCCAGGTACAGGAAGTACTACCGGAGTTGAAGGAGTCACATCAGGGACAATCTCCTGTACCACCAAATTTCCAGTTAGAGCAACGGTAGGAAGATCAGTAAAATCAAGCTTTGCTATAGATTTTTCAGCTTTTACTTTGATGGTTGTGGCCGCTTCAAGAGCTACCGGTATAGTGGTTGGAATGATAGGTTTAATGGTAGGAGTAGGTTTGAGCGTAACTGGCAAAAGCTCAGCTTCATCTGGAAAATATTTCGATTCGCGAGGAATGAGACGCGAAGCAAAATGAGAAGTTGGCGCAAGCTTTTGTGCAGTTTTCAAAAGACGAGGCCTAACTGAGATTTCAGAAGTATCACGTACCGAGATATTATTGTTTTTTATAGTTTTCTCGTCTACACGAACTTCTTTATAACGATTATCTTTGTGGGCAAGAAGTGATGCTTCAGTGACGTACCAGGAGCGACCGACAAATTGGCAGTCTACCTTCTTGTTACGACACAGTTGACCAATATAGTCAGTAGTATAGCGAAATTGCTTAGCCAAAACAGCGGCTTTTTTGTAGATCTTTCCGTTGACAGTGACCGTATCCATACCTTACTGCTTTTTAGTATACAAACTATGTACATAAATGACCACCATAAGGTGGCCGAGATATGTTCATAACTCTAGATTTCTCGTTTAGCTTTGAAGCTTGCGTTCTAGTACCTCACGCACGGTGATGGGGTCTGAAGCTCCTTTAGTCTGCTTCATCACTTGGCCAACCAAGAACTGAATAACGCTTATCTTCCCTCCCTGATATTCTGCCACCACTGATTCGTTGCTGGACAATACCTCGTCCACTATTCGCTCGAGGTCAGCGGAGTTACTGGAAGCGAGGAGTCCTCGCTCTTGAATGATAGCTACTAAATCATTGTCTTGTAAGGCAAACTCAATAAGTAGGTCCTTTGCTACCCGTGAGGTGATCTGGCGGGTGTAAAGGAGACCCATCAGGGCTGCAAAGTGCTCTGGTGAGATGATGGTGTCAGTCGTCGTTACATTACTCCAAAGTGGCACCATGTCGGTCAGGAGATAATTGACGGCCAATGCTAGCACAGGAGTTGCTTCTTCACCCATCACCTCAAGGAGCGATGCGAAGTACGAGTCGATATGTTGGTCTGCTATTATTATTTCTATCTGTGAGTTCGTTAATCCGAGAAGACTATATTTTAAGCGCTTTTCATTGGGTAGAACAGGCATTATCTCGGATAGGGCCGACTTCGAAAAATCATTTTTTAAAGTCAAATCGTACTTTGGAATGTCCGGATCAGGAAAATATCGGTAGTCTTTAGCGGTTTCTTTACTGCGCTGCACATACGTCTCGCTCTTGTTCTCATCCCATCCTCTCGTTTCCTGTTTCAATTCTCCTCCAGCTTCAAGCACTGCTATCTGCCGCTTGATTTCATAGTTGATAGCATCTTCGACTGATCTAAATGAGTTAAGATTTTTGACTTCTACCTTAGTACCGAGATTAGTGTCTTTGCTAACCGATATATTGGCTTCTACCCGCATCTCTCCCTTCTCCATATTTGCATCACTAATGCCAAGAGTTCGCAATAAGAGCTGTAGTTCCCGAGCGAAGTTCCCGGCTGTTTGTGCATCATGAATAACTGGTTCAGTCACCAACTCCATGAGTGGTACGCCAGCCCGATTGTAGTCAATGAGACTTCCTTCCCCTTTGTCGTGTTGACTACGCGCAGTATCTTCTTCGAGATGCACCCGGGTGAGTTCAACTCCCGCCAACACTCCCCCTTTCACAAACGGGAATGCATACTGACTGAGCTGATAGGCTTTTGGGATATCCGGATAAAAATAATTTTTACGATCAAATTCTGAATAGGTCGCAAGTGCACCATCAACTGCTGTTCCAAACATGAGGACAGATTTTATGGCTGCCTCATTTGGTACCGGTAACGTTCCCGGGTGTGCCATACAAACCGGACAGACATTGGTGTTCGGTTCATCATGATGTGGATTATTCTGGCACCCACAAAACATTTTACTCTTGGTTTTTAATTCGGCGTGAACTTCTAGCCCAATAGTTGGCGTATACATGGGGGTATTTTACGTTCCTCGAAGGCGCTCGACAAGGGTATCTTGGAGGTTTTTGATTCCTTCCCCAGTTTCTGTAGATATAATAAAGACACGTTTGTTAGACTTGTCAATAAACTCTTGCACTTTTTCTAATTGCTCTTTATTTGCAAGGTCTTTTTTAGTAAAAATAATCCATTCTTCTTTATCTTCAAGGTCTTTACTGTACGAAGATAGCTCATTTCGAATGATATAATACTTTTCAATTAGGTCTTCGTGCTCAAAAGAAACAAGATGGAGGAGCATTTTGGTCTTGGTGACGTGTCGCAAGAAGGTATGTCCGAGTCCCTTCCCCGTGTGGGCTCCTTCAATGAGTCCTGGGATGTCAGCAAGCACAAAGCCATAGAGGTCACCTAGGTGTGGGACGAGGGTAGTGAAGGGATAGGCACCAACCGCACTACGCGCATTGGTGAACGTATTAAGAAGAGTCGACTTACCCGCATTTGGCAAACCAATAAGTCCCACATCCACTACAAGCGTAAGCTCAATTTTTAAGTCTCCCGATTCTCCAGGCTTGCCTTTGGTGTTTTCTTCGGGAGAGCGGTTCGTGGAAGACTTAAAGTGCTCGTTACCTAAGCCGCCACGACCACCCTTAAAGACTCGTTCTTTGTGTCCTTCGGTAAAAAATTCGTAGACCCGTTCACGACTCACATCAGTGACAATTGAACCAACAGGAACCTTGATAATGAGATCTTCACCATGACGACCAGCCTTACTTCCGGTTTGCCCAGGCACACCCGCACCCGCGCTAAAACGTGGATTACCGAGATACTTTGAAAGTAGCCCGAGGTCTCGCACGGCTTCAATGTAGACGTCTCCACCATCTCCACCGTTTCCACCTGACGGTCCTGCATTGGGGACAAACTTCTCGTGACGCCAGCGCGTAACACCGTCTCCTCCGGCTCCGGCTTCAGCGTATATAGTGATTTGATCTGTAAACATCTGCATGTCATACCATAAAAACTTTCTTGAGTCAAAATGAAATGAGCCAACGAGGCGCTTGTGCCGACTATGGCGAATTTCCGTGAGCGTGGCCTATCCCTAATGGCCACGTCCACGTCTCTCAACTACCGCAAACACTCTTGATTCCACCAATTTGATGACACAGGGCGACTATAGCGAAATGACCTAATTTTTAACGACTGAAAGGAGTCTAAAAATGGAAATACCCTTGTGGTGTCCGTGAGTGTGGCGTATCTCTAATGGTCATGTCCACGTCTCTCCCCTACCGTGATCATCTTTTATTCCACTCTTCTTGATAGAGTAGACCAACTATCTATAGCAAATTTTATGATTTTTAAGGGGTGTTAATGACTCTAAAAATAAGACGACTTTTGAGGGACTGTGAGTAAAAGTAATTTCTTACATAAAAAAACGCCCCAAGGTGGGCGTTTTTATGTACGGACAGTTTTCTCTCACTTGATTAATCGGCTTGCTGCATCTTCCCTACAAATAGATGAACGACACTCACCATAAGAGTACCAAGGGCGGCTGGTACAAAGCCAGCAACTGCAAACCCCGGGAGGAGCCAAGCGGCCGTCATAAATAAGAGGACATTGATTACGAGAATAAACAACCCAAGGGTAATGAGCGTAATGGGTAGGGTGAGGAGTATCAGAATCGGTTTTACAAAACTGTTAAGCACACCAAGAACCACCGCCGCAAAGACAGCTGTCTGCCAAGTATCGATGGTGAGGCCAGGAATAATCTCATTTGCTATAAGGAGAGCTAAAGCGCTCGTGGCTACATAAACAATAATTCGTATCATATTATTGCAAGTATACCAAAAAACACCCTACAATGGGTGTTTTTTGGCTCCTCTGGTGATAGTTACTTTGATACCAGCTGCCAACCTGAGGCTAAGAGTGGTTCTGCTTTTTTGTATTTCATGGTTTGGGTCGTCACACCATTCGTGACAGTCACGATATCATTGCGACCTGGAAGAGTCTCAGCTACTTTGGGAGCAGTTTTTTTCTCCCCACCTTCACTCGCCTTAAGAGCTGCTTCCGCTTCTTTTTGGTGAGCTACTTCTTCCTTGGCAATTACCGCCGGCTGCATAACCGGAAGCACCTCAGCTATACGATGGAGAATAGTGTGCTGGAGGTCCAAAAATGCCTCTGTCCCCTCGCGACGATATTCAATGAGTGGGTCACGCTGACCATAAGCACGGAGATTTACACTCGAACGAATATGTCCCATCAACTCGAGGTGATCAACCCAGAGCGAGTCAATAATCTGTAGGCAGAGCTGTGAAAACATCTGGTTCATATGCTCAGTTCCGAATTCTGCCTCTTTGGTGGCAAATACCTCCGCGACTGATGGAACTACGGCAATCACCTCATCTTTAATTGCTGAAAGTTCGGCTACATCTTGATGCAGCAATTTATGACGACGATTATAAATCGAGATACGTTGCATGTTAAGTACATCATCGTAGGCCAAGATTTGCTTACGGGAATCAAAATGGAAGCCTTCAATTCGAGTTTGAGCAGCTTCTAGCTGGCGAGAGATGAGTTTCATCTCAATTGGCTGATCTTCGGGAATGCCAAAGGTGCCCATGAGGTTTTTGACTCGTTCCCCTCCGAACACACGCATCAGAGAGTCTTCCATGGAAACATAGAACTGGGTTGCGCCAGGATCTCCTTGTCGGCCGGCTCGACCACGAAGCTGGTTATCAATACGTCTCGCTTCGTGACGCTCAGTTCCCAACACAAAGAGACCACCGAGGTTACGGACCTCTTCTGCTTGTTCTGGTGAGGCTTGCGGTCCACCAAGTTTAATGTCCACGCCACGACCCGCCATGTTAGTAGCCAATGTCACAGCACCTTTCATACCGGCAGCAGCAATAATCTCCCCTTCACGTTCGTGATTCTTGGCATTGAGTACCTGATGCACCACTCCGGCTTTCTTAAGCGCCTCTGACATACGCTCGTTGACCTCAATTGATGCTGTACCAATAAGAATAGGCTGTCCGGTTTGATTAATTTCTTTCACCCGCGCAATAATCGCCTTAAACTTTCCAGCTTCATTTTGAAAAATGAGATCATTGTGATCAACGCGGGACACCTGACGATGGGTTGGTACTGGCACTACCTCAAGCTTGTATACGGTGTAAAACTCTTCTTCGGAGGTGAGAGCCGTACCAGTCATACCAGAGAGCTTTTCGTACATACGGAAATAGTTCTGGTAGGTAATGGACGCATAGGTCCGCGACTCACGCTGCACAGCCACACCTTCTTTGGCTTCAATGGCTTGGTGGAGTCCGTCAGACCAGCGACGACCTGGTTGCAAACGACCAGTAAACTCATCGACAATGACAACCTCCCCGTCTCGTACGACGTATTCCTTATCTCGTGTGTAGAGTGCTTGTGCACGAACAGCGGTTTCAAGATGATGTACATACTTGATACCCTTGTCAGTATAGATATTGTCTACACCGAGCATTTTTTCTGCCGCTTCAATACCAGCGTTAGTTAATGTCGCACTGCGAAGCTTTTCATCCACCACGTAATGCTCTTCAAACTTGAGCTGCTTCGCAATACCAGCAAAAATAGCATACAGGTTTTCAGAATCTTGAGCCGGCGCTGAAATAATAAGCGGTGTTCTTGCTTCGTCAATCAAGATAGAGTCAATTTCATCAATGATGGCGTACGTATGCCCGCGTTGACGCAAGCGAGTAGTATCGAATTCGATATTATCGCGGAGATAGTCAAAACCAAATTCACTATTAGTTCCGTAGGTAATATCAGCCGCATATGCTTCAGTACGTGTACATGGCCGCAAAAAGTCATAGACAACTTTGTATGAACCAACATCATCACGCTCTCGATCCTTTTCCACGTGTGACGCATCATAGATATACGAACCGGTACTATTAATAATACCAACTGAGAGACCAAGGAGATCATACACCTGACCCATCCACACCGCGTCACGTCGTGCCAGATAATCATTGACTGTCACAACATGGACACCCTTTCCGCCAAGAGCATTGAGAAAGGCTGGGAGTGTCCCCACTAGTGTCTTTCCTTCTCCAGTGCGCATTTCAGTGATTTTACCGCGATGGAGGAGAATACCACCCATAAGCTGCACGTCATAATGACGGAGCCCTAGGGTACGTTTACTGGCTTCCCGTACTAACGCAAAAGCCGTGGGAAGCACATCATCAAGTTCAGCTTCATCCGCAGCCAACTTTGCCTGCAAGGATTTAGTAACCTCACGCAAATCAGTAATGGTAGACGAAGCATACACTGATTCGAGTCCATTAATTTCAGCCACCAATGGAGTAAGTGCGGTAAGCTCTTTTTGATAACTAGGGCCAAAAAATCTATCTAAAAATGACATAGCCTGCAAAGTATACCGTTTTTTATAGGAAACACAAAGACAAAGCAAAAACCGCTAGAAGCGGTTTTTGCTATTAGTTCGACACGGAGGTGTCTTACTTGCGCTTTGCTACCTTTTTTGCGGCCTTCTTAGGGGCAGCCTTCTTTACAGCTTTCTTGGCTACCTTCTTCTTTGCTGGAGCCTTCTTCACTGCTTTCTTGGCTACTTTCTTAGCGGCCTTCTTCTTTGCTACTGCCATATATGTGTGATGAGAGTTAGTTGAATAAATTTCGACCGCATGACTCTCTCACCTTAAAGAAAGAACTGTTTGAGAGAATGTCTGCTTACATCTATTATCACGTGTAATTTTTTTTCATACAATTTGTTTTCACACAATTTGTGTGGATAAGAAAAAATTAAAAAATTTAAATAAGAAATTTTTTCTCCTTATCAGTTCGAAAGTAAAACTACTTCCCACTCAATTGAAATATTTGTTGTAGCAAAAACTTTTTCGGCAATTTTTTTTGCGAAAGCAGTGACTACATCAGCACCAGTACCTGGAACCACAGTAAGCACAAGAGCCTGCTCTTGATAGAGACAAACTGGTCCATCGCAGTATCCTTTGAGGTGACAAATTTTATCAAGCACGTATCCTAATGATACCTTTTTTTGATCAGCAGTATCGGTATCATAAACGGGAAGCTCTGGGTACTGCTCTTTGAGTAATGCAGCCTGGGTCGATGGAATGATAGGATTTTTGAAGAATGAACCAGCGGTACCAACCACTCGCCAATCGGGAAATTTCTTTCCCCGAATAGCAATAATCGCTGCACGAATCGCAGCCTGAGTAGGTGTTGTATCACCAAAATACTCGACTAGATCTTTGTAGCTTAAATGAGGTGTGGGTGTTACCGATAATCGGAACGTAACTGCCAGTACTATCGCTTGCCGCCCTCTTTCATGTTTGAAGATTGAGTCACGATACGCAAATGCACACTGACTAGCGATCCACGTTTCAATCTGTTTTGTCTCCCCGTTATACACCCGCACTGACACAATCACCTGACTCGCCTCGACGCCGTAGGCTCCCACATTTTGCACTGGAACAGCACCAATTGAGCTCGGGATAGCCGAGAGGTTTTCTATCCCCCACCAACCAGATAGAACAGTATGAGCAATAATCGTGTCGAGATCTTCACCAGCACCAACGGTAAAAAGCACCGAGTTAGTACTTTCGTCAACAATTGCTTCTTTACCCAGTAGACGAATATTAAGTACCACACCAGCATACTCACCATCACTTGCAAGCACATTTGAACCTGCTCCAAGCACAAAAAGCGGTAATTGCCGCTCATGTGCAAACTGCACTGCTTCTGCCACCTCTGCTTCACTCGTAGCGGTAATGAAATAGCGCGCGGTACCACCAACTTTGAGGGTTGTATGCTCTGCGAGGGAGACCTTCTCCAGTACCACTAAATCAGCCATGAAATAGTTACTACTGACAACCCACCTCAGGTGCTCGTCCGGCCTTGAGATTTGTTGATACACACTCTGCTGTCGGTGCAAAGGTTGGTACAGCTTTAGCTCCTCGAGCCAATGTCTCAATTGCCTTATCTGTCATAATTCGCTGACGATCTTTATTAGTGGTTGAAGCTTCTTGACCAAGCTGGTAGTAGAGGAAGGCCAGACTTGCCCACTGCTGCGCATTATCAGGTGTAGCAAGCACACGTTGTTCGTAGAGACCGGCGAGTGTTTCATACTGCTTTGCTTGATTAAGTGCCGAGAAGACAAAATCACTATTGGCAATACGATCTTTGAATTCAGGTGTGGTTGAAGCCAAAAGACCATCTGCCTGTTCTAATTCACCCGTAAACAAGAGTGAGGCGTAATAGTACTCGCGCGCCTCATCGTTGGTTTCATCCAGTCGGAATGCCTCCGCAAAGAAATCACGCGCCGCTTCGTTGTTGCCAAGGGCAATTTCTACTGCACCCTGCTGGAGAATAATCGCTTGCTTCTTTGGTGACAATGAACGAGCGATAGCAAGTTCAGCCTGTGCCTTGGCCTGATCACCAGTCGCACGATAGTAACTCGAGAGGAAGACATGAAGTCGAGCGTCCCCGGGCTTCTTTTGCACCATCTTTTGCAATTCTGATTCGGCAGTAGCCAAAAACTTATCGCGTAGGGCAGGGTCAATAGCTCCAGGATTCTGGGCAATACCCATCGCCTGCTGGGCAAGCTGCTCAACAATTTCTTGCTGGGCAAACGAGTTAAGTGCCAAAATCTCTTCAAAGATGGAGAGACGCTGTGCAATATCTTGGGTACGAAACGCATCAATAATACCTGATGCGGCACGCATTCCTGGTACGTTGACGACGTAGACAAAAACAACAGCGAGCACGACGATGATAGGTGCCACAATCTGCGTCACAATTGGCTTTGGTAATGATCGCTTCATGAAACCACCCCATTCCTCACTGTAGTAACTGTGCACCAGAGCCAGGAGAACCGCAAAGAAAATGTAACTAATGATATTGTCAAACACCACCAGGTTGTGCGTCATGTACCCCACAGTCAAACCAACCAAAATACCACGTTCCATTACCGGAATTGCACTCTCCTTTCGCCAAGCGACGATAATAAGGTAATAGAATATGGCCGCAAAGATACTGCCGTACGCTAACAAGCCAACCACACCGCCAGCAATCAGCCAATCAAATACAATATTGTGCACCCGATCAAACCACTGTTCCTGACCATAGAGACGAGGGTCGTACTGTTCATTAAAGACGTAGTTGAAGTTACCATTCCCCCAACCAAAGAGTGGTCGTTCTTTTACTCCCTCAATAGACATACCCCAAATAATTGAACGGACACGAAGGTCGTTACCAAGATCAATGTTCGCAATACGAGCTAAGGCTGGCTTACTCTGGATATAGGCTGAATCACGAACGGCAAAGAAGCCAGAGAACACCACAACAAGCGCCACTGTAGCAATCACCGCGTAGCGCCGAATCTGCGGATTCTTGGTAGCAAAAAGCACCATATACGCCACCATCGCAAGTGATCCAGTCGCAAGACCAATAGCCGTACCTCGAGTACCGGTTTGCAAGAGCACAAACACAAAGAGCACAATCAACAAGCCATAAATGACGCGGTATGGAACCACCTTCGTGCGAGCAAAGAGGAACGCTGCAATAAAGATATGGAAGAGCATATACACGGCCATGTAGGCAGCGTTTCCAAGTGTACTATCAACACGCGTGGTACCACCGGAAAGCTGAGCCACGCCATTCAGCGCTACCAGTGCCGCCACACCGACGGTAGTGTTGAGGAAGTAGGTCCAAATTGCTCGACTCTTGAACATACTAGCCAATACCAAGAAGTATAAGAAGACGTGTACAAGAGTGACATAGCCATCCATACGCTCAAAATTACTCCAGAGCGCTGTAGTCACATGTTCAGCCTGCAGTGTCGCAATAAGCATCACGCCAAGCAGAGCACTGAAGGTTACCAAAAGCCAAGAAAAGCGTGGCCGGAAAGTGGTATCGAGGAGTGCGAGAATAACGTAAGCGGCTAAAACAATTTCGACGATGATACGGAACCAGAAATTCTTACCGGTAATGTATGGAAAAAAGTTTTCGTTTGCGACGTATAGGGTTAAAAATGGTACCGCAAACAAACCAACATAAATAATACCTTGCAAAATATCTTTCATATGGCTACTACTATACCACAGGCAAAAAACCGACCATCTCTAGACGAACACCTATTCCTAATGTCTTTCTACGGTCAGTAGTCACAAATTTCTCATTAATAACAAATTCCAGTTCTAGATTTCAGCAAATGACCGCAGATTCGCGGCGTCGAGGAAAAGAAAAAGGAGGCGTATTAGATATACAATGACTTTTTCTTTGACGATGACAACAAAGAAGATGGGGTTAGTTGGTGAAATCTAGGAGAGGTCCCAGAAAGAAAGCATATCCCTCCCTACTATATGCGACAGCCGATCGGTCGCTGGTCGCAGACTCGCCACAAAAAGCTGCTTTTCTTCTGGTGAAAGCAGACTGTCTATATCTGGCTCTGGCGGAAACAGTGGCCCGACTGGACGTGCGCGGAGTCGCTTATACAACGAATGGATGCGCATGCGCGTACGTTTGATGAGACCTGGGTTTTTTGGTGGCTCCGGTGGAGGCGCAAGATGTTTAAGGCTTTTTGGAATTACCCCAGCATCAATCTCCAGGTACGTATAGAGTGCCTGCATAGTCTTGACTGGATCGGCTACTAAATCTTCGTACACAATAATATGAAGATTTACCGGTGCATAATACTCGTAGTAATACGCCAAGTGATCAGCGTAGTAGCTCTCTGTTTGAATGGCTGTTTCTTTCGCCAAATATGCAGCAGCTGATAAATGACCGGCTGACTTATCAATAGATTGATTTGTAAGGTACGCCTGGAGTGCCCGTTTGAGAGGATGCCTGACAATCAAAAAAAGTTTAGCATCACCATATGTGGTCGCAATGCGTTTCGGTACATCTTTATCTACCAAATAGCCAGCAGTGACATCACCACACAACTTTCCCTTGTTCTCTTGACCACAACCGATGCGGTTCTCATACCAAGCAAGACCTTTTTTTGTAAAGGCTTCGGTATTAAAAAAATTTCCTGCCACTATAGTATCAGTAACTGCTTCATGTTCACTAAGCCATTTAGTGACTTGTGTCAGTCCGGCATGTGAGGCACCGATACCAATAAACGCTGGGCCATGTCGCATTTTCATAAAAATCTGTAGTAAAAGTGTACCATGCCGTCAAACAGAAACAGGTACTGCTATGATGAGACTTCGTATAAAAGCGCCTCCTCAATACTGGCCCGAAAGGCTCGTTCGTAGTCGCTTTGACTAGTCGAGAGACGACTCACCACGGCTTGCCTACTGCGATCGCGCATGAGAAGTCGATCGGTATTATTATTTAATAAGCGTACTAAAATCTCACCAATACGGTTTGAGCGGGCATCAGATACCAGGTAGGCAGATTCACCATCGACGAAGATATCTTCACGCAGGGCCGTCTTCGTCATGACGGTAGGAGTACCAGCCGCTGCTCCGTACAATGCCACCTCATCGGCAGTAGCGTCAACATCAGTCACCAGAAGCACATCAGCGCTGCTCATGTAGGCGGCAATGTCATCAGCTCGACGTTCAATCACTACCTGATCTTTAATACCCAAGAGTTCCGCTCGGCGTTCGCACTCCATAACTCCGGTTCCATTTCCCACCATCAAAAAACCAACTCGTGGGTTGCGCAAAATACCCCGCACCGCATCAATGGCACTAAAAGCAGTTGATGTTGGTATCAGGTCACCTACATACAATACGATGAAACTAAATTGCGGGTATTTAGTACGAAGGTATGTTCCCTGCTTACCCGTAAAATCATTGATATACCCGCGGTACCGCGGCAAGATAGCAACATCATAATCTTCTCCAAGTGCTGCCTGGTATGACTTTGCAAGCTCTTCGGTCGTAACACGAATACTTGGAAAGAGTCGGATGAGCCAAGCCTCAAATTTGCGCTCTAGCCACTTGGCGGCCTGTCGGTGACGTTCTGGAATATGCAGTTGTATAGAACGGCCATAATAGGTACCCGCTCCATACGCGCAAAAGGCACTCACCCCTACTTCACGCGCCACAATAATATCTGGTCTAAAACCTTCAGCAAAGGTGAGCTCTTTGGCCAACATTGACCAGCCAAAAAACGGTAACTGCCAGGCATATTTGGCTGTCACCGTATAGAGCCAGGTATTGTTATCAATACGCAGTACGGGATTTTTTGGCTTGATACCAGTTCGCAATACCATTATATGCACCTCATGAAAGAGGTCTCTGATAGCCGTGAAGCCGTCAAGCGACTTGGTGGCTTGATTGAGCATGCTGGTATCAGTAGTAATAAACAACACCCGAGTCTTAGTACGGGTTGAAGTGAGTTCCGCTACCGGCGATTGACGGGCTTCGCTCACTGAAACTTCTGGTATTGCTGCCGTTTGGTTTTTCTGGCGACCATTACGAAGAATCGAATCAAGTGACCGTTGAGCGTCTTTGATATATTGACCGTCTTCCATACTGTCACTAGTATACTGTGTTTTGAAAACAAGAGATGCGTCATCTGTGGAGCAGACCGACAATTGCTGCCGCTAGCGCGTCACTATCGTGACGAATGAGACTTCGAATAAGTACGTCACCAGCCTCTGGCAAAAAACGTTCTTGGTTTATGATTGGTGCAGCATGCAGCTTGATTCGCTCATCAGTGATCTGATGCGAGACTGGATGCACACCTTCGGTATCGGCATAGTGCTGTACAAGCTCTCCTGGCAACAGCGTGTCTGGCACCACAATGAGATCTGGCAAAACAGACACGTAGCGATGAAACTCCGTTACATAGTCAGCGAGGTGCATGCCAATTGTCTGCCCAGGCCTCGCCATCAAATTAGCCACAAACAGTATAGTCGCCTGACTCTCCTTCACAGCGTCGGCAAAACCAGTCACGACCGCATTCGCGAGAATACTCGTATAAAAATCACCCGGCCCAAAAATAATACAGTCGGCAGACAAAAGTGCCTCTTTTGCCTCAACTGAAAGCTTCGCTATTGGGGTCAGAAAGAGCGTCGTAATTCGATCATGAATATGTTCTGGTTTCGGTTCATCAATCTCATGTTCACCAACCACGGTTCGACCAGAACTAAAAGTTGCAGCAAGATGGGCCTTGTCGGTGGTCACCGGGATCACCTTCCCTTCGATACGCAGCAATACTCCAGCCGCTTCAATGGCTTCTGCTTCACTACCGAGCATATCGGTGAGCGCAGTTAAAAAGAGGTTGCCAAAATTGTGACCAGAGAGTCCTTCCCCACTTTTGAAGCGGTACAAAAATAAATCGCGTAAGAGATTCTTGGCGCCTGGTACATCAGGAGCCAAGGCAGCGAGCGCCTGTCTCACATCCCCTACCGGCAACTGTCCGAATTCATCACGAAGCCGACCGGTCGAACCACCGGAATCAGCCATCGTCACAATTGCTGTAATATCAAGCTCATTATGATACTGCCTCAGTCCTCGCAACAGTGTGTAAGTACCGGTACCACCACCAACTACCACAACTTTGGTCTTTGGGGTGGACATATAAAATAAAATCTATCTCATTACGCGCCGTAAATACCAGCGAGTAAGTCGAGATCTTTTTGACTACTGCGAAGCAAATCAATATTCTTTTTCTCTACGGCATCAAGCACAGCCTGGCCGGCAGTGTCATCAGCACAAGTTGCTCTATACCAATCGGTGAAGGCTGCCCAGTCTTTCGGAAAGCAGTGTCCGCCCGCCCCTCGTCCCGGCACACTCCCTGGGTGACCACTTTGATCAATTACGTTCATATGACTCGTTCCAATCCGCGGATCGGCTTTCATGGCTTCGGCAATCAAAGAATAGTTGGCACCAACAGCCTCAGCGGCATCGTAGATAATATTCATAAAGATGACCTTCAGTGCGAGGAAATTGTTACCTGCATACTTAATGAGCTCGGCTTCAGCCGCACCGGTGATCAGAGTAAACGGACTATTCGGCAAAACTGCCATCACTTGCTCAGCTGCTGTTTGATGCGCTTCATCTGCAATTGGCATGCCAACAATATTACGGAGTGGTTCTTTGGTATCTTCACGCGCACTCTTCTCTCGCAAAAACTCTGGACTGTGGAGTACCACAATATCAGGAAATTGCTTTTGGAGTCGTAGGGTCGTACCTGGCAACATCGTTGATTTAATTACTGCCGTTTTACCAGCCCCCACCAGTGGCAAAACTGCCTCAAGAATTCGGGAATCAAAACCAGTTGGTGTCGTTGGGGTTGGTACCGCAATAAAAACGATATCACAGTCTTTGATGGCGTCTTTGTTGTCAGCAAACTCTGGTTCAAGCGCGTACCGGACAATGGTAAATCCTCGTTCAGCAAAATCGTCAGCGAGATGCTTGCCAATAAACCCTTGTCCGATAAATCCGATTTGTAATTCTTTCATATGTGCCTGTTATATCGGATGTAACTCGTTATTGCAAACAAAAGTTATTTTTTCTTGAATACGGCGATAAACTCAGGAAACAAATTAAGTCCCAAAAGCGCATTAAGTCGATATCCCAAGATACGGACCGGGTACTGAGAACCAAACTGCTCCTTGTACGGACGAACGTACACAAATGACTCCAGTTCAAAACCAGCTTTCTCAAGGGTCTTAATGGACTGGTAGTTCCAGTAGTTGAGGTGCCCACCTGGTTCGAGGTAGAGATAGCCTGGCACTTTTTTTTGCCACCCGAGGAGCATCGCCATCTTATACTTAAAGTAGGCCCACCGACCATTCGGGAGCTTTAAAAGGAGGCGTCCATCTGGAGTAAGCGCGTTATGCATCGTCGCAAGGGCGTCCCAAAACTTATGGACGTGCTCAAGCACATCAAACAATGTAATCAAATGGTACTGACGTGGCGCTTGGTAAGTTTCAATATTTTCGATATCACCTTCGTAACCAAAGTATTCTTCGGTCATTGCCTGGTACGTACGATCGACCTCAAGGGTGCGCAGATTCTCCTTTTTTGCTCCCCGCTTTTCTACCTCATGAAGGAAAAATCCGCCACTAGCTCCGACATCAAGGATAGCCACCTCAGGTCCATACCATGCCAGCGCTTTTTCTGCATACGCTTCGTAGAGTTTTCGCTTGGCGTGGCTATCTTTAGGATATTTCTTTTTCATGGCCGCGAGTGCGGCGGCATCTACTGGTGCATTGGTGATAAGTTGAAAATTAGCTTGCTGCCGATCGCGCTCTAGGACTGCGACAAAGAAGTAACCGCAAGCCTCGCATTTGTTCATGTTGTGTGTGAGAACGGTCACACGTGGTGACTGACAAGACAGACACACGACTGATTGATTTTCCATACAAGGCCTAGTATACACCCACGAAAAACGAAATGAAAAGGCTTGTAACGTATCGTCTTCTTATATAGTTTGATAAACTATACCAATATTTATGTGGTCAAGAGTCATTTCTGCGATTGAACGACGTAGTCGTCTTTCCCTGCGCACCCATCTCCCGAGCACGCTCTGGCTTTTTGGTGGTCAGATGATTGGCAGTGTCGGGAGCCTTGTTCTCACCGTGCTTTTAGCGAATAGCCTGAGTGAAAACGACTTTGGTACCTACAAGTACCTCCTCACCATCTTTGGTTTTATTAGTGTGATTGCCCTCACCGGCTTTGCTACCTCGGTCACCCGCTCAGTTGCCCGCGGATACGAGGGCGAACTTCAGGCTGGCATCAAAACCTCACTCCGGTACAGCTTTGGGATGGTAGCGCTTGGACTTGGTATCAGCGGTTACTACTTATGGCAAGGCAACCTCGTCATTGGTCTGGGGAGTCTCGTCGCCACTCTCACTGCCCCACTCATTAATGCTCTACCGCTCTACACCGCACTCATCAATGGTCGCCATGACCACAAGAACTACAGTATTGTTGGTATCCTCATTAATGTGGTGCCGGTACTCGCATCGCTGATCACCCTCTATTTCACGACTGCCATCCTCACCCTTTTCGCCGTCTATATGGTGAGCCAGGTCGTACTCCATATCGTGCTCTATTACGTGGTCACCAATCACTACAAACCGAATAACAAACGCGACCATCAATCAACCACCTACGGCAAACACCTGAGTCTCATGAACATTCTTGGTGGTGTCTCCTACCAACTTGATAAGGTCGTCATCTGGCATGTGCTTGGTCCGGTACAATTAGCTATCTACACGATTGCCATTGCCCCTGCCCAGCAGCTACGTTATCTCAACAAAATCCTCACTACCATTACGCTCCCTCGTTTTAGCCAGCGATCACTCACTCATCTTCAGTCGACCATGATGCCAAAACTCCTGGCCCTATTGATCGTCTCGATTGGGATTGTGCTTGCGTATGTTGCTGTTGCACCATTCTTGTTTAGCTACTTTGTCCCTGGCTATACCGAAGCAATTATCTACTCACAGGTATTTGCCTTTTTGATACTCTTCTTCCCGGCTGGCCTACTGCAAGAAGCGATTAAAGCCCACGCCGACACCAAGGCGCTCTATATTATCCAAACCGTTATCCCGGGACTCAAGATTATTCTGCTCCTCGTCCTGACGCCACTCTTTGGTATCTTTGGCGTACTCGCCGCGATGTTTATTTGTGAAATAACCCGCCTCTTTATTGTCTTGTGGTATTTCTATCGTCCACTAAGTGGCACCGGTGTAAAAGCGGAGCAGCACGCCTGACCCAGGCAATAGAACAAACAAAAACCACAACGCGTGTTTCAGTGACCAATCGTATCGTACTGCCTGCCAAGCATACTGAATCGCTTGGCGCTTCTCTTTCATCAACAGTAATCCAATCGAAGCACCGTACGACAGCGCCCCGAGACGTTGTGGCGCATGCTTAATGAGAATTGTCTTAAAGTGTGTCAAAAATCGTTTGAGTGGTTCAACCCGTTCAATCGATCGACCCGGTTTGAAAGTATAGCGACTCGTGGTCAATGACACAGTATCAGACTCGAGATACAACTCACCAAGCTCTTCGTTGCTGTGATACCATTGTCCCCGTTCTGCTAAATAGCAGTTAACGGTGAAGTCGATATTTCGTGCCTCGTAGCGAACATCAGTAAACACTGATTTTTTAACAGCTCGAATTTTTGTATTGGCTGGTAATATACGCGCCACAATAGCTTCAACACTTTTATAACCGGTCGCAAGCGGCGTGTATGGAATCACCGCTCCTTGCTTGATTTGCCGGCAGTGTGCCGAAATAATACTCGCTTCTGGTTGTTCAGCAAACAATGTTGTCACCCGCTCTAAGGCCTCTGGAAAAAGTATGTCGTCACTATCCCAAACCATGAGTACATCTCCTGTTGCTTTTGAAAGGCCATAGTTGCGAGCAGCGGTCGCTCCTTGATTTTGTGACAAACGGTGGAAGATAATTCGAAGATCGTGAGTGTACCCCCGCATCACCTCGTCAGTAGTATCTGTAGAACCATCATCTACCACGACCAACTCCCAGTTTTGATAGGTCTGAGCCAGTACACTCGCAATTGCTTTTGGTAGCAATTGTGCTCGGTTGTAGGTAGCGATAATAATGGAAATTTTCATACAGAGACTATCCTTCGTGTATACCAAGGATTACATACCGACCCGCCTTTCGACCAGGAGCCACGGTCACGTCATGATGTGGAAGCAACTTCACAAAATCTTCAAGTTTGTGTCCACTTAAATCTTCATGGATTTCACCAATCAAAACCCGGCTCGCTGCCGCCGCTGTTGAGTGTGCCAACATTTCATATTCCGCTCCCTCAATATCAAACTGAAGAATATCAATCTGCTCCATCCCCGCTTCTCTCACCACCTCATCAAGTGCCGCTACGGTCACTTCGTACGGCACCAGTGGCATATCAGGTCTTGGAGTCAGTGATGAAGCAATGCTTTTTTCTGGATTCACATAAAACTGTACCTGGCCACTGTGGCCACCTAGTGCCAATTCATGCGGCACTATCCGTGGACACTGCGCCACTTGCGCTCGCAGGCGTGGGAATAACTCAGGATTCGGTTCATAGGCATGAATCACCGCATCTTTGTACATGGCACTATAAAACAAGGATACAAGACCAATATTGGCGCCAGCATCTATAATGTGTCGCACCTCTTTACTCTTCAGAGCGGGTACGTTGTACTCCTGACGAATCATGATTTCGTCAAAAATCAAAAACTCATCATGCGAACCATTTAGGGTCACCGAGAGTGGTGTGGCATTAATAGTGATATGAAATACGCACGGTGTATCCTTGATACCAAAACGCCGCCGCAATGGACGCCACAACAACATCGCTACGATGTAGCCACGATCCAACCACGTAGTACCAAACTTTTGGGCTTGGGTGAGTGATTTAATTTTTTGTCGAAGACGATTCATAGGTTTTTTGTGGTCGCACCACGACGATGTAGGCGATTGATCCAAACGGGATAAGGCGGTCTACAAAGAGACCAACCCGCAGACTGTAGTGGTAGATGGCGAAGCGACGAGGTGACGGCAAACCGATAATTCGCTCTGGTACGGTAATAAAAAGGAAGTGTACCAAAAAACTTCCCCACCCACCGAGACGATACACATCATACGGCAACCCTTTAAACAAGTGTTTTACCCGCCACGGCGTGTACTGCCGATAGCCATGCCACAGATACAAAAAGAGTGACAGGAATGACGGCGCAATATGTACCTGCACCCCATTTTGTCCTGCCAAGGCAGTCGAGAGCGTAATCGCTTTTTGATCATCTTGTATATGCTCAAGGGCAGTGATACTCATCACCAAATCATAGGTGGTAGTTGGCACAAGATCCTCAATCTTTCTGATAATCATTGATGACGCAAAGGCTGGTACCGCATCGTCACTATAGCGAGGGTGGCGATACACATCTAACCCGGTATAGGTGCCACTCTTACCAAGGGCAGCCAAGGCTGACCGGTAGTACGCTGTTCCTGACCCAATATCAAATACTGACAGCGATGCGGCTGGCACATACCGCTTGATTACTTCAGCAAAGGCATTATCAAGTAAAAACCGCATCGGTGAATCAGTAATCCGTTTACTGAAATTGGTTGGTGCAGGCAACCGTTTGCACCAAAGCCAGGTGTGGTGCCCGTAGAGACCACGGGTAAGGTTATGAAAAAAATACTGAGTCTTCTCGAGTACTGATAGATTATTTTCTTTTGAAACGTCTCCGCAAATTTCTTTCATATCATTTTCTCGTTATCAGTTCACAAAATAAGTCTTCGTATTCCCCAACAATCCGTTTGATATCAAATGCTGCTGCCGTAGCCTTGGCGCGCATTGCTACCTTCGCATAGTCATCATCTGATAACTTAAAAAACCAGTCCATTGTAGCACAAACCGAGGCCGGGGTACGTTCTAAGAGTTTCCCCTGTTCCCCATCAACAATAATCTCATCAATACCAGGGACGATAGTTGATGCGACCGGTACGCCAAACGCAAGCGCTTCAATGGCGACATTGGGAAATCCTTCAATGTCAGACGTCAAAAAGAAGGCCTTGGCTGCAGCAAAAAAGGTATACACGTCATTGCGGTAGCCGGTCAAGACAATGCGGTTTTGGAGCCCAAGCTCGGCAATATACGCACGAAGGTTCGCTTCTTCACTGCCGGCGCTGACAATACAAAGAACAACGTCGTCAGTCGGGTGCGTTTTGAGGTAGAGTGCAAAACCGTCAATAAGAAGACGGTGATTTTTGTGCTTTTTGAGTCGAGCAACATTAAGAATCATCTTGGTTTCTTCGCTCCAACCAAACTCCGCTCGTAATGCCGGAACTTTGATTGGTGCTTCCGTAGCCAAAAATTCGGCCACCCGTTTGGTATCAATCCCATTGTAGATAACCGTAAACCAACGCCTTGGTATCCATGATTGGTGAGAGGAGAAATCAGCCACTGTTTTTGAGACCGCGACAATCCGACTCGAAAAGTAAGCGCCAATATGATCGCGGATTTTGTGTCGTAATGTCTTGTCTTCGTAGGTGTTATGCTCGCGCGCTATTACCTTATATCCCACCAAGGGCCGGAGATATCGCACCAGCGTGTTTGCGGTCACCATACTTGATACTACTACCGCCGGTCGTAGACGACGTAAGAGACGAAACAATCTAAAAATTGTCTTCACATCAAACCCACCCCGCCACGCTAGTTCATGCGCGGTCACATGCTCGGGTAGCTGCTCATAGAGTGATTCACGACCAGGGTAGGTACAAAGCGTTACTACATGGATGACGAACTTCGTCGTATCAATCACTTTCATCTGGGCCAAAAACTGCCGCTCGATACCACCGGAAGCGACGAGACTCGGGAGTACATAGACAATGACACTACGGGTATCAGTAGCCATAATGTTATACCGCCCGCTTCAGATACAGAAGCACGTCCTGAAACTGTGGGGCGTGGTTATACGGCAACGACTTGGTATTCATTTGGTAGAGATACCCCGCTGCTTCAAAGTCCCTGAGGAACTCACTGAATTTTGATTCGTGGGTACCCATGAGGTGATGGTATTCGATGACGTACTGTCCTACTTTGGCGAGCCAGCCGCTAGTCGTGAGGTCACGGAGAACCTGCCACTCTGCTCCTTCAATATCAATCTTGGCAAAATCGATATGTGACCACCCAGCTTTAGTAAGGAGTGTCGACAGTCGCTCGGCCGGTACTTGTACTTCAACCGTCATACCCTTGCGGGCATAGTTGCTCATCTTCAGCGACCCTTGCTTCGTAGGATGAATAAAGAGCGATAACTGGCCAGCTTGGTCACTAACCGCACCATGGAAAACAGTGACGTCCTTGAGTTTGTTCCGCTTTATATTCTTGCGCAAGAGTGCGACGGTGGCAGGATCTGGTTCAATCGCCAGTACGTGAGCGTCGGGATAGAGCCACTTGATAAAGAGGGTGGCAATACCAATATTGGCTCCGGCATCAATACAGTACGGTGCTTTCGGAAGCTGCACGTTGTATTCTTGACGCAAAAAAGTTTCTTCGTAAAGGAACCGTAATGTCGCAAGATCAAACCCCTCAATGACAAACCCAGCACAATAAATACGACGCTGACGCGTCAGTCGAGAGAATGGTAAGGCTACCAAGATACAGAGGTACCACCACAACACCAAAAGTTTTCGTCGCGCAGAGAGCGGTGCTTTAAAGAGACTAGAGATAGAAATAAAGGCATTAAAAAGAATGCTCATAGGGTGGCAAAAAGGTCAGTGTAAAATCGATCAGCTCGAAGCTTCGTCTCAAAGATGGTACGGGCTTTTTGCTGCATAGCCTGGTATTGCTCAGGGGTACAAGCGTCCCAAAAATCACCAACAATAGTTTCTATATCATGGAGTCGCTCGTGCGGAACCCGAATCATAAACGAGTCGTAATCAATCTCTGTCACGCGTGGGAGTGGTGTCTCCGTATCCACAAACACCGGAATCCGGCCAAGCGAGAGCACTTCAAAGAACCGCAGTGAGAAGTTGCCGTCGCCCCGTACCACCAGCGACAAATCCGCCTCGGTGATTGAGTCTACAAATTGCTTGCGTACCACACTCGGATCTGCTTCGATTGTCTTTGCGCTCCCTGAGTACGAACCACGCATGATAAAGCGACCGGTTACCCGCTTGGCGCGATTAATGTAATCAATGGCTTTGCGACGGTAGTAGAGACCCTGGAGCGAGGGCTTTGGCGCACCCGCAAACCAGATAGCCATTTTTGAGCGCCAGATTTTGATTTGGTACTTATACTCTTGTTTAAAATTTCCGAATCGTACCCAACCGGTAAAACCAATCGTTGGTACCGGTACGGTCTTCTCACGATAGTGTACTCCGAATTGCTCACCGATATCCTCCACAAAGGCCGGCATGATGATTTCGTTTGGCCGCAGGCGTGACGTGTAGGCTGAGGAGCGAATAATAATCGCATTATCAATCACAATCGGTTCAGCACTATCGCCGTAGGCAAAGACAAAGAGTTTCGCACCAATTTGTTTCGCATAGGCGGCTGCTTCCTCTAGGTACGCAGTATCATTTTCGATAGCAAAATAATTGTGTGGAATCATCACATACTTCGCTGACTCCCCTTCTCCCACAAACGTAGCGAGCGTACGAAATGGCGCCGTTTTGATTTGCTGAAAGAGTCCACCTTCGTACTCATTTTGACTCTGCATCAGGGTCAACAAAATCGAATCTTTGATACCATCTTTGCGTCTAAAAATATAGATGGGGACCATAGATTATTTTTTTACGGCTACCACCATGTACCCGAGTGGAAACTGACGCGGGTAAAGCGGACGGTATTTGATTAAGAGACCATCAAGGAGATAGGCTGGTACAAAGAAGAAAGGCCGGATGATTTTTGGCATCGACAAGATACACATATTAAGCGCTGCGATACAGACGCCCCGACTTACCTCCTTTACTTCGGCGGTAAGACCCACCTCCGCACACATGCGCTCAAGTGCATCACGGGTATAGCGGTGACAATCAAGGAGCCCATCACTATGTCCTGGGTGGTACATGTACAAAAACGGCACAAACATCACGAATTTCCCTTGGGGCTTCAAGATCCGGACGAGTTCACCAAAGTGCCATTTGTAATTGTAGATATGCTCAAGCACGTTCATCGAGATCACCGTATCAAAACTCGCGGTTTCGTACGGCAGCGCATCAGTCTCAAAGTTGGTGCTGTCCCCCGTAAGGCGATCCATACTCACAAACTCCGCTCCCGGCTCTTTGAGCATGAGGTCCTGGTAATGAGGACTACTCCCCGCTCCAATATCAATCACCTTACCACGCACCGAAATCTTGCGCACCGCATTGTTAAAAAATGACCGGGTCACTGAGCGACCTTTGCTAATTTCCTTCAGTAAAAAAGTAAAATCCGACATGGCATTATAGTAGCATAATGCCCTACTGATAATAACTACGGTACCACTCGACAAAAGATATGATTCCTTGCTTAATATCAGTCTTTGGGTCATATCCCAGCTTCTCTTTGGCTTGGCTGATATCAGCATACGTCTCATGCACATCCCCAGCCTGCATTGGTTTAAAGTCTATCTTCGCCTCTACACCAAGAGCGGACTCAAGGTGTCGGATAAAGTCCATCAGTTCAACCGGCTGCCCATTGCCAATATTCATGACGGTGTATCCGGGGATGGAAGTAGTCACTGCGCGGTAAAAGCCGTCGACAATATCATCAACGTAGGTAAAATCCCGGCGCATCTGCCCGTTGTTGTAGACAGGAATCTGTTCACCGGCCAACATTTGTTTGGTGAAATGAAAGAGGGCCATGTCTGGTCTCCCCCACGGACCATATACCGTAAAGAAGCGCAGGGCCGTAATCTCCATCTGGTAGAGATGGGCGTAGGTCGAGGCCAAGATCTCTACCCCACGCTTCGTCGCGGCATAAATGGATACCGGGTGACTAGCTGGTGCTGTCTCCACAAACGGAGTAGGGGTATCATCGCCATAGACCGACGAAGTCGACGCCATGACAATTTTTGTGATACCACAAAGGCGAGCAACATCAAGAATCGTAAAGGTCCCCACATAATTACTCTCGACATACACCTCAGGGTGTTCGAGCGAATACCGTACCCCGGCCTGCGCCGCAAAGTGACCAATTGCGTCAAAATGCTCTCCTTCGCAGAGTCGAGTGAGGAGTGCACGGTCGGTAATATCACCTTCTACAAAGGTAACTGTCTCTGGCAAGCGCGCCCGACGCGCCTCTTTGAGACTGCGGTCATAGTAACTATTCATGTTATCGATGACTGTCACCGTATGCCCCTCGGCCACTGCTTTTAGCGTAAATGCGTTGCCAATAAATCCGGCTCCACCGGTGACGAGTATGTTCATATATCAACCTATTACCTTCTTGACCACCAAAAAGTGACTACTTCTTTTTTATGATCACAATGTAACCAAGCGGTAAAGTCTCCGCCATTTTGCGATAACGTTTTGAAAGAGTGGAAAAGAAGCTGTCTAGACCTACGGCAATTTTCTTTCCAATATACCTAAGTGTCTTGGTTGGAATCCCAATAAAGATTGATTGGTAGACAACCGAAAAAAGTCCCTGCCCGGTAGCTTCAATTGAAACGACTTCACAATCATATCGCTCAACGATTCTCTTATAGACTGATGGTGTGTACCGCAGATAGTCATCCGGTGAACCATGAATATGGTGCATAAATGGTGTAGTTATAACTATCGTACCGCCCGTCTTGGTCACCCGAACCATTTCACTAAAAGCGTTTTCGTACAGCCAGACATGCTCAAGTACATTAAGACAAACACAGTGATCAAATACACCATTCTCAAATGGAAATGACTTTTCAATATCAACAATAAAGTCAGGTTGTGAATTTTCGTCGAGGTTAATGACCGTGAAGGTATGTTCTCCTTTAATGATGTGGTGGTAGGCGGTATTCTTGCCTCCACCAACGTCTAGAATCTTTCCGTTCATCAAAAGCTTCTCTAGAGCTTTGTACTCAGCGGTTCGAATAATTGAGTAATGCGGGGATATTTTATGCATACAGGGCTCTCATTATATATCGCTTTTGGTGTTTTGTGTTTGTGAAGGTCACTGAAGCATCTTTGAATACAGTTTTGTAATCTTCGAGTGACACACCCGGCAGGAGGTCAAGATGAATTTCTCCAATATAGGCCCGGCTATATGTATTTGGTTTGATACTTAATAATGCATCTTCACCGCCTTCAATATCAAATTTTGTGATATCAAATTTAGACACCCCCGCCAGACTACAGATATCCGATAGCGTATGAGTTTTAACTGTCTCATGACCAACTCCAGAAGAGCGCGATTTCAGGGAGTGACCCATAGAATTTTTTGTAATTTGTAGTTCTAGATACCCTGAAGTAGCCGCCAATGCGCCTTGAATAATTTTTACCTTGTCATCGTTAGCAAAATTTTTGCGTAAATACTTCAACGTTTCTGTCGCTGGCTCCACCACAAAAATAGTGACTTTTGGATACTTCATCCGAAAATAGAGTGTACTGTCACCAATGTGTCCACCGATATCTAAAATTGTTTTGACTTCATCAATTCCGTCAAACGAATACTCTTTATCAACAAATGCTTCAGCGAGGCCTGCGACATCCAAAAAACTATGAAGCGTGAACAATTGAGCTTTTCTTGTCACATACACAGTGATTGAAAAATCGCCCCAGGCCGGCCAATAATACCGGGTGATATAAAAATAACTGAGTCGACAACTGAGTATCAATGTCGCTAAAATTGAATGTCCAGAGAGTTCCCAGGCTAGTTTAGGTACCGTGTTAATAATTGTCTTCATACTGAATTTATTCTTTGTATAGTAACAATTTTTAAAGTTGCCTGCTAGGTTTTGTCTAGTGGCATGATGAAATTTATTTAAAACACCCTTACATAAGGGTGTTTTAAATATAATTTTATTTATCTAAGGAAGTATGTACTCTATCTTCATATACGGATCCGTGCTGGTTCCTGCAGCTTCAGCTGATCTAAATCTGAAACCCGAATAGGTATACTGTCCACCAGAAATTTGATCATTACCCGCGTCATGACCTTCCCGGAAACAAAGTTTTGTATAACCCGCTTTGTCTATCCAACTTTTTCCAGTTGAATTTAGACCAAAAGTGCTATATGTATTGACTGAAAAATTGTCTATATCAATTGTTGCAGCACCTGCAGTTGGGCTGTTCAGGGAATCTGAGCATTGATCAATATCACCAACATCGATACTGCTCGTAGAGTTTTGCATTCCTTGATACAAGCCCATATATGCATATGTATCGTTATCATCATTATGCACAACATTAGTGTATATACTCGTTGAGGCACTGATGATTTCAGCATTATCTGGTATCACGGAAGTATCAAACACTAGAAATCCGCGGTAAATTGAAGTCCAAGTAGATGGACTACCGATAAATGAAAGTACCTCGACTTGCGAACCGGTGTAATCTACATCTCTACCAGTTGTTGCCATTCGCTGACCTGTCCAATCATTTACACCCCAAGGTGTGCCAAGATGGCCATCGCCGGTTGAACCATAAATGGTTACCGTCTCTGCGCTTACATGATTTATGAATAGAAAGAAGAAACAAAATATTATTAATACATTCTTCATAGGGTAAAGATAATCTAATAACTTTTACATCATTATAATAATCCTATTCTACCCCCCCCCTACATAAATTCCACAATGAATAAATCTGTATAATCAACGAAATCAAAGTCTATTAATAACTATCCAAAATCTTTGCAATCAAATTTGAAAGACTATGCTCCTGTTGCACTTTTGCGGCAGTAGCTCGTGTAAACTCGTTCTTGTCAAACAGGGATCGGTTCGCAAGCTCAGTGATTTTTGTAGCGAGAGAGACACTATCACGCGGCGGAAAAAAGATGGGCCATTCGTTCTCCCCCATGATGTAGCGGTACGAAGGATTTGAGGAAATCACTGGCACCCCACAAGCCACCGCCTCGACCAGTACCTTATCAAGACTGTTAGTGGCACCGTCGTGAATAAAAATATCGGTGGCGGCAAGGAGAGCTGGTAGTTCTGTCTGAGCTACACCGCCATGCCAAATTACCTGCGACTCAAGTCCGTTGTTTTTGCAGTACTCGTGGAGCGTAGCTTCATACTGCCGTTCCGTCTCGGTTGTCGCCGCTCCGACAATCGTAAACAAAAATGGTATACCTGATTCTTTAAGCCGGTGACACGCTTCAAGGAGCGTCTTGATGCCCTTTGATTCGGCAATCCGTCCGACAACCAAAAGGCGCAACATTGAAAACTCTGTACGCGGGACATACCGAAAGCGGCTCATATCAATCCCCTGCCCGGTCACTACCACCTTAGGGGATTTTATACGAAAGCCCTGTGGGGTGGAGGTGAAAACAATATGGGTGAGCCACGTCGCCACTCGCAGCGAAAGTGAAACCGCGCCATGCGCATACCAAAGACCAATTTGCTTGCCCCAAAGTCGCCAGAGGAGTCCACCCAAAATCACGTACACCTGATTCATATGCACAAACACCGCGTCGTACTCATGCCGGAGTGTATAAATTGTTCGATAAAATCGCCACAGATATTTAAGACGACTCTCGCCCGCTTCTTTACCAAGGGAGTGTACAGTCACATTACTCGGAAGATTGTGTATTCCGACTTGTAGAGCAATCACGTGAACCTGCTCACACTGCTTTGCAAATTCCTCAATCCAACCATGAAAAAAGCCCAAGATTGGATGCTTGGTATCAACAACCTGCGTGATGATGAGGAGTTTCTTTTTCATGTTGAATCTTAACAACACAACAGATATTGCTATTATATAGACATCACAACAAAAAGTCCCCTGCCGGGTTTCGTCCCGTCAGGGTCCTTTTCTTTCCAACTTCACAAGGCTACTCCAACCAGCGACAATCTGACTGGTGTATACCTCGTCACTTTGTTCCATCGACCTTACCGTCACCATCCCAGCTGCTGCTATACGTGTACGCAGATCAGTATCAGTCGCCAAGGTGGTGAGTGCAGCAGCCAATGAGGCTTCATCACGCGGTGGTACCACCAGTGCATGCACATCGGGGAGACAAAGTTCACCGACACATCCGACGTCTGTCGTCACAATCGGTAGACCCGCCGCCATAGCTTCACCAAGCACCATCGCATACCCTTCGTAGTCAGAGGTGAGGACAAAGATATCTGCCGCTTTCATAACGGCCGCCACATCTGACTGCCACGGGTATATAAGTACTGGAGCATCATGATTCGGCCAAAGAGCGGCAATCTCTGCCCGGAGTTTTTTCTCTTCTCCGCCTTCACCAACGAGCACCAACTGTGTATCAGAATGTACCTGATTAACAGACTTAAAAGCCTGTAGCAACATGGAAAGATTTTTCTCACGTGAGAAGCGGGCGACCGAAATAATCGTGAGTCGATTGGTGTCTGGCCAGAGTGGTCGGGGTGAAGCTTCCAAAAATGAAGTGAGTGCCGTCTGAATTGGCAAGACAGTAATCTTCTCTCGCGCCACTTTGCGACTAACGAGTGACGTTCGGATCCGCTCCCCTACTACTCGCACCCGATTGGCTCTGCGCAGCACAAACAACCCAAGCTGATAGCGGATGCGGTTACCGCGCGATTCGAGACGCCAATACTCCCGACTGTAAAAATCACCATGAACCTGAACCTCCAGTGGTACACGACCCCACCTTGAAACAATAAGTCCAATCAATCCAAGCTCAAACGGGCTTTGAACGGTGAGGACCACCTTCTCATTCTTTTTGGCATGAGAGACCACTTGTAGCGTCCTGACGAGGAGCTTTATGAAGCATACCGGTGCGAGACGGGCGGCCACTGCCTCAACCACAAAACCCTCTGTCGTCACCGTGGGATAGGATGTATGGGTCGGAATCAACATCGAGAGCTGCCCGGCTTTTTTGGCATAGGCCACTTGCCTCCCGTACGGCCGCGAGGTCGAGTCAAATATCTTTGTATCGTGGCCGAGAGAGACTACATGCATATAAGAGGTTATGCCTTAGTACTGATTATACGCTCCAAAAGTTGTTTGATAGGCATAATCGCATCTGCCGCCGCAAACTGGGCTGCCTTCTTTTGACCGGCGGCAACGAGCCTGTCTCGCAAGGCACTATCAGTGAGGATTTTTTCAATCGCTGTATCAAGGGCCGACACGTCATTTACCCCTACCAAGAGTCCCTCCACCCCATCAGTGATCAATTCGGGATTCCCGCCAACCGGTGTGGTCACGACCGGTGTCCCAAGCGCAAGTGCTTCAATGAGATGATGTGATAGTCCTTCGTACGCGGTATTAAGCACAAACACATCCGCAGCAGTCACATATCGAAAGACGTCAGTAAACGACAATGCCCCAACCATCCGCACAGACGACTCAAGTCCCAGGGTTTTTATTTTTGCTTCAAGCGGTGCCCGCTCAGGCCCATCTCCACCAATGACGAGTTTGGTTGCGTCACCGCGTGCTTTTCGCTCCACCATCATATCAAGGAGCGCACTCATGCCTTTCCATGGTGTGAGGCGACTAATGCTCACGATAGTTTGATCGGCAAAACCTAATTGGGCTCGCAGATCATTGCGGCTGTCTTTGAGTGGCTCAACCGTATGCGCACTGTAGATGACATGTAGTCGCGAGGGCGCAACACCCCAGGTCGCCACAACCCCTTTGAGGTACTGGCTTGGGACCACTACCGCTTTAGCCCGCCTCACCACCTGTGCTTGTATCCCGGCTAGTATCCGCACGGGCAATCTGACCTGATGCGGGTCTTTTGTATAGGCATCAAGCGTCTTAGTCACACCAAAACGCTGGACTCCTTGCTCCCACGCGTAGTCGCCACCAAGTCGGACCACCAGTGGTAGCCCGCGGAGGAAGGACACGATTGCTGCTGGCACCCCAACACTGATTGGATCAAGCGCGTAGACTACAGATACGCCCCGACTGGCACGCCACAGTCGCCAGGTATAGGCGAGATGCCGAAAGATTTTTGGAACACTCCGCACCTCTCGATACGGCACCACCGTAACCGCCATTCCTTCTGCTGGTAGTCTCGTCGCTATCATCTCAGCATAGCGGGCCGGCCCACCAATATCTGGTGGATATAGTCCGGCCGCCAATAGAATCTTCATAAGAATTCTACTATATCACGATTAACGCCTGCCAAAAATCCCTCAGAAATCTAAAGAGTATGGTCTCAGAAGCTCCATAGACGCGAAGCGCGAGTGAGGAAGTATGAAGCGTATATAGACACTTCTTACAGAAGCTGTACAGGTTGTCGCTTTTTTCAAAATAGCTGGCAACCTCTTGCGAAATTCTCCCAGACTTTCTAACGATGAGTGTTTCTGAGTGTAGCGCAACAAAGTCTGAAGGATTTTTGGACGAACTCACCTACCACAATGGTTGGAAAACTTCATCATGCATCCGCTTGGCTATAATATCCCAATCATAATCACGAATGGCCATGGCTTTGGCGGTCGCCACCACGTCGGCAACAAATTCCGGGTTGGCCATAATCTCACGCACAGCAGTCGCAATATCTTCGGGATTATCTTTGCGGACGGCAAAGCCGGTCGTCTCTTTATCCGGATTGAGGTTTCGGTCAAATAGAAAATCGGCAATACCACCCTCTTGAGTTGCAATCACCGGTAGCTCAGCCGCCATGGCTTCTACAAATGAGTTCCCCATCCCCTCACTGCGTGACGGTCGAATAAAGATATCGCAGGCCTTGAGGTAGCTTGGCATCACATCGTGACCAATCTGACCGCGGAGCGAAACCCGATCACCAAGCTTGAGGTCAGCAATCAAGGACTTGAGTTTGTCTTCGTCTGGCCCAATGCCAAAGACAATAAACTTCACCTCAGCTGGCAAAAGTGCCATCGCTTTGATCACGTCATCTACCGCGTTTTTATGCACCAGGCGTGAAGTGGTGACGAGAACGATATCGTTTTCAGCGAGACCTAATTCTTGTCGTAGTTCTTGTCGTCGTTCAGCTGAAAGCTCCACCATAAACTTCTTCGTATCAACCGCATTTGGGATAATCACTTGCTTACCACGAAAGCCCATATGGAGTGCCCAGCCCTGGAGAAAGGTCGAAATAGATTGAATGACATCAGCCCGAGAAAATCCCTCCGGGAAGAGCTTGCCAAATATTTTCATTTTTTGCTCGATGTACTCTGGTGGATCGCCTTCTTGGAGCGTCAGCACATACGGTACCCCCGGGAACCGTTTTTTGAACATCCCCGCTGGCACTCCACAACTATGTGCCATCATCGCCCAAATCGCATCAAAGTGATAATGCTTGTGGAGACGCTTCGCGGTATAGTAAGCCGAAAATTGGTAGATGATTTTGTTGAGATGGAGTGGAAGCTTCCGCAAATCTCCCATGGTCGGATTTTTCTTTGTGAGACCAATGCGATGCACCATCACGTTCCCAATGTGTTCTTCCTTTGGCAAGGTACTATCGTACCGATTACAGAGCACATGAAATTCGTATTCCTCTGGTGAGAGTCGGTCGGTAATTTCTTTGATGGCGACCTCAGCGCCTCCGATGTGCTTTGGGTAGTATCCAAGCGAAAAGATAAGAATTTTCCTTTTCATAATTACTTTATCCGCGCACGAAGATAGTTACCATAGGCGACGCGGAGCTGGTTTGCGAAGGCATCACCTTGACCAATCGAGCGGACAAGGGTGGTACGCTTCGCAAGCGAGACCGCACTCTTCGCTTCATAGGTATCCATAGCGTAGACCTGGTCTGCAGTGCCAAGCACATGCCTTAGTACCACACGAGTAAACCAGGGAATATTTCCGAGCTTCTGATCAGCAAGCGTAATGAGGTGCGGGATATGTGGCCCAAAGGATAAGAGGGATGCGAGTGCACCGTAACTCGCAAACAGTGACCACTTAAACATATACGAGTGCTGGCGGCGTAAACGGCTCGCTATCCTTGCCCCCGCGAGCGGGAGGAGGTACTTGTCTAGTGGCCGCCCGACCCCAACCCGGTAGAGGGTGACATTTGGAATATCGCAGGCATCCCCCATCGTGTCTTTGGAGAACTTTGTGGTGACCACATCAAACTGCACGTGTGGTAAGGCGCGCATCAGATCGCAGAGCGCATGCTCGGCTGGACCGGCGTGTGGGTAGAAGGTAGTCGAAAAAACCAAGATGCGCTGTTCTTGTGGCACTACCGCCCCGACTTCTTTCTTCACGGCTTCAATCCAGTCTGGCAAGCGATGCTTTTGCTGCCAGCCAAGCGCCTTTACTTGTGCATTATCGACACCACCTTGGAGCCGATTACCCTTGCGCTCAGGCAGCATGATTATCTCACCACCAAACATGTTGGCTACCTCTAGTACACCGTACATCTCGTCTGCGCCGATACCGTAACCATCCCCTTGACCCTTTTCACCGACGAGCACAAGACCATTCACGATATCTTCGACATGGGTAAAGTTGCGGGTCTGGGTACCGGGTGCCGTGACGGTCAATGGCTGCCCGCTCTTGTAGAGGTCACTAAAGATTTTAATGAGGGTACCATACGCCCCACTCATCTCGCGTGGACCATACACATTGTAGAAATACGTGATGGCGTAATTGAGACCAAACCACTCTGCATAATTTTCTACCAGTTCCGTGTTAGTCGCCTTACTCCAGGCGTACGGGCTTTGATTGCGACCGCTACCGCCATCGGCAAACTTAGTCGACGATCCGGCGTAGATGAGCTTCGCCTTGGTTCGTCTGGCATACTCAAGGACCGCAAAGGTGCCGGTCTTGTTGAGATCAAAGACAATTTCAATATCTTCAAAACTCTTCTCCGTTCGAGCATATTCGCCGAGGTGGAAAATAATATCTGGTGTTTCCGGTACAAGAGAAGCGATGTCTTTGGTGTGACCGGTACGGTACTCGACCCCTTCTACATGATTTGCCGTACTACCGGTGAAATAGTTATCAAGGGAAATTACCCGGTGACCATCATGTACCAAACGCTCACAGAGGTGTGAGCCTACAAACCCTGCCCCACCGGTCACCACAATCAGTTTTGCCATATGCGCTTCTATAGTACCAGAAAACCTCCAAAATAGTGACAACACGGGCGGAAACCAAATTTGGTTTCCGCCCGTGTTGTCAACCTAGTGTAATAATTAGCCTTCGCAAGCGACACAAACATCCCCACCAATATGTACTCGTGGTGTGGCTGGTGCGTTACTTACGACAGTTGGTAAATCGAAGTCAAAATTTTGCTCGTTGTTTGCCATATAAGTATATTGTACTCCTCTCTTCTGACCACAGTCGGTCACGGATAGGGACACCTGTGTATAGTCGCGAGGGTTTTGTTATTTTGGGCAAAAAACAACTCACCTTTCTCTCTCTGACAAGAGCGTGTTTTGAGAACCTAGAACATCCGATGTCCTAGGTTCTCAAAATGGAGATTTGACCTTAGCATCATTCCTGAGGATTTTTTTGAGCACTTTGATATCTGGTTCAGCCGCATCAGATATATAGGCAGTATCAGGAGCTACTGGAGCTGAAGCTGGTGCTGTTGACTGTGGATTTGGTTCAGGTTTTTCGACTGGAGCAGGTACCGTCATTTGTGGCGCTGACGCTGTTTCAAGTACAGAACCAAGCACCGACCGCAAGGCACTTCGATGATCAGTAGCTGGTGCCGTTGCTTCAACCTTTGACGTTGCTGCTGCGGGCTTATCTTCGCCTTTCTTGCCATTGGTATCGTTGGTCGCAGCAGCAATACGAGCGAGCACAGCCTTGAGCCCATCGGCGGTCACCGTTGGAACTGGGGTTGGTGTCGGCTTCGGTTTAGCTTCAGAGCCTACCGGGCGATTGGTTGGTTTTGGCTTTGGCTTTGGAGCTGGCCGGTCGATTCGGGCTGGTGCGGTTGGTACCGGTTTGTCAGTCTTTGGTGTACTACTACTTGCAGAACTCGAAGCACCTGTCGACTTCACTTCACCTTTGTGAGTGTCGCTTTTTGGTATATCAGGCTTTGGTGGCTTAACTGGTGGTTCAACTGGCGTATGCAGATCGGTGATGATTTTTTCGACAATCGGACGCGGAGTCGCAAAGTTCTTGCGGCTCGCCGCTATCACCATATCTCGACACGAAATCCGTGGCGGTGGGATCTCGGGCAAGGTCACGGCCGAAAATGGTTGCGAGCCAATCCCATCAATCATGAGTGTCAGATAAATCTGATAGGCACCAAGATTCACGAGGTCCGCTGCCAAAAACCGTGGCGTGAAGATGGTCTCGAGCACCTCCGCATCAAATGGCCCAACGCGAAACGCTACCGTCGTTCCGACGTTACCAAAGACCGCATTACGGACATCCTCTTCCATCTGTTCGATGTACTGGTGCGCAATAATGAGGTTGAGATGGTACTTACGCGCTTCAGAGAGAATATTCGCAAAAGTGGCGTTCGCAAACGATTGAAACTCGTCCACGTAGAAGTAGAAGTTTGGCATTGTCTTCATCACCGCCGGTAGTAGGTCAGCGCGACTCATGGCCGCGAGGTAAATACGGGTAGTAAGCATGGACCCAAGCAGGTTCGCATTAGTATCTCCTACCAACCCCTTAGAGAGGTTAATAATGAGAATCTTTTTCTCATCCATAATTTTACGAATATCAAAACTTGAGTGTGGTTGGCCGATGATATTACGAATGAGGGGGTTCCCCGTAAACTGACCGATTTTGTTTTGAATCGCTGGCAAGGCTTCAGCCGCAAAACGATCGGTATATGCCGCAAATTCTTCCACCCAAAAAGCTTTTACGGCTGGATCCTTCACGTAGTCAACGACGCGGTTGCGGAAGTGCTTATCTGAAAACAGACGGTTGACTGACAGGAGTGTTGTATCAGGGTACTCAATGAGGGCCAAAAGCGCGTTGGTAAGAATGTACTCCATACGGGCACTCCAGGCATCAACCCATATCTTCTTGAAGGTCGACATGAGGCCGGACACTACGAGATGACGTTTATCTGGACCAACGTCTTCCATCACGTTAAACGAGACTGGATTATCAAGATCAAATGGCGCAAAATAGATGACGTCGTTTACTCGATGTTCCGGAATATACTCAAGGAGCTTTTCGGCGGCTGAACCGTGCGGGTCGATAAAAGCCATCCCTTCCCCACTTTGGATATCTTGGGCAGCCATATTTTCAAGCAAGGTCGACTTACCCATACCTGTCTTCCCGATGACGTACATGTGTCGCTGACGGTCACGGGCTTTGATACCAAAGGGTATAACTTTCCCCCGAGCGTCGGTTTTGGCAAAGAAGGTGATTTTTTCTGGGTCAAACTGCGTCATGTTGTTGTCATTATACTATAGTTCACTTTTTTTAGAGCCACCCTCTCTGTAGTTTGTCAGATAATCGCTAAATACAAGGACGCCTATGACTGCAAGTCTGAAGTGTACCTTTTATACGTTAAAAGACCTAAAAGACGGAGGTAACGCGGTAGTTAGTGATTATATAAAAACTTTAGCTGCCAAAACGCTCTTCTGCATACTTCAGTAGTGCCGTCACATCAGCATTGCGTCCCTTTGAGCCGAGAATAATAATTGCCACTACCCGTTCTTCACCCCGCACATTAAGGGTGTGTAGTGTGACGGAAGTTTGTCCGGCTGCGGTGGTCTCACCGATTTTACCACCAATGAAATTATCCATACCGTCAACGGTATTGAAGTTAGCCAAACCACTGAATTCACCCGTCACATACATGTCCGGGAGTTTTTTTCCAGCACTGATATCAACAATAAAATGGCGCTTTTCGTAAATGTACTGCATCAGTCGAAGCAGATCTCCCACCGACGAGACGTTGCCATTATCAAGACCCGATGGATCAGTGAATGTGGTGTATGACATACCAAGCGACTTCGCACGCTCATTCATGTACTTGATAAACTGCTCACGTCCGACTTCAGAAGCAATTACCTCAGCCGCTTCATTTGATGATTCCTGCAGCAGGAGTTCAAGGAGTGAATAGAACGACACCGAGCTTCGCTCTCCTAGACGAGGAATAAGTGATTGTACAAAAGTTGGCTCAGTAATCGCCACTCGGGTATCGAGATTGATATATTCAGCGGCCACAACCGCGGTCATCAACTTCGTCAGTGACGCAATCGGGACCGCTTCACTGAGGTCGCTTGCGGCCAGAACCGTACCTGATTCAACATCAGCAATCAGGTAGTGGGGAGTGGCTAGTTCCGGTACTTTTGGTTCATACAAAAACTCTTTGCGGTCGGCAGCTCGTTCGTAGACCAAAACCGGTGTGTGGAGTGGCACCACTTCGTAGAGCTCTTTAGCATCAGCTGTAGCGAGCTCGATACCACCTTGGGCAGTAGTGGTCGGTACATCCCCGGTTTCGTAGTACGGCGTACCGTGAATATAAAAGTTACCCTGGAAGGCCATACTATACGGCAAATACACTTGTCCGAAAGAGGCGAAGTGTGTTTGTTTCTTTTTCTCTACCTCATAAAGTCCAGCTGGTGTCTCCCAGAAGGTACCAGGTTCTCCTTTTTTTACAATCGGATATTCAAGGACCAGCACTCCGTCCTCAAAATAACGCAGGCGCATCGCCGCCAAGTCAGCCTCGACAAACGTCCGCTCAGCTTCGATAAACGCATCCCGTGCAGTGGCAAAAAAATCTGGCTCTGAAAACGCTACCTCTATACCATACGTCAAAGGTGTCACTTCTTTGGAGTACGGATGCTCAATCACAACGGGTGCGTTATTGGTCGCGATGATAGTCGAAAAGGTACTCGCAAGCAGGGTTTGTCCTCGTTCGACCGCGATTGGCGCCACAAAGACGGCTCCATAAATACAAAAGACGAGTGTGGCGAGGAGTGCCAACGTTCGAGAAGCGATGAGGAGTCTCGTTGGACGTGGCGGGAGGGCAACAGTTCTCGGATGAAACGATAGTTCTTTACGCGGAATAAGCGTCCCCATTGTGACAATCGGTTCATCATCTTCAAACGAAATCGCGTAAAAACGGCGAGGTGTATCCTCTTCGTTGTACATACCCCAAGTATACCCGAGAGAGAAGAGCTAAAATGACCGTTATGTACACTTTTTAGACCCCCGGCAGCCACTTAAGGAGCTCCAGAATGGCGTCTCGTAGTACCATTATTACCGCTTTAGACTCTTCTGGCGAGAGATTTTTCATTTCTTCTTCGTGGGTCGTGAGGTAGTTGAGGAATTTTTTGAGGGAGGAAACAAAACTGACAAGCTTTTCACTCACCGGTGCAGTACTGGAAGACATGGCGGCCTTAAGGTCATCAAGACGTTTTTCTCGAAGACCTACTTTTGTCCTTGTACTACCATTTCCTACCCGAGGGGTAACCTCTGGAGCCGGTTCTTCAACTGATGCACAGACTTCAGGGCCAAGGTCGGTAATATTCCAAAGGTACTCAGTACGGAGTAATGTTCGAGCGTTTTCGGCCGTATCACAGTACCGAGCCGATACAATACCTAGATCAATATTCATAGGTATTGAACTTAATTGTGACCAACCAATAAGCATATCAGCATAATTTTCCGAGGATAACGCAGTTGCATCACGGAAAATATCTCCTATTGCTACCTCACTGTAAATTTGCCAATTTCGAAGTGACTGATTAAATGAAGAAGCGCCATTAAACATCCATATCATATCAGAGGCACTTGAGACATCCCAAGAATTGAGTGGTTGGTTAAATGCGGTAGCATTTTGAAACATACTCGCCATACTAGTTACATTTGAGACATCCCAGGCATCGAGTGGTTGGTTAAATGCGGTAGCATTTTGAAACATACTCGCCATACTAGTTACATTTGAGACATCCCAGGCATCGAGTGGTTGATTGAATGAGGTGGCGCCATTAAACATCCATCTCATATCAGAGGCACTTGAGACATCCCAGGCATCGAGTGGTTGATTGAATGAGGTGGCACCGGCAAACATGCCTCTATCAGGGTATGGGGCTTCGCCTCGGAATGAGGTTACCTGCGAGACATCCCAGGAATTGAGTGGTTGATTGAAAGCAGTAGCACCAGCAAACACTGAATGCATTTCTGTAATCTGAGATACATCCCAGTTATCAAGTGGCTGATTAAAGGAAGTGGCGTTATTAAAAATACCCTTTATGTTTGTCACGTTTGAAATATTCCAAGCATTGAGCGGCTGGTTGAACGCTGCCGCAGATCTGAACATAAAAAACATTGAAGTCACATTGGATACATCCCAGTTTCCAATCGGAGAATTAAAATTAGTTGCCCCACTAAACATGTATGACATATCTGTCACCGAAGATAGATCTGGGGTATCAACAGCATTAAATACAAGCTGGGTAACATTAGAAAAAGCAAGGTACATGTCCGTCCAGTTACTACTTCCCCACTGCTCAACCGTACGAAATTTATATCGGTTACCTAAAACTCCTAAATCAATTTTCGTAAAAGAACCACTGAAGTCTGTTCGATACTGCCCTGGAGTGGGAAAAGTGATAGTTTGAGTGCTACCCACACAATCAGTAGTTGTACCATTATTACTAGCATTACCAATTTCTTCCCAATATATGGCACTTGGGCAAACTCCAAGGTTAATCGTAACGGTAGTATCAACACCAGTATCCCACGTCGTTGAAAATGACCCAGGCACAATTGGTGCAGCCAAAGCAATCTCTGCTCCAAACAGTACACAGAACAAAAGCAGAAACTTAATTATCTGATTCATTAGGGATATTGTACCAGCTACCACAAAGCAAATATGTTGGTTATCTACCGGGTGGTATCAAATAGTGGTTCGGTCGTCTCTACAAACGTCTCAGCGGTACGTACAGTACCATCATGCTCAAGAGTAGATAAGTACTGGGAACGGCGAATACTGTAGCCAATCCCAATGAGTAATACACCCATGAGTGCAAAGATGATTTGCTTCCACAACATCGGTATACCGAGCGATGGCAAAACAATCGTTACTAACCCTAACAGAAATACCAGTGTGCCTTTAGTCATTCCTTCGAGTATACCGCACCAAAACCCGGGTGACAAAATATAACTAAAACTGTGGAAAACTTTTAGGCGTTTGGTTGGGTCAAAATAAGTACAAACTCCCCTTTTTGCTTGACCGGTGCTGCGGTTAAGGTTGCCAAAATCTCCGCCGGCGATCCCACAAGCATCTCTTCATGGAATTTGGTAAGTTCTCGCGCGAGATGAAGCGTAGCGGTACTGTACTGTGCCGCGAGGCTCTCTAGTGTTTTAAGAATACGGTGAGTTGCCTCAAAAAAAACTACCGGATGATCATAGAGCTCGAGATCTGCAAAAAATGTCTCGCGCCCCTTCTTACTTGGGACAAAGCCGAGAAAACTAAACTGATTTCCGTTGATACCAGCGATAGAAATAGCGGCCGTAATAGCTGACGCACCAGGAATAGCATCAATCCGACAGCCCGCGGCGCGGGCTTGGCGTACCAGGACCACTCCGGGATCTGAGACACCTGGGGTTCCGGCGTCTGAAACCAGGGCAATTGACTGCCCGACGACCAGGTCAGCCACAATCGCTTCGTGAGCGGCGACACTGGCATGTGCATCGTAACGTTTTAGTTTGGCCTTTACCCCGTGGTGCTTCAAAAGATTCCCGGTCGTACGAGTATCCTCACACAACACATAATCTACTTCACGAAAAACCCGAAGCGCACGGAGTGTGATATCCTCCATGTTCCCAATCGGGGTAGCAACGACAAAAAGGGTGCCAATTTTATGCATACGTAGTTGCCATACCGTACCACGATTTTGAAAAAAGAAAAGGCCGGAGCGATAGCTCCGGCCTTTTCTTGTTCTCCTACCTCCAACTAAACCCGCGCCCAAAGTGCCCCCACGCTGCCGTATCAGCGTAGATTGGTGCCTCAAGCCCGAGGAAATCCTTAATTCCTGCGGGGTGAGATTGTACCCTTCGACCGTCTCTGGTACGCCGTCGACGATAGCGACCGCCATAAGTGCCTCAGGGTGCCCAATGGCGTACGCAAGCTTCACGAGGACCGTATTCGCTTCAGGCCGTGCCTCGAGATAATCAACTGCAATGCGCCGTGCCATATAGGCGGCGCTACGGTCTACCTTGCTCGGATCTTTACCAGAGAAGGCGCCGCCACCAACTGCCACCTCAGGTCCATAGTTGTCGACAATAATCTTACGTCCAGTAAGCCCAGCATCAGCATCAAAGCCGCCCTGACTCCAATCACCAGCGGGATTGATGTGGTATTCGCGAGCATTAGGGATCACCGACCGTACGAGCGCTTCAAGCTTAGCCTTTGGTGCGTTTTGGAAACTACAGACCACTGAGGTAACTGCACCGGTACCATCAACCGTCACTTGAGTCTTGCCATCAAACGGGAAAACTTCATATACCTTCTGACAGAGCTGACGGGCCAACTCGTACTCACGTGGCATATAACTTTTGGTCTCACGGGTGGCATAGCCGGTCATAATACCTTGGTCACCCGCACCACCTACATCCACCCCCTGCGCAATCTCTGGACTCTGCGCTACGACGTGCACACGAATTTCTAAATTATCTCCCGCTATCTCGCGGACAATAGCCGGAATATCGATGCCGGTCGCAGTTGAGGTAACCTCCCCAGTCACCCACACCTGACCATGACTCCCCACCGCCTCAATCGCCACTCGACTTTTTGGGTCCTCAGATAGATACACATCAAGAACAGCGTCAGAAATCCGATCACAAATCTTATCAGGATGACGAGGTGAAACACATTCAGCAGTTTTTAACATAAAAAGAAAATTAATGAACTAAAGCAACAACATAAAACGCATTCAAATGAATGCGTATCGAAAGAGGTGTGGTATCTACCACTAGTTGTAGAACTAGTGAAGAAAGTCGCACCGGGCTATCGTTGATAGCTGGTTGCGGATGAGATGTTGCTGGTTTTTAGCAGCGGGTCAGTTCCCTCTCTCATGCTCTCGATACATGTTATGAAGTTGTCCCTTATAGTACCACAGCTAACGGAAAAAAGTTACCTACTCAGTGAGCAGAGTTGCAACCTCCGTCACCGCTCCTGCACCAATCACTAAGACCACTTCTTTTTTCTCGTACGAGAGTGATTCTTTGATCGCGAGGGCACAAGCCGGAATCGTCTCGTAGACCGTACAAGGGGTACCCTTTGCAATAATTTCTGCAGCGAGCTTTTCACTCGTTACCCCCCATTTGTTTTCTTCACGAGCGGCGTAGATTGGCAAAAGCGATACCTCATCCGCAGTAGCAAGTACCGTTACAAAATCAGTAAACAGTTCGTAGGTACGGGAATAGGTATGGGATTGAAATACTACCTTGAGCTTATGGTCAGGATAGAGCTCACGCACTCCAGCAAATGTTGCGCGCAGCTCGGTTGGATGGTGTCCGTAGTCATCATAGACTGGAGCGCCATTCACTTCCCCTTTGTATTCAAACCGACGCCAGGTCCCCGCAAACCACTTAAGTGCTTCATTCACCTTTGTTGTTTCAATACCGAGGAACTCGGCCGCGCCACGAGCCGCAGCCGCATTCATGCGGGTGTGCATACCCGGCTGACGGAGCTTGAGGGTCAAGTCAATGAGCGGACGATAGTCGATAATGTTGGTCGAGAGGCCTGCAATCACTGGTGCGATATTAGGATCCGTGACATTAGTTACAATCGCACCGTCTTCAGGCACTTTAAGTGCGAGCTCCCGAAAGGCGCTCTGCACATCAGCGAGGTCTTTGTAGTAGTCAACATGCTCCCATTCGAGGTTCGTGATCACGAGCACATCAGGCTCAAGATGAAGATAGTCTCGTTTATACTCACAAGCTTCCACCACCGCATATTTGCTCTTCCCGGCGCGAAAGTTGCTCTTTGTCTTGCTGCGGAGTGAACCAATAATAGCAGTTGGATCAAGGCCCGCTTCTTCGAGAATGTCGGTAATCATCGCAGTGGTCGTCGTCTTCCCATGACTGCCGGCTACCGCAATAAGGTAGTACTCGTTTGCGACTTGGCCAAGCGCTTCAAAGTAGTTGACCATTGGTACTCCAAGCTCACGCGCGGCCATCATCTCCGGATGATCCTTTGGCATCGCTTCGGTGTACACCACTAGTTCGAGGTCTTTCCTCGAACTTACATTCTCCGCTTTTTGCTCATAGTCAATAACGATGCCGAGGTCTTCCAGCCCTTTGGTGATAAGACTGGGCTCACGATCACTCCCCGTCACCACCGCTCCCTCGTGTTGCCAAAAACGCGCCAAGGCACTCATACCGATTCCACCAATACCAATAAAGTGAATATGCTTTTCCATACAAACTACTATAGCATATACGCTATATTACTCTACCGTGTCCTCCCACTGCTGTACAAGATTAAGGAACTCATCATTACGTTCGTACTCATTTTTGTACTGTGAGAATGAGGCAAAGGCTGGACTAAAGAGGATGATGTCGCCGTTTTCTGCGAAGCGCGTCGCTTCGGCAAAGGCAGTCTTGAGGTTTGGTAAGACTGAAACACCCACTTCTCCGCCATCGAGATACGAGAGGAGGTTATCGGTACCGGAACCAGGAATCAGGAGGACATTTTTGCAGTGTTGCGTAATCGCATAAGCGAGATTGGTCACATCAATATTTTTATCTGCTCCACCGGCAATCAAGATAATGTTCCGGTTCCCCAAATCAAGTGCTTCAAGCGCAGCAATAGTGGCCTGCGGTGTTGTCGCATTGTTGTCATTGTAAACGCGGACATTGTCTTTGGTTGCTACCAATTGCAAGCGTCCTTCAACCCCCGGGAAAGTTGCGAGGCCTTCAAAAATAGCCTCATCATCAAGCCCGACTGCCTTAAGGGCTTCATAGGCTAAAGCAGCATTGAGGCGATTATGCTCACCCGGCATCGAGAGGAGCATGTCCTCGGGTAAAACAGAGGTGTCTGCGAGTACTAGCTCCTGGCTAATCGTTTCGTTTGGCAAGACCTTTTTTACCCATTCAAATACCGCAGGAGTGGTGATAAATGTTCCACTCTCTTCTTGATGCAAAAATATCTGTGCTTTGTCCACGAAGTAAGCCGCCATGGCGTCGTCGTGAGATTTGCCACCACGAGAGTAGTAATTGAGGTGATCTTCCATAAAACTCGTGAAGACGGCCACCTGTGGACTGATACCGGCCCAGCCCCAGCCCTGAAGCTGCCACGAGTCGAGCTCCATCACACAGAGCGAATCTTCTTTTACTTCATTAAGGAGCTGGAGATTGGAGACCCCACGGATGTTACCCCCGAGCAAAATATTCTCACTGGTGATGTACGAGAGTACATGATGAATCATCATCGTCACGGTACTCTTCCCTCGTGTCCCGGTCACCCCAATCACTGGCACACCAGACAGCTCAGCAAATAGCGCGGCACTTTGAACCAATCGAACTCCTGCCGCTTGACACTCAAGGAGCACTGGTTCATCAAGTGGTGCCCCGGCACCCACGAGTACGAGGTCAGCGTCTTTGAAGTCAGCAAAATCATAGGGACCAAACTTCCAGGCAATATTCGGGTATTGCGATAGCTGATCAACTGCTGGCTGCATGACTTCTTGTGGCGCAGCATCGACTACCAGAACATCCGCCCCGGCTTCAGCGAGATAGGCTGTATCGCCAATCCCACGACCCAACAAACCAATCCGCATAACCACCACTCGTTTGCCTTTAAAATAGTCTTTGAAGTCAGTCATATTGTTTTACTAGAGTACTGAAAAAAGGGCGTGGTGTCGAGAGCACATATGATGTAGGAAAACCGGGCATCGTGCGATGCCCGGCTCAGGTTTGTGGATCGATGTCGTCAGTCGGTTAAGCCGAAGAAATCGAAAGCGGCTTCATGTCGCTGCCGAAACGGCACCGCATCGATCATACTGCCCAGCACTGTCCCTAGGGAGTTGCGCACCGCCGTGGTGGTAACTGCATCGGGACAGTGAGGGGTGCGAAATTCCAGTTCATCCGCCAATCGTTTCAGATGTGGCTGCGCAGTAATTGGCGCTACCACCCGGATACGTCTGATGGCATCCGCCAACGGCGGTTGGTTATCAGCACACCGCTTTGGTGCGTGAAAAATATCAACGTCTGCCATTGTCTTAATGTCCCTTCTGTTGTGCGTCTGGCTCATAGTACTCATGAAGTAGTCGAAAAGTAACAAAAAAACGAGCCGGGGTTATGCACCCCGGCTCCGCTTCGTTCTCAACGAGGTTGTCGACATCATTTCTTCAACCAATTGGGTAGCAGTCGCTTCTGCGACCCGCGAAGCTGTCGAAAAAGGAATGATCTCCTTCACCTCGAGATGTCCCCGTTGCCAGGTTGTTCCGAGCCGCACCGCCAAGGCCATGCCTTCGTAAAGAGAAGATGCCGGGTACCGCCCACAGAACTGGTTTAGAATCCAGCGCTGGACTGGAAAGGTCCCGGACTGCCCCCAGACCCGAACAAGGGAGACCTCGCGATTCAGGGTGACGAGCTCTGCAGGGTGAAATTCGTCGACCAATGCCGTCGTCTGATCACCACCCCCTTCGAATTCAGTGGTGTCCTGGCATTCATGAGACAGGATACTCCGCAGCATTCGGTCGCGAGGTTTTACTGCCGAAGCGCCCAAGAGAAGCCTCGGTGCAGATGATTTCATCATGTTACTACCTTCCCGGATTCGCAAATAACGATATAACAGCATTATACATATCAAAACTCATTTGTCAATGCATCCACACCCCTTCCTCGTTTGTATTAAAATATTCGGCTAAAATACCACTATGTCTAAGCGTTCACTCGAACAGTACCGTATTTTCCCATACATTGCTTGGACCCTGGTTGGTGGCTTTGCTTTTTTTGTCTATACGCTCACAACCGAACTCTCAACTGCCACTGCCGAACTAGAAGCCACCACTAATCAACTTGAAGCCATAGCCAATCAAGATCCAGCAACCATAACCGACTTCTCTCGGTAATACTCGTACCGAGCGTGGTACACTACCTATAATGGTCAAGCGGAAGAAACAAGTGCTCTTTGGTCTGTTTCTCCTGACAATACTCCTTGTCGTGGCTTTTGGTGCGCTCTTTTTTGCTGAGTATCTTTTGCGTACACCCGACTTACAGGCACAGGTGGCTTCTCTGGGTTATTTCGGGGTAGTCGTCATTGCAACTATCGCAGGACTTAATGTTATCTTGCCCATCCCCGCTGTTGCCTTCACCCCCATCTTCACCGCCGCGGGACTGAACCTTATTGGTATCATTTTTGCCCTCACCATTGGGACCCTGCTCGCCGACTTCATTGGCTATGTCTTTGGCCGCATCAGCCGTGACACTCTCGCTCATAAATATCCCAAGTTCATCACCCGCCTCGAGCATATCCACAAGCACCACCGGAAGTGGCTTATTCCGATCATCTTTCTTTATGCTGCGTTTATATCAATTCCAAACGAAGCCCTGATCATCCCCCTCGCCTTACTTGGCGTCTCGTGGCGAACGATGATGATCCCGCTGTTTTTGGGTAACTTAGTCAACCAAAGTATCTACGCCTACGGCATGCATACTGCCTTTCGCCTTTTCCTGTAACCCCTTACAATTTCTAAAATAATCTGCTATAGTAGCGGTCATTGTAGAAGCTTCGTAGAAGCCCTTGTCCGCGCGAGCTAAAAATTGCGAATAGTAATTTTTCCGGTCGCGAAGCGAATCAGCGATATTTATGAGCTGATAGGGTTGGCTACAATGTTCTTTGTTTCTTTTGTCCGCGCTTAGCTCAGTTGGCTAGAGCATTCGACTGATACTCGAAAGGTCCTAGGTTCGAATCCTAGAGCGCGGACAAAAGACGCAAAAGAACATTTAAAAGCATTCGACTGACTCCTTACAGGAGCTGTCCACTCATCCGCTTCTTTTGTTCGCAAAGCTCCAAAAGATTCAGGATGAGTCTTGCGCCAGTTTCCCAAACTGGCTCACTCGAAAGGTCCTAGGTTCGAATCCTAGAGCGCGGACAAAGGAAACAACTAAAAACACCATTCTTATGGAATGGTGTTTTTAGTTGTTAGTATTTACTAGTTTTGGTAGATACGACCTTTGTCCGAGACGGAACGTTGTGAGCTTGCGAACCGTGAGTCGTGGTCAAGAGTACTTAGTATAATTGAACTTGTGAAAATTATACTTAGTAACTCGTAACGACAAAAGACGCAAAAAGATTTCAAATGAAGTAGCATAAAACCTTTTGAGTTGACTCGAAAGGTTTTATGTTTGTATCTAGGAGAGGACTTGATTCTTACAGAATCTGTATAGGTTGCTGGTATCTTATTGAATACATAGTGCTGGAGAGAGGACTTGAACCTCCACGCCTTGCGGCATACGCACCTGAAGCGTACGTGGCTACCAATTACACCACTCCAGCACTATATCTTCAATTTATAAAATACCGAGCAACTTCCTGTCATAATCTCCCAGATTATGACAGCCTCCACGCCTTGCGGCATACGCACCTGAAGCGCCGTTCGACAGTGCTCCACACTGTCTCACCTACCAATTACACCACCTAGGCAATGCACGAGATTGTACCGCAAATAGTCTCATAAAACAAAAGCTGCCGGGACCGAATGTCCAAGCAGCAAGAGGCGGCAGATTCCGCCTCCTTACATCATCCATCAAAGAACACAAATCCCGAGCAGTACGACAGTCATTCGCACATGCAGTGAGTAAGACAGCACTTCCTTGCGAAACCATCGGCCGGGTGAGCGGCGATTGAGCTTCACGCGGAGGTTTGCATTGCTGTCAAGAGGGTGAACCTTCACAGCCCCCACCTCTTCAACACCGGGTAGATGTAGGTTTCGATCCCAGAACCAATCGCCGTGACCACGGCCACCAGTATGAGAGCTGCAATGATCATCGTCCAAGGACGACGTTGTACCAGCTCTACAATTTGTTCTTGCGTCATTTCTGCTCTCTCCTCATATGCCCGTCTTTGCGGGCTGGTTAAGTTATTTGCGGGACAGGTAGTCCCGCGGACCTTCCTGGTTCGCCTCCTCGGCTGTCATCTTCGTCTCCGGGACGAAAACGAGGACGGCCTTGATGAGACATTCCAACAGAATCCAAGGCAATTCTCTCAACATGTTTCCTCCTTTTGCGCCACGAGGCGCGTTTTCAAGCTCCTTGTGGGTCACCCCACTTACTTAATATTATACACAAAAATGGCCAAAAGTCAATAATTCCCCAGCAAAACAGTGAAAAAGGCCCACAAATGCGCTATAGTAGTGGCATGTCTATGGGACTTGGAATGATCATCATTTTGGTGATCGCCGCTGGTATGAGTATGGCCACAGGGCCAGGCGGTCTACAAGATGCTCTACCAGTATTGTTTCAATTTTTCAACAATTATCTCATCCCCTTCCTGCTTGGGGTTGCTTTTCTGATCTTTGTCTGGAACGGTGTTCGTTTTTTTATAATTAAAGGTGCTACCGAAGAGGGTCGAGAAAACGCCAAGAACCTCGCCCTCTACAGTATTGGTGTCTTCATTTTTATTCTCTCGTTTTGGGGCATTATTAATATCTTCACCGATGGTCTTGGTCTTGATAACTGCGGGAATGATGTCGTACCAGATTATTTGAGTGATGACTATACAAGTTACGCCCCATGCACGTCCCCTCGCCCACAACCACGTTCACCAAGCGCCACCCGGGGCGAGCTGCCGCCAGTCTTTGATATCTAAAACTATCGCCCATACGAAAAACACCGCTGTCCCTACGGGACAGCGGTGTTTTTCACCCACTTCATATCAATATGCAACAAATATAGGGTACAAAAAAAGCAATTGCTCGTCTGCTCTTTTGTCTTATCCTTTGGCTTTAGTCTTTCCTAAAAGTCCGATACCACTTCAGAGTGTTCTGTATCGTCTACTCATTAGGTAGTCAATTGAGCTACCTAATATCGACCAATTAGCCGTTATGTGCAATCTTGTTACCAAGACGCAACGACGTGTCCAATTGGAATTAATCCACGACCAGCTTCCGCTAGCCGTGCCTTGTTACGACTTACTCCCTGTCATCGAGCTTACCGTAGGACCAGATAAACTGGCACTTCGGGCACTCCCGACTCCCTTGAGTTGACGGGCGGTGAGTACAAGGCTCGGGAACGTATTCACCGTGACGTGCTGATTCACGATTACTAGCGATTCCGACTTCATGAGGTCGAGTTGCAGACCTCAATCCGAATTGAGGATGGTTTTGGGGATTTGCTCCACCTTACGGTATTGCGTCCCATTGTATCACCCATTGTATCACGTGTGCAGCCCAAGGCATCAAGGGACATGCTGACCTGGCGTCATCCTCACCTTCCTCTCCCGTGAGGGAGCAGTCTCGCCTGACACTTGTAACAGGCAACGAGGGTTGCGTTCGTTTCCCCACTTAAGGGAACAGCTCAAGCCACGAACTGACGACGGCCATGCATCACCTGCTATACACCCTCGAAGGCTTCTCCGGTTTCCCGGAGCGTGCAGTATAGTTTCTAGCCTTGGTAAGGTTTTTCGCTTAGCTACGAATTAAGCCACATGATCCACCGCTTGTGCGAGCCCCCGTCTATTCCTTTGAGTTTTAAGCTTGCGCTCGTACTACCCAGGCGGTCTGTTTAACGTGTTAACTTCGCCACAGAGAGGGTCGATACTCCCTATAGCCAACAGACAGCGTTTAGGGCGTGGACTACGCGGGTATCTAATCCGCTTCGCTACCCACGCTTTCGTGCCTCAGCGTCAATCAAGTCCCAGCAAGCTGCCTTCGCATTTGGTATTCCCCTCGATATCAACGGATTTCACCCCTACACCGAGAGTTCTGCTTGCCTCTGACTGATTCTAGTTATACCGTTTCGGATGCGATTCCGGGGTTGAGCCCCGGGATTTAACACCCGACTAATATAACCGCCTACGCACCCTTTACGCCCAGTAAATCCGGATAATGCTTGGGGCCTCTGTATTACCGCTCCTGCTGGCACAGAGTTGGGAGCCCCTTATTCATGAGGTAACGTCAATAAACTTCCTCCCTCATAAAAGGTGTTTACGTCCCGAGGGACTTCATCCACCACGCGGCGTCGCTCCGTCAGACTTTCGTCCATTGCGGAAGATTCTCGACTGCAGCCTCCCGTAGGAGTATGGACCGTGTCGCAGTTCCATCGGTGGGGGTCAGGCTCTCACCTCCCCTAGCCGTCGTAGCCTTGGTAAGCCGTTACCTTACCAACAAGCTGATAGCCCGCAGGCCGTTCCAAGAGCGATAAATCTTTACCCCGAAGGGACCATCAAGTATTATTCGACCTTTCGGCCGGTTATCCCTGACTCTTGGGTACGTACCTACGTGTTCCTACCTCGTCTGCCATGGGCCTAAACCCATTCGACTTGCATGCCTCATCCACGCCGCCAGCATTCATCCTGAGCTAGGATCAAACTCTAATTAAAGACAGAAGAAAGAAATTATGAATGAGAAGTTATAAATGAAAAAATAATTTTTCATTTATAATTCTTCATTTTTCATTTCTGTGATCTGCGCTAGAAAGTTCATAACTGAATATGTAGCGGTACTGTACTTTGGTTCCCGCTGCTTTCTAACAATTTACCTAAGGATAAGACAAAAGAATATTCGATATTCAATTGCTTATATTTGTGCTGATGCATACCATTTGTCTACATTTTAAAAAATGTAAAAAATAATATACGTACCTATCTGATTTTGGGAATCAGATAAGTGATATTGACCAAAACTAGTTCCTCAAAATTAGTTTGGTTCCCACGAATAAATTTCTGAACCAAAGATTCAGATGCTTCTTCGCGAGGTTGTCAAAATGCAGTGTTCCCTTCGAAAGTGATAGACCTCAAAAGAAGGCCTGAATTACTTCCAACGAACAGTGCGAGCATTATACAGATATTGAAAAATAATGCAAGCATTTAACGCGGATAAAATACCTACCCCAAAGCGGCTGGTTGACCAGGTGTAAAAAGCCCGCGCGGCCAGCAGCAAAAATGAGACAAAATGAGGCCTCGTCCTTGTGGACGAGGCCATGTTTCTTCTAAATCCAAAAACGATTCTTCATTCTTCTGATGGCACCAACCCATCACAGGTTGGTAAACCGACCACCCAAGTCGGTTCTTGACCCAGACAGCCAGGCTGCGGTCGAGGAGCTAACCAGGTGAGATAAATCATCAAGGTTATCACCCCAAGAAAAACCAGTTTGATCAGCATATCTGGACCTCTTCTTTCAGGACCCTTGTATTCCCGCACCACCATACACCTCCTTTCTGTCTTGGTGATTCAATTTTATTATGCAACAAATCAGCCGTTTTTACAAGCAAGGCCCCGTTCTCTCGAACGGGGCCTGTGCAGCCGCTTTAGACCACCACACGTGTCCATGGTGGTGGATCGGGTACTGTCGCCGGGTCTCGATTCCACAATTTAACCGGCAACAATGGCAAGCACATGCCAGGAACTTCCTCGGCAGGCATTACCACGCGCACGATTTCTGCAGTGTGCAATGACGCTGCCACTTCGTGACCCTTTACTACTTGCCGTAGTTCAAAAGCAAACCAAAGGAGGATCCCCACCATCGTGATGAGGAAGAAGCCGATGATTTGCATACGCAGACTGGTGGTAACTGTCACCTGTTGAGTCATCGACACCCCCGTTGATTAAAACCTGTTCTCACTCTATGTCACCATATTTAGAAACCAAATGCAATATAAAAAAATCATCCATTGTATATACAAAGTAAAAGACCCCGCTCGCAAAGCGAACGGGGTCAAGGCGCACAGCGCGCGAGCGCGCTGTGCAGTTGATGTGCGGTGTCAGAAGTCGAACTTGGTGAGCGACACACCACCGAAGTTGAGGGGCCGACCCGACTGCCAGTCGACCAAGTTCTTGCCGGTGATCGGGTAGTTGATCCCATTCACCCGGACCCGAACCTTGGTGTCGGTGACAGACAGCAGGCTCCTGGAGGCGCCATTGCTCTTCGTCGAGACGGCCGCCGGGGCCGAAGCAGCAGAGAGCTTGGCCAAGCGGGCCTCGGTCTTGTGCCGCAGCGCCGACAGGTTGACCTCGAGCATGGTTTCGCGGCTGATGATGCACGCAAGACGATCGCTCAGCTGGCCTTCGAGGCTGTTGGCACTCGACCGGAAAAAGAGCGTCCGGTTCTCGTGGCGGTAATCGCAGGTTTCGACCGTCGCCGGCAAGCCGGGAGGTGGAGCGAAGCCCTTGGTCGAAGCCGAGGCGATGATGAGCGCCCGAACCGAGCCTTTCGAGCCGGTGCCGGTCGTATCCATCGCCAGCGCAGCCCGCAGCTGCTTGCACTCGGCATCGGTCATCTGGAAGACGAAACCGAAACCGGCGAAGCTGGCACCGGCGCCATTGGTGCAGTCCGTGCCCGAGAGGGCCACAGCCACCGAGTTCAGCTCGACGTTGTTGAGCGCCTGAGCGCCAGCGATCGACGTCGACTGGGAATTCGCATTGGATTCCGAAGACGCATCGCTCCCGTTGGCATAGACAGCCAGCGGGCTCAGAGCAAAAGCACCCATCAGAGCCAAGGTTTTGATATTCAACATGTCATCATCCTTCTAGTTTGACATTGGATTTGATTGGGGACATCCCCAGGCGAGTACAGATCTGATAGCGGTCCCAAAGATAACCAAGGGTATCAGGCTCCATAACGGTAGCGCTCAAAAGCTACCATATCTAGATTAATTTGTCAAGTATAAAAAGTGGGGGTCCCATTGCTGGAACCCCCTTTATCTTGAACCGAACGAATCGGCTTAGTTGTCGACCGCGGTCTCGGCCGAACCCGTAGCGACCGCCTCGCCGGTCTCCATCGACGCTGCGGCAGCGGACGTCGTCCCGACCGCCAGCGACATGGAAAGACCCGAGGTCTGGAAGTCGGCATAGGAATAGGCCGAAGCCTTCGGATCGCCTTTCTCCGGGACCACGGCCGAACCGCCAGCGCCCAGGTCCTTGGTCGACACAGAGGTCGACAAGGTCAAGGTTTTCTTGCCCGCTGCGAGGGCCTGCCCTTCATTGACGACACCGCCACCGGCATTCGAGCTGAAGGTCGCAGAGCGTTCCTTCACACCCCCACAGTACCAGCAGCCGCCGGAACCGGTCGCGGCGGCCGGGAGGGCGAGAACAGCGGTCAGGGCGATGACGGCGATGCCAAGCATGGAATTCTTCAGTTTCATCGTAAGCCTCTTTCAAGTACGGGCATAAAGCCCTGGTGAGTTGCAACCCGCTAATCGTCCACGCCCCTCAGGGTTGGTAGCAGGGCCAGTAAGGATGGAGACCATCCCCCAAGCCCGCCTAACCTAGCACAGGAATAACTAAGTGTCAAATAATTACAGTGGATAAATAAAGTGCTGTCAAGTAATGCCTTTTTGGCGATTATTTGTTCCCCCTATACCAGTTGCCGAGCGGACTGTGATACCATTACGTCACATGGTGAAGACAACTCTCCTCTTTTTGCTCGAATGTGTGCCAATGGTCGTGTTCTACGTCGCCAGTTACCACTACGATTTCATCACCTCGACTCTCCTCTATGTATACGTCACCATTGCGGTCGTGGCTGTGATGCTCCTCTACCAGAAGCGACTACCGGCACTATCCCTCATTTTTGGCTTTTTTGTGATTGTGTCGGGATTGCTCACGTTCTTTGGCAACACCCCCGATATCATTATTTTCTCAGATACGGTTTATTTCCTCCTTGGTGCCGCCGTCCTCTACCGCAGTCGGACGTGGTCAAAACCCTTGCTCGAACGCCTGTTTGGCCAATCCTTTGATCTCCTTCCGGCTGGCTGGCAGGTCATGACCTGGTTCTGGTTTAGTATCTTTCTGGTAGCTGGTATCACAAACGAAATTGTGCGGCACACGATGACGGATGAGTGGTGGATTGGGTTTCAGTTCTGGCGCTCTATTATCATCGTGATATTAGCCTTCTGTCTCTTCCCTGTCTGCCGCCGGTACCGCAACCCTCTGACCACCACCCCCTGGGGAGTGCGCGTTACTACAAAATAGCTCTCTGCTCATAAAAGACCACCTCACGAGTAAGATGGTCTTTTACTGTGTCTGTTCTTTAGTTAAAAAACTCTTCGAGACTTGCTTCCCATGGGAGTGGCTCATCGGTATTTTCACGCATATCCTCTAGCGTTAGGTACGGAAGTGCCAGCAAGTACAGCACACCAAGGAGCGAACCGATAACCAAGAAAACCGACAGTGGCCAGCCACTCCACCGGCTAGGAGTTTTCTCGACCGTCGTCGCCTGCACCAAATCTTCGTAGAGCAAGAGCGAATACCGCATCATCACAAACGTTGCAAAGGTAGCTGTCACAAGATAAACAGCTACTGCTCCCGATACAGAGACAATAAGGGCAAACGTTTCATTAATCATATAAAGGAAAAAGGCAGCTGGCGAAAAGACCACCACAGCAAGAAGTCCTGCCACAAAAGCCAAGAGACACACGAGGCCGAGGAAGCAGAGCCGACCAAAGACCGTCCACCAGTACTGAGACACCAGCGTAATCGAACGAACCAAGGCTGCCTTGCCACGGAGCCCTTCCACTGCCACTACCCACATAATTGGCAAGAGAAAGACAGTAAAAGCGATGCCCGGGATGATAAAGAAAATAAACCCAGCCCCCATCACTGCGTAGGCAAAAAAGATCGTGAGCGACAGTGGCCACCAGAGCTGACCTAGGCTCCCGAGAATAGCCGACAACCGCCATTCCCCGGCGTGCATGGTGGCGCGGGTCGCCATGGTCATAGATGCAATTGATCCGACAAGACCAAGTACGGTCACGAGGATGGCAAGACCATATTGTACCGCCAGTGACGAATCGAGCTGGGTATCGAGATATAAAGCCAAAATAAGACTCGGGAGCGCTACTAGTCCTGAGAGTAGTGAAATAGCAAAAAGTGGCCAAAAGTTAGTGAAGGTAAATCCAAGTGATTGCCGGAGCAATTGACGCCCCGAGGTAATGACAGGCTTGGTGGCAGCCATTGCCGGTTGCGTTGACGTTTCAATTTGTTGTGGTTCATTTTCCATATGTCCCTATTGTACCACTTCATATTTGTTTACAAGTTACCCTACTCACGTACAATGAAGTCGTTATGACTACCACAGAAACCATTGTTATGTCAGTTGGCGGATCACTGATTGTCCCTGATCAGATTGACACCACCTTTTTGAAGACCCTCAAATCCTTAGTCACCAATGAAGCGACCCAAAGTGGTCGTCGTTTTATTATCATCGCCGGCGGTGGCAAGACGGCGAGACGCTACCAAGACGCAGCCGGTGACGTGACTGACCTGACCCGAGATGACCTTGATTGGCTTGGCATTCACTCGACTCACCTTAATGGCCACCTTTTGCGAACTATCTTTCGTGATATTGCCTACCACATTATGATCAAGAACCCTGACGAGGTCCTTGATGTGCCTCCGCAGTACCGCGTCATTATTGCGGCTGGATATCGTCCTGGCTGCTCCACTGACCTCCGCGCCGTCCAGATTGCGGAGAAGATTGGTGCGAAGACCGTCATCAACCTCTCGAACACTGACTACGTGTACACGGACAACCCACACACGAATCCAGACGCGCAGAAGATCGAAGACATCACCTGGGCTGACTTCCGCAAACTCATCCCTGAAGATTGGGCACCTGGTCTCTCTGCTCCATTTGACCCCGTGGCTGCGAAGGTGGCCGAGCGCGATAATATTGAAGTCGCGCAGCTTAATGGCCTGAAGCTATCAAGCCTTGAGGATTACTTGGCCGGACGTCCGTTTATCGGCACCAGGATTCATAATTAAGAGGTCAAAAATACTGAAGACCGGCACCTCTAGGTGCCGGTCTTTTTTATTATTAGAGATATTTTTGCATAAACGCATCAACCGCCTGATGCAACTCCTCTATGGTACCATCGTTCATGATGGTGTAATCGGCCATTTCAATCACTTTCCCTTTTTGCATACCATGAGGGTCGGGATCATTCTTTTCAAGCTCTTCATGTGCAACAAATTGCTCAAATGAGACTCGGTCTGTTTCTGAACGTCTAGCTTGTACACGCTCATAACGAAGTTCTTGATTGGCATCAACAGCGAGCAGGATTCCTCCGTGAGATTTTAGTGTATTTGCTTCAGCGGTAGCTCGAATTGATTCGATAATCGCATTATGTACACCATCACGCTGCATGCGTTTAAGTGCTTGTGTCACCAAAAAATCATTTCCATGCTTTGCACGTAGCTCATTAGCGGAGAGCCGCATCTGAGCTCGAGTGTCAGGCAATCCAAAAGCGTTTATGTGTTCAAGAATAATCGCTCGGCTGGAGTAATGCGCAAAGCCATAATTTTTAACGAGATGATCAACGACCGTGCCTTTTCCAGATCCGTCGGTTCCGGCAATACCAATAATCATAGACTACTTACTAATCTCACGCTTTGCCTGCCACTTAGCATACGCTGCCAAAAGTGGTACCGCCATACAAATAGACGAGTAGGTTCCCGCTACCACACCAGCCATCAACACCAGTGCAAAATTTTTAGTTAATTCCCCACCAAAAAAGTACAGCGCAATGAGGGCGAGCAGTGTAGTGAACGAGGTATTAATCGACCGACCAAGGGTCTCGGTAACAGCGGGACCAATAATGTCATTAAACGGCTTGGTCAAGGTATACTCAACATGCTCTAGTTCAATACCACCTGGCTCTTTGATTTTGGTCCGTCTTTCCGTTCGATTTAATTTTAGATTTTCACGGACCCGGTCAAATACAACAATCGTGTCGTTGACCGAGTACCCAAGGACAGCGAGGACCGCCATCACAAAGAGGACATCAATTTCAGCGCCCACAAAGTGACCAAGCAGACTCATCATCGCTGTCGGTACGAGCACGTCGTGAAAGAGCACAAAAATTGTAATAAGCCCATAAATCCAGGCACTCACTGGCTTGCCGATACCCGCAAAGGCATACGCAACATAGAGAATAATAATGAGTGATACAAACCCAAGCGCCCACACCGCCTTGCTCGAAAGCTCGGCTCCAATAGTTGGTCCAACGGTGGTAAAACGCTCAATATTTCCTCCTTCTCCTACCGCTAGAATAGTTTCTTCGAGCGTAGTACGTTCTTCTTCTGAGAGGTCACGAGTACGAATGAAATACCCTTCACCTCGGTCACCTAATGTGGTTTCGCGCACCGAGACACCACCGAGATTAAGTGGCGTAAGGGCGCTTTCTAGTTCAGCCTTGGTGGGTACCACATCGTAACTCACTTCCGTGAGGGCGCCTCCGGTAAAGTCGATACTATACTGTAATCCGAACACCGCGATGATTCCAAGCGATACCGCAAAGATCACGACAGTCGCCGCAAGAAAGTATTTTTTGTAGATAACTGAAAACATACCGGATTAATTATTTGAACGATTAAATCCACTGCCGTAGACGAAGCGAATAAACCTACTGTGTGACAACTGATAATCCGGCAATGCCATAAGCAAAGTACGAGTGAGTACAATCGCACTTATCATTGATACAATCACGCCGATACCAAACACCAGGGCGAAGCCTTTAACAATGGAGGTACCAAACCAAAACAATACAATAGCCGAAAGAATACTGGTGGCGTTTCCGTCTCGAATCGCACTCCACGCTCGACGAAAACCTTCTTCGGCACCGGCTCGACTACTTCGTCCAGCGCGCATTTCTTCTTTCATACGTTCAAAGACTAGTACGTTTGCATCCACCGCCATACCCAGTGACAAAATAAAACCAGCAAGACCCGCTGCCGTCAGAGTGACAGGAATGAGCATAAAGAGAGACAGCATAATGGTCACATAGAGCAGCAAGGCAAGACCGGCAATGAGTCCAGGTACGCGGTACCACAACACCATAAAGAGTATGACGATCCCGAGACCAACAATACCGGCCGTTACCCCTTTTTCGAGCACCTCAGCTCCGAGTGAAGCGCCGATGGTTTGTGTACTTTCAAGATTAATTGGTACGGGAAGCGCACCAAAGTTGAGGTTCTGCGCGAGTTCTCGGGCCTCATCTGGAGTAAAGCCGCCTGAAATGGTGGCTCGACCACCAGAGATGGCTTCATTAATGCGGGGAGCCGAAATGATTTCACCATCAAGGAAAATCGCGAGCTGCTGCCCAACATTATTACGGGTGATTTCTTCAAATAACTTACCCCCTTCGTCCGTGAACGTAATAGCGACTAACGGTTCGTTTGCTAGCTGTCCAGACTGTCCCCCAGCGAATTCCAGAGCAGCACTGGCAAGGTATCGTCCAGTGAGACCAGTATCGGTGTATGGGTCTAATGAATCAACCGATTCTCCATTTACTGAAACATTACCAATGATGGCACCGGTTCCAGAAGCACTGCGGCGAAGGTTCTCGGCTTGTTCAGCCGCAATTACCTTCTCTGCATTCATGAGCTTAAATTCAAGGAGTGGTGTACGGCCAATTTCAGTAACCGCTGCTTCCACATCGGTGACTCCCGGGAGTTCAACCACAAGACGGTGACGCTTCTCTTCGGCCGCAAAACTACTTTCTTCGACCTGGATAATTGGTTCTGAAACACCAAAGACGTTGATACGACGTTCAATCACATCGCGCAACACTGCCATGAGCTCTGGCACTTCAGCGGGATCAATTTTACTCACGTCCGCTTCATAAACGAGGTGACTACCACCTGCGAGATCGAGCCCGAGCTTAAAGGGGAACTTGGCATCGGGCGTGGTCGCGTTGTACCAGACGAAATAGCCAATAAGCACACCAAGCGCCAACACAACAACTGCGCGAAAAATTCTAATGAAAGCCTCCACCTGTGGTGAAGTGTCTTTGGCGTCTGTTTTTGAGCCCATACCTGAACCTTACAAAATAATATGGCTGTTATACCATAAAAGCGCTTTATTTTCTATGCTGTTTGGCCAAATAGAGCACGTTTTTGAGGAGTATGGCAATGGTTAACGGACCTATTCCTCCAGGGACTGGGGTGAATAGACTGGCTTTGTTCGCCACAAGAGGATGGGCATCGCCCACGAGCATACCTCCCTCTTCGGAAGTTCCCGCATCAAATACCACAACTCCGTCTTTCACCATCTCTGGTGTGAGGAGTCCCGGCGAACCAGCACCGAGAATAATAATATCAGCGTCATGAGTCACTGAAAGATTATTGGAGTCTTTGGTGACCACGGTCACCGTCGCTCCTTGGGTTACAGCATAGGCAGCCGCAGGCGCGCCCACCAGGCGCCCATTACCCACCACCACCACCGACTTCCCAACCCAATCAATAGTATGAGCTTGGCTGATTTCTGCAATCGCCCCTACCACTGGCGGCAATAATCCCTTGGCTTGTCCATCATAATTCGTAACATCAACATCGAGCTCGGTTGGTAGTAAATCAATGAGGTCTTTGGTAGTGAGGTGTGGAAACGGAAACTGGATAATGATACCGTCACTAATAGTTCGACTTTGATTGATGGCGGTGTTCACCTGAGCCAACGTAACGTTTGGCGGAAGTTCAATCACACTGACCGAGATACCAGCCTCTGCTGCTCGCTTCGTTTTGAGATCAAGAAACTTCTTCGTTTCAAAATTTGGTGCACAGGTAAAAACAGTGAGGAGCGGCAATCCTGCCATAGCGGCGGTTTCTTTTCGTAAATCTGATACGATTGCACCCGCCAATGCTCGTCCATCAATAATCATATGGAGGTGAGTATACCACAATTACAGCGAGACCTGACACCAACTTAAAAGCGCCAATAATCTAAATAGATACCGTAGATAAGCAATGTTAAGAGTGAAGCGGTGATATGCCAGAGAGCGTGCCACTGTACATACGCCAGACATTTACCACTCAATCGGCGATGGGTCGATATCGTATAGATAAAAGAGCGCAGCAAGTGTCACAACACCACCAAACAACCATTCTTTCAGAGATGCGCCAGCTACACTAAGGAGCAACGGGCCAAGGCCTATATAAAGAGCCGCGTAGGCAGTGTCGATAATCTCAAAACCACGACGTCCGGTCAGGTGAAACGTACACGAGAATAGTATCGTGCCAATCGCAATTAACATAAGCGGCATATCATTGGCATGATACGCGAGGTAGGCGGCACCAATCCAACCGATATGGGTCCCCACCATACCCAACCTCACCCACCACGGTTGATTTGCCACAGAACAAAAAGCTGCAGTGACAATTTTCCGCATAACCTACTGTTTTGGCTTCGGGCGACGGAGCGTCTCAGGCACGTATGATTCGTACCGACCGTCAGTGTACTGAAACGCATCTTTACTGGTGTACTTACACTCGTACACCGTCGCGAGCTTGGCGCCACTCATCACCACCGGATACGAGTAGAACCGCCATGATCCGGGACAAGTTGGTACCTTACCCCGTGTTGCGTGCCAAAAGAAAAAGAAGGCAATCCGGGCCATCCAGGGATGTATAGGCAAGATACGCTTCCCAACTGCTGCAGCCATATCTTTGGCTAATACCGGTTCGCTGTCAGGTGTAATGTTGAACACCACATAATCCTGACTGAATGGTTCGAAGGTGAACTTCATCACGATATCATTCACATCATCTTCATGGATGAACTGACGTGCCCAAAGCTTCGTGGCTGGCACAAACGCGGTGAGTGACGTTACGAGCTTATACGCAAAGCCTCCCTTGAGGTTACCTTGGAGCGCAGACTGGAGACCAAAACGGTTGCGCATATAGCGACCACGTGGACCAGTAATTGCCGCTGGTCGTACCACAAAGACCTGCGGCACTGGCTTCCCCGCTGCCTTGCGCTCATCAAACAAGGTCTTAAGACGCTCTTCGGTAACCTTCTTTTCTTTGGCATAAATGTAGTCGTCATCACGAAACCCTTCGAGTTCAGTAAATCGATGCTCGATCGTGTTGTTAGAGCGTGCACTGTATGAAGAAGCGGTAGAAAAATAAATGAGCTTTTCTACCGAGTCGGTCGTCATCGCGAACTGGAAGATTTTGTCAGATCCTTCGACATTCCAACGCCACTCTTCTTGTGCCTGACCGTACATAGCACGAATCTGCCATGCAGTATGTACGACCGTAGTCGGGTTATGAGCTGCTACTTGTTCCTGCCAGCCGTCATCAGCCATGTTGTGCTGTATATAGGTAACTTTGGGAATTGATTTTGAAAACTCTGACTGCGGCTCTTTGTCCAACGCTACAATCGCTGCAACATCGTCACGCTTACTCATCTGATCACAGAGCATCTCACCGATGTACCCAGCACCACCAACAATAAAAACCGTTTGTTTCATATGTTCAAGAGTATAACATTAGAAGATAAAGAAAAGTAACATGAGCCACAAAGAGCTTTAGCCCAACAATGGCGAATGTGGCCGAAATTAATGAGCGTAGCGACTATAATTAATTTTGGTCCACCCACCAAAATGCGCCTTCCGCGGGCGTTTTTTTGGTGCCATTTCCAACTCTGTTTATTGAGCCACCTACTATTATTTAAATTTATTACGTGGAAAATATACGGACACTCCAAACCGCGACAAAACCGTCTTAATCGTCCGGAGGAAAATCGCCATATCAAGCCAGAATGATCGGTTCTTGAGGTAGTACAAGTCATAAGAAAAGCGAATCCGAGATTCCTCAATTGATTGCGGACTGATATTCCCTGGAATATAGCGCTGATTGGTCTGCGCCCAACCGGTCACTCCCGGCTTTACGAAGTAGCGGATTTTGTAGTATGGGATTTCACTCGCGAGACGCTCACCAAGACCAGCGGTATCATTACGCGGACCAATGAGTGACATATCGCCACGGATGATTGCCCAAATCTGTGGAATCTCGTCAATACTGAGCTTGCGCAAAATCGCCCCGACTTTTGTCACCACATTATTTTGCTTAGCATCTTCCCCGGTCCAGGTACCACTACCAGCGAGATTTTTCGTCATGGTGCGAATTTTATGCACCTTCACTGGTCGATTGTATTGCCCAATTCTGTCTTGGGTAATGAAGAACGGGCCGGGACCTTCAATGCGCATGGCAAGATACACAAAGGGCAAGAGGATAAGAAAACCAATTCCTAGAATAAGACAGGTCACCAGATCAATGAGACGTTTTGATACATCATACACGAGACTCCGTGATTGTGAGACATGCGCTAAAAACCAATCGTATCGCAACGCCGAGAGTGGCACACGATCAAACGTGTCTTCATACACTTTATAGAAATCGAGGAAGGTAAAATCAAAATCTATAAACGCCTTATCAAACAACTCCGGCAACACTTGTTCGAGATAGGGACTATGTGGGTCGGCCACAATAATATCAATCCGCTCTTTTTCAATGAGAGCAAGTAGTTTTTCTTTGAAATCTGGTGTTTTTAGTGCCGTTTGGCTATCAATCAAACGCACAAAGGAATAGGAGTAGCGGTCATTGTTATTTACTTCGTCGACGAGCTCAATCGCTTCGTCCCCGTCGGCCAAGAGTATGGCGCGCTTGTGGGCAATCGGCGCAAAGCGCGGATACAGATACATACGCCAATAAGTAATCAACCCTACTGAGATAAAGAGATAAATGACCAGGTTGGTCTTTGGCGCAATACCAAATGGAATAATGAGAAAAAGGAAAAACGCTAAGATGATATTGACTACCTGTGTGTTTAAAATCCGACTAAACAAAAACGTTTTGAGAATGGTGGTGTGTTTGTCGTAAAGACCGCCAATGTAGAAAATAAACAGCCACAGTCCAGACAGGAGGAGAAATGGACCAAAGTGACTTGCGAGCAAATCCCTAGCTGGCCAGTCCAAATATCGCACTAATAGCGTCAGCCAAAGCGCACTCAAAAAAGCAATACTGTCACCAATAATGAGAATGGTGAGCTCCCGAGTACGTTCTCCCATAAGTGCTCCTATGGTACCAGAGGATACTAGACTAGCAAGCCTTAGTCGCTTCTGTATCCAAAATGCGGTATGCTTGGTTATACCCCATGATTACGCCGATAAAACCGATAATAGCCTTATTTTACTTCATAGAATCACTTATTCTTCGACTGGAAAACCGTTCTAACTAACTATATGTCTGCCTCGCAACCTAAAAAAATACTGTTCCTTATTACCAAGTCAAATTGGGGTGGGGCGCAACGTTACGTCTACGATCTTGCGACCACCCTCAATCGCAATGAATTTGAACCTGTGGTCGCTCTTGGTGGTAATGGTACGCTCGTCGAGATGCTTCATCATGCAGGTATTCGTACCATTACTATCAAAAGCCTCGCGCGCGATGTTCATGTCAAACAAGAGCTTTTTCTCGCGCGCGAGCTCTACACCATTTTCCGTACCGAAAAACCAGACGTGCTTCATCTTAATAGTTCAAAGGCTGGCGCTATGGGAGCTTTGGTTGGACGTTTGGCGTTAGTCCCACGTATTGTTTTTACCGCTCATGGGTGGGCTTTTAATGAAGACAGGCCCTTCTGGCAACGTTTCCTCATCAAAGGTATCCATTATGCCTCCGTCGTTCTCTCACACCATACTATCGCAGTCTCATCTGGCATGATGCGAGAGATGAATTGGCCAGGAGTACATAAAAAAATGTCTGTGATTAACCCTGGACGCAGTATCGGTGTCATGTTCTCACGGGCCGAAGCTCGTGAGAAGATTGTCGATTTTTTCCCGGTACTTCTCCCCTACCAAAACGATCCATGGCTTGTCTGTGTTGCAGAACTCCATCCGATCAAACGTCACCAAGTGCTTTTTGAAGCTGTACGTAGCCTCACTGCTACTAATCCAAACCTACGTCTCATCTGTATCGGCGATGGCCAACTGCGAGACAATCTGGAAGCATGGGTCAAAGACCGTGGTATGTCTGAGCATATTTTTGTGGTTGGGAGCCTCCACGAAGCAGCCCGTTTCCTTAAAGCGTTTGATATATTTGTCTTGGCTTCAAAATCAGAATCATATGGATACGTTCTTCATGAAGCAGGTTTGGCTCAACTACCGATTGTCGCCACTAATGTTGGTGGGATTACTGATATTGTTTCCGATCGCAAAAGTGGGCTCTTGGTACCAAGAGACAACAGCCCAGCGCTCGCTGGTGCATTATCGAGTATCCTCACCGACACCAAACTAGCATCAACATTAAAAAACAACATCGCTGCCGCACTTAAAGACCGCACAACAGAAGCTATGACAACCAAAACAATTACTGTCTACAACACTATCTAGATGGCAGAAAGTGGACAAGGGCTGTAACTATAGGCAGCATGGCCGCTACCAACATTAATTTGGCAGTAGGTATTTTGCTTTTCAAGGAATACCACAATCGTATAAGACATTGGATCAGTGTTGTCGTTACTGTTACCACTACCACTGCGTACTCGGTAGCGAATTGCTGTCGCATTTGTAATATCTCTGCCCGGCTGAAAATTGAGACCGGAGCGAAGAGTCGCTGCCATACCAGCATACGTATCAGTCATATTCTTTAGTGTTGCCTCTGCAGCACCGCCAGCGGAACCGGCCGCACAAAGCAGTGACCCACCCGAGCAAGGATAGCGACCGTTTTGATTACGGTATAACTCTAAAGCCGTTACTAATTGTCTCGCTTCTTGCACGCGCTGCGCATCCCGAGCGGCAACCCGTGAACTCTGCATGGAAGCTAAAATAGTGGTCGCAAGTAAACCAACAATCGTGATGACTACCATCAATTCAATCAAGGTAAAACCACGGTTTGGTACGGGTGATAATTTCATATGATTTAAGTATACAAAACAAATGATGAGCTAAAATTAGTCGTTTTGGATTATGGGGATAAAAATAGCAACTTCTTACCGCGTTGAAGCGTACAATAACAATATCATTACTGCATATGGGACAAATACAATTTCAAGATGAGTCAATTACGAGACGGGCACCAACTCGTGCATCAACCGGCTTTGCGCGCAAACTAATCGCATGGGGCATCGTAAAAACCGAACGTCAGGCCAATGTTTTCTTATTACTCCTTGTGGTTATAGCTGGTGCTATCACCACCTATAATATTCTCTCACTTACCAAAACTCCCCCACCACCAGTTCTCAATGAACAAGTGACGCCTGTGTAAGCAACTTTAATTGACCAAAAAAGCATCCTCTGTACTTTGTTGGGTGGCTTTTTTGTTGGTAGCGTTACGACGCATTGCCATCACCATCCCGACCGCAACAAACTCAGTGAGGAGGTGCGATCCGCCGTATGAGAGAAACGGCACCGTTGTACCCGTCACGGGAAGGAGTCCAATATTCATCCCAATATGAACAAAGAAGTGTGCCGTAAACAAGACGGCTACCCCAGTCGCAAATAGTGTCTCAAAATTTGTTGCACCCATGACGGCATGAACCATTAGTCGCCAAATCACAACACCAAAAGACCCAAACAACATGAGCACTCCTAAGAGCCCCCACTCTTCGGCAAACGCAGCAAAAATAAAGTCAGTCTCATACTCTGGCAAAAACTGGAGCTTGGACTGTGTACCGTAGCCAATACCTTTTCCAAAAAGCTGTCCCGAGCCTACGGCGACTGTGGACTGGTACGCGTTGTATCCTGCTCCCTGAATATCAGCAAGCGGGTTAAGAAAAGTCATGATACGTGCCTTTTGGTAGTCCATAAACACAAACTGCCACATGACAAGAAATGATAATGCACCAAGTGTCCCCACAACGAGGAGATGGCGGAACTTGATACCAGCTACGAGGATCATTCCCGCCCAAATAAAGAAGAGAATGATCGCCGATCCAAAGTCAGGCTGGATAAACACGAGGCCAAAAATCAAAAAGGCGTAGACGGCAGAAATAATGATATGTCGTACGTCACCGATATGCTCGTGTCGCTTCGCGAAGTACTTAGCAAGCACAATGATTAAGACGAGCTTAGCTGGGTCGGCTGGCTGCAGTGAAAAGAACCCGAGATTGAACCGACTCTGCGCACCAAGGGTTACTTCACCAATAAAGAGTACAAGGATAAGGAGTGCCACTATGGTGACATACAGAAAGAAAGTGGTATTCCCCGTTCGCAAAAATCGATAGTCCGGAATAAAAGCAACCAGAAAAGCGCCCAAAGCAACACCAATCCAAATGAGTTGGCGGTTGAAGTATACATTTTCGCCTTGGTACGAATACATCGTTACAAGCCCCAGGGCGGTCAAAAACAACATCGCCCCAAACAAAAGCGTGTCAAACGACCGAAAAAATACCCGCAACCCGTGCATAGTCGTATCAGTCTATCAGCTACGCTTTATGCCGCAAGTCTAACGTTCATCAGGTCTTAACCCGCTCTCCAAACAGGCAGATAATCATGCGGTTTTATGACCAGAAGTATGTTTAAGACGCATTCACAGGACTCGGTTCAAGAATCAGACACTGTACTGACTCATAAGAACGCCAGATAATCATGCAGATTCGCGGCGTCGAGACAAAGAAATATGAGGCGTACTTAAATGTACGTTGAATGTTTCTTTGTCGAAGACAACAAAGAAGATGCGGATTATCTGGCGTTCTCTAGTGGGGCGAAGTTGTTCTTGGTCTTGGGTATCACATCAATACGAGCCGCCCCATCTTCACAAATCGCGGCAGTGATCGAACTATAGATACTCGCGAGTGTTCCGGTATTCGCCGCCTGATAGGCCTGCTCTGGTGTCGTTGCTACCTGACGAAGGAAGTCCATGTTCACCGATGCCCCCAGTCCAATAGTAAAGACGCTTATCTCATCGGTACGAAGCTTGGCGGCGGCATCAATCGCAAAGGCCTCTGGCTCTTCATCTGGAGCGGTTGCAAGACCGTCGGTCAACAGTACCACAACACTGCGGGCGTCTGGATTATGGCGAGTCGAATTGAGTTCAGTTTGCGCTTTTACCAAAGCGTCTCCGGTATTGGTACTACCCACCTCTTCTTTGGGGTCAATGACAAGACTTTTTATCTCTTCCTTGGCCACTGTAGTATCGAGTGTCAAAGGTAAATCAATCCGAGCAACCGTCGCAAAAGTCACCACACTGACCCGGTCCGCACTTCGAAGCTGACCCACAAACGATTCCGCTGCCTTGAGAACTGAAGTCACCGGCTCAGGTGGATTGGATCCGTCATTATTCATACTTCCTGAGAGGTCAATTGCGACCACCACATCAGTTGGTACTTCACAACTACGGAGCGTCTTCGCAATTGGTCGTGGCCAAGTAAAGGTTACCTCCTTGCTACTACGCCCCTCAAGGAGCGGAATATACGTCTGTGAGGCCGTGAGCGGATTGCCGCGCGCATCGAAGATAGTGGCCACCACCTCAATATCTTCAGCGGCTGTCAGTTCATTATTCTCAATCCGGGCACCGAGACGAGGACGGGCGTCTGCGCCTGAAAGCGCTAAATCACTAGTTCGGAACTGTGCCCGACCATACGCATACGGGAGCCAAAGGTCGGCTGGTTCGAGGGTTAATATTGTCTCCGTCGGAGTTCTTCCACCGGTGTCAATTCGGCCTTCAAAAACTGGATAGCTACTGTCTGGTGGGAGGATGGTGGTACCAGATTTGGTGGTGATAATCCCTCCTTCATCTTTGAGGGTAAAGGTGTACCGGAGCTCTGGCGTACCGGCAAGATCATTACTATTCTCGACATAGCCAACTGCATTAAACTGGCCAATATTGGCGGGAAAACTCTTTGCCCACAACACCTTCGGCGGTCGCACCGTAAAGGCACAGATACGGGTACAAGAACCGCCACAGTCGACAGCCAGCTCCTCACCATTCATCTTCATATCAAAACAAGTTGGCGCTTGGTAGAAAAATAAAAAGTAGACTCCAAGGATAATACCAGTAAGCGTCAAAAAATAGCCAGTACCATACTGTACTCGTCGCCAAAACGCCCACATGCGAACACCCTCGAGTTGTATCATGACTCTTATTGTACCAAATGAAAAAGCACCTGACGGAGCAAGGTGAGCACAACCCGTACAAGATGCTCAAACCTCAGCTACCACGCCAGGTGCTCGACAGGCCTTACCTGTCTGCGGAAATTGCAGTCTGTTGGTAAGGGAGTTCTTTGATCACTTCCCCGTGACTGAAGAACATATGTATGTCGCAACAATGCCCCATGTTCCCTCCTTTATGCATTGAGGGGAGCCGGAACACAGATGCCGTACAACATCCTGTCAAAATAACTTATGGGGAGAGCCGGTCCCGAGGATCACCATTCACCGCGTTGATTAGGCTGCCATTGTACCGGCTACTCACCGGCTTTTGTTGGCTTTGCAACCCCGCGATTACCTAATTAAACCCTCCCCATGCCAAGCGTCCCGAAGGAATCTTGTTGCAGTGGCTACTTCTAAACCACCACCCTTGGCCTCACTACACTACACCAAACCGGCAAACTAGCAACCTTCACTAAATAATAAGAAAATGTTGGCGTGAGAAATGGGGTTGGGGTCCCGTTTCGCAAGACTCATTGAGAGATATTGTGAGTGAAAACGAAACAATATATCCAATGAGTGGACAGCCGCTGTAAGCGGGACCTATCCCCTTACGGTAGTCTGACCAACATAAGTTTTTACTATCACCACCTTCATAATCTCAGTAAACAACCACCGGACTTAGGTCCGGTGGCTTTGGTTCACCCTAGTCGGGTGAACGTCATGCCTTCTACGAAGGCTTTGGTGGTTAGTTTGAAATAAGCTTGCTAAAGAGGTTGGG